>JAAUZI010000076.1 GCA_014804645.1 Lachnospiraceae bacterium | reverse complement strand
TGGGCGCCGGGAAGGGCCTCATTGGTGTCAATGCCGTCAAAATCGCTGCCAAGCCCCAGACAATCCTCTCCCCCCACCCGGAAAATATGAGCCGCATGGGCCGTCACATCCTCCAGTCTGCCCGGATTGCGCACTCCCTCCGGCACGGTCCGCAGGAAATCTGCACAGAAGTTAAGTCCCATGACGCCCCCCTTCTCTGCCAGACACCGTATCATTTCGTCCGTCAGATTGCGCACACAGGGACACACCGACCGGGCATTGGAATGACTGGCCACAAAGGGGCGGCGGCTCGCCTCAGCCACGTCCCAGAACCCTTTGTCTGACAGGTGAGAGACGTCCACCAGCATTCCCAGTTCTTCCATCCGAGCCACAAAAACCCGCCCTGTCTCTGTCAGACCATGCTCCATATCCGCCTGAAACAGTGACGCATAGCCATGCCGGGGACTCAGTCCGTCAATGTTGGGGCGTCCCAGCTCATTGGGGAAATTCCAGGTCAGGGTCATCATTCTCACCCCCATATCATACAGCTCCTCCAGCCGTCTCAAGCTGCCGCCGCAGACACCGCCTTCCTCCACTGTCAGCAGCGCTCCCACCTTCCGGGTCTGTCTGCAGTTCTCCAGCCCGTCAGGGCCGTCCACCGGCTGCAATATGTCCTCATTCTGGGACAGTTCCTGACGGTACAGTCTGTACAGCTCCTGCAGATCCTCCCAGGCTCTGTCCGGATGAGTCGCTCCCCGCTCGTCGATTCCCCCGCAGCCCCTCAGATTCACATACAGAGCAAAGCACTGGAGCAGATAACCGCTCTCCCGCAGCCGCAGGGCGTCAATGTGCATTCCATTTTCCCGCAGACCGCACTCCTCCCCTTTTTCTTTCCGCCGATGGCGGATTTCGCTGATTGTGTCACAGTGCATGTCAATTATCATTCCTACTCCCCTCTGCCCGTTTTCACCGGACGTTTGATATATAAACAGAGGATGCCTTGGGGCATCCTCTGTACTTTCCGCTGCAATCCTCTTCTATCCGAAATTACTTCTCCTTGTTTCTCACGGAGAAATCCACTCCTGTCTCGGAGGGCGTCTCCTCGTCGAAGTTATAATCCTTGCCCGGCAGAACGGCGTTCATAAAGATACCCACCAGAGCACCCACCGCCAGACCGGACAGCTGGATCGTCACATCGCCCACAGTAAAGACAATGGCTCCAGCACTGCTGTATGCGATGCCGATGGACAGCACCAGAATCATCGCCGCGATCAGCACGTTGCGGGTCTTGCTGAAGTCCACTCTGGTCTCCACAATGTTTCGCACACCCACAGCGGAGATCATGCCGTACAGCACCAGAGATACGCCGCCCACCGTGGCAGTGGGCATACAGCCGATCACCGCCGCAAACTTGGGACAGAAGGAGAACAGGATGGCAAAACAGGCCGCCAGCCGAATTACCAGCGGATCAAACACTCTGGTCAGGGACAACACGCCGGTATTCTCCCCATAGGTGGTATTGGCGGGTGCGCCGAACAGGGACGCCAAAACTGTAGCCAGACCATCTCCCAACAGAGTACGGTGCAGACCCGGATCCTTTATGTAATTCCTGCCGACCGTGGAAGAAATCGCGGATATGTCACCGATATGCTCCACCATAGTCGCCAGCGCGATGGGCATAATGGTAATCAGGGCGGTAATCAGCAGTTCTGTGTCCGCCTTGCCCAGCAGGGAGAACACTGTATCGTTCCAGTGTATGGGCAGACCCACCCATGCGGCCTCCCGTATGGCGGTGAAATCCACCGGCTGTATGGGAATAAAGTCCACTCCGCCCAGCACTGCCGCCAGCAGGTAGGATCCTATCACACCGATAATGATGGGGACGATCTTAATCATGCCCTTGCCCCAGATATTGCAGATTATCACCAGCAGAATCGCCGTGAGGGCAGTCAGCCAGTCGGTGCTGCAGCTGTCGATAGCCGTATGGGACAGCGTCAGGCCGATGGAGATGATAATGGGACCGGTGACAATGGGAGGGAAAAATTTCATCACCCGCTTGGTGCCAAACAGCTTAATCAGCAGCGCCAGCACCAGATAGAGAAGACCCGCGCAGGCCACTCCAAAACAGGCGTAGGGCAACAGCTCCTTGTTGGGCTGTCCGTCAAGCATGGGCGCTATCGCCATATAGCCTCCCAGAAAGGCAAAGGACGATCCCAGAAAAGCGGGAACCTTCCTCTTGGTCAGCAGGTGAAACAGCAGTGTGCCCAGTCCCGCAAACAGCAGTGTAGTGGACACATCCAGTCCTGTCAGCATGGGTACCAGAATTGTGGAGCCGAACATGGCGAACATGTGTTGAATTCCCAAAATAGCTACTTTGGGCGTTCCCAGGCTTCTGGCGTCATAGATATCGCTCTTGCCCAGTGCGTTTGATTTGTCACTCATCTCTTTTTTCCTCCTATTTGAGAGGTTCTTTAGAACCTCCATTCCGCATCTGCCCTGCAAAAAAGGCCGCTTGGTGAGCAAACTCCCTTGCAGCCCTTTACAGCGTATGCCTATGTGCTTTGTCCATTATATCCCAACCGGCCCCGTCAGTCAAGCAAAACCGCATTGTCCTTCAAATATTCTTCCCACAGGCTGATATACTTTGCCTTGAGGTGAACGCCGTCGGTGGTGTAGTCCTTTACCATTCCTCCATCCTCGTCGCAGATCACCTCATTGACTTCCAGATAAAAAATCTTCTCCCCGTCCGCCAGCTGACTCAACGCCTCGTTGCGGGCCTGAATTGCCTCGTTGTTGATATGGTCCCCCTTGTCGGATCGAGCCGTGGTGACTTTCAGAATGCTCTGGATGTAAATTATCGCGTCCGGCTGTAGCTCCTGCAGATGCTCTATCACCTCCGCGTAGGCCTCCGTAAAGCTTTCCACCGTGCCCCATCCCATCTCGTTAATGCCCATCATAATATATATTTTGCCGAAACTCTGATGCTGCAGAGCCTCCTCCACCGATATCATCCCCTGCTGCTCCGGCAGCTCCACGATCTCCGCTCCGAAAAGCTTGTAGATAGTCATGCCGGTGGAGGCATAGAAGGTTGCCGTCTCCCCCAGCCCGCCGTACTTGAACAGGCCAACGGTTCGGGAATCCCCCAGAAACAGGGCGTCGGAAAAATAGTCGTCCTCCACTCTCCCTATACAAATCTCCGGTTCAGGTTCAGGCTCCGGCTCGGGAGGTATGTCCTCCGCTCCGGTTTCCTCCGGCTCCGGGGTTGCCGCCGGTTCCGGCTCCTCACTCTGAGACGCCGCTGTCTCCCCGCTCTCTTCCTGCACATCCGTGCTCTCCGGCATAGGATCGGGATCGATAATGTCTATCCCCTGCAGCTGCCAGTCTTCCCCCGAGCTTTCCTCCCCCACCGGATCCACACTCTCCCAGCCGTTTATTTTCAGCAGGCCCGTGCTCGCTCCATAATAAATGATACCCGTTACCGCCAATATGATCACAAAGGACCATTTTTTCCACCACTTCAAGGTCATCCTCCACCCTTACTTATCACTAAAAATTCCGGTACATAAAGGGATTCCCTCCCTCCAATATTATCTTGTGTACACAGAACCAGAAACCCACCGCCAGCAAGAGCATTCCAAACCAGCGTTTCTCCAGTTTCTGATATACCCAGCGCACCAGCGGCGTACTTGCCGCCATGCCTGCGCCCAGCAGCAGACCGTAGTCGATCAGCGCCCTCTGCCAGTCCTGCGCATACACCGCCACGCTCTCGCCCAATCCGAACATTCTGCTCAGATAGATACCCAGCTGTCCCAGGTCTGTGATGGCAAAACACATCCATGTGACGGGAATCACCGCCCACAGGTACAGATGACAGACTGCCGGAGCCTTGCCCTTCCACAGCCTCCCCACCTGTCTCTCCAAAATAATCAGCAGGCAGATTCCCATACCCCAGATCAGAAAATTGCCTGTGATACCATGCCACAGGGAGGTCAGCAGCCACACCATCAACAGATTGCAGACCGTCCTGCCCTCCCCCCTGCGGCTGCCGCCCAGAGGAATGTATACGTATTTGCAGAACCAGTCGCCCAGCGACATATGCCATCTGCGATAAAATTCCCGCACGGACAACGCCATATAGGGTTGACGGAAATTCTCCGGCAGTCCGAACCCCAGCATACGCCCCAGTCCCACCGCCATCAGCGAGTATCCCGCGAAGTCGAAATACAGCTGCAGTGAGTAAGCCACCGCGGCAATCCATGCCAGCGGCGTGGAGATACTCTCATAGCCCGTGACCTGCACCTCATTCCACAACAGCGCCAGTTGATCCGCCAGCAGCACCTTTCCACACAGACCCAGAATGAACAGTTTCAATCCGTCCTGCAGGCTCTCCGCATTGCAGATACGTCGGCGAAGCTGTCTCCGCACCTCCTGATAGCTTGTGATGGGCCCCATGACCAGCTTGGGGAACATCATAATATATGCCGCAAAGTCCCAAAATTTTCTCTCCGCCGGAACTTCCCTGCGATACACGTCCACCAGATAGGATACCACCTGAAAGGTGTAAAAACTGATGCCCAGGGGAAGCATCGCGCCTCCCTGATAATATTTAAATACAACCAAAACGCCGATATTCACCGCCACCGCGGCGATCAGCCCACTCTTCCTGCGTATCACCCTGGCCAGTATAAAATTGCATACCGCAGACACCACTAAAAGCCCCAGCCAGCGCAGATCTCCATATGCATAGAATATCAGGCTGCCAATAACCAGGACCCCGTTTCTCGGTCTCTGCGGGACAATCATATATACCAGGATAAAAATCGGGAGGAAGTACAACAAGAATTCAATACTGCTGAATACCAAGACGACCACATCTCTCACGTAATTTTTATATATAGAATTGTAGCCGCAATTCCCGCAAATTACAAGCAAAATAATCTTAAGTTTTCATTTCTTTTTTTCACAACTTTGTCACAACTTTTTAAGAATTGTTGCCAATTTTTGAAAAATGATTTAAACTGTTGTAAACAAGACGCAAAAGGACGGTGCCACACTATGAAAGAACAACTTTACACCATACCACTGAACGAAGCCATGGAGGCTCATGATGAATGCCCTTTCTGCTTTATTGAGAGAGCTGTGGAGCAGGATGTGATGGATTTCTGCCTGGGCAACAGCAGCTCCTACATGGAGGCGGATATCCGCGAGGCCACGGACAAGGCGGGATTTTGCCGCATGCATTTTCAGAAAATGTTTGACTATGGCAACACTCTGGGCAATGCCTGGATTTTGAAAACCCACTATCAGAGAACCATACGGGAGATGAAACAACAATTTGCCGCCTTTTCTCCCGGCAGAGTGTCCCTGAAGGACAAGCTGCGGGGCAATACCGGCGGCAACGGCATCAGCATGTGGGTCTCGCAGAAGAACGCCTCCTGCTATATCTGCGATCATTTTAAGGACAACTATTCCCGCTATATGGACACCTTTTTCCATATGTACAGCCGGGACGAGGATTTCCGTGAAAAGGTGAAGAGCAGCAAGGGATTTTGCCTGACTCATTTCGGTGATCTGTGCAACGCTGCGGACCAGCGGCTCTCAGATAAGGAGTTGAAACAGTTTTATGATGTGGTTCTGCCCCTGATGGAGCGCAATATGGAGCGCCTGTATGAGGATGTGTCCTGGATGGTGGAAAAATTTGACTATCAGAACAAGGACGCGGACTGGAAGAATTCCCGCGACGCTATACAGCGGGGCATGCAGAAACTCAAGGGGGGATACCCCGCCGACCCGCCCCACAAAATGAACAAGTAAAAAAATCACGGAGTTTGTGTCTTCACGATACTCTCCAGCATATCAATATACTCTATGGTCTCGGCGTATAGCATTTCCGGTTGGAAGGATGCGTCCAGAAAGCGCTGCTGCATCAGCCCCTGTATGGTGTAGCTCAGCATCCTTTCCAGCTTGCGCCCGTCCACTCCCGCCGACAGGCTGTCATAGTCGATCTGGTTCTGTATCCTCTCATACGCTTCCGCCAGGTCCTCTCTCTTTTGTTCTGTAGCCAACAGAGCCTCGCTCACATCCTCCTTCATACAGCGGTCCAAAAACTGCTGCATATACGGATAACCCTTCATGGCCTGCATGCGCGCCAGCTCCATGGCTCTGCACACGGCAAACAGATCCTTCTCTCCCGCCGGTACCCGGGCGCCCAGCTCCAAAATCATGTATCTGACACTGTAGTCATATACAAAGGTATACACTCCCAGCTTGCTGGTAAAATAATGGAACAGCAGCCCCTTGCTGATACCCGCCTCCCGGACGATCTCGTCGGTGCTGGCATGGCGATACCCCTGCTGGGCAAACACCTTTAAGGCGGCGTTAATCATTCTATCCTGTTTTTCTTTCTTCAGATCAAAAAATTTCCCGTTCATACATTCCTCATGCATATGACGCGCCTGCCGCCATACATTTCCATCGAAACCCCTTTGAACCACTAACGTTAGTCAGTATAACACACCCGGTATAGGCTTGCAAGGAGTGGTTCCTATAGTTTTTATAAACTTTTTATACATATTCTCTTTTCATTTTCGCAAAATAGTATTAAAATGTCTATATATATAACCAGACTCATTTTGAAAGGAGTAACCCCATGGCTAAAAAATTTGGTAAGTTTTTACTCTTTACTGCCGCTGCAGGTACTGCGGCCGCCGCTGCCTATTACTATCTGACCAGGAAAGATACTACCCCCGCCGCCACTGCTGAGGAGGATGACGATTATGACAACTTCAGCGATGACCTGGACGAGGAGACTGCCACACCTGTGCGCAACTATGTGTCTATAGCCAAGGAGGCCTCAGAGAAGGCCGTGGAAAAAGCCGGGGCCGTAGCCGAAACCGTGGTACAGAAGGTGGGGGATGCGGTGAGTACTCTCTCCGAAAAGTTCTCCAATGCCGAGGACCATTTTACCACTCTGTCCCAGACCATATCCGACGCGGAGGAGAAGGCTGAGAAGGACGTGGAGGAATTCTTTGACGAGGAGGAGGCCGACGAAGAGGAGGCCCTCATTGAGGAGGAGACTCCCGATCAGGAAACCGAAGAGGAATAATATTTTCCTACAGCCAGGCCTGTCGCAGAAGCGCCAGGCCTTTTCTGATGTCTTCCAGCCCCAGACCGCCATAGCCTAAAAGCACGGTACTTCCGGGCTGCTCCCCGGCTTTTCCCACCAGGCTCTCCGACAGACCGTATACCCTGACCCCCTTGGCCCGCGCCGCTTCCACCAGATCGCTTTCCGTCTGCCCTCTTCTGCCGGTAAGCAGCAGATGCAGACCCGCATTTTCTCCTGTGACAATAAAGTCTGCCCCGAAATCCGCCAGCTCATCCAGTAGCAGATCGTGTTTTTCCTTGTAGCGCTTGCGCATCTTGTTCAAATACCGCTCAAAATATCCCTCTGCAATAAACTCCTCCAGCACCTTCTGGTCGATTCTGGGCACAGTGGCAGAATAGAAATAGCACTGCTGCCGGTAGCGCTCCAGCAAAACCTGGGGCAGCACCATATAGCTGACGCGGATAGCCGGAGCAATGGATTTACTGAAAGTACCGATGTAGATTACCCGTCCCTGGGTGTCCGACGCCTGCAGCGAGGGAATGGGTTTTCCACGGTAACGAAACTCACTGTCATAATCGTCCTCGATCAAATATCTCCCCGGTGCCTCGTTGGCCCATTTCAGCAACTCAAGCCGCCGTCCGATGGGCATCAGCACCCCCGTGGGGTACTGGTGGGATGGCATCACGTACGCCGCCGTCACATCGCTTTGGCGCAGCCCCTCCACCGACATGCCCGCCTCGTCCATATCCACCGTGGTAATCTCGTAGGCAAAGGAGTTGAAAATCTGATAGGCTCTCTTATAGGTGGGATTTTCCATGGCTATCCGCACATGCCGTCCCAATATCTTTTCCAAGAGCAGCAGCAGATAATCGTTTCCCGCGCCCACTATGATCTGCTGGGGGGAACAGTTTACTCCCCGTGAGGAGTGCAGGTATCTGCTGATAGTCTCCCGCAGACTGTACTCTCCCTGAGCGTCTCCCTGGGCAAAAAGACCGCTGCTGCCCTCGCTCAGAACATTTTTGTTGATTTTGCGCCAGACACTGAAGGGAAACTGGGACATGTCCGTGGCAGTGGGAGAAAAATCACAGACATACCTCATCTCCCTCTCTATCGGGGACTCCTCCCCGTGGTCGCACTCCTCCCCGGTGTCCAGCCGGTACAGCTCCTCCATCTGGCAGACATAATATCCCCTGTAGGGACGGGAGGCAATATAGCCCTCCGACAACAGCTGGTCGTAGGCCAGAGTTGCCGTACTCCGGGATATCTGAAGATATTCCGCCAGAGAACGGGTAGAGGGAAGTCGCTCCCCCGGGCGCAACTTCCCCTCTCTGATTTCCTGTCTGATATATTCGTATATCTGCTCATACAGGCATTTATCACTGCCTGAACGCAGCATGGCGGTCAAATCATACATACCCTATTTTTCCGTTTCTTTCCTCTTGGCCACAATCAAATCCTTCAGATCTCTGGCCTTGTCCTTGACACGGCTGTTGGCCATGGACGCCAGCAGTCTGGACACATACTGGGAGGCCGTATCCAACTCGCCCACCTCAAAGGCCAGCACTGCCGTCAGATAGTCCATGGTGTACTCATCCATACCGCACATGGGATACCGCTCTGACTTCTGCGCCTCCACAAAGCCCTTGTAGGCATTCTGCAGATACTCCTGCTCCTGCTGGTTCAACTCCTCCCTCTGCTGGGGCAGCAGCTGCCGCTTGCTCTCCAACTCCTCGCGGTAGCCCCGCAGCAGCCATGCCGACTTCAGGCAAATATAAGCCTTCTCGCTGTTTTTTGCCTTCTTGACCATGGCGCACACCAGCGCTATCTTATAGCGCTCCATAGCCTCCTCGTAGGTATAGTAATCCTCCGAGTGGGGCTGCAGTTTTACTTTGGGGCTGATCTGCTCTTTTATCAGATGGATCTGTGCGGTAGTCATACCCGTAGTAAAGTAGCGGGTCAGCGCCGCATACTTACAGTGCGGGCACAGCTCCACATCATACTTTGTGGCGTCGATCCCCACATACCGGGGCCGCAGATCCAAATCCGTGGATACAAGCTTTGCCTTGCCGGTCTTCATGACCCGCGACATAAACTGTTTGTCACACACGGGACAGGTAAAGGACTTATCATAGATAAAATCCGTCTCCTCCGGCGGGGCCGGCTCCGCCGCCTGCTCTACCGCCTTCTCCTCGTCTGCGAACAGATCGCTGTTCTCCAGATCGCCAAGTCCCAAGTCTTTCAGTCCTGAAAATATTCCCATAGCACTCAATCCTCTTTCTCTGATTTTCTCATTTCACAACGTTGTTCTTCCGCAGTTCTTTCCGCCTATTTGGGCAGTACAAAGGAACTCTTCAGCGACACGATCCGATTGTATACCGGCCGCTCCTCTGTGGAATCCTTTGCGTCCACACAGAAAAATCCCTGACGCACAAACTGGAATCTCTCATAGGCCCCGGCGCCCGCAAACGCCGGTTCCAGATACCCCTGCTTTACCACCAGAGAATCGGGGTTCAAGTACAGTTCCCCATTCTCGTCATATATCGACCCCTGTTCGTCCGCTTTCTGCTCATCTATCAGATTCTCATACAGACGTATCTGGGCAGGAATGGCCGTCTGAGCCGCCACCCAGTGAATGGTGCCCTTCACCTTTCTGCCATCCGGGCTGTTGCCTCCTCTGGAGGCGGGATCGTAAGTGCAGTGTACCACGGTGATATTGCCCTCCGCATCCTTCTCGCAGCCGGTACAGGTCACGAAATAGGCGTTCATCAGACGCACCTCATTGCCGGGGAACATGCGGAAATACTTTTTGGGCGGCTCCTCCATGAAGTCCTCTCTCTCGATATACAGCTCTCTGCCAAAGGGAATCTCTCTGCTGCCCAGTTCCTCATTCTCCGGGTTGTTCACGGCGGACAGATACTCCGTCTGGCCCTCGGGATAGTTGTCGATCACAAGCTTTACCGGGTCGAGTACCGCCATATAGCGGGGAACCTGCACCTTCAAATCCTCTCTGATACAGTATTCCAGCGCCGCGTAATCCGCCACGGACTGTGCCTTCGACACACCGCACATCTCCACAAACCGACGGATGGACTGCGGCGTAAATCCACGGCGGCGCAGCGCCGCAATGGACACCAGCCTGGGATCATCCCAGCCGTCCACCTTGCCGTCCAGCACCAGTTTCTTGATATAGCGCTTACCGGTCACCACATTCTTCAGGTACATTTTTGCCTGTTCGATCTGCTTGGGGGGATGGGGATATTCCAGCTCTCTCACCACCCAGTCATACAGCGGTCTGTGATCCTCGAACTCCAGTGTGCATATGGAATGGGTAATGCCCTCAATGGCGTCCTCAATGGGATGAGCAAAATCATACATGGGATAAATGCACCAAGCGTCCCCCGTGTTGTGGTGACTCATATGAGCCACGCGGTAGATCACCGGATCTCGCATATTGATATTGGGGGAGGCCATGTCTATGCGGGCGCGGAGTACCTTTTCCCCATCCGCATACTTTCCGTCCTTCATCTCCTCGAAGAGTTTCAGGTTCTCCTCCACGGTGCGGCCGCTGCAAGGGTCTTCCCTGCCCGGCTCGGTAAAGCTGCCTCTGTACTCCCGAATCTGCTCCGCAGTCAGGTCAGACACATAGGCCTTGCCCTTCTTTATCAGTTTTACCGCCGCCTCGTACATCTGCCCAAAATAGTCGGAGGCATAGAACAGCCTGTCCTCCCAGTCGGCGCCCAGCCACTGCACGTCCGCTTTGATGGACTCCACGAACTCGATATCCTCCTTGGTGGGGTTGGTATCGTCAAAGCGCATGTTGAACTTGCCGCCATACTGCTGTGCCAGAAGATAGTTGGTCAGAATTGCCTTGGCATGACCGATATGCAGATAACCGTTTGGCTCCGGGGGAAAACGGGTATGCACGTTATCGTACACCCCCTCTGCCAAGTCTCTGTCAATGATCTGTTCTATAAAATTCCGGGAAACCTTTCCCTCCAAAGACTCCTCTGTCGCCGTGTTCTCCAGTTCGCCCATAACCCTTCTGTCCTTTCCCTTTTACTGCCCACTTAAAGCAAAGCATTTTATTCATCATACCATACCGGACGACAAGTTTCAATCCAATCCTCACACTAATTCTTCGGATGAAACTTCTTCGTAGTTTTCCCCCAACTGCTTATGCTTAATGATAAACAGATTCCGGGGATTGTCGCAGTAAGCCGCCAGATAGTCGCCGGGAACTCCCAGCATATATCCGTCCTCATCCCACAGCGGGAACAGCTTGACTCCTTTTTCCAGCTCCTTCACATAGACCTGCAGATTAGAGTTGGGCCTGCAGGACATGGCATGGTCCTGTAGGCGGAAGGTGATGTTTTTGGCCTGATTTTTGATCGTCGGCTCATAGGACGTCACAGCCTTCCAGTCAAACTTCTCGTCCATAATATCATAATAAGGCTCAAACTGACTGCTGCTGGTCTGAATGATGTCTCCGTCGTCCTCCAGCACCAGATAGGTTCCCTCCGCCACATTCAGGTTCAGCGTCACATCCCCCTCCTGAGTACGGAGAATGGCGCTTTTGCCAATTCCCTCTATGGCGTCCACCCGCACATAGCCCATCAGATCAGGACGCTTGCGGTAGCGCCGCAGCTCTGTCAGATCAAGCTGGTACTCCTTGGCGTCAATAACCATGAACTCCGCAAAATACTCGTTCATGCGATTATTAAAATAGGCGTCCGCATGAAGGGAACCATTCTTCTCTCCGTACAACCTCTTGCTGATAAAACCGCCGGCTTTCTCCGCATGTCCACCGCCGGAGCCGATACCCTCCGTCAGGTAGGCCGCCAGCTCGTTGGCATTGACCTCTCGGATACAGCTGCGCACGGATATCTTGTAGCCGTCGTTGATCTCATTGTATACCAGGCACACGTCGATCTCGTCCACCTGCAGCAAAAAATCGCTGATAAGGCCCAGAATATTGGGGTCACAGGGCTGGGAATGGATTACGGCGAACCGATACTCATCGTTGTAGCTGTAACGGATCATCGCGATTCCCGCAATCATCAGCTCCTGCAGAGACAGGTTGGAATTGCGGAACATGGTAATCAGTCTCTTGTTGGTGTTGATTGTTTCCCACATGTCCATGTCACGGGGATTATGCATCTCCGAGAGCTGGTTGGTATCCGTATACAGACCATAGTACAACGCTGTCCCCAACACCAGATCCTCGTTCACAGGATAGTCCTCCTCCCGCAGCATAGTCCACACCAGAGTGCAGCAGCTGCCCAGATCGGACTGAATACGACTCATGGGTATATTCTCGATCTCAACACGGTGATGATCAATCACAGCCACCTGCTCCGCCTCAAAACGGGTCACATTGCCCGCCCCATACTGACAGTCCACTGTAATCAGGAGGCCCGGGAAAGGCGGCTCTCCCTCCCGTTTTACATACTCTATAGGGAGTTTCAGTTTGTCGCACATCATGCGCAGATTAGCTTTCTGTATCCGGGAAAAGCCGCTGTATATCATACGCACCTGCTTTCCCTTACTGCGGAAATAGCAGTACAGTCCATAGGCCGAACCCAGCGCGTCCGCATCGGGGTTGTCGTGACATTGTATCGTAATCGGGTTGTATTGTTCCAAATCTGCCAGTCTCATGTTCTGCTATTCTCCTTATCCTTGGCTGCCGCACATGTCTACGGGAATCAGGCTCCGGACGGACAATCCCGCCCGGAGTGTCAATCACTTTTAGTGGTGGAACAGGCGAATGCCGGTAAACACCATCGCCATATCGTACTTGTCACAGCACTCGATCACCAGATCGTCCCTCACGGAACCGCCGGGCTGTGCAATATATTTTACGCCACTCTTGCGCGCTCTCTCAATGTTGTCGGAGAAAGGGAAAAATGCGTCGGAGCCAAGAGTCACGTCCCTGTTACCGTCCAGCCACGCTCTCTTTTCCTCCGGAGTAAACACCGGGGGCTTTACCTTGAAGATTTTCTGCCATGCGCCCTCCGCGAGCACGTCCATGTATTCCTCGCCTATATACAGGTCGATGGCGTTGTCCCTGTCCGCCCTTCCGATGGTGTCCAAAAACTCCAGTCCCAGCACCTGGGGGGCCTGACGCAGATACCAGTTGTCCGCTTTGCTGCCCGCAAGTCTGGTACAGTGGATACGGGACTGCTGGCCCGCGCCGATGCCGATGGCCTGTCCGCCCTTCACATAGCACACGGAATTGGACTGGGTATATTTTAAGGTAATCAAGGCGATCTTCATATCGATCAGCGCTTCCTCGGGAATGGTCTGATTCTTCGTCACAAAATTGGACAACAGATCACCGTTTATATCCAGCTCATTTCTGCCCTGCTCAAAGGTAATGCCGTACACCTGCTTTTTCTCTATGGGTGCGGGCTGATAGTTCGGGTCAATCTGAATCACGTTGTAGTTCCCCTTCTTTTTGGCTTTCAGTATTTCCAATGCCTCCTCGGTATAACCCGGAGCAATGACGCCGTCGGACACCTCGCGCTTGATCAGGCGGGCCGTGTCCGCATCGCACACATCAGACAGAGCGATAAAATCTCCGAAGGAGGACATTCTGTCGGCGCCTCTTGCGCGGGCATAGGCGCAGGCTAGGGGAGACAGCTCTCCCAGATCGTCTACCCAGTAGATCTTCGCCAGAGTCTCCGTCAAGGGCAGGCCCACCGCCGCGCCAGCCGGGGACACATGCTTAAAGGAGGTGGCGGCGGGCAGGCCGGTGGCCTCCTTCAGCTCCTTTACCAGCTGCCAGCCGTTGAAAGCGTCCAGGAAGTTGATATATCCGGGTTTGCCGTTCAGGACGGTCACAGGAAGTTCGCTGCCATCCTCCATATAGATTCTGGAAGGTTTCTGATTGGGGTTGCATCCGTATTTTAATTCGATCTCATTCATAATTGTTTTTCTCCTAATTTAAAGTTCCGTATACTCCCTGACATCACACAGGGCCAGTGATCCATATTCGGCCGCTTTGCTGTCCGAACAAGGATCAGTGTGCTGTCCGGGAGTATACTGTTTAGAGGTTCCTTGGAACCTCCATTCCGCATTTTTATTGGTTTTTATTTATGATACGAGTGTCATATTGCCCGGTGGAAATGTCGATATAACGTACAAACAGGGACACCTTGTTCTCCTCATTCAGACTGTTCCACAGCATGTCTGTGAACGCGTTCATATCGTCCATCATCTCCACCAACTTAGGCTCGCCCTCAAAGCTGGGCAGCGGATTTCCATCGTGCATATAGGTGTGGATGAAATGTCCCTCACCAGCCAGCGGCGTCTCATAGGCAAAGGTGTTTCGCACGCAGGAGGAGCCGTCGCCGTGATTGCTCTTTAAGATGGACATGGCATAGCTGTATCCACCATTCTCAATATGCATAATACCGGAAATTCTCGGCGTAAAATTGGGACCGTCGGGCTCAAATTCCCTGCTGCGCAGAGACTGTTCAAAGGTCAGCTGGTGGTCCATGCCCTCATAGATCGTGTCAGTCTGATCCCCATTGGTCACGATGGTCTTGTTGCCCAGCACACGCACCGGCGCATAGATAACCAGGCTGGGATCCACCAACTTGGCCGGGTCAAAGGCCTGAGTGCGGATGCCCTCCCCATCCGTTACAAAGATCCGATTGCGGCTGTTGACGCTTCTACCCATGATAAAATAAGCCGTCACAGCTCTGGTTCCATCCGGCGTCAAACCGATCACGATACCCCTGCCGGGATATGTATTGTTTTCCAGTTCCTGCTTTAGTGATAACATACACTACCTCCTGTTTTGAGTTGTTAATAATGAGTGAAAAAGACCACCTGGGCACACACAGTCAAGGTGGCTGCCCAGGCGGTCGGCTTATTCTACGTTTGCACTCCCCATGGGTCATCCCATAACAGCTGCGCTGTCTTCCGCCAGTCGTGTAACGATTACTTATATAGTACATGGTTTGGAGCGTTTTGGCAAGTACGGAAACAAAAAAATCTGATAAGCCAAAGTTCGCCGCAGAACTTAAGACAAAATCTCACGAAAAGTCGAAAGGTTTTCTGCCCTGGCTGCTGCCTTATGCCATACCCTGAGAGTTTCCGTGTCGCCCTCCGCAGAAATACGGCTACGAATATCCACCGGGATATCGCCCATTTCCTCCAGCAAATCCAGTATCGACTGAGTGATTCCCTGAGTAATTCCCTGAGTAATTCCCTTATTCCATCCTTCATTCCAGCTATCTTCTATAATACCCTCCGAAAAATTGCACATCTCCTGCATCCTCCTTTCTATCTCTACAGTCATGACCATGCCGTACACTCTTTCCAGTATCTCCTTTTTCTTCTCCACATCCATCTTGGAAAATAATGTCTCCAGCATCGAGATCAAGGGATTTTCAGAGGTTTCACCCCCTACATCATTTCGGATATTGACTATAATCCCCTGCATTAACCCGATTCTGCGGGGATTCTTCTTTTTCCCAAACACTGTTTTTCGTTCCAGACTGATTTCCTCAATAGAATCGCTTTCTTTCCCGTTGTCCATACATATCCAGATGCTCCGCACATTCTTCATCCCATCATAATCCGACCCGCAAAACTCCGTGTTCTTCTGAGCAGAGACCATCCGAGCAATATAATATATAATGCGATTTTCCAGATAATACCCCAAAGAACCATGGCTTGTCAGCCTCTGCGCCTCCAAATTAACTAAGAACTTCATCTCTTCTTTCGCAAGATAAGCATGGAAACGCACATCAAAACATATCATACCCTCTCCCGAAACATTATCCTCCGTCTTATCCTCCGCAATCCGGCCCAGATTTGTCAGACCCGGGTCCAGCGGAATGGCGGCGACCTGAATATCATCACAGATACAACCAATAATGTCCGGGATGTCCATATCCCGAAATTCCGCTATCGTATATTTCAGGATCCTCGCCAAAATCTGCTTATCCGCCAGCAGAATCTTTACATTGGTGTCATAGGCAGCGGCATTCTGCGCTACAGCCACAGCCTGCGATAAATAAGTGTCTTCTACCTGCTTTTTCTTCAATTTGTACCTCCTTGAGTCCGTGTGAATGATCACACCGATGCGCAGAAGATATCAAATACGTTTCAGATACCATATCCAAAAATCTCCTGCCAGTATTCAGTTGCTCTCTTTTTGAATTCCAAGCATAGATTTTCCGATGTTCTGAAAACAGAAGTGATTCATCAACAGTGAAAAGAATATATGCTTTGAAAGTATAGTAGCATATACAGAAGAGAAATACAAGCAATATTTGAACTATTTCTTCAATTACGCAGTAAATGCCAGACCACCGATTTTGCACAGTGGCCCGGCATAGTATATATCCGGCTGCTGCCGCTCGGAAATTTACCGATTGATCTTCTGTCCTACAGAAATCTTATTCGCGTCCTTGATCTGGGGATTCTTGGCCAGCAGCTGTTTCAGCGTCATGTTGTTTGCCGCTGCGATCTTGCTCAGGGTGTCGCCGCGTTTCACCTCATAAACTCCGCCTGCCTCGGCTGCTGCGGGAGCCGCAGTCCCTGCGCTGTTTCCATACTGCTGGGCCAGATACAGAGGGCCATACCAGGGAATGTCGTTATCGAGAGCCGCGCCAGCGGGGATCACGATCACATAATCCTCCTCATTGTATGTGAACTCAAGTTTTAGAGATACGTCGCCCTTTTTCAGCAGTTCCTTCATAACCGAATTGGACAGGGTAGTGGTACCCTCCATGGTAACAGTGGAACCGGTCTCCGCTGTTTTGATCTGGCCGATTATCGCTGACTCTGCCGTTTTGGCGGTATTAGAGGGGGCGCTGCCGGAGGGAGTATTGGCAGAGCCGCCTCCCTGGCTGCCGGAACTATTGGACCCGAGATACGCTGCCCAATGAGTGTACACGGCATCTTCACCCCATTCGCCCTCTCCCATCGCCTCATGATGATCAAAAACAATGCAATATACATAATAAGTCTTGTCAGCTGGAAGCTCCGTAAAAGTATAAGTACCGCTTCCCTCATAAATATCCTTACTTGCTACAGGGGTCTCTAAAAAAATAGGATAAAATGGAAGATCATCTCTAAACACAATTTCCCCCGACACAGGATCATATATACCTGCAAAACCGTCAGAACGCTCCTTTAATTGTTCATCGAACGCATAAAGAGCAAAATAACTATTTTCATGTTCGAGCGCAAGGTCAATCGTCACTGCAAGCTTTCCGTCAATGGCAGTAACCTCACTTGACGTGATGTGCTTATCTGAGTAACTCCCGTCACACTCTTCCACAGTGAAGACTTTGCCGGCGGTCCTACCAGAACCAAGATATGCCGCATAATGCTGACCGGAATCTTCCGAGGGCTGCAGTCCATGCAGGTCATAGGCTATGGCGTATACATAATACGTTTTACCACCCGTGAGGCCAGTAAAAGTATATGTTCCGCTTTTATCAATATCTAACTCCCCTGACCACCCTCTTTGTTCGTATACGGGATAGTCCTCGCCGCCCCAATCGTTTGTTTGTTTCTCCAATGGTTTTTCAAACGCATAAAGCGTCACCCCGCCATTAGAGGTTCTGGTTTCAAATTCCTCAATGTCAATTGTCACAGTGAGTTGCCCGTCCACAGTGGCAACCTCACATGACTTGATGTGGTTTTCCGAATAATAGTCACATTCATCACTGGTCATGGCCTCCACCATCACAGGCATCTGCATGGAGAGGGTACCGACTGCCATTACCCCTCCCAATAACAACGCTAAAACCTTTTTCTTCATTTCTCATTCCTCCATGTAATATAAAGTCATAGCCATCTTATACTCACTAACGATTAGATTTTCCTTTCCGCACAGTGCAATGTAGTTTGCCAAATGGCAAACTACTGTAGTTTATCTTTGATAAACTACATCTGCCCAATTATGCGACATGTGCTGTGCGGAAATTGGGAAATCTTAATGTTAGTCAGTATATGCCCTCCTGCGGGCCGAGCTATGCTGGTCAGGAACACCGCAGTTCTGTATTTTCCGCCACCCGGACGGTTCCTTTGCTACATCGCGCAGTTTTCCTGCCTATATTAATAAGATACTTATGAGAATAAAAAGGTTCCCGAGATTTTATTTTTTTGAGGGAGTACCACTGCCACTGGGAGACGCTTTAGTCATTCCACTTCGTGTACAGGTACATACAGATCTTCTATGTATACTCCCACTACCTTTGCAATATTAATCATACCGCTGAATTCCAGATTATCCTGCTGGTACGTTTTTTCTCCTTCTTCGCTAAAGGATACGCTGCCGCCCTGGATATACCCCGTTTCTTCGGGATCATGACTCACCACTATTAACTCGCTTCCGTCAATCATCTTCAGCCTGATGGCAATCGTAGTGTCCGAGACCCCCAGCTCGTCCTGGGGAAAATTAGAAACATCGGCACGCACCAAGATCCCAACGGGAGATATCTCAATGCCTATTAACTCCGCCGTTGTGTTTATATAGGAAAACACCATATCCGGGCCGCCCTCCAGCTCTATATGGTCAGTGACCGTGGGAGAATAGGGAAAAGTCAGGCTCCATAATCCGTTTATCAGCAGCTCCGGGTCGGAAGAATAGGGGTCCCTTGTCAGATCCTTGAAACATACGGTCACTTCGCTGCCCTCTTCCAAAGTCTCATCAAATACCTTACTGACCACATAGGTGGCTATGTTGGGGTACTGTTCACTCACCTCCAGCAGTTCACAGGAGAGCGAGCCGCCAAGGAGTTGATTCACATTATAATTTGCCCCCTTGCAAAAACAGAAATAATCAAACAACACATTTTCCTCAAACTGGATATTGGAGGGCGCCGTTATTTTCACCAGCAGATATATACTGTGGCTGTCAATGACAGTTTCCTGCAGCTCCATCATCAGGTCAGGCTTGCTGTCCACCGACAGTTTTTCGCTCTCCACACCCATATCCGAGATGTCCTCCCCGGAACTACCTCTTCCCAGAAAATCCAATATCGTTTCCTTAAAAAAAGAAAAGAGATCCGCATGGACGTCCAAGGTGTACAACGAGACAGCGCAGACAATACAGAGCAGACAAATAGCGATCCGGGGGATTAACCTGCTATTTGTTTTCTTTTCCAGAATAGTTTCATCCTTCTTCATGATATCAAGCAGAATCTTGTCCACTTTCTCATCATAGGATGCCGGAGCCTCTATGTTTTTGAAAAGTTCTTTCATTTTCTTGTCAAATTTATTCATATCCGATTCCACCTATTCACCCAAAGCATCCTTCAAAAGCTTTCTTCCGCGATCCAGGCGTGATTTAACCGTTCCTATGGAGATATCCAGCACTTGGGAAATATCCCGCACGTTGTAATAGAAGAGCACTATGACGATGCGATATTCATCCTTTAACGATTGTACAATATCCCACAATTCGTTATGGCTGTCATAGGTTGGCTGCATCAGCCGCTCCACATTTTCATCCCCCGGGAGTTCCATTCTCTTGCGACAGAGTTTCAAAGCCTCATTTTTCGTAATGGTGAGCATCCATGATTTAAACTTCTTCGGATTTTTCAATTGTGCCAGATGCTCATACCCGTTCAAAATGGCATTACAGACAGCATCCTCCGCGTCTGCCTCATTTCCCAGTATGGCAAAAGCAGTTATGTAAAATTGGTGTCTGTATTGACTGACCCGCTCACAAAATTCAATTTGTTTCATCGTCCGAAACCTCTTTCTACGTCTTTTAGCATCTTTCGCGATTTGAAAAAAATAGCCTATATGTAATAGATACATAAAAGCTGAAAAAGGTTCCGCCATTTTCCATTTTTTGCCAACATTATACCCCCGCATAGCGCAAGCTGCACTTGTGCTATTGCGCCAATTGATCCTCTATATGCTTTTTATAAGGAACAATTCTTCATTTCCTGTTAAAAGAATTCCGATGAGCAGTTCATGCCCATCGGAATAAAATCTCATTTGCTGTATTAAATAGTCTTCCGCTTACATGCTGCCAAACATCTTGGTAATCAGTGTATCATTCTGCATCTTCATGCGCAGCATACCCATGCGATAGTCATCCAGCAGTTTGTTTTTCTTCTGCTCGGAAACCGCTGTCGGGATATCCAGATCCTCTATCCGGCTCCTGGCGCTCAGAAGATTATAGGACGCCGAAGTATTGTAATTGTAAGCGTGCTCCATGGCGTTGGTGTACGCTCCGGTGCTGCTCCTTGCCTCGCTGATTTTTTTCATAGCGTTCTCAATGACGCCAATGTCAAAATCTCCGGTGACATTGTATCCCTCAAGTCCAAGCGACTTCAGCGATAGGTTTTCCATCTGAATCTTTATGCCCGTTCCATCGGCATTCATTGCGATATCCATATCCGCCATGCTTCCGTCCAGCAGTTTCATGCCGTTGAACTGTGTCGCAGTGGCCGTATACTGGATGCCCTCTAAAAGCTGGTCAACCTCTTTCTGAATCATCTGTTTCTCATCATCACCATACAGCCCGTTGGAGGCCTTGATGCTGAGTTCATGAATCCGCTGCAACGCATCCTGCATGCTTCCCAGCGCCCCGTCCTTAATGTTGGCTACGCCGATTCCATCCTGGATATTGGAAGCGCCTACATCCAGCCCATTGTTATTCCGCTTCAGTTCATTGGATATGGCAAGTCCGGACGCATCATCCGCCGCTGTCTGGATTCTCTTTCCGCTTGCTATTTTCCCGTATATGGAGTTTACATTACTCACGCTCGATATATTCATGCATGCTCCTTTCCTGTACAGAATAGTCTGCGCAAAATTCCGAGTCTCTTCTTAATCTACATTATAATGCATTTGCCGTGTTGTTGCAAGACCAATTTTCCTTAAAATTCCAACTTGAGCTTACGCATCCACGCTGTAGTTGGGCGCCTCCTTGGTGATATGTATGTCATGAGGATGGCTCTCCTTCAGAGAGGCAGCGGATATCTTGACAAATCTGCCGTTCTGTTTCAGCTCCTCAATACTGCTGGCTCCGCAGTAACCCATACCGGAGCGCAGACCGCCCATGAGCTGGAACACGGTATCTTCCACAAGACCCTTGTAGGCCACACGGCCCTCCACGCCTTCGGGCACCAGTTTTTTGGCGTTCTCCTGGAAATAGCGGTCCTTACTGCCGTTCTCCATGGCGGAGATGGATCCCATGCCGCGGTATACCTTGTATTTCCGTCCCTGGAACAGTTCATAGTCCCCGGGGCTCTCATCACAGCCTGCAAACATACTGCCCATCATGCAGACATTGCCGCCCGCCGCTATAGCCTTGGTGATATCGCCGGAGTACTTGATGCCGCCGTCCGCGATAATGGGGATTCCGTACTCTTTCGCCACAGAGTAAGCGTCCATCACGGCAGTGATCTGGGGTACGCCGATACCCGCTACCACACGGGTGGTACAGATGGAACCGGGACCGATTCCCACCTTCACCGCATCTGCGCCAGCCTCAATCAGGGCTTTGGTGCCCTCGCCTGTGGCCACGTTACCCGCAATGATCTGTACCTCAGGATAATTTTCCTTAATCATGCGAATGCAACGCAGCACGTTCTCGGAATGTCCATGAGCGCTGTCCAGCACGATCACATCCACCTTGGCCGCCACCAGAGCCGCCACACGCTCCAGCACATTGGCGGTAATTCCCACTGCTGCGCCGCAGAGCAGTCTGCCCTGCTCGTCCTTTGCCGCCAGAGGATATTTGATTGTTTTCTCTATATCTTTAATGGTAATCAAGCCCTTCAGATTGAAATCTTTGTCCACAATGGGCAACTTTTCCTTGCGGGCCTTGGCCAGGATCTGCTTTGCCTCCTCCAGAGTAATACCCTCGGGAGCGGTAATCAGGCCTTCAGAAGTCATGGATTCTTTGATTTTCTTGGTGAAATCTGTCTCGAATTTCAGATCGCGGTTGGTGATGATACCCACCAGCTTGCGCCCCTCCGTGACGGGTACGCCAGATATGCGGAATTTGCCCATCAGATTGTCCGCATCCGCCAGTGTATGTTCGGGAGTCAGGGAAAAAGGATCTGTGATTACGCCGTTCTCGGAACGTTTGACCTTGTCCACCTCTTCCGCCTGCGCCTCAATAGACATGTTCTTGTGGATGATACCGATGCCGCCCTGTCTGGCCATGGCAATCGCCATGCGATGTTCCGTGACGGTGTCCATGCCCGCACTCATCATCGGAATGTTCAGCTTGATCTTCTTGGTAAGCCATGTGGTCAGGTCTACCTGATTGGGCACTACCTGGGAGTACGCCGGTACCAGCAGCACATCGTCAAAAGTAATGCCTTCGCCAATAATCTGTCCCATATTCTCTCCTCCTATTTGAGAGGTTCTTTAGAACCTCCATTCCGCAGTCACCTGTGTTTTGATTTGCATTCGAGTGTAACAAAATTGACAGCCGATGTCAACTGTCAATTTGAGTTTTCTGAATATTTTTCTCCCCTTTCGGAAAAGTGTTCCAATTGTCTATCTGGGAAATTTTGATGAATGCTCATACATCTCTATACAAATGGAGCTTGCCTATATTATAAAACATTGGTTTTCTCCTAAAAACAGCTTTTGATATATTACCATATCTCTCCTTTACTAAATTTATTTGCTTCTTTAAGTTTGATGAACAATGCAGTAAAATAATATAGCATCGCCACTGCCAGATATGCTTGTTCTGCCTCACACCATTTCCCTGATCCTGTTTTAATATAAACCCACCAATTATACGGCATAAAAAAAATTTGCGGAAGAAATATCACATATCCGATTAAGCCCCAGAATGACATTTTATTCCTTTTTCCAGGATCAGTTTCAATTCCCCAAGTATTTTTTTCTGCAATTAACAATTCAGCCCATTTATCATTTTTTATGGTGATTGACTTGCTGAACGAATTAAATGTCATAGAAATTATTCTACTTGGAAATAGGTACCATGTGGGAACCATTACTGTAACAAGTAGCATTAAGAAAAAATCCATATGAATTCCCTTTGCTGAAATCCAATCATCTTAACTTTTATATATATTTATAGGTTTGTTTTCAGTGGGTACACAATTCCGAAAAGGGAGCATTTTTTAATCCGTAAAAACTTTTCTGGGCGCAACGCTGCGAATGGCCTTCACCATTTCCTCAGAGGGACTCAGAATCAGTTTCTCGCCGCCCTCATAATACACGGCATAGCGCAAATCAGGTTTCAACTCCTCACCGATACTGTAGTCCTTGATCTTGACCTGACGGTTCTTATAGTTGTCCAGTCTGTAGGAGCGAAACGGCGCCATGATCTCCATCCGGTCCACCTGGTAAGTGGCTATGCGCTTGCGCCTGCTCTTGGCAAGCACCTTGTCAATGACCAGCTCCTTGTCCAGATACAGATACTCATACTCCAGATCGGAGTACAGCGTCACAAAATACGCTCCCACACCGGTTATAGCCCCGGGAATAATCGCCAGAACAACGCCCAGCAGCAGTAACAGCACAAACACAGCGGTCAGACCGATCAGCAGATATTTTAAAAGCACCATTCCCATCTTGGATTTCGCCTTTACAAGGCATTCTACATAAGTCTCGCTCATACTTACCTCTTTCTGCATAACACATGCCCGTGTTATTGCGTTAATGTATACCGTATTCTTTAACTATATATCCGATCACCCTCGGCTCATAACAAAATGATATACCAGATGGGAGAAACTTGCAAGGTTTTTATCCTTTTTTTAGATTCATATTATGAACACTTTATTGACATGCCAGGGCGAAACCCTTATTATTCTTAATAGGATTAGAATACACTGTGGAATCTATGAATTGGAGGTCTTGCTATGCCGGTGATGGATGAATTCCGCGAAGAGCGGGAAGCAATAAAGCAGAAAAGTCTCAAGGAGCGTTTTCAGTATTTTCTGGATTACTATAAATGGCATGTAATAGGCGGCGTGGTCCTGATCGCCTGCGCCATCTCTCTGGTACACAGCGTGGCAACCCGCAAGGAATGGGCATTTTATGGTGCCTTTGTCAACGCCTACCAGACTCCGCAGTACGACGCTTTCCGAGAGGATTTTGCTGACCGTGCAGACATTGATCTGAAAGAATACGACGTCCTGTTTGACACGAACATGTATATTACCGACAACGCTTTTGACCAAGGCAATGTAGATGCCACAGAGCGACTGGCTGTCTACATTGCGGCTGGAGATGTGGACGTGATGGCCAGCGGTCCTCTGGTCATCAACCGTTATGCGTACAATGGCATGTTCTGGGATTTGCGCCAGGTACTGCCTCAGGAGCTGCAGGAACAGTTGGAGCCCTACTACTATTATATGGATGCCGCTCTTGCCGCCGAGTTTGAGGCCGCACAGGAAGGCGGCGCACTGGAGACCACCCCCTCATATCCGACTGATCCCTCTCGCGCCGAGGATATGAGGGAGCCCGTACCCGTTGGACTGTATATCCAGGACTGCCCCCGTATTCAGGAGGCATTCATTTTCCAGGAAGAGGATGTGATTTTGAGCGTGGTTGGCAATGTGGCAGAGACCGATTCGATTCTGCAGTTAATCCGCATGATCTATGATATAGAAAATTGACAGGGCTGTTGCTGCACCCAAAGTTTGGGCCGCTCCCACGGGAGTCAGGCCCTTGTTTTTGCGCTTTTCAACAGTTCCTTCAGCAATTCACTGACGCACACCGGGTCCGCTTTCCCTTTCATTGCCTTCATGGTCTGTCCCACCAAAAAGCCCAATGCCTTATCCTTGCCGCTCTGATAGTCCGCCACAGACCGGGGATTTTCGGCGATCACCTGCTCCACTGTTTTGCGCAGAATCTCCTGATCGTTGACGGTTCTCAGCCCCTTTTCTTCCACATATTGCACCGGGTCCACGTCCTGAGCAAACATGACCTCATAGACCTCCTTAGCCACGCCTCCGGTAATCTCCTTTTTCTCCGCCAGATCGATCAGCGCCGCCAGATGCTCGGGGCTGACTCTGATATCCTGGGCGTCCATATCCCGCTCTCTCAGCAGGCGCAAAGTCTCGCCCATGAGCCAGTTGGACACTTTTTTAGGTTGTCCGCAGATTGCAGTGGCAGCCTCAAACAAATCCGCCATGTGTTTGCTGCCGGTGATAATCCCAATGTCATAGTCCGGAATGCCATACTCCGTCCTGTACCGCGCCATTTTCTCCGTGCGAAATTCCGGCGCTCCGGCGCGTATCTTCTCCAGATACTCCCTGTCGATGTGCACAGGGGGCAAATCCGGATCGGGAAAATATCGGTAGTCCCGGGCGTCCTCCTTGGACCGCATGGCATGGGAACATCCCTCAGCGTCGTCCCAGCGGCGGGTTTCCATGGCTACCTCTCCCCCGCTCTCCAGCACGGCGATCTGCCGTTCCCGCTCCCCCTCTATGGCCCCGGATATGGCGTGAAAGCTGTTGAGATTCTTCATTTCCGTGCGGGTTCTCAGGGCCACCGCCCCCATCTCCCGCACAGACAGATTCACATCCACACGCATGGAACCCTCCTGCAGCTTGCAGTCGCTGGCGCCCAGATACTGAATGAGCAGACGCAGTTTCTCCAGGAAGGCAATGACCTCTCGGGCATTTTTCATGTCGGGCTCAGTCACAATCTCTATCAGCGGCACACCGGAACGGTTGTAGTCCACCAGCGTATTATTTCCGCCTTCCCGGTGAATCAGCTTGCCCGCATCCTCCTCCATATGGATTTCATGGATGCCGATTCGCCTGCTGCCCTCCGGAGTGTCAATGTCCACATATCCATCCCGACATACTGGCAGATACAGCTGGGATATCTGGTAATTCTGGGGATTGTCAGGATAAAAATAGTTTTTACGGTCAAATCTGCAATACTCCGCTATCTCGCAGTGGGTCGCCAGCCCCACCGCCACCGCGTACTCCAGCACCTGCCGATTGAGCACAGGCAGGGAACCCGGCATACCGGTGCATACAGGACAGGTATGACTGTTGGGCCTGCCACCGAAATCGGTGGGACAGCCGCAAAATATCTTCGTTTTGGTGGCAAGCTCCACATGCACTTCCAGCCCTATAATGCTCTCATATTCTCTGGTCATATCATACCTCTTTTATATTTTAGTTCCGCATATTCCATACCTGTTCAAAGGCATACGCCGCCTGCAGCAGCTTTTTCTCCTGAAAACAATTCCCCAGCAGCTGTAGTCCCACGGGAAGTCCTCGGGCGTCGCTGCCACAGGGCACACAGATTCCCGGCAGACCAGCAAGATTCGCCGAAACGGTATAGATATCCCCCAGATACATGCTCATGGGATCCTCCAGATTCTCTCCCAGCAGCGGGGCTGTAGTGGGAGCCACCGGACCCAGAATCAAGTCATACTGCGCAAAAGCCCTGTCAAAGGCCCTCTTTATCATCCCTTTTACTTTCAGCGCCTTGAGATAATAGGCGTCGTAATATCCCGTGCTCAGCACAAAGCAGCCCAGCATGATTCTGCGCTTTGTCTCGGCTCCGAATCCCTGGGAACGGGTCTTTCTATACATATCGTCAAGCCCCTGTGTTCTCTCCGCGCGATACCCGTACTTGACGCCATCGAAACGCTCCAGATTAGAGCTGGCCTCGGCGGATGCGATAGTGTAGTATGTGGGAATCGCATATTGCACCAGCCCCAGATCGAACTCCTCCACCACGGCTCCCCTGTCCCGCAGTATCTGAGCTGCCCGCAGCACAGCCTCTTTGACCTCCGGCATGATACCCTCCCCAAAATAGTCTCTGGGGAGCCCGATGCGCAGGCCCTCTGCGTCCGCCCGCAGCGCGCCTGTAAAATCTGTGTCCCTCCGTTCTATGGAGGTGGAGTCCTTAAGATCGTGGCCGGAGATAATCTCCAGCACCGCCGCACAGTCGGACACGCTGCGGGTCAGAGGCCCCACCTGGTCCAGAGACGAGGCATAGGCGATCAGCCCATACCGGGACACCGTGCCGTAGGTGGGTTTCATGCCCACCACGCCGCAGTAGCCCGCAGGCTGGCGCACAGAGCCGCCGGTGTCGGAACCCAGAGCAAAATAGCACTCTCCCGCCGCCACTGCCGCTGCGCTGCCGCCGGAGGAACCGCCGGGCACATGGTTGGGATTGCGGGGATTGCGGGTAACCCCATGGCAGGAGGTCTCTGTGGTGGAGCCCATAGCAAACTCATCCATGTTGGTCTTGCCCACAAGCACGGCCCCCGCCTCCTCCAGTCTCCGCACTGCCTCCGCAGTGTAGGCGGGAACAAAATTCTCCAATATCCTGGAGGCGCAGGTAGTCCGCAGCCCCTCCGTACACAGATTGTCCTTCACTGCCATGGGCACCCCAGCCAGCGGACCGGTAAGCGCGCCGCTTTCTATCTGCCGCTGCACCCTGTACGCTTTCTCCTGCGCCCTCTCCCGGTCAACGGTCACATAGCAGTGATAGGTTTCCTCTGTTCTGTCTATCTGTGTCAGCACCGCCTCCAGAGCCGCCGGTGCAGTAGTTTTTCCCTCTCTGATAGCTGCGGACAGCTCCACAGCCGAAAGTGACAGCAAGTCCATCTTATAAGTCCTCCTATTTGAGGTTCTTTAGAACCTCTGTTCCGCATATTCCCTCCAAACACACAGGGCCAGTGAACAACATACGACCGCTTGAGCGCTCGTATATTGTTCAGTGTGTTTTCTGGGAATATGCTGTTTAAGGTTCTACGGTTCTCGGAACCACAAACATATGGTTCTCTTCTGCTGGGGCGTTCCCCAGGGTTTCCCGGCTGCCATCCCCGTTTGTCACCACATCCTCTCGAAACACATTCTCCACAGGAAATATATGGAACGCCGGCTCCGCGTCCTCGGTGTCCAATTCCTCCAGCAAGTCAATGTAGTCCAGCATTTTTTCCATGTCTCGCCCGGCCTGTTTTTGCTCCTCATCGGTCAGCTCCAGTTTGGCCAGAGACGCAATATACCTGATCGTCTCGTCCGTAATCTTAGTCGCCATATTCTCCACTCCGTTCTGTCTCTCTGAAACACTTTACTCCTGCGCCGCCTCTCCCTGCTGCACCCGGGCGGCCGTCCAGAACACGCCCTGACTTGTCAGATCATACACCAATATCCTGTTTTCGTCCAGCATATAGACCACATTTCCAATGCCAGCGTCCTCGCCCAGATCGAGCAGTATCTGCCTGGTTTCCTGCGCATATGCGCTGGGCCAGGTCATATCAAAGGTATTCTCGAATTCCTCCGCGTTCTGCGCCAGACTGCTGCAGCCCGCAATATCGCTCTCGTATTTTACATTGCCCGCCGCGTCGATCCATCGGAAAGTACCGTCTGCATAACTCAAAGTCTCTCCAATCCGATATTCCGGCTCTGGCTCCTCCCGGCTCCATATACCTATCCCCGTGACGCGCCAGTCGCCCTCCAGATAGTCCGCCGCCTCCTGATTCCAACCCTCGGGATATACGCCGGTAAAGTCCACACCCTTGCGGTATTTTTCTAATTCAGGGGACCAGGTATAAAAATCATGGGAGGAATACTCCGGGTTCATCTGGTATAAAAACAGAGTGCGGAAATCATGTTCCCCACCGCCGGACTCAAGATACAGATTGGTGATCTCATCAGCGCTCATAGGCCAATAATCTCCCCACATGGGTCCGTCAAAGAGATATTCCAGTTCTCCTTGTGCAGTGATTGTGAAAAAATAATGATAACTTCTGCCATCCTCCGTCTTAGTGCCCACAAAGAAATCCTGCTGCCCATCCAGATTATAATCCTCAAAATACCAGGGAAAATCCCGGTAGAAAAAGCACATTGTCCCGCCGCCCTGTTCATTGGACAGCGCTGCCCTGTCCAAAAACCGGCCCTGGACATCCAAAACCTGCAGCTCATATAGACCCTCATAATTCTCTGCCGTCTCGCCCTCCTGGGTCTGATAAGCAGTACGTGTGCCCTCCGTCAGTACCAGCCGCAGCGTTACCATGTCGCCCGCCAACGTCTCTACCTGTCCCTCACTGAGTACAAAATCCTGCAGTGTTTCCTGCTGCAAAGACTGGGAGGCCGTGTCCTCACTCGGCATTTCCGCCCGGACTCCCCGGGGTACTGTCAAAAAGATTATTCCGCCTGCCAGTGCTGCCAATGCCACCGACAGCGCAATCCCTCTTCCACGCCTTTTTTGCTCCAACACATTTCTTATCCGGCGCTCCGTGTGAGTTTTTCCAAAGGCCAGCACTGCGGCCAGACCGCTTTGCTTAATGGCAAATCGCAGCAAAGTGGCGGCGTAGGCCTGTCTCCGGGATAGATCCGCCCGCACCATGGCCGTCTCATCACAAAACATCTCCATGTCCTGATAAAACATGTGAATTCCCAGCCACACCAGCGGGTTCCACCAGTGCAGACACAGAGCGAGGGTGCCCAGCAGGCGCAGCAGAGGGTCCATGTGCCGGATATGGCTCTGCTCGTGAAGCAGGATATATTCCATCTCCTGGGCCTCCAGTCCATAGGGCAGATAAATTCGCGGACGCAGCACTCCCAGCACAAAAGGAGACGCAACTCTCTCACTGCACCAGATATTGTCTCTCACATGGACGGCGGCCCTCAGCTTACGTTTCCAACCTATATACTGCGCCGCAAAATAAAGCAGAAATGCTCCGGCTCCCAGCACGTAGATTACCCGCAGCCACGGAAGATAGCGCTGCCAGAATCTCTCCCCCTGGTTTACTGCCCCAGCTCCGTCTCTGCCGCTATAAATATTGTCTGACGCCCTGTTCCCTGCGGCCAGGCGGCTTTCGCTGTCCCCTCCGAACGGAGTTTCCCGGCTGTCCATGGAACCTTCCACTTGATAGTCCAGAGACACGCCCATTCCCATAAACTCCGGCATTGCCATATCTCCACCGCTCTCATCAGGGAGACCGTCTGCCCCCAGAGGCATATGCGCCGCCGGGAGCTGCTCTCCCTCCTGCCCGGGAGCATCCATCACCCCGCCGCTCAAAAACCGGGGCTGCACACTGTAATCACTCTCAATAAAGACCGGACACACCAGGCGCAGCAGCACCAACAGCCATAGACCATAGCTATATCCTTTGGAACATCTGCACAGCAGCAGGCGCAGAATCAAAACAAATCCAATCAACAGTCCCGCCAATAGACTCATCCGCCACAAATGCTCTACTACATGCATTTGACTCCATATCTCCCACACTCTCGTCATCTCTTCCTCCGTTCTCTTGGATTACTGCTGAGAAACATCTTCGGGCCGCGCCTCCTCGATCAGTTCCCGAATCTTCTGAATCTCCTTCTGCGTTAGCTTGCGATCCTTTAAAAAGGCCGCCAGAAACCGGGGCACGTCTCCCCCGGCAGTGCGCTCCAACAGCTCGTCGCTGGCCTGACGGTCCACCTGCTCTTTGCTGACCAGAGAGGTAACAATGGTATTTTCATTCTGTACCATTCCCTTTTCCGCCAGCTTGCGCAGCACCGTGTAGGTGGTTGATTTCTTCCAGCCCAGCTCGAGGCCGCAAAGCTCCACCAGCCTTGGACTGCTCACCGGCTCATGCTCCCAGATCACACATAAAAAGCGATATTCGCTCTCAAATATTTTCTCCATCTCTTCCAATTCCCTTTCATATCTGTCCGTTTCGTCAGGCGCTTGGCAATTAAATGCAAAATCCCAGTCTATTCCGATAAACCATACTCAGTTTATCAGAATAGACTGGGATTGTCAAGCACATTCTGTTTCTCCCTCCGGCCAGATTCTCCATCTGAAAATCCTGGCGCACTATGCGTATTGCCTATTCTACCGCAATATACACGTCCATGTGCCACACGCCGTCCAGATCGTATTCCTTCTCAAAACAGTCAATGATATGACCGTCCCATTTGCCCTTGATGCCGTTGGTATTCATGTAGGCCATCAAGACCTTATAGGCATTGGGAATCAGAACAAAAGGGTCCGTGTGTGACTCCTTGATCGTGATGGCAATGTACCGCTGTTTGTCCTGCTTTTTCACCTCCGCAGGCAGTCCCTCCTCCGAAATGCCGGGGTCCAGAATCAGCGCGGCCCCGTAGCCATGCATGTGGTGTACATTTATCTGCTCCTGGGAAACCGCTGGGAAATCCCAGCCGATGATTCTGGGGTTCTGAATACCAATCTGCTGCGCCCACTTTTTTACATGGTCTATGGCGTCCTCCTCCGGCTCCGGACTGATAACCGTGTACTGGATATAGTGGAAGGCCTCCACCTCCTCTATGCGAATATTGGAGTAGGCTTCGTTGATGATATTCATGTCCTCCCGCACCAGCTGGTCCAGAGTGCAGGAAAATAATGTGCACAATCCCAGCAGTTTCTCCATCTCCGGGTAGGCGGCGTCCAGCTCCCATTTGGACACCGTCTGCCTGCTTACATCCAATTTTTCCGCCAGTTCCTCCTGGGTCATATTGTTTTTCATTTTTCTCAGAAACAAAAGATTTTGTCCAAAGCTCATTCTATTTTCCCTCCATTTATAGTTCCGTAACTGCCACTACAGTACCTCGAACGGTGGAATAAATCCTGTCCATAGTGCGGCCAGCATTTATTCCAGGCACTGTATGGGCAGTTACTGTTATAGTTCCGTAACTGCCACTACAGTACCAACCTGACAGTTACCGCTTTAGTTTTGCATCTGCCCTCTCGGCGCCATTTCCGGCAGAATGCGCGGTTGATGGAATTATCATATAACAGTTCTCGGAGGGATTCCACCAACTTTACGGTTCGCTTTTGGGGGAAAAAGCAACTCAAAGTTGCATGAGGTCTGCTGCCTTCAGGGCCTGTCACTCCACCTCAAAGGGATACGCCACACCCCACTCCCGGCGCAGGCGATCCATCTGCTCCATGATCTCTATGGTCTCGCTGTGGGGCATCTCCTCACACTCCAGATTTTCTGCCTCCATGGCCCGGACACAGGCCAGCACTTCGTATTCATAGCCATTGATCTGGGCAGGTATCTCCGGCTCCTGCAGCAGATTTCCCGCATTGTCATATACCCGGATGGCAGTAAAATTGTTCAGAGTGTCCACCTCGATACGCCCCTGAGTTCCCTTGATCTCCCCCCGGTTGACAGGGCCTGTTATCATAGAGGTGCGCAAATGGGCTTTTTTGCCATCCACATAAGTGTAGTAAATATCGTCCATGGCGTCCACGCCGGTATCCAGCTTCTCCGCCCGGGAAGTCACCTCAGCAATCTCATCCCCAAAATACATGGAGGCAAAGGTCAGACAGTACATCCCCAGGTCCAGCAGCGCGCCTCCGGCCAGCGCTGGGTCATACATGCGCTGCTTGTGGCTCAGCGGCACTGAAAACTCCGCTTCCAGGGAGATAGGCTCACCGATGACCCCCTGTGCCAGCAGACTTTCTACAATCTGTCTGCCGGGCATATAGCGGGTCCAGATGGCCTCCGTCAAGAAGACCTTTTTCTCCTCCGCCAGCCGAATTAATTCTCTGGCCTGAGCGGCATTGGCGGTAAATGCCTTCTCCACCAGCACCGCCTTCCCCTGCTCCACGCAGAGCCGGGCGTTGTCATAGTGCATGGCGTGGGGCGTGGCAATATAGACCAGATCTACCTCCGGGTCCGCCGCCAGCTCTTCATAGGAACCATACGCTTTTTGAAAATGCCACTCTCGGGCAAAGGCCTCCGCCTTCTCCAGACTGCGGGAGGCTACCGCATAGGCGCGGACCTGACTTTGCAGACCATTTACCGCCACCGCCATCTGCCGGGCGATATTGCCCGCACCCAGGATTGCCATGTTGATCTGTTTCATAGAGGTACTCCTCCTTGTATGTTATGACTGAGTTTCTACTTTTCTCAATAAATTATAGCATTCCTCTATACGAAACTCAAGTGTGTAAGCATCCTCCCTCCACCAGAAAAAAAGAGGCCGGACTCCTATGGAATCCGGCCTCTTGGCCTACCGATACCGCTTACTCAATTGTAATGATCTGACCCGGCTTAATGCTGTTCACATTCTTGATCTGAGGATTCTTCATCGTCAGATCAGCAACTGTCGTATTGTGTTTACGCGCAATCTTGCTCAATGTATCACCACTCTGCACAATATAGAGAGAGGTAGGCGCAGCCGTGTTCTCACTCAATGCATAGCCGCTGTAATATGCCGACAGATACAGGGGGCCATACCAAGGAATATCATCATCCACAGCCAAACCTGCGGGAATAACGATATGATAGTCCACGCCGTCATAGGTGTATTCCATCTCCAGGGCCACATCACCACGCTTTGCCAACTGCTGCATAACGCTGTTGGACAGGCTGTTTATGTTCTGGTCTTTGGTAATCTTGACAATGGTCCCCGGATCTGCTGCTATGATCTGGCTTTCCACATCCGCCAGCCAACTATTATCACCGCTCTTTCCACCGGACGGGGCACTACCTCCGGACTCTCCGCCAGCAGGGGTGTTACTGCTGGCCCCTCCGCTGGAAGGAGTGTTGCCGCCGGACTCGCTTGAAGAAGATACTTCTATAAACGCAAACGTGGAGGAAACGAAATTTGTCTCACTAAAGCTAATCGTTCCATCCGAATTAATGGAGAATTCGATCGGCATACGCACAACGCTGTTTTCAGAGTAATTCATGTAATGCCAAATCGCCAACTTGTCGACATCGATTCCGCCAGGCACAGGCATAGTGAACGTCACAGGTAACCACATGGTATGATTCCCTTGTTCCTCGCCATTGCGATAAAACTCGACGTCAAAACTTACAAGCTTGCTATGACTCGGAATAAACTTAAGCTCTTTATCCACTACGTCCATCTTCCACTGCATCGTAACATCAGAAGTCCCCGCCGCGTCAAAGGCGGTACCTATTATGCTTACCTTGTCTGGATCCACAACCTCTTTTACAGCGTCACCCATCTCCATCTCTTGCACCTGAATATTGTACCACTCTATATAGCGTGTCTCCAGATCTGCCATTTTTTCACGGACTTCAACGCTTTCCGTCATAGCATCAGCCATTCGATGTTGAACTATGACTCCCAGCAGCTGCCACACGACCGCGTTTGGATTCCCGTCTGGATTTGTGGCCGCGGCATTATCCAAGACCTCGTTGAGTCTTTCCACAATCTGCTCCACAGGGGCATCGTGCGGTAATGGCGTCGATGTAGGAGCTTGCGTCGGGGCAGCGCTTGCACTTGAATCCGAACTCTGATCACCTGATACAGAAAGTACTGCGACAGATGTATCCTCTTCATCGGCGAGCACGCCCCTGCCTATACCGCTGAGAGGCGATAAGATCAGCGCCAGCGCTAGAACGGATACAACAACTAAATTTTTTTTCATTTTACTTTTTTCCTCCTTGCATGAAATTCGGGACGGTTCCTCTGACATATCGCCATGGTTTTCCCGTCCATATAAGTAAGATACTCTCGGGAGCAAAAAGGTTCCCTGAATTTTAAATTTTTTACACTCACGGCTATGAGCGCAAAAGCACAGGCTTGAGTTTCCGCAGACATATGCTATAATTATGGTAATGTTGACACCGTCAAACCAGCCGTTGAAAGGATAAACCATGCACAGAAAAATATGGATACCCATTTTGATTATTTCCCTCGCCGCGCTGTCGGCAGGGATGGCCTTTTTACTCTTCTTCCCCCACAGGCCAAGCAGCGCGGACATACGAAACTACATGGAGCGGGCTTACGGAAAAGACTTTCAGATAATTGACGAATTTATACATATAGGCTACACGGATGGGGAACCGGACTTTCAGCAGGCGCTGGAATGCCCGGCAGTGAAATTGCAGGACAGAGAAAACAGCGCCATTCAATTCATTGCATACGCCTATCCGCTGGGAAACGATGCCTGGATGTATCAGGATAATTATTCTCAGAAACTTCTCATTTACTGCATGAGACAGGAAGGACTTGAGATAAGTAACGAGGATACCTGCGATTCAGTCTCCTCCTTTGCAGCTCCCTGCCTTGTGCTGGACGACACAGACGAAACGGCGCAAAAGCTGCAGAATATGGTTATCCGTTTCAATGACTCTTATCCGTATGATGGTTGCACACATTTTAAGGTGGAGGGAAGTATGTTTCTATATTCGATTCAAACGGGAGATACCAGCGACCGCTGGCCGGAGGAGACAGGGCCTTTTTGTTATGACACATCTATAGAAAAATATAAGCGCTTTTTAAGGGAACTGTAAATACAAGATTGAATCGGATTATACCACAGGGCTATTGATACGGTGCCCCGCGCATACTATAATAAAAAAGTCCGCGTTCCCGTTGGGAAAAGCGGGAGGAGGATACAGATGAGAATTTTACTTTTGCTCAGAGGAGCGCCCGGATGTGGAAAAACCACATGGATTGAAAAAAACAACTTAAAACAATATGCGCTGTCCGCAGACGATATCCGACTGCTGTGCCAGGGGCCCACCATGCTGGTGGACGGAACGGTGGGAATCAGCCAGAGCAATGACAAGACAGTGTGGAAAATGCTGTTTAGCCTGCTGGAGATCCGTATGCAGAACGGCGAGTTCACGGTGATCGACGCCACCAACTCCAAGACCGCGGAGTTAAGCCGCTACAAGGAAATGTGTGAGTCCTATCGGTACAGAATGTACTGCGTGGACTTTACGGATATTCCCATCGAGGAGGCAAAGAGGAGAAATCTGGGGCGTGAGCCTTTAAAGAGGGTTCCTGAGGAAGTGATCGACAGGATGTATTCCCGGTTTGCGACCCAGAAAATCCCCTCCGGCGTAAAGGTGATAAAGCCCGACGAGCTGGATACCATTTGGCTGAAAAGGATAGATTTGTCCGGTTACAGGCGGATTCACCATATCGGTGACGTCCACGGCTGTAACACGGCTCTCCAGAAGTATCTCTCGGACAACGACGGCATCCGGGACGATGAATTTTACATATTCTTGGGCGATTATGTGGACCGAGGGCTGGAAAATGTGGAGGTCCTGAACTTCCTTCTCTCCGTCAAGGACAGAAAGAATGTGCTGATGCTGGAGGGCAACCACGAGAGATGGCTGTGGCTGTATGCCAACGACTCGGTGGGCAGGTCCAAGGAGTTTGAGCTGGTGACAAGGCCTGCCCTTGACGAGGCTAACATGGACAAGAAACAACTCCGGCAGCTGTACCGCAAATTCGGCCAGTGCGCGTACTATACCTATGGGGACAGGGTCTTTATCGTCACCCATGCGGGACTCAGCACAGTTCCTGAAAATTTGTCCTTTGTGGCAACGGAACAGATGATTAAAGGTGTGGGAAATTACAACGATTTTGAGAAGATCGCGGAGACCTTTTACGAGACTACCCCGGACAATTATATCCAGATTCACGGACACAGAAATACTAAGCAGCTCCCTGTCAAGGTCAATGACAAGGTGTACAATCTGGAGGGGCAGGTGGAATTCGGCGGCTGCCTGAGATGTGTACAGGTTGACCGGGAGGGCATCCGCACAGTGGAGGTGAAAAACGAGGTCTTTAAGACCCCGGAAATGCGGCAGGAGCAGACTGTGACCGGCAGCTCCATCGCAGACACAATCATTGCGCTGCGCTCCAACAGATATATTCAGGAAAAGAAATTTGGCAATATCTCGTCCTTTAATTTTACCCGCAAGGCATTCGATGACAGGGCGTGGGACGAACAGACCATCAAAGCCAGGGGCCTGTATCTGGACACGGTAAAGGGGAAGGTGGCCGCCAGGGCATACGACAAATTTTTCAATATAAACGAGCGCCCGGAGACCAAGTTTGACCTGCTGCAGCACAAATTGCAGTTCCCTGTCACCGCCTATGTGAAGGAAAACGGCTTTTTGGGTATCGTGAGCTACAACGAGTATGAGGACGATCTGTTTATTGCCACCAAATCCACCATCGACAGCCAGTTTACCGGATGGCTCAGGGATATGCTGTATGAAAAGATATCCTCCGAACACTTGGCGGAGATGAAGGATTTCATCAGGGAAAACAATGTTTCCTTTGTCTTTGAGTGCGTGGATATGAAACACGATCCTCATATTATCGAATATCCCGAAAGCGGCCTGTACCTGCTGGATATTGTCTGCAACCAGATGGATTTTTCCAAATATGACTACGACGAGATGTGCCATGTGGCAAACCGGCTGGGGCTGACCGCCAAGGAAAAAGCCTTTGAGCTGGCCTCCTGGCAGGAGTTCTTTGACTGGTACTATGATGTGCTGGAGGAGGACTATGAGTATAAGGGCCGCAAGATCGAGGGCTTTGTCATCGAGGACAGCACCGGGTATATGACCAAGCTCAAGCTGGCCTACTACAATTTCTGGAAGTTTATGCGGGGCGTGGCACAGGAGACCATCCGAAAAGGCCACATCACCAGAACCTCCACTCTGACAACTCCCACCGCCAACGCCTTTTATGGGTGGGTGAAAAAGCTGCACGACGTGGAGGACAGGGACAGTGTTCCCAAAGATATCTGCACGCTTCGGACTATGTTTTACAAGGATACAGTGAAAGAAAGCTAAGTTGCAATAGGAGAAATGCCCCATATTTTCCAGAATTTGCTTGCTTACAGACATGCTTTGGGTTATAATAAAAAGGTAGTGAATATCCAGTCTTAGGGGCTGGTCAAAATAATCTCAGGAAAGGTGGTAATGACAATGCCATTAGTTACAACAAAGGAAATGTTTGAGAAAGCATACAATGGCGGTTACGCAGTTGGTGCATTCAACGTCAACAACATGGAGATCGTGCAGGGCATCACGGAGGCTGCAGGTGAGCTGAACAGCCCTGTGATCCTTCAGGTATCCAAGGGTGCGAGGGCTTATGCGAACCATACTTATCTGGTTAAGTTGGTGGAAGCGGCAGTCGCCGAGAATCCCCAGATTCCCATCGCCCTGCATCTGGATCACGGCGATACCTTTGAGCTGTGCAAATCCTGCATTGACGGCGGTTTCACTTCTGTTATGATCGATGCGTCCTCCAAGTCCTTTGAGGACAATATCGCCTTGACCAAGCAGGTCGTAGAGTACGCCCACGACAAGGGCGTCGTAGTCGAGGCCGAGCTGGGCACACTGGCCGGCGTTGAGGACGAGGTTATGGTAGAGGCAGGGCATGAGTCCTATACCCGTCCGGAGGAAGTAGAGGAGTTTGTCTCCAGGACAGGCTGCGATTCCCTGGCCATCGCCATCGGCACTTCCCACGGCGCGTACAAGTTTACCGCCGCCCAGTGTACGAGAAACGCAGACGGCATCCTTGTTCCCCCTCCGCTTCGCTTTGACGTGCTGGAGGAGTGCATTAAACGTCTGCCCGGTTTCCCCATCGTTCTGCACGGCTCCTCCTCCGTTCCGCAGGAGTTCGTCAAGATGGTCAACCAGTATGGCGGCAATATGCCCGATGCGGTGGGTATTCCCGAGGAACAGCTGCGCAAGGCTGCCGAGCTTGCCGTATGTAAGATCAATATTGACTCCGATATCCGTCTTGCCATGACAGGCAATATCCGCAAATACTTTGCGGAGCATCCGGATCATTTTGATCCTCGCCAATATTTGAAACCCGCCCGTCAGGCTGTCAAAGACATGGTCGCTCACAAGATCGTGCATGTACTCGGTTCCAACGGCAAGGCGTAAGACACAGAATAAAACAGGATGAGTTCTCCCAAGAGCCCATCCTGTTTTTTATAGAACCTTATTACAATTCTACCAGCCTTCTGTATACGCCGTTCTGTTCTATCAGTTCGCCATGTCTGCCCTTTTCACACACCTTCCCGCTCTCTATGACGTATATCATATCCGCTTTTTCAATGGTGGAAAGCCTGTGCGCTATCACAAGGGTAGTACGTCCTCCCATGAGCGCCTCAAGGCCTTTCTGTACCAGCTGCTCGCTCTCTGAATCCAATGCTGAAGTCGCCTCGTCTAAAAGGAGGATCGGCGCATTCCTAATAAATGCCCTCGCAATCGCAATCCGCTGGCGCTGTCCGCCTGACAGGCTCTCCCCCCTCTCCCCCACCAACGTGTCATACCCATCCGGAAATGCCATGATAAAGTCGTGGGCATAAGCGCGCCTAGCGGCCCAGACGACCTCCTCATCGCTTGCCTCCAGCCTGCCATACCGTATATTTTCCCTTATACTTGTGGCGAATAGATACGCGTCCTGCGGAACATAGGCAATGTTTCCCCGCAATTCATCTGGAGTATAGCCAGACAGCGGTTTTCCAAGCACGCTTATGCGGCCGCTGCTCAGTTGATATAGGCCCAGCAGGAGCTTAACCACTGTGCTCTTACCACCGCCGCTCTCCCCCACCAGTGCCGCCGTTTTTCCTCTTTCCACTATAATATCCACACCGTCCAGTACCTTTTCCGAGCCGTCATAGGAAAACACTGCGTCCTCTATGGCGATTCCACAATTTTCCGCAGGGCAAAAACATTCCCCGTCCATACTGTCATTTGGGGCAAATTCCGGCAGAATCGGCCGGTCCAGAATCTCAAACACCCTGTCCGCAAGGACGAGAGTATCCATCAGACTGCCCCACGCGCTGCCGATATTGCTCAGAAAATAGGATACCATGCCCCTGAGACTGAGAATCGCCACCACCGTACCGAAGTCTACCAGGCCCGCAAAAGACATAAATATCCCGATAATCAGAACCACAATATTGCACAGAAACCCAAATACCCATTCCACCGCCTGTACATCGGACATCCTGCGCAACCGTTTCATAGTGCTCTCCGCCACGTCCGCATTGTCCTCTAAATACTTTTCCACCATCACCCGCGCTCCGGGAAACATCTTGATAATATCGATCCCCGCCAATATATCGGTCAGACTCTTCGTGCAGGAAGCCAGTGCTTTTTGTATTCTGACCGCCATGCCGCGGAGCGGCTTTACGAGAATCATGTTTATCCGCACCGACACCCCGCTGAGCACAATTACCATAAGTCCGATCCGAAAGTCCATCGCCAGGATAAGTATAATCGCGGCTCCGCCGATTATCACAGGATCGATGATCCTCAGGTGCGTGTTAGCAAGGGAATTCTTGATGTCCTCCACATTAAAACACAGTTTCTGTATGGAATCCGCCGTGTGATGTCCTTCGAAATAGGACATGGGCAGGCGAAACAAATGTCTCATCACCCGCAGTCGAAGCCTTTTCATAATCTGACGGATCTGATACATATATACAAAAATAATCAGACGTTTGACCACACTCACAACCAGAACGACCACCGCAAACCAGAGGGCGGAGTTAAACAACTTCATGTCCGAGGCCGTCACCGCATTGATAATGTTCCTGTAAAAGAGCGCGTTTATCGCACTCACAAATACCTCTATACCTGGAATCATCAATAGACAAAGCCAATACAGACCGGATTTTTCAAATAGCGACAGGTATTTTTTCAGCCCTGCAGCTGTTATTTTGTCATAATTCATAATTTTCTCTTTCCCGCATACATGGAATAAAGCTGCGGATAAATACGGCCTTGTTCCATCAATTCCTCATGGGTTCCGGTCTCAGCCACTCTTCCCCGGTCCATGACTACGATGTAGTCTGCGTCTTTTATCGTGGACAGTCTATGCGCAACCACCAGCGTTGTGCGTCCCCTGGAAAGCTCTTCCAACGCCTTTTGCACCTCGGCCTCCGCCTGTACATCCAATGCCGAGGTTGCCTCATCCAAAATCAGTATCGGCGCACCCTTTAAAATGGCCCGGGCGATGGAGACACGCTGTATCTGCCCTCCCGACAGACGCTGGCCCCGCTCTCCCGCCAGGGTATCATACTTCTGCGGAAGTTCGTCTATAAAGCCAGCTGCATTGGCCGCCTCCGCGGCCATATGTATCTCGTTCTGACCGGCGCCGGGCCTGCCCATGGCAATATTTTCTCCCACAGACACCGGAAACAAATAGGCATGCTGGGACACATAGGAAAGGCGGGAACGCAGCGCCTCCAGATTCCACTCATCAAGCCTGACCCCTTCCACCAGAATGCTCCCCCGCTGCGGCCTGTAAAAGCCGCATAGGAGACGAAGCAGCGTACTTTTCCCGCCTCCGCTGGAGCCCACCACCGCCACCGTCTTGCCACGGGGAACTGTAAAGCTGGCTCCCTCCAGCACCGGAACACCCTCCTCATAGGAAAAGTACACATCTTTGAATTCTATGGCCGGAGCCTCCTCCATGCCAGATGCAACAGTTCCCGTAAGCTCCACGGGCGTATTCAGGACCTCAAACACCCTCTCTACCGCCGCCAGGGCCACTTTGCTGTTAAAAATCCTGTTTGCCATGTCATTAATGACCTCCACCGCCTTCGGCAGCAGGGAGAAGAACGCCACCAGGCCCCCCATTGTCAACTTTCCCTGCAAGCAAAACCATCCTCCCGTCACAAGGCAAAGTATGGAAGAGAGGGTGCCCGACAGCGTCCAAAAAGCGCTGCCCATGGACTGGTTCCGGTCATTGCGGACAGCCATATCCGTCATTTTCTGTACGCTTTCACGGTAATTTGCCAAAAAAGTGTCCTGGAGGGAGCAGCTTTTAACCACCTCCATACCGCCTATCATGTCTGCCGACGAGCTGATAATCTCCGCTGAGTACTGCATATATGCCCTGGAACCGGCCTTAAATCTCGTTGTCAGTGAGGCCCCCAGAGGCAGGCACAGAATCGTGGGCACTATGGAAATCAGAAACAACACCGGATTTAAGTACAGCAAATACAGCAGATAGAAAATAAGCAGAGAGGGATTGATAATTACCTGGATCAGATCATTTTGCACAAAACCGCTGACCCTGTTCACATCCTCTGTCAGTCTTGCCAGAATATCTCCCGAACGGTTTTTCGCCATGAATTCTGCAGTTATCCCGGTAATGTGGGCCGCCGCGTCATCTTTTACCTCCCTGAGTATCTTCGTCGCCACGCTGCCAGAGGCATACCGCGTAATCCATGTGGAACCCGCCCCGGCTATGAGTATACTCACGCACAGCAGCAGGATTGGCCCCACGCCCTTCAGTGTTCCCGCCTCCAGCCCGTCAACCACGCGCCTGAGCAACTCGGAACCCGCCACTCCACAGCCAGCGCACAGCGCTCCAGCCAGCAGAGCCAGGACGATGAGCCGCATGTGTCTGCGCACATACTTCAGAACCTGCATTAAAATTGCTCTGTCTGCCCGCCTTGTTCCTACCATAATATCTGCCCCCTGCTCCAGACCTTCATCCCCTTATGCCCGTCGGATTCCACCTGCCCGATACGCCAGCACTGCGAAAACTGCCCAATTACCTTCATTGCCTCTTTCCAATGCTTTTCCGGCACTGCCACCACCATGCCGATGCCCATATGAAAATGATGTGAGAACACATTTTCCCCTATCCTGTCCTGCGCAAAGAGAAAGCGATACAGAGGCATAACCGGAATGGCCGTCAGATCAATGCATGCCCCCAGGCCCTCCGGCATACGCTGCCAGGTCCGCCAATTCAGCAGAGCGTTACCCATCCGAAATGCCATGTGCAGATACCCCTTCTCCTGCAGTTCCATTATTTCCCTTGTGAATGCAGCATTTGCCTTCATCAGTTCGTCAAGAAAAACTCTATCGTCATCTATTCTGGCATGATAGAGTTCGGGATCTTTGTCCAGCATTATCTTCACAAAGGGGTAGCTTGTACCTTCTATGCCCTCCGTCCTGATGCCGATCAATACGTCTCCCTTTCTCAGTCGGCTCCCTGTCAGCAGTTTGTCCTTGTCCTGCACTCCTACCACGGTAGCACTCACCTCATACTCCTCCGGGCTATAATTAACCGGCTGGGCAGAAATCTCCATTCCGGCAAAGGAAACCCTGTTTTTCTCACAGATTTTCTGAAATGTCTGCGCCATCAGATACAGTTGCTCCTGATTATAGTTCCCGCAGACCACCATCCCCTTTAAAATCACTGGTCTCATACCATGCTGCAACGTGTAGTTCATGGCGCTGGCCGCCACATCCGCACAAATCTCCTGATTGTACCCATACTGCTTTGCCAGTTTTTCCTTGGACCCCGGGACACAGGTAATACAAGAATATACCGGCTCTCGCATCTGTGAGGTATCTATCTGGAACAGACAGGCATCCGCATAATAGGAGGACACTATGCACTCATCCTTCGAATTAAGTTCCTGTATTTCCCCCTTCAGGGCATGCAGTTTTGGGGAATCCAGCCCCGACTCCCGATAGGAGATACACCTATTCTTCCACTCGTTACCACTTAACAACGAATCCACTGTCACATTTAATATATTTGAGATTTCATACAGCATTTCCACTGTGGGCAGAGCTTTTCCCAACTCCCACTTTGAGACAGCCTGATAGGAAATATGCAGATTGTCGGCAAGTTCCCTCTGCGTAATTCCCTTTTCTTTCCTGAAAAAAGCCATTCTTTTACCGATTTCTTCCTTGTCCAACATATATTATCCTGCCTTTCCATACTCTGCAGAGAAGGTCCTGTCTTACAGTTATGCCCTCTGCTGAGGGAATCATTTACGTTTTGCCCTGACTATATTTGAAATATACCATGCCGGTATATATGGTGGCAATAAACGTTTTATCGAGTCGTTTGGGAATGTGTCAACCTGAGGTTGAGTCACAAAACACGGCAGCTTTTGCGGAAATGATTTCATTGATTACGTATAAAACATTTGATATAATATTTACAATCTGCTAATCTTGCTCTGGAGAGGTGGGAACATATTGCATTCTGAGAAAGTGCAGGATATGTTCGTCCGGATTTTCTCTCCTATGCCGAATGGCTTAGATACAAACAAATATCTGAACCATCTGCCGAAAGTTATGAACAATTTTTGTATGGAGCCGAGATTTTAATGTGTGTATAAAGATTGTCTTTCGGATGATTATAAATGCTATTTATTGACGAAAGATAAAACGGATGTTGTGCGAAATATACAGCCGATACCATATTATGATTTTATCAACAATGGAACTAAATGGAGGAAAACGGATGGCAAGTAAATACCCTTTTAAGCGTGATTTTTACGAAGATGTGGTAAAGTCCATTCAAAAGAACGGCGCCACTTTTGTTCTCGGGCCAAGAAGGTGCGGAAAGACCGTGTGCCTTACGCAGGTGAACGACGCTTATGAAAACGCTGAGTATGTGGACTTCAAGAAGTTGAATACAGAGCAGCAGGGGATGGAGATTCTTTCTCGTATTCAAAAAAGTATTGAAGATGACGAGGACAAAATATACCTTCTGGACGAGATGACTTACGCTCCTCTTCCGGAAAAATATATCTGCAAGATTGCTTACCTATTCACGGCAAACGACCCTCACAACACGAAGGTAGTTTTCTCCGGAAGTCAGTCACTGGCACTGGACAAGTGGGGTCATATCGCTTTTTGCGGAAGTGCAGGTTTTATCCGCACAGATTTTTTGTCATACGCAGAGTGGCTTAGGTACAAAAACATAGAAAAACCGTCAGAGGAGAACTACGAGAGGTTTTTGTACGAGACTCCTGAATTTTATAAAATCGAAACCATGGAAGAATATCTGCAGGCGTGTTTGGACGAAACAGTAATATCAAATTCTAGAACCAGCAACATTATATTCGGAAACGATTGCTTTCTTCTCGACGTGGAGGTGCTTTTGAACGTGTGTTACGCCACATTGTTCACACTTCACAAACTTGACTTGAATAAGCGTATCAGCGAATCCTTTGATAGCAGATACCACAGTTTGCGAGACACAGACTTGCGAACTGTGGAGCAAGCTTTTCTGTTTCTTAAAAATTGCGGTCTAATAACGGTCACTCCAGTTGTGAAAGATTTGGAAAATATTCCGGATATTAGCAGGGACTTCCAACTAATAATTCATGGGAAAAAACCAGACCTCAATTTTAAAGATGACCTTTTTAACAATATCAATATGTGCATAAAATATCCAGCGTTTTATGTTGCTATCTTGAAGGACATTTTAAAGGAGCAGATGCCAGACCATCTGCCGAAAGGACTTCTGAGAAGTATTGTGGAGTGTCACGCCAGAGGGATGTTGCCGCAAAGATGGGCTGCAGAGTATCACGCTGACAATGATAACGAAATCGACTACGTCAATGTAATCGATAATACTGCGGTTGAAATCACCGTTTCAAACAAACCGATCAAAGGAACACATTTTGATTGTCTGCCTGACGGCTACAAATGCTGTTTGCTGACAAAAGACAGGACGGACACCATTGGAAACATACAACTGATACCATATTATGACTTTATCAATAGAGGCTGTCAATATGTTAGCTAATGAACCAATAGTGTTTGGGAAATACATTCAGTGTCCAACGCCCGTAAGCGCTCTATAGATTTTCTGGACAGCAATCCCCTTTTCGTATTTCCTCAAGTGTTCTCGGAGTGTAGTTGATATATGGCAGCATACATCCGACATTATGGCATTCATACCGCAAACCTTTCTGCTGCATTAACTTTACATACTCCCCAAATGGTCTGCTGTCGCGTCCCATATGTATATGACCATATAGATGCACCGTTCCTCTTTTGGATTTTCTCCAATGAGCTATCGGATAGTGACACAAAACAAGAGAAGTTTCACCGTCCTTTATCTCTGCATAATCCTGCACCCATATGTAACGCTTTCTCATGCTGTCCGTCAGCTCATCATGATTGCCCTTTATCAGATATATGTCGCCGTGCAGCTGAGGGAGTATCTCGTCGCCGTCTTTATTGTTCCAGAAAAAATCGCCAAGCACATAAACCTCGTCATCCTTCCCGACTGCTGTATTCCAGTTTTGGATGATTATGCCGTTCATTTCCTCCATGCTGCCGAATGGTCGGCCATCGTATGTAATGATGTTTTTATGCCCGATATGCAGATCGCTGATATAAAATTTTCTTTTCATGGTTATCTACTCTCTTTCATACCCCTATTTCACACCTGCGCAAAACTCGTCAAAATTTTCAAACATGATCTCCAGTTTGTCAATCTTCTTTTCCGTATGATAATGACCGCAATACCACTTCTTATATTCCAGTCTGTCCTCAATCCCATCCAGCCAGTTTTCCGTAGATTTGTCAACCCTGCTCTGATCTATGCCTGGCAAGAAAACTTCAACAGGCTCATATTTTAGCGGTGTTGTATGGCTCAATACCACATCTATCTTCCAGTCGAATTTACCAAGCTGCTGTTCCACATACTTTTTGATTCCTTCCGAAGGTTGTTCGTCTTCCCACCATCCCCAGCCATACGCAAGACGGACCGCCTTATCAATGCTGTATGCCCCGCCTATTACAACCGTCTGCCTGCCGCCTAAGTCAAAAATTTCTCCGTCCTTTGCAAACAAGATGCTGGGATATTCTTCTTCGTAAAACACCGTTCCGCCCCGCCACAGCTTTTCCTTATAGCTGTCTATCGTATAGGGACGCTGTTCATGGTTTCCGTGGATAGCAAATATTGTGATCGGCAGGGACTCCAGCAGGCGCTTTTTCGGGCTGTCATATCTTTTGCCGCTAAAATTGATGCCTGCATCCCCTAAAATAATAAGTATGTCATCCCGCGAGGTCTGAAAGCGCCTGCAGAATGTTTCGACACGTTCAAAACTCCCATGCGTATCGCCTGTAATAAATATCATGGTATTATTCCTTCCTGAGATGTTACCCCTCTTGTTTTTGTTTCTGCTTACAGACGCCTGATTCCATCTGGAATCTGAAATACACAGAATCCATTTCCAATCCTCGAATAGTATCCATAGTCATCGCTCCCTGCTTTTCTCCCTATAAGCCGATAAAAAAACGAAAAAAACGGTCATCTTCTGGTGTTCCCATAACACCTACATTGTGGAAATATTCTCTTTGAAGAAATCTTCTTTCATCCTCTGAAATCAAACCATCATCCCTTGCCAAACAAAGAAGATAGAGAACATCTTTTGCCCAATCATCCCATTCTTTTGACCACACTTTTGAATCTTTTAAAGGATTATCCATAAGTTTCTGAATATTTTGCGGCAATTTTTTTGATATTCTTATTATCTCAGCGTTCATAGTCATCATTAATTTGTTACCCCGTGTTCCTTCCTCCATTTGCGCAGCTTTTCCCACACATCTTTGCCATCCCTGAATTCCTCCCCAAACTCTTCTACAAGCATTTCGATCAGCGGGGCATCTTCCTCTGTCAGCTCACGCATTTTCCCCCGATATTCTGTATCATCTTGGACCAAATATTCTTTTTGCATAGTATATCCTCCTATTATTTTTTGCGATAAACGATTTTTAAGATTCCGGCAACTTTTCATTTAGCCTATAAATCGCCGTTGCAGCAAGCTTGCTCAATCCAGAAAGTAGTTATGCTCCCTAAGATATTCCAGCTCTTCCAACGACAGTTTTTCAAAGGGGCTGGGTATGTTGTCGCATTCGTGTGAGTCACACTGTCCGGCCTCCTTCATTTTTTTTAGGGCTTCCTGTTCTTGTCTATTGTACTCTTTGATATTAAAACCAAGCTTATCTTCAATGATTTTACGCATTTCGTTGTCTTTGTATTTTACAAAATGGTAGTCTTTGCATATGATATCCGTTGCCATTTCCTCGTCCACCGTATGAAGTCCCGGATAATACCGGCACATCGCATCAAAGGGCAGTCTTTCGGACAACTCCTTGCTGGTGATGCCGGTCTCGATGTAAAGCTGCCTGTAAGTGAAACCTATCCAGTATGCAACATCCGGAGAAAAACAGGTATCCACTTCCTTCACCTTGACATAATCCTCTGTTATATTTTCACAAAACTCAGGGTACCTTTCTTTCAGCTCCGGCACAATAAAATCCAGACACTCCAGTTCATCTGCCAGCTGGAACCGGGAATAATTCGTATCAAATGCACGTCTGCAAAAATCCGACTGCAAATACAACCCGGAAAAGAGTTCCATATCATAACCGTTTTTTGCTAAATATTCATACACATTTCCCTGCGTTTTACAGATTTCATAATCAACACCGGATAACATCGTCTTGTTCTCCTTTTTCCATATACTCCTTTACCATCCGCAAAGAAGAAAACTCCTCTGATTTCTTCCGAAAGGCCAGAACGGTATACAGCCAGTCCCGTCCATCCAATATCAGAATGTTTTTGGAAGGAATTTTAGCTGTTTCTTTGAAAAACAATAAAAATCTCTTGTAAACTGATTATAGTATATCATATAACTGATAACTTCACAATAAAGTTCGTCTGGAATAGGTACAAAAGGTTTCCCATAAATGAAGAGGCAGGAAAACTTAAGCGCCGTTGGCAGAGCGGTAATGCACACGAATCTTATATCCGACAGATTATAATTGAATCTATTGAAAAATATGATATGATAGGTAAAAAAGAAATCTTTAAAACATTCAAAAGAGATTAGGGAGAAAATTTATGAATAATATCTCTATTGCTTTGGGAAAACGGCAGTTAGTTGATTCCATATGGAAAAGTGCCGGTATAGAGGGCTTAGGCACTACTTTCTCGAATACGGAATGCATACTGGAAAATCTGCCTGTTCAAACCACGCGGGAAGGCGTGATCATCCGTGATCTGGAACGCATTAACGGTATGGAAGACAAACTGGAATCCGCGCTGGAGATGTTGTTCAAATAATCAGTCAATCACCTAAAAGAGAAGGAAAATTTTTTTGAACGATTTCCATTCCTTTTTGAAGAAACTCCTCTATTTCTTCAGTTATTTCGATTGGTTTCTCAGTGTCATCCATTACGCAATGCTTTTCTTCATTGTTCATAAGTAAGCTCCTTTAGACAGATTTTTCTTTGTCTTCCTCCGGAAATATATCAAAAAGAATTGATTTACCATTGTAACAATCCGGACTGATAAGGCCTTGCCTATGTCCCTCTGGTGTAAACACCTTCAGTTCCCCAGGAGCAATCTCTTGATCATTAAATTTTATACAAAAATCACGTGTATTCTTTATGACTACCTGCTTGATATTGTCTGACCAGCTATATGTTTCTATGCAATTCCCACTTCCTCTGGGAAAATATCTAAAATCAAGTGCTACATCTTCCTCACTTTGCCTATATTTCATATATAAAATGCTGTCCTGATATGTTCCAACGTTAACGTCTGGTTCAACTGTCCCACATTCATTACCAAAGTGATATGCCAGCTTATCCCCACCATTTATATTAGACGCCTCAATGTAAATACAATCATCATATTCTTTAGCAATTTTAATCATGCGGTCATCATCCGCTTTTTCAATTGCCTCTCGTTCCATCTTACCATTCTTAGTAACTTCTAATATATGAGCCATAAACTCATTATCCAAATCCACACCCATTGTTAACTTGGCAGAAGCTACAATTATTTTATCAAGTATGCTGCTTGATACCTCATCTCTTTTGGTCAATTCCTCTATATACTCAGGTACCTTATTTATATAAGGTTCTGTATGCATATATTTTAAGGGACATTTATATATTGTATTTTGGGTTTCAAATGTAAGTTCATCCTCTTCAAAGCTGAACTTCTGCAATGTTGATGTTTGATAAACATATGAATTTCTGCCAAGTCTTGGATGATTTTCTGCAATTCCCGAAAGATAATATTGCTCATTATGTACATTTAATATCCAACCATACATATTAACGACTGCTTTATCCATATTAGCACCTATCCCTTCTGTATATGCTGTCCACTATACATTTCTTTGCAAAAAAAATGTTGGATTCTGCCCTATTATCCTCATTTCTTTCGTCTTCTCACAAATCCATAATCTCAAATGTTATCCTTTTCTCTCTTTTATATTATACTTATCGAAGCTGCAATTTGCAATATTTGTTCCTCTAAAGATGAGCAAAACTTTTAAAAGAAATGTCGTTGATATCGTTGTGGTATTTGGCAAGATGATTCATTCATGAAAAATTCATTGCTCATGTATAAAACATTTGATATAATATTTACCATCTGCTAAACTACAAGCAGTTTTTTGATAAGGAGTACTGGCCGTGGAAACAACCTATCATTATATAGACGATACGGTAAAAATTGATTTTCATGTATCTAAAGATATTAAATATCTTATGGATATAAGTGAAAAAGCTGATTTAGAGGACAATTATGGTGCATATGAAAATTATGTGAATTGTCTCTTATATACAAATTGTAAAGAAGCATATGTTCAGGGCCACATGACAAAAGAACACTGGGAAACGATGGAAAGAAGGTATCTGTTATGAACATTCGTAATGTAGACAACGCGCCTTACAGTGAAAAACATGGAACATACGGCGGAGCATCCGGTTTCAAAGACGGATTGATTATTGATGGACAGGATTGGCTCGTCAAATACCCTAAAAATGCTTCCTACTTATCCCGGCACGAAGAGATGATTTATACAAATGACCCTGTTTCGGAATATCTGGGAAGTCATATTTATGAACTTTTAGGCTATCTCGTACATGAAACAATGCTGGTAGAAAGAAATAATAAGATTGCTGTTGCGTGCAGGGACTTTATTGATGATGCTGCCAGAGAAAAGCTCATAGAGATACGGACGATTAAAAATGCTGGTAATATGCTTGAAATAATGTGGGAACGTGATTTTAACAATACCGGCTCACATGTTGTTAATTTTGAAGAACTGTTGCTGCATTTAGAGCATAACGAAATCTTGACGAATGTTGATGGCCTGAAAGAACTGTTTTATGATATGCTGGTAGTAGATATTTTTATCAACAACAGTGACCGGAATGACGGCAACTGGGGAATCATCAGAAGTCCCGGACACCCTGACCGTCCGGCTCCTGTTTTTGACAATGGCGGTTCCTTTAATGGCAAGACGCCTGACAGCAGATTGGCACGAATGATGAACGCCGAAAATGGAGTAAAAAACAATATATTAAATGGTATCACTGCATTTGGTGCAGAACAGAATTTTTTGGCGCGAGATGTCATTAAGATGGATATTCCCGAACTGCGACAGGCGATCGTGAAAAATGTTCCTAAAATCAAAGAAAATATGGAAAATATCTATCATTTGATCGGTGAACTTCCTGATAAAGCCTGCAGCCCGGTCAGAAAGGAATTTTATAAACAATCGCTGGCTATGCGGCTGGAGCTGATACTGGAACCGGAATATGAAAAAATATTGAATATTTCATCTCAATAAGTGATTTGTCCTTACGGACGCCGCCTCTCTGTGGGTCAAACAGAGAGGCATTTTTTTATCTCCTGATAAAGTCTTTCCCAATCTACCTTGGAAAAGTCCGTTGTGTCCACAGTAATCACCGGGCCGTCTACACTAAAACTATCCATCTCCCTGCTCTGTATCCCGGCGATGTATTGCTCCAAGGTGATGGTCTGGCTCTCCGCCGCGCCTTCCCCCTTGAAATAGCGGCTGTTGGTCACATGGCCGGGATGCCGCTCGGAGCTTTTATCACGTTGCGCAAAGCGCTGATAAATGCGGGCATAATCCCCAGTCAGCCGCAAAGTCAGCGCCCGGTATCCATAACGCTCTAACAGCTGCACAAGCCCCTGCCTGGAACTTGCCTCAAAATTGTTCTCCAGAATAAAGGGCTTTCCGCACTGCATCATCTGCTCTGCCAGATAATAGAGGACCTCTGTGCTGGCTATGCCCAGCCTTACTTTCTCCTCCCTGGACGCAAACCCGAGAGTGTCATATAGTTTTTCCTTAATACAGTCCTTGGAAAACCACGGCAGACCCATATCCGCAGAAAGCCTTTTCGCCAGCACGCTCTTACCCGCTGCCGGAATCCCTGTCACTAAGATACAGTACATATTCCCTCCAATTTCTCAAGTACAGCCTCCACGCAGTCCTCCACAAACTGCTGCGCCTGAGCCTCAGTCAAATAAGTGTACTCACGCTCGATATCCCCCCGGCCTCCACGGTAAAAGCCGGTGATATATTCCCGCCGGTTCTCAAAGGCATCCTGCGCAAAAATATCCATGTAGCGGTTGACAAAGCCCACAGCATTCTCATATATCCGAAACGCCCTGAAATCAGGGTGCTTTTTCAGATACAGGAAATCCAGATCGTACCAATCCTTTTTCAGCGTCCACAGCAGTTTGTGAGAATCTTCTGCATGAGCCTCAGGATACTTCGCCACACTGGGGTTATATATGCGCGCTATCCACTCCAGGTCTGTGAGCAGATGCGTCAGATACCCCAAAAAGAAGGAGTATTGCTCCCGGCTATAACCATTCTGCTGCTCTGCCGTAAAATACTGTTTCAGGTAGCGCTCCACATCTATTTTGACCGCCCCATCTTTCAGATATGTCTTAAAGTGGGACACCTCTGTGCAAGGTGTATAGGCCGTCCAGTCCTCGTTAGGTACGCCGCTGTCCGGGGCGATGTTCCCCACGATAAACTCTGTCTCCGTGATCCCCTCAATGCGGTCCAGCAGCTTGTCCGCTACCCGCAAATGCACCATCCATGACGCCATAACTCATTCCTCCTATGTCTATATTTTTCTGACGGAAACAATGTCCTTCTTCCTCAATATGCCTGTACCTATAGTATAGAGGGTTCCGTTACGTCAATGTCAAGTGTTTTTATTTCACACAATATTCCATAATTTCTGCGCACCAAAAATTGTTGTTGAAATTCATTTCCTGCTATGTTATATTAGATATAGGAAAAGCACCCACTCCAAAGTGGATGCTCCCGTTGAAACGTATTGTCCTTACGGACTCGCCTCTCTGTGGTTCAGACAGAGGGGCATTTTTTATTTGTTCTTGTTTTCCCTGTCTCTGGTGAGAAAGGCAAGAAACGCAATAAGCAGGCTGCCAAAGGTTGCCAGCAAAGTTAATATCCCGATGAAAATCGAGATAAGCTCAAACGCTGTCATATTACGCACCTCCCTTCCTATGTACTTCTGACACCTGGTGTCAGTGCATTGGCTCGGGAGGCTACCACCCTGTCATGGGTACTCTCCTAGTGACTCATCATCACGCAAAAATCATATCATAAATGCAACGCAATTTCAATAAAAATTTATTGCATCCGTTGAAATCTATCTTCTGATTAATCTTTTCTCAAGTCTCTTTTTGAGAAATCTGTCGTATCTACAGTAATTACAGAATCACCTATACCAAAAATATCCATCTCTCTAGCCCGTATTTCTATAATATATGGCTCCAAACCCTATTTTGACATTTTCCGCCTGTGCCAATTTTGCTGCATCAGTGCCCCACAACTTTGTAAATATCCTGCTGCATCTTCTCCTCAAAATACGCCCTCAGTTCCAGGTTCTTGTCCCATTTGTCCTGGGGATAGCTGCCATAGCGCCGCTTAACGTCCGCCATGCGCTCCTCCATGTCCACCACCGAGATTCCCGCCAGACTATCACAGACCTGGACCAGCCTGTCATAGTCGTCGTATACCATCTCCGCCAGCAGGCGGCGAAGCTCCTGCTGCTGCTCCACGGAAATATCCCAGTTGCCTATGTAGTCCTCTAATTTCTGGATGCTAAAAGAATGGCTCAGACAGATCCGAGCCGCCTCGTCATACCCCAGCTCTGTCATATAGTGGTATCCGTCATAAATATGCCCCATATGCTTGACTCCGAACTTTCGGCCTATATCATGGAGCAGTCCCAGCACATAAGCTTTCTCCGCATCCATATCTCCGCAGGCGGCGGCGATTTTCTCCGCGCACATAGCCACCACCCTGCTGTGGTCTGCCCATGCGCCCGGATTACACGCCTCCCCGTCCCGCAGCAATTCCTCCGCTTTTTCCCTTGTTGGTATCATCCTCTTTGTCCTCCTGCCCTTTATTTTAACTCGCCCGTCACTCACAGCAATAGCAATGACCCTCTGTACCGATCTCCGGCGTCTCCCCCTGCCGAATCAGCTCCTGCAGATATCTTCTGACCTCCTGTTCCCGTGATTTGATCCGCATCTCCAGCTCCCCGTCCAAATCGCATAGATACCGCAGCAGTTCCTCCGGATGCCCGATCCGCAGACTATTGTGAAATGTCGTCCGGGATACCCTGCCAAACTCTTCAGCAAAAAGTCCCTCCATCCGGGCTATGAAAGCCTGTTTCCGCTCCTCATATGGCTCCAGCACTCTCCTGCCCAGCACAGGCTCCAATATCCGGTTTACGTCCCGAACGGAGACCTGGGATGTAAAGGTGGAAATCAATCTGCCCCCCTCCGCCAGCCCTCGGTGCAGATGGCCCAGCAGTCTTTCTTTATCCTGAATATAGCTCCAAAAATGCCCTGCCAGGATCAGATCATACCTCTCCGCCGGACACTCCCACCTCTCCGCATCCTCACACAGAAAGGAGAGATTTACTCCCGCTGCCAACTCCCCCCGACGCTCCCGGTAAATTCCGCGCAGAAACTCCAGCCCCTTTATCTCCTTGTCCAAAAGGGTAATACTGCAGCCTGCGGGAATTCTCTGCCAGCTGCTGTGCCACACGTTCCCATGGCCACAGCCCACATCCAACACTCTCATCCCCGGCTCTAAGAGCAGATGTTCAAACAGCCACTCGTGCCATCTCTGCCCGCTGGTTCCATAGCGCTCATACAGACCATATCGAAAGCTCGCCTGTTGATTCTTCGTCACCAGCTGCATGATCTCCGCAAATCGCGACACGGGCAGCTGCCCCTCCCGGCAATGCCGCTGTGCCTGTTCGATGACCTCTAAAATACGATCCAGACGGCGGCGTTCCTCCAGAACCAGCTCCCTCTGGCGTTCCAGCAGCCGTGCCGCCGACAGTTCCTCCCCCTGTCCCAGAGCATGTTGAATCTCCTCCAGAGACAGCCCCACATACTTCAGCATCAAAATTTCCTGAAGACGCAGGATTGCGCTGTCATCGTACAACCGATACCCCTCGGCTGACCGCTCCCTGGGTCGCAGAATTCCTTTTTCCTCATAAAACCGGATTGTTCGGGCAGATACCCCCGCCCACCGGGCCAGTTCCCCGGCTGTATATCGTTTTTCCATTATTCCATCCCCGCATTTACAGTATAGGGGTTTACGTTACGTCAATGTCAAGCATTTTCTGCCGCCTTATTATTCCGTCACATGCCCGCTGTTAATTCCCATGGACTCCGTCTCCAGCGGCAGCCACTCCAATGCCTCATGAATCTGGCTGTTCCAAAAATCCCAGTCGTGACCTCCCGCCGCCTCCACATAGGTCAGCTCAGCCCCCTGTTCCTCTAAAAACTCTTTCATTTTTCTGTTCGCCGCCAGCAGGTTATCCTCAAGACCACAGGACATATAAATTTTGGGCACACGGTTTCTCGCCTTGGCCTTCTCAAAGGCGATCTTTGGATTCAAGTCCGTCTTTTCCGCCTCCTTCATATCTCCAAAACAGGCCAATCCCCCAAAGAGTCCGGCGCCCTTCTCCTCAAAGATATGAACGGCGCCGGACAGTGCAATGATATGGCTGAAGGTATCGCTGTATTTCAATCCATTGCGGAGTGCGCCGTACCCTCCCATGGAAAGACCACCGATAAAGGTGTCCTCCCGCTTGTCCGACAGCGGAAATGTCTTTCTCATCATGGCGGGCAGCTCCCGGCCCACAAAGGTTCCGTATGCGCTGTTTGGCAGCGCATGGTCGAAATAAAACGAGTTCTCGCCGCTGGGCATAACCACCGCCAGATTCTTGGCCTCCGCCCACCGCTGAATACATGTGCCGGATATCCAGTCTATATTGCTGCCCAAAAGACCATGGAGCAGATACAATGTCTTGTATTTTTTGCCCTGCTCACCGCCGCCCGCAAGATTCATCTTATCCACGGGAAGAATCACCTGTACCTCCACCGTGCGCAGCAGCGCCATGGAGAGATATGTCATTTGAATTAACGCCATATTTTTACCTCCGTTTTTCTATTATCATATCAAAAATCTCCGAAAAATACACCTCTGATTTCCGTGCCGCCTTCCGCCTCCTTGACGCGGCCCTCCGTCCGGGGTATACTGATACCGTGGCCGGAAATCATCTCCTGCGGCATGCCAATACAACATAAAAGGGGAAAATACCATGTCCAAATCAAAAGAAATCAAGACCAACGCCATGCGGATCCTGGAATCCATGAAGATTCCTTTCACCCAATATACCTACGAATGTGATGAGTTTGTGGACGCTCTGAAAATTGCGGACCAGCTGGGGCTCCCCTATGAAAAGGTGTACAAAACACTGGTGACCAGGGGCGCCCGGGACTATTTTGTATTTGTGATTCCCATAGACCGGGAGCTGGACCTGAAAGCCGCAGCCCGTAGCGTTGGGGAAAAGAGTGTGGAAATGATTCATGTAAAAGATATAAATGCCGTCACTGGCTATATCCGGGGCGGCTGCACCGCCATAGGCATGAAAAAGCAGTATGTGACCCGGATCGATGTCTCTGCCGGCAGCCTGCCTGCCATCATCGTCAGCGGCGGCCGTATAGGCTCCCAGATTGAGCTTGCCCCTAAGGATCTCCTCGCCGCCGCAAGAGCCGAGTACGCGGATGTGATCAGACATGACAAATAGGGGACTTTTGCCCCCTATTTTCTGTGTTCGCCCATCCAAAATTCCTCTCTGTCTCCCACAAATCCGGGGTCTTTACAAAAATCCTTATATACGTCCCCAATCTCTGCCTCTGTCATCACACTGTCGCAGAACACCAGACCGGACACATATCCTCGGAAAGACTGCTGAAAGGGATCGCCCCCCAGCAGAATCTGTTTGCAGGCAGGCAACTGCGGAATGTCCTCTGTCTCCCCCGCCAGCCGCCCATTCAGGTACAGCCGGCCCACACCTGTGACAGCATCGTAAGTTATGCACAGAAAACTCCATTTGTTCCGCTGTGTCATCCGAATCAAAATATCATGATAATGATTAACAAAATCATCTTGGTGAACCCGATAGATTGTGGATTGATCTGGCGTATAAGGCACCAGAGACATAAATCCATTGTTATACCTGGCATACAATATACTGCTCCAGCCCTTCAGCTCCAAAGGCTTAATCCACATACACACAGTGTAGGAATCGCTGGCAAGCAGCTCCGGCGGCAGCTCCAGCACATTCTCACGCACATCGCCGCCGTCAAACAAAACTCCGCCCCAATTGGTGCTGATTCCCTCCGTCAGATGCACTCCTGCTCCTATCGGGGCGGCCTGCATGGAGCTATCCACAGCGGCGTAGTCTGTCCAGAATGGGAATTCTGTCACCCGCATCTCCGTGCGCAGATTTTTTCTCACATATCTCAAAAAATCGATCGCACTCAGCGGCTTGGAAAAGTATTCTCCACCCACGGCATTACAGCCGCATTCAATGAGATACATGATATCCTCCCGGGAGGTTACGCCGTCCGCCACAATGTCCATCTTCAGCTCCCGCCCCACAGCCATCAGGGTTTTCATAATTCTTCTCCCCTTGTGGCTTGCAAACGCATGCTGCAGATATTCTCTCTGGAATTTCAGCGTATCAATGGGCAGCATATCCCAGTACCGCAGGCTGGCAAAGTCCATTCCCACACCCGTGAGTGAAATGCGGAAACCACACTTGTGCAAAGCCTCGATATTGGCAAACATCTCCTCCTTACCCCTGATAAATGCAGACTCCTCTATCTCAAGCTCCAGTTCCTCCGCCTTTACCTTATAATCATGCATCAGCCCCTCCAGCCACGGCAGGAGATTGCCATTCAACAGCTGCAGCCGGGAAATCCGCACTCCCACTCTGTCCGGTCTTTCCTTTTCCCCTCTGAACGCGACGATATCCTGCAGCACTCTCTCTATGACCCAGGCGTTGAGTTCAGTAGCAAAACCGTTTCTCACAAACAGTGGCAGAAACTCTTCCTGCCCTCGGCACCGTCCGTCTTTCATGTTCCAGACCACATAGACCTGAGCCATATGAAGTCTCGGCGTCTGCGCCATGACAATGGGCACATACCGCACCTCAAACTCCCTGTCTCTCAGAGCCTGCTGCTGTCTCTTTTCCATCTCCAGCTCGCCCAGCACCAGCTCTGCAATATCGTTGAACACCACATACCGGCCCTTGCCGTTATCCTTGGCATGATACATGGCCATATCGCTCTTTAACAGCGTATCTTCCAGGGTTTCCCCCACCTTTTCATCATAGAGGATACCGATACTCATGGATACGTTGGTCGAAATATGCTCCGCGCCCTCCTTGCTCTGCACGCGCTCGATAATCCCGCCCGCAATGCCGCACAGAGTCTCCCGGTCCACCTCCTGAGGGAAAATGAGCACAAATTCATCACCGCCCATCCTGACTCCATGGGCCATGGGCGCACTCTTCTGAAGGATACCGGCAATATTTACCAGCAGGGCATCCCCTTCATTATGTCCATAGATATCATTGACTATTTTGAAATTGTCCACATCCAGAAACATGAAGTGAATCCTGCTGCCCAACTCCAGACTCTGATAATATGTATACATGGCCCGGCGAGTCCAAAGCCCTGTCAGATAATCCTTCTCATACTCCATCCCGGTCTCCTCCTTCCCTTAAATATTTCACAATCACCTATAACGCCTTGATCCGCTCCACAGCCTCCACCGTGTTCTCATAGCTTCCAAAGGCAGTCAGACGGAAATAGGTCTCACCGCTGGGGCCGAAACCGGAGCCGGGCGTACCTACCACATTGGCATTCTCCAGCAGATAGTCAAAAAATTCCCAACTGCTCATGCCCCGGGGAGCCTTCAGCCAGATATAGGGCGCGTTCACGCCGCCGGATACCGTGTACCCGGCGTCCTTCAACCCCTGATAAATATATGCCGCATTCTTCATATAATAGGCCACCTGTTCTCTCAGCTGTGCCTTGCCCTCCTCGGAGTACACCGCCTCACCGGCCCGCTGTACGATATAGGGCGCGCCGTTGTACTTCGTGCCATGACGCCTTGCCCACAGGCTATGCAGGCTCACATCTCCCGCCTTCAGCTCCTTCGGAATCACGGTAAATCCTAGGCGTACGCCGGTAAATCCCGCATTTTTAGAGAAAGAACGCAGTTCGATGGCACAGGTCCTGGCCCCCTGGCACTCGTAGATACTGTGGGGGATGTCCTCCTGGGATATGTACGCCTCATAAGCCGCATCATAGATAATGACTGCTCCCACTCTGTTGGCATAATCCACCCACTCCTGCAGCTGTTCTTTGGTGATTGCAGAGCCGGTAGGATTGTTGGGAAAACACAGATAAATAATATCCGGAGTCTCCTTGGGCAGACAGGGGACAAAATCATTCTCCTGTGTACAAGGCATGTAAATCACATTGCTCCAGATCTCTTTTTGAGGGTCATAGACGCCGGTGCGCCCGGCCATCACATTGGTATCCACATACACGGGATAGACAGGGTCGCACACCGCAATCCGGTTGTCCAGACTGAAAATCTCCTGAATATTGCCGGAGTCGCATTTCGCCCCGTCGGAGATAAAGATCTCATCCGCACTGATCTCACAGCCTCTGGCCTTGTAGTCGTTATCCGCAATGGCGTTTCTCAAAAACTCATAGCCCAGATCCGGCGCATACCCCCGGAACGTAGCCGCATCACCCATCTCATCCACCGCACTGTGCAGGGCTTTTATAATGGCCGGAGCCAGGGGCTGGGTCACATCCCCGATTCCCAGCCGGATGATCCTGCTGTCCGGGTGGGCCGCCGCATAGGCGTTCACCTTTTTGCCAATCGTGGAAAACAGATAGCTCCCCGGCAGTTTCAAATAGTTGTCATTCACTTTATACATATTTGTATTACCTCTTTTCTTCTATGTTTATCTCGCCCTCAAACACCGTGGCCGCAGGGCCGCCCATATACACCAGATTCCGCTCCCTGTCCCATGTCACCTCGATCTCGCCGCCCAGAACGTTTACAGTGATTTGATCGTCCGTCAGACCATTCAGCGCACAGGCCACGGCCGTGGCGCAACACCCGGTTCCGCAGGCCAGGGTCTCTCCGGTACCCCGCTCCCATACCCGCATTTTCACATGCTGTCTGTCCACGATCTGTACAAACTCTGTGTTGGTGCGCTTGGGAAACAGCTCGTGATGCTCAAACAGCGGACCGATCTGTTCCAGATTCATATCGTCCGTCCCATCCACAAATACCACTGCGTGGGGATTTCCCATCGACACACATGTCATATGATACTCCTGGCCCTCCACACATATCGGAACATTCACAGCCTGCCGGCCGGAAATCTTCACCGGAATCTGATCCGGAACCAGTATCGGGCTGCCCATGTTCACCCTCACCCAGGACACCCTGTTCTCCGAATCCACCTCCAGCTCCAGATATTTTATCTGTCCCGCGCTGACAATAGACAGCTGCCGCTTGTCCGTCAGCCCCTTGTCATACACATATTTGCCCACGCATCGGATTCCGTTGCCGCACATCTCCGCTCTGGTGCCGTCAGCATTGTACATCTCCATCTCAAAATCCGCCACATCGCTGGGATTGATAAAGATTACGCCGTCGCCGCCCACGCCGAAATGCCGGTCGCTCAAAAATTGCACCACGTCGGGCTTATTACTCTGCAGAATCTGCCACGCCGCGCCGTCAATATATACATAATCGTTGCCGCATCCGTGCATCTTAGTGAATTTCATATCCGCATCCCCCCCTTTTTTCCTTTTCCCATAATAATCGTTTTTTTTGGAAAATGCAAACCTCTTTTCCGTCATAAACATTTTTTTCTGCGCATAACCTATATTAACAACGAGCAAAGCGAGGCATAACATGAGCGCAAAGACGAAAATTGTGGTCCTCCATATGAAAGAATTGATTTATACCGGAATATTTGCCGTGCTGGGCATCCTGTTTGTGGTGCTGCTGGTCATGATGTTTTTGCCGGATAAAGAGGATTCCGCCCAGCCCGATGCTCCCACAGGAACAGAAAGCCCCAGCGGCAGCACGGACGTCTCAAATGGCGCCTCGCCCACTTCCGACACAGCCTCTCTCTACATACCCGGCGTATACAACACAGAGCTGGTTCTGGGCGATCAGACTATGAATGTGGAAGTCATGGTCAACCGGGATACCATCACCTCCATACAGCTGGTGAATCTAAGCGATGCCGTGACCACTATGTACCCTCTGCTCCAGCCTGCCTTCGACTCTCTGACGGCTCAGATCTGCGAGCAGCAGTCGCTGGATAACCTCAAATACGACACCGACAGCAAATATACTTCCCTGGTACTGTTGGAAGCAATCCGCAATTCTCTGGAAAAAGCGCAGCCTTAGCTTTTAAGGCGCGCTTTTTGCGCTTTTATCCGAAGGGCGTCAAGCTCCTCCACCGAGAAGAGATAATGCCGGTTGCAGAACTGGCAGTTCACCTCGATCTCTTTTCCCTCGTCGATCATCTCCTGCAGCTCACTCTCACCGATGCTGATCAGCGCTTTTTCTACTCTGGACTTGTCGCAGCCGCAGACAAAATCAGTCTCCATAGTATCCGTGAACTCCACTCCCAGCCCCTCCAGCAGAATCTGCAATATCTGCTCCGGCGTGTTGCCCGCCTCCAGCATGGTGGTCACTGAAGATACCTCTGACAGATTCTTCTCCAGTCTGGAGATGACTTCCTCCTCCGTATTCGGCATCAGCTGGATGATAAATCCTCCCGCCTGTTTCACCGTGTTGTCCCGCTCCATCAGCACTCCCAGACCCACGCTGGAGGGAGTCTGTTCCGATGTGGCAAAATAATAGGTCAAATCCTCCGCTATCTCGCCTGTCTGCAGAGGAGTCTGCCCCACATAGGGCTCTCTCATCCCCATATCCCTTATCACACTCAGTATCCCAGGCCCCATGGCCCCGGAGACATCCAGTTTCCCCAGTGAATTGGCAGGAAGTATCACGTCTGGTACCAGAGGATAGCCCTTGACTCTGCCCAAGCTGTCCGCCGTTACCGTCAGCCCTCTGCCGGGACCATCTCCCCTGATCTGCAATGTCAGCAGATCCTTCTCTCCCTTCAGCATAACGCCCATCATGGCGCCCGCCGTCAGCAAGCGTCCCAGAGCCGCCGTCATCACCGGGCTGGTGTCGTGGGCCTCTCTGGCCTTCTCTACCAGATTCCTTGTGGTGGCGGCAAACGCGCGTATCTGCGCACCCGCAGCCGTGGCGCGCACTATATAATCCCTCATTTCCACTCCAATCCGCCCTATAAAACGGGCATGTTTCCTCTCGGTTTACCCTGCTCTCTGGCCAGCACATAGACCCGCTGGCTCTGGTCCGTCACCCCTCCCAGTGTGTCCGCATCCAGCAGCCGGATCACCTGCATCCCCGCCTGCTCCACCAGATCGCACATGGTCTGGGGAGTGTAGCCTCGCTGGAGATGGTTCTCCACAAAGCGCCGGAAATGCTCTCCCTCTTCCTGCACAAAGACAGTCAGGTCATACTCGTTGATCTCCTCCTGCTCATGGTAATAATTCTCCCATATAAAACTGCAGTCCTCCCTGTTCTCGGCAATGACAGCGTCCCCTATGACCTGGCTGTACTTATATACCGTGTTGAAATCAAATAAAAACAATCCGCCCGGATACAGATAATTGTTCACCAGACGGAAAACCTGCAGCAGTTCCTTCTCCTCCAACAGATAATTCAGGGAATCACAGACGGACAGCACCGTGCCCACAGTGCTGTACAGCTCCAGCTCCCGCATATCCTGCAGCAGATACAGAATCCCACCGCCGCCCTTGGCGCTTTTCTCCATGGCAATTCCAAGCATTTCCGGGGAATTGTCCACTCCGATCATATCGTAGCCCCTTTTGTGGAGCATCTGGGTCAACGTGCCGGTGCCGCAACCCAGATCCAGCACCAGATCTCTCTCGGACGCCAACAGATTCTCCGTCTCGGAGCTTTCCTCTCCTTCGGGTCTGCTCTCGCCCACGGGCCTGCTGATCCCGTACCGTTCAATCAGCGCCGCAATGTTTTCACACCAGGACTCATAGGGCACATTGTCCATAAGCTCATCATACACTCCGGCAAAATCCGAATACGCCTGCACCGCTTTCACCTCCGCATGTATTCCTTAAGCCGCCATCCCTATGGCGCCGAACACTCCCGCACTGACTAGTCCCATAATAATTCCAGCCAGTATGACTCCCAGGAGAACCGCAATAACGCTGGACTTAAAATCCATATCCAGCAGACTGGCCGCCAGTGTACCGGTCCAGGCGCCGGTGCCGGGCACAGGGATGCCCACAAACAAAAGCAGCGCCAAAAACAAGCCTCTTCCAGCCTTTTCCTGCAGTTTCACGCCTCCCTTATGGCCCTTTTCCAAACAAAAAGTGAAAAACTTGCCGATCACCGGCTTGTCCGCCCCCCACTCCAGCACCTTTCTGGCAAACAGAAAGATAATGGGCACGGGCAGCATATTGCCCAGAATGCAGATAATATAGCTGAGCCGCATGTCCAGGCCAAAGCCCACAGCATAAGGAATAGCGCCTCTCAGTTCGATCAATGGAACCATGGAAACAAAAAAGATAATCAGGTAGTGTGTCAGCATGTTTTTTCTCCTCTTTGGATATATTCTCTCAGAAAGGACAGCAAAGTATCCATCTCCTCGTCCGTTCCCACCGTAATCCGTAAAAAATTGGAAATCCGCGGCTTGTCCCAGTGACGCACATAGATCTCCCGCTCCCTCAGCGCCCGAAAAATCTGCTCTGCCGGAATCCGCTCATGGGAGGCAAAAATGAAGTTGGTCAGAGAATCGGGGAATGTGAAACCCAGCTCTCTCAGCTCACCCTTCACCCGCTCTCTGGTGGCCACAATTCTGGCTGTAATCTCCTCAAAATAGGCTTTGTCCTTCAGGGCCTCGATGCCCAGCGCCAGAGTGGGACGGTTCATGGTATAGGAGTTAAAGGAAAACTTGGCGTCGTTCAAGTACTTTATCAGTTTCTCGCTGCCCATGGCAAAGCCGATACGCATGCCTGCCATGGCCCGTGACTTGCTGAATGTCTGCACCACCAGCAGATTGTCATACTTTTGAATCAGCGGGAGCGCGCTCTCTCCTCCAAAATCAATGTAAGCCTCATCCACAATTACCACTACGTCGCGATTGGCCTTAATAATCTCCTCCACCAGCGCCAGCGGCTCGTACACTCCGGTGGGCGCATTGGGATTGGGAAATATCACACCTCCGTTGGGACGCTTATAGTCCTGGGGCCGGATGCGGAAATTCTCGTCCAGAGCACAGGTCTCATAGGGAATCCGGTACAATTCTGCCCACACATCGTAGAAGGAGTACGTTACATCGGGGAACAGAATGGGCTTATCTCCGTTGAAAAATGTCAGAAATGCCATGGACAGCACATCATCCGACCCCACTCCCACAAACACCTGCTCCTTTTTCACACCGTAATAATCCGCCAAACCTTTCACCAGCACCTCTGCGCCGGGGTCAGGATACAGCCGAAGATCCTGGCTTTGCATGGCCGCAATGGCCGCCTGCACTCCGGGAGCCGGGGGGTAGGGACACTCGTTGGTGTTCAGCTTAATCATATTGGGGGAATCGGGCTGCTCCCCCGGTACATAGGGCACTATCTTACGAACATTCGCCTCCCATTTCTCCGATTTCATGAATTGTCATCTCCTTGTCAGTCGTTTTGTCCGCACAGATCCCTCCTGCCGAACAAATATCATCATACCACCGCCGCCGCGATTCGTCTACTCTTTTTCCAGCTCCCGCAGATAATACTCCACATACAGCGCGTTCTCAGGGCACTCGCTTTCTGCGCAGACCTGCAGCAGGCGCTCTCTATAGCTCTGCGCCTCCTCTGCATAGGCACAGTCCTTCTCAGCCGCCTGGGAGAAGAGCAGATACCGATTGTAGAGCTGGTACATAGTTCCCCGCTCCCAGGCATAATCAAACTCTTCCTCAAAGCTCTTGTCATATAGCATGTCCGTCATGGCACGGTCGATTCTACCCTCCTCCAGAGACTGTTCCGCCTGGCGCAGTCTCTCTTCCCGCGTGCCGTCGTATCCGCTCTCATACAGCTCCCGGGCGCTGAAAACCACTAGGCAGACGCACAGAAACACCCACCCCAGCATCAGATACACCAGCACAATCTTGACCACCAGCTTATTCATAAAGTCCAGGCTGTGAATTTTCAGACACAATCCCGTCACGATCCCGATGATCGCAAGTATGACAATCCACATTCTCTATTCCTCCCATCCCTCTTCCAGCCTGGCGGCCAGCTTTTCCTCCACCAGCGTCATCAGCTGTTCCAAGGCGTCCGGGTCAGGCGCCAAATAATAGCTATATCTCTCGTCCGCCTTGTGAAACAGCGCCAGCTCCTCCTGGTCAAACTCCAGCACTCCCTTCAGCATGGCATCCACCTGCAGCCGCGCCTGTTCCTGCTGCTGTGCGTCCATACGGTCCGAATAGTAGGTCCTAAACCCATAGTTCAGCATTCCCTCAATACACATCCTGCCAGGAATCCTGCCTTCATCCAGAGAGTCCAGGAACAGGTTACTGTACTCTATCCAGCTCTGATATTCGCTGTTGTTATAGTCTCCCTGCTCCTTGGCGTACTCGGCCGCATAGCTGCCGGCCTCCGGCTGGACATCACTATACACGGGATCGTTTCTCATCAGAACCATCCCCAGGCTGGCTCCCACCAGCGCCATACCCAGTACAGCTAATGCAGCGATGATTCTGGTCAGCATGCGCTGTACCAGCTCCGGGGTCTTCTGGCGCAACAAAAGAGGAGCCAGCAGCTTGTTGCGCTGAATCCTCTGGTACATCTCTTTATAAAAAGCGATTCCCGCCTCGTTCCTGCCGCCGCAGTACTGGCAGACAAGGGCCTGGGCGTCTATCTCTCCGCCGCAATTTGTACATTTCATAGCTCTCTTCCTTCCCCCACATAGGCATCTGTCACCGTCTCCACTGCCTGCTCAAACAGCTCGTCCTCCCGCTTGTCCTCCTGCTCCAGACTCAGCCACTCCAGCAGCTGCCCGGAGATTCCCAGCTCCTGAAAGCGGATGCGTATCTCCTGGTCATATTGCGCAAAAAGCTCCTCGTTGCCCCGGATGGTCCTGTCCCGGCTGTACTCCCTGCAGCGCCGCATGAGCAGGCTCCCATAATTGACCAGACTCGATGCCAGGCTCCCTATCTCCTCCCGCAGTTCGCTCTCATCCCGCACGCTACGCTGCTCCGCGTCCCTGTATACTTCCAGATACTCCAGATAATCCTGAAAGTAACTATAGTACATATAGACGTACTCGATCTCCTGAAACTTGAGATACTCGTAGGTCCGAAAGTCCCCGCCATGCATATATTCATAGATTCCCTCTATGTTCCCCTCTGCCAACAGCTCCTCCAGCTCCTGCTCCCGCCGGCTGTAAATCCTGTAGTCAATTCTGGCCCTGAGCGGACCTCCTATGAGCATAACCAACCCTGTCAGAAAAGCCAGCCCCACCAGAATCCCACAGATCGTCAGCAGCAGCCTGGTCCACTTTTTTACGGCCATGTCCGGCACAGTGTCTTTCATCTGCTGCGCCTCCCTGTCGAACTGTTTCAGAGTCTGCTCCTTGCGAATCTCAGCCAGCACCGGGTTCTCCGACTGACAGAAGGGACAGCGGACATCCTTCATTCTATATTCTGCGCCACAGCTCTCACACTTCATTTATGCTCTCCTCCAGCTGCCGCTCATACTCCGCAGCCTGTTCTTCCTGGCCCATCTGCCTGTGGCAACGCACCAGCCCCTCCAGAGCCTGTGTCCCGCCGCTCTCCAGAGTCAGAATAGGCTCCGTCTCGTAGGCCGCATTGTAATACCACATGGCGGCCTCCGCCGGGTCCCGGCGATCCTGTTCATAATAAAGGCCCAATTCTATGCACAACTCCGAGCATCCGCCCGCAGCCATGGCTTTCATGGTATATCGAAAGAAACCGGGAAGGTCTCCCTGCAGGCGGTATGCTCTGCTAAGTACACAGAACGCCTCCTGCAATTCCTCCGCGCTTCGCTCCGGGTCCTCCGTGGAACCTTCAAAACAGGCGCAGGCCCGGCGAAAATGCTCCGGTTCTCCCGCAATCAAGAGTTCCCTGGCATACATATTATGTAAATGTCTGGAGAGTCTGCGCCCCTCCCCCACCTGACGTTCAAAGTTAGCCAGATCCCGGCCGCCGTGTCCCTGCGAAGGCTTATGAGTGATCACAATATCGCTGTCGTATACAATGGGCTGCAGCCGTACAGTCTCATGAATCGGCTCAATCCAGGTAAACTGCCGCAGTCTTTTAAAAAGCTTGGGACGGTATTCCTCGTCGTAATTGTAGACCGTATTGTATTGCAGCTGATTGCCGTATTTCATCTGCACAATCTCCACCTGGGGCAGCAGCCGTTCCTTCAGCAGTCGAAAGCGCTCTCTGTTCTCCTCGTCCAGCACCTCGTCCGCATCCGCACTGTAAATATAGTCGCAGGAGGCCAGGGAAAAAGCATAATTGCGGGCGGCGCTGAAATCGTTGATCCATTTAAAATCATAGATTCTGTCCGTATACTCCGCCGCTATCTCTTTGGTGCGGTCCGTGGAACCTGTGTCCACCACAATAATCTCATCCACCAGATCGGCCACGCTGCCTAAGCAGCGGGCCAGCACCGCCTCCTCGTCCTTCACAATCATACACAAGCTTATGGATATCATCTTACGCCCATCCTTTTCTCTACATAAATATCTATAATCATACCAAAAAAAAGCGGGGTATACAACATTTTTACAAGAAAATACATTGACTTGCGAACGGCCAGGCCCTAAACTGGAACAATCTGACATTGTGCGCAGAAAGGAAACAGAACATGTCGAAAAACACACAGGTTATGACGGAGGGCAAACCCTGGAGACTGATACTGGGCCTGGCACTCCCCCTCATGTTTGGAAATATATTTCAGCAGCTCTATACAGTGATGGACACTCTGATCGTGGGAAGGGTATTGGGTGTTCACGCGCTGGCGGCCCTCGGAGCCTCCGACTGGCTGAACTGGATGATCCTGGGACTGGTCACAGGCATTACACAGGGATTTTGTATTCTTGCCGCCCAGAAATTCGGCGCGGAAAAAACAGAGGAGCTGAAGGAGACTGTCGGCGCCTCCGTCACCCTCTCCGCCGTGTCCTCCATAGTCATCGAGCTGGTGAGCCAGGCTTTGGTGACGCCGCTTTTGCGGCTGCTAGACACCCCTGCGGATATCATGCCCATGGCGCAGGTCTATCTGCGGATTCTATTTGCCGGAATTCCTATTGTCATGATCTACAACCTGCTGGCCTCCCTGCTGCGGGCGCTTGGGGACGGCCGCACTCCGCTCTACGCCATGGTGGTGGCCTCGGTGCTGAATATTCTGCTGGATATTCTCTTTGTAGCAGGTTTTCACACAGGCGTGGGCGGAGCAGCCGTGGCCACGCTGATAGCACAGGCGGTAGCCGCCCTGTACTGTCTGCTGATCATTCTGCGCATGGATATTCTGCGTATTCGGCCCTCCCATCTGCGCCCCAACCGTCGGCTGGTCTGGCAACTCTTTTCCCTTGGCACTCCCATGGCGGCCCAGAATATTGTGATAGCCGTGGGAGGACTGGTGATACAGTCCATTGTCAACGGTTTCGGCGTTATCTTTATTGCCGGCTATACCGCCGCCAACAAGCTCTACGGAATACTGGAGATCGCCGCCACCTCCTACGGTTATGCCATGGTTACTTATGTAGGACAGAACCTGGGAGCTGGTCTTGGCGAACGCATCCGACGGGGAGTGCGGCATGCTCTGGGTATCGCTCTGGCCACCTCGGTGGTCATTGCCCTGGCAATGCTGCTGGCAGGCCGCCTACTGGTGAGCTCCTTTATCACAGGTACACCTTCGGAGGTTGCAGCGGCAACGAACGTTGCCTATTACTATCTATCCATCATGAGCATTTTCCTGCCTGTCCTGTATCTGCTGCACCTCTACCGCTCCTCCCTGCAGGGGATGGGGGATACCGTGCTCCCCATGGTTTCAGGTATCGCGGAGCTTGTAATGCGCACCGGCGGTGCTCTGACTCTGCCCCATCTGCTGGGCCAGGAGGGAGTCTTTTACGCGGAGGTACTGGCCTGGGTAGGCGCCGACCTGATTTTGATTACCGCCTATTACATAAGAGTACACATGCTTTTCAGACGTTTACAAAAACCATAATACACTGCACGCGATATAGGGAAGAAAGGGGACCGGACTTTTCAGGTTCCCTTTTCTGTTAATATTGCCTTTTGCGAGCTGCATAGCGCCCAGCATGGCAAAGGCAAGAGCCATATGCAGCAGCATGGTAAGAAAATTCCCTCCTCCGCCCGCCAGATAGAGAGCGCATATCTGAAAGGCCATGACATCTCCCTCGCCGTACAGGCGCATAAACAGCAGATACTGTAGCAGAGCAAACAAAATCAGCCCTGTCCCACTTTCCGCCGCTGCGGGCTGCCGGATACACAGCCAGGCCCCCGCGGCAGCCGCAGGCACCTGCAGAATATCATACACCCTGCAGGTCTGGATATCCGTGATGGTACATACGGTCAGGTAGACTGCCAGCACCAGATATCCCAGCCAGACTCCCGGCGTTGCCCCGCTGTGAGAGTACACAATGTACCCCGCCCCCGCTCCGCACCCGGCCAGCAGGATTCCCACTGCCGCTCCATCCGTCCTCAGTCCATGGGACGGATCCAGCGTCCCGATCAACCGCAGTACCGCCAGCACCAGCGTCAGCTGCAGCCCCCACACCTTCAGAAAGAATAACATATTTCAGTCCTGTCCTCCCGCTCTCAGCCTGGTTCGCAGTTCGTCCAACACATTTCCCCTTACTGTCAGAACGGCCAGCCGGGGGTGTTCTTCCAGAGCGGTATCCTCTTTATAGGCCCTGACTGTAATATCCGCCACCGTCTCCGGCGTTCTCAGGGGAATCATAAAGCTCAGTTTTTCCTCCGCGATATAATCCGGTATCTCATATGTATATACTCTGTTTAAGGAGGAATCCAGCTCCGCCATCTCCTCCGGAAAAATCACCTCTATGCGGTCCACATATCCCGTGGCGCGAATTGTCAGGACTCCGCTCTCCCCGGCTTTAAACACCGGATCATGAGGCTCCAGCAGACGCTCCAGTCCCACCTGCAGAGAAAGTCCCTGCACTCCGCTGCTCGCCACAGTCTCGTTGCCCACATTGTCCGATGCATGAGCGATAATCGCGAGGGAGCCGCTGAACAGAGCATCTCCGTCCGTCATAGTCATATGAATTCTGCCCGTTCCCTGGTCTGTGAACCTCTGGCTGCTGCCATTGTCCTGATTGTATACCTCCACGTAAAACTCTGCCAGGCCGCTGCCCTCGTCCTCAGCCGTCAGCTCTATCTCCACCGGGCCGTTCTCCCACTCCTCTATGACATCCAGCTCTTCCAGCGTCTCCATACCATAGATCACAGGGGCGCTGGCATCCACGAGGAGCCATACGCTTCCCAGCAAATCCTGAGTATAGTCTGAGAAGGTTTTTCCCTCGCCATCCTGGGCTGCGGCCACAGGCGTCAGGCGCAGCCTGTGCCCATCCAATTCCTTTGAGACATACAGTTTTTGGGTTATCTCCAAATCTCTGCACCTGTTGCTGCGCCGGGTTACAGTATAGGCTCCGTCCCCCACACAGGGAACTCCCTCCGAGACCTTCTGCAGCTGCTGTCCCTGATAGGTGCAGCTCCCCGACGCCATATCGCTCCTTGCGGGAGTGATCGTGCCCAACCTTCCCTCCTCCGAGCCGTCGGTCAGGTCCTGAGAGGCCACGTACAGGTGTGTGATCTGGTAGTCCTTTCTGGCCGGACCGCACAGGGTTCCCTGAAAAGAGATGCCAAAGGGCGTTTCAGCTCCCGCCCGGACATAGTAGGTGTTCTCCCCCCCTGCGGGCCACAGATTGCCCTCCTGCTCCAAGCGTATCTGCTCCGTCCTCACAGGCCACGCAATCACGGTTTCATCAGACAGGGGAATATGCAGAGTCTCCCCCAGATTTCCGGCCTTATCCTGGGCCGCTATATGCAGATATTGGAGCCCCTCGCCCATAGAAATGGTCAGAGAGGGGCGCTCTCCCGTATCTCCGTGCCACTGGTGGGACTCCTTCACCACAGTCCCCGCCCTGCCGTCCACCACATAGCGATACCCCTGAACCTGGGTGACCAGAGTGTTTACCGTGACATTGGAATCGCACAGCACCCTGTCAGAACCCAGCTGGTAGGACTCCACTCTGTGATAATAGATGGTGCCTGTGTCAGCGGGTTTCGCAAAGGACACCCGCACCCGGTTTTCACCGATTGCCGACAGCCGCAGCGTATTCATATCAATTTTCTCCGGCTTTCCCATATCCGCAGCCGCCACGCCGTTCAGCAGATTTTCCTCCAGATATCCCAACGCTACGGCAGTGATTCGGAGGGTTCCGTCCCCACTCTGCCATCCCTCCTGCTGGGAGTAGCTGCTGCATGCCTCACCATTGATATAACTGGAACCGCCATAGGCTGGCACGGAGGACAGTACCTGCCCCTGGGTCATGCCACAGGTATACACCTCCGACCGCCCACAGCCCGGCTCATATCCTGCGTGAGCAGTGCACAGCGCAGGCTTGCTATCCGAATATTCCGCTCCGCATGCGCTGCAGACATACTTGTAAAAGCGGTCGGTATGTCCGGCGCAGCTGTAGCTGGCGCAGCGCGTACAAAATTGCAAACTGCCGTCCTCTGTTCTGTTTCCATAGTAAAAGTGGCTGCCCGTCTCCTCCCGCCGAAACGAAGTACCGCCGCAGACCTTCTCCACCGTGTAACAGCCGCCGCCACGTACCGGGTCTCCCTGATGCGCATGCCGACAGTTGGGGGCGTGATAGTGTACAGTCCAAATACCTGAACTGCCGCCCTTGTATCCGCCTCCTCCCCCTGCCTGTCCGCTCTCTCCCGCGCTGCTCTCCACATTTTTTTGAGCGGAACCGCCGGGCATGCCGTCCAGCGCCTCCGTAGCGCCGCCTCCGCCTCCTGCAATCAGCAATATTCCCTGGCGGTCCGAGGATAGCAGACTGCTGCCGCCGCCCATGCCATAGACTGTGGCGCTGCCCCCTTCATGATACCCGTTTTGACCTCCCAGTTCATAGGTCAGCAGTTCTCCTCTGGACAGGTAGAAGACGCCCTCTACGATACCGCCTTTGCCTCCCCGAAAATTTCCACAATTACCTCCCTGGGCACCCGTCAGGGTCAGTCGGTAAAAGCCGGCATAGGGCACCTGATAGTTTCCCTGGCGTCCCGAGTAGTTCATGCTGCGGGACAGCCCCGCGCCCGCACCGACATCCGCGGCATCACCGATGAGCCGCCATTCCTCCCCCTCTCGCCGCTGGTACAGCTTATAGCTCTTACTCGTATTGTCCGGCTGGCTCCAGCTCAAGTTTACCGCTCCCTTGCCCTTGTTGGCGCTATAGTTGTCCCGAGCCTGTAGCTGCAGCTCCACCCAGTCCGCATACAGAATCGTGTCCTTTGAGGGCGTAAAGTCGTCCCCCGCGGCGCCCGCAGGCCGGGTGCATTCCGGGTCATGGTACCAGCCCCCAAAGGATTGCCCCTCTCTGTGGGCGTCCGGCAGGACAATGCTCTGGTCGGTATAGAGCGCCGTAAGCCGGTCCTCTGTCCCGTCCTCTCCCAGATAGCGGTATGTATTGCCCTCCATCTGCCCGTGAAAGGGCTGCGACATGCCCCACTCCCGGAACCGTTTTGTCCCCACAATGCTCTCTACCGGCTCCCCGCCTCTGGCGTCAAAGGACACCCGGTATCCCAGGGGAGGAGTTAGCTTATCCTCCTCCAGGAGGCAGGTGCTGCCATAATCTCCCGGCAGAACTGTGATACCTGTGTTGCCGCCATAGCTGCCCCCTGCGGGATCAATGCACAACACCGATTCCGCCCTGGTCCACTGAGCGTACAACACAACCTGTTCTCCCTCCCGGTCCGACAGGTTGTAGATTCTCTCTCCGTCCTCAAATCGCTGTCCTGTGCCATCCGGCTGGGTGTTCCACCCGTCAAAGCGATAGCCGAGCCTCCAAAAGCCGCACAGGGACAGAGTGGTCTGAGGTGTGACCTCCCGCCCCTCATAGAGGGCTGTGTCATTGTACATATGCGCACTGGGAACCATGTAGCCGCCGCCCCCGTTGCTGTCATAGACAATCTCATATCGGTTGGCGGATACCGCCTGGCAGATATGAGGCATGATCTCCCTGGCCTGTTCCAGATTGTCACACCAGGGGCACAGGTAATAATACCCCATCCCCGTCTGCAGACTGCGAATTTTGTCTGCGGTGTCGCCACTCATATAAAATAGAAAATCCGCTGCACTCTCCCCGCAGTCCCGGCAGTAGGGCACCCAGCCGGAATAATATTCCCGCCCACATTTTTTCCTGTTAAAGCTCACCCCGTGAAAGCCTGCGCTGTAGACATTGTGAATACACCGCCCATAGGGATGCGCCACTCTCCAGTAGGCGATCGGTATCTCTCCCGTGCGTTTCCAGTAGTACAGATGCTCTCCCGTCCCCGGCACTGGCAGACTTCCCCCGTCCTGTATACGCACGACGATGCCCTCTCTGTACCATTCGGTGGAGGTATCCCCCCTGTCGGTTGTAAAGGCCCTGCCGTCGGGGCTGTAGTCGATCTGTACCCCGTTTCCGGCCTGTACGCTTGCCTGCGCTCCCCACAGTGCCAGGAGCAGCAGCAAAATCATCATCAGTCTCTTTATTCCCATAGCTTGACCACCCGCAGAGAGCCTCTGTATAGTTCACTATAAAAAAGCTCTGCGTTTCCTTCCTCCAGCAGCACATTGATTCTGGCTGCGGCAGATAGGGTATCCTGCGGTGGAATTTGATTTCCCGCGGAATCAAACACCTGATATACCATCACATTGTCCCAGATCAGATAGGTCTCTCCCAGCTCCTCATCCACTGTATAGATATGGATTCTGTCGCCGCTGCGCAGTGTACCGCTGACCAGCTGATACAAGTCCTCCGCCCTGCACCCTGCTATGACCGGTTTTTCCAATGCCGCCCTGTAACGGCCCGACTGGGTGAACATAGCCAGAGTGGCCATGCTGCCCTGGGGAATCGTTATGGCCGCCTGGCTGCCCAGCAGTGCCTCCGGACTTGTCACCGCGTCCTGGGGAATATGCCGCACATCCACCTGGGTCTGACAGAACAGCGTATCCATGTTGTCCGCCGTAATCTCTGTTCCCCTCTCCAGCGTCTGCGTCAACATCCAGCAGTCCGCTTTCTGATACGCGCTCAGAGCGTTTTTCTCCACATTGAGCAGCACAATATATGTGACTGTCGCTGCCGCAAAGGCCGCCAGAATAATACCCGGCAGTCCCCTTCTTCGCTTTTCCATGCCCCTGTTTTCTTCTCTGTTTTTTTCTCTATTCATTGTCTTCATACCTCACTATATCCACACTTTTCTCTTTCTCCGCGTCAATGCCGCGTCCCATCAGTCCCATAACCCGGAAACCAACACGGCTGTACACGGCTGTATGCTCAACCAGTGTCCCGTCCGGCGTTCGGACGCTCCCCGACTGACCGCTCTCCTGCCTCAAACAATTTCCCTCACCGTCATAGGCGGTAATCTGCACCTCCCCCTCCAGCACATTATAGACAATATACTCCCGAATCCACACTTTGCCCGCCAGCAGTTCTTCCTTGGCGCTATACCCCTCCTCATCCAGCGCCAGATTGCAGTACAATGCATCCCGATAGACCCGAAAGGCCTCCTGCGTGTCTTCGATTTGTACCACATGGCTCCTGCCGTACTCTTTTATGTCGATAAGCGCCGAGGCCAGGTTGGAGGCCGTCAGAGCGTCCTCCACGTATGCTCCGGCGGTCATGATGGTATACAGCTTAAATTGAAACACGGCCACGATCAGCACCATCAAAAAGAAAAACATGGATGCCACCACGTCCACCTGGCCCTCTCTGAAGGGCGGCTTTGTCCTGCCGGTAACAGGAGCGCTAATGTTTGGCGGTGGACATGCGCATCTCTTCCACCGGCATCTCTCTGACTGTAAAAACCGACCTGAACAAATCATGCTCATCCCCCCATATTCTTCCCTTTAGCTTACCCTGAATGTGCAGAATCACGGAGTCACCGTATTCCACGGGAGTCGTAGTGCTCCCCGCCAGATCAATTCCCTGCAGTCCGATATCCTGCAGCTCTGCCAGCATCCGGTTTTTATCCTCCTCTGTCAGACATCCCACGGTTTCCATTTTCAGGATATAGCATCTGGCTACCTGACTGATCTGCCCCTTGCGCAGGAGCAGATCGCTACAGTAAAAATACGCTGTCACAACTATGGACATGGCAAGTATACAGATGCAGACAGACAGGAAATCCAGCACAGAACCTTCCCTCTTTCCTCTCATGGGCCGCCTCCTAACCCAGAATTCCTGTGGCCTTTGCAGTCAGCGCATCCACGATCGTCCCGATAAACACCTCCAGCTTGTCCTTCATTACTACGCAGAGCAGCAAAGCAATTATGCACAGTCCTACCGTCACCAACAGGCCGTCGATGCCGCTGCTCTTGCCCGCCATGGCTCTCCGCAGCCTCCGCATTCTCTCCTTACTCTTTTCTTTCCTCTCTCCTGCACAGATCCTATTTTTGATATTATAAAATTTATTCATGTTTTTATCTCCTTTTTCAATATTTGTTAATTCCAAAACATATTGTTTCCGAACATATGCTCCACACAGGCATACAGCACCAGCGCTATAACTGCGGAGAATATGCCCAGCTGATAGAAAGTGATGCTGCGATCCAGCCTCTCTTTCCGGCGGCTTTGCAGCGTCAGCTCCATGTCCTTGATTTGGTCCGCGATATCTGCCAGCAGTTCCACCGCTTGTCCCGACTCCATGGCCTGCATGATGGTAATACACAGGGAATCGATATAGCGGTTGTTGAACCTCCCTTGAAACCGCTCCAACGCCTCGTCCATATCCGCCTTCATCACTATGTCTCCGGACAGGGTCTGCAGTCCGTCCCTGAGCCGGACCTGTTTCACACTGCCGTACAGCTCCGCCAGAGCGTCCGTTACATGGACGCCCGCCCGAATCTGTATAGCCAGGGCATTGTAGATCAAGTTCAGCTCCGTCAGCATGGTTTCATTGTCCCGGCGATTCATGCGCTCCAGCAGAATTCCCGGCAGGCAGACTGCCAGCACCGCACCGGCTATCCCCGCCGGCACTCCCAGCGCGTAGAGTCCCGTCAAAAATCCGGCTCCCGCCAGAACCAGACACAGCGTGAGATAACTCACGGGGTTGATCCATGTCCCATAGTGGTAGGCCGCGCCGTTCACCCTCAAAAAGGTCTCCCACTTTTCATAATCCCACAGTCTGCCCTTTTTTCGGCGGGCATGCATGCAGATGGTATCATAGGCCCGTAGCACCACCTCTCCCGTATGTCCCCGGGCGGCCATGCAGCCCCACTCCAGACCGATCAGCAGCGCTGCCGCCAGCTGTATGCCCTGTAATATTCTGTGTATCGTAATATAGTCCATATTGCTTGTTATCCTCTCTCCTTTCACTGGTCCAGCAGCCGCACCTGCCTGTAGAACAGCAGCAGTATCACGGCAATCACCGCCAGAGCGCCGATTCCCGGCACAGTGTGCAGCAAAATCTCTGACAGCGGAATGCCCACCAGCGATTCCATCGCCTTCAGAATCACCACGGTCATTGCACCCAGAATCAACATATTTACCCATGCCTCTCTGACCATTGCCTTGCGTTCCTGCCGCATTCGGGTGTACTCCCTGAGAGACCGTCTGCTCTGGGATACCAGCACTGTCATATCCGCTGAGTACCGCAGGCTGATCTCCAGGTTACGAACCAGCTCCCGGAATTTGGGATGTTGAATCTTCTCGGCCATGGCCAGCAGGGCAATGCTGGTATCGCCAGAGGTCTGCGCCTCATAGTAGCAGGCGTCCAGCACTCCCCGCAGCGGCTCCCCCACATAGGGGCTGACCTGGCTGAGCACTGCCGTAATCTCGCCGGAGGTTATGCTGTAATTGCCCAGAAAGTCCAAAAATTTCATCAGGTTTTCGTCCGTTGCGTTATAGTTGCGTCCCATGCAGTAGTTCATCGCCGCCCAGACGGCCAGCCACAGGCCGCCCGCTGCCATAAGCGCCCCGGACCAGGAAACTCTCAGGAGCAATGCCAGGAAATAAACCGCGGTTCCCGCCGCGAGATTGGCCAATATCCACAGCTCCGGCGTCAGAAACGGGAAACGGACACTGATACCGCTGTACAGCAGTCTCTGTTCCATGCGCTGTAAAAAGCTCTTTTTTCCATGGAGCAGCTGCAGGCTGCGCCTGTTGTCCTGCACTCTTCTGGCCGCTGCCGTCTCCAGAGAATCATAGGCCCTGTGCCATAGCTGGTGCAGAATGCTCTCCTGTCTGACCCACAGAAACAGTGCTACAAACCCCGCTGCCAGTTCCATCAACAACAGTATTTTCATATAATCGCTCATATTTCATCTCCTTTGTCTCCCGGTTCCATCCCCGATTTACATACACCTGTTTCACCTTGTATTTTTCCATGAACACCAATGTGGTAAAGCACTCCATCATCTTCATCAGTTCCTCCCTGGAATAGCGGCTGCCGTACATGGCATAGTCTACCAGCTTATCCACCGCTCTGTCCGCGGAGGGGGCATGCAAAGTGGCCGCACAGAGCTGCCCCGTATACGCCGCATTCAGCAGATACAGTGCCTCGTCCCCTTTCACCTCCCCGACAATGAAAAAATCCACGTCCATGGTAAGTCCCGCAATACTTATATTTTTCAGATCATAGCTGACCTGGCTCTCCCCGCTGCCTGGCAGAGAGTGCAAAAACATCATGTCCGGATGCCGCTTGGTGGTCAGTTCGTCCGCCTGCTGCGTCACCAGAATTGCCACATCATCCGGCAAGGTCTCCTTCAGGGCGTTCAACAGCGTGGTCTTACCGGAGGAATTGCCGCCACAGATCAGCGTGGAACCGCTGCGAAAACGACAGATCAGCAGCTCCGCCAGCTCCCGCCCAAGCATCCCCCTGCGTATCAGTTCTTCCATCTCCGGGAAATCTCGGGGCACTTTGCGGATACACAGATAAGGCTCGCTGTAGGTGTTCACAAGGGGCATGGATACAGTAAAACGCAGAATAAAGTCAGGATGACTGTCAGAGTCCGTAAATCGTTGAATGGCATTCAGATTGGAGATATTGACCTGATTTTTTGTGGCGACATAGTCCACAAACTGTCGGTATTCCTTTTCCGACAAAAAGCTGATTCCGGCGTCCATGCGCCGCCCGCGCTTTTTGACTCGGATATTGTCGTGGCTGACGATACGGATGTCCGATATCTCCGCATCGTCAATCAGCGGCGATATCCTGGAATATCCGAAAATGTACTGTTCAAACAGACCGGTCAGCTCCCGGGCCTGCTCCGGGGGAATCCCGTAGCCTAGCTGCGCATACTCCGCAGCCTCTCCCAGAAAACTCTCCCTGCTGAGCAGTCCCTTTTTCATCTGAATCAAGGAAGGCTGCTTTTTCGTGGAGTAGTCGTCAATCAGTCTGCCCAGCAGCTCGGTCAAATCCGCCGCCGAAACTTCTGCCGCGCCTGCTGCCTGTATTGTTTCTGTCATGTAAAAAAAATCTCACCTGTCCTTTCTTTTTTAACTGTTCATTCCCTGTCGCGCGCATAAAAGGGAATCGACCATACATCCGTGTATTCGTCAACACACCGACGTACCTCTCATTTCTGCGATAAATTCTCTGCATCATGGGTAACTTCCGAAATCGGAGATTTACCTGAAAACTGAAATACCTGGGGAAGAATAGATGATCTTCCCCGTCCTATATAGGGTATTTCAAAAGATACTCTCTTTTTATAGATTTGTCAATAGAAAAATAAAAATAATTTTAAAAATTGTGCGCCTTTTTACTGCCTCAAAATAATCATATGGTCCGTCTCTATTTTCTGCGCGTCACGGTAGTTCTCCGCAATCCACTCAAAAAACTCCGGACTCTGGAGAGAATAGTCAAAATACAGGGAATACACAGGGTTCTCCCTATAGGTTTTGTCATACACAATGACATTGGGAATGCGGTCCGAATGCTCCTCGTAATAGCGCAGAAACATCTCATTAAACACAGTTGTGCCCTGGGTGGAAGGGGTTGCCGGCAGTGTTTCCATCTTCACATAGATCAAGCTCTCTGCCCCGATATATAATACCCTGTCTTCCCTGTCTATCACATTTTCCAGCTCCCGATAATTGTTGTTCCAAAGGTTTGCGGTATCCGCCAGAACATATATCCCCTTTTCCGCTCCGCTCTCCATCTTTTCCAGAGCTGCCCGAATCGTAAGCGGCTGACAGCCGGATACCCGTATCAATATCAGCCGACAGACCAGAACCCCTGCCAACAGCATCCCTCCCAGGGCATAGGAGAAAACCAGAAATATTTTTTTCCACAGAGAATCCATAATTTCCCTGCCATATTGGTAGATGATCAGAAGACTTCCCAGCACGCCTATAAAGGCTTTCGCATAAGTAGTATTTGTATCCATATTGGTCACAAAAAGTACCGCCAACACAGACATACAGCCGGGAATAATGCACAGATAAAGCCATATCGCCATTTTTTTGTGAAATCGTACACTGATCAGCAGCGCAGGCAGCACAACCGCCATATAGCGCACTTGAAAGAAAAACTGATTCTCATCTTCAAACAGAAAACCGGATATGGCCTTGATCTGCATCAACAGCCCCACCAATATCAAGACAGCTATCGCCACATGCCATACGCCCATAACCGATCCCCGTCCCTCCGAACGGTCTTTACACAGGACATTTCTGCGCAGAACCAGCCCGTATATCAGGCACAAAATCAGCGTAATTCCCGCCGCCATCAGGAGATACCAGCCATAAAAACCTGCCTGTTCCCGCATTTGTTTCAGGTAGATTGCCCACTTCTCGCCCATAGTATAAACGCCATGAGATGTATCTAAGAAAATATAGGAAATATACCGCCTTAATTCATCCAGCGACATATAGCTGAGCAGCCAGACCAGAAATGACAATCCTGTCAGCAAGCTCCCCAATGTAAAAAATACGCTGCTTTTCCACCATTTCGCTGCCTTGGGCTTATGGCACTGTCTCTCCAATATACATATTGCCAAAATGTATAAAGGGTACAGAAGAATCATTGTTGGATAACACAGCATACTGCCTACCAAAAGACAGCCTCCCAGAAAGGGAAGAATCATTCGGGACTTCCCGCCCGCAAAATAGGCATGCAGCACCAGAAAAATCCCCAGCAGACACCAGTAATGCATCAGTTCAAATTCCGGCATCTGTACCCATTTGGGCAGAAAATTCAGGTGTAGGATCATGATGCAGAAAGCAAAGAAACGATTTGTCTTTTTTCCAAGCTGTCTATACAACAGCACCCCCATGCCGGTATGGATCAAGACACCGATTACCCGCAGCCAGATCACCAGGTAATCCGTGTTTCCCCGTATCCATATATAGGGTGCGGCAAACAGAGCAGCCAGAATCGCGCTGAGCTGATGCGGTTCCCACATATCTCTTATCAGCCTGTCTCCCCGCACCATGCGATAGGCGCAGGCCACGGCATAGGACTCATCGATATCCAGGCTTATCCATATTCCTTTGACAAAAGATAAAATGGTCAGCCCGATCAGAACAGTTTCAATTCCTCTTATGATAACGTCATGTCTCTTGTCCTGCATAGTCCCTCCATATCTCCCTCTATGACAGCCAAACTAAAAACTGCAGCCCTCATTCCGGCTGCAGTTCCATCCTCTCACAATAACGCCACAAAATCCTGCCATGGCATGGGCCGGTAAAACAGATATCCCTGGGCTGCTTTACAGCCGCAGTCCAGCAGGAATTTCCTTTGCTCCTCCGTCTCCACGCCCTCCACAATAATATCCGTGTCCAATTCCTGCAGCATGCGGATAGTATGACGGATCATAATTCGACTCTTCTCATTGGTCTCCAGATCCCGTATAAACGTCTGATCTACCTTCACCTCGTCCATGGATTGATTTTTCAACATATTCATGGTGGAAAATCCTGTTCCAAAATCGTCCATCGACGCTATAAAGCCTTTGCTCTGCAGTGTCTCCAGCCGTTGGTACATTCCCTGCTCATCCCACAGGAAAGCGCTCTCCGTCAATTCCAGCGGGACATAGGACGGCTCCACCTGATATTGTTCACTCAGGCGGCACAGAGTGTCACAAAAACATTCGTCAAAGGCATGCACGCGGGAGACATTGACCGACACAGGCACAGGTTTGCGGCCTTCCGACAGCAGGCGGCTCTGCATCTGAAACACCTGCTCCCATATGTAGGTATCCAAATCAATCACAAAACCATTCTTCTCCAGCACCGGCAGAAAATCCCCCGGTGAGATCACACCGTAGTTCGGGTCCACCCATCTGACCAGCGCTTCCCCGCCCACGATCTGGCCGGTTGCCATGTCTACCTTGGGCTGTATGTACAGCGCAAACTCTCCGTTTTTCAGGGCCGTCACAATATTGTTCTCAATCTTTTTCTCCATCATCTGCTGCTTGCGCATCTTCTCGTCAAAGAAGGCATAGCTGGCGTAAAATTTCCCCTTTATGGTGTTGAGCGCCATGGTGGCACAGTCCTTAAGATAACTGATTGCAGGCTGCTCTCCCTGGGCGGTGGCAATGCCGAATGCCGGCAACACCTTGCAGTCGATGGGGAATTCATCTATCACCTTTTTGATTCGCAGTACGATATCCACCAGCTCCTGCTCCTCCTGATAGGCGGTCAGCATGGCAAATACGTCCGCCCTGGCATGACTGGATATGGTCATTGGCCTCTCCGCATCCAGTTCCCTGAAAACCTCTGCAATAGCCGCCAACAGAGCATCTCCCGCATCCCTGCCGCAGAACTCGTTCACCGCCTTGAACTGGGCAATGTCCATGGCAATCAGCGCAAACTGCTCCTTGGGATTTTCCCTGATAATCTCTCCGCCAGTATAGAAAAAAGAGCGCAGATTCTGCAGCCGAGTCAACGGACTTTTGTTTCTCTCCACATTGTCCTCAGCCATCTTGCGCAGAGAGTACAGATACAGTTCCTGCTTTCCCGCCTCTGTGTTCTGCTTGGAATTGTCCACTACATCCATCTGACGATTCTGCTTTTCCATAGCCACCTTCTCAACATATGCCGAAAATTAATCTGTCATACATCGCTCCTAATGAGCATTATATCTTATTTTTTGCAGAAAATCCATTCCTTTTTATAAGGTCCTCACATATTCTCCAACAAAATTGATGGAAAAAAGAATTGGAGGTTGTTTTTTTCGGCGGAACACGCTATACTAAAGTAAATGTTATTGAATATTTTCCCGGTTGCGTAATGGCGGCCGCAAAAAAAGACGGGAGGGGACGAGTATGTTTATATTGTTGGCAGGCGGATTGCTGATAATTATTGTAGCTGTCATAGTCGCTGTGGTATCTGCTGTAGCCTCCGCTGTGGCGGCCGAATCGGACACTGCGGAATGACAGAGCAAGATTAAAACACTAAAGCCGGTGATACGCTCACCGGCTTTTTGCATGTCCGTTCTACAGCCTCTCCAGCGCCCCATAGGTGACATTCCGCAGCTTACGCAGCGCGGAGGTACTGCTGTAGCCGCATCTCTGAATAAAATACAGCATCACCATATCATCCGCCGGATCAATGGTTACATAATTGCCGGTCCAGCCGTCCCAGCCGTATTCGCCCAGACTTCCTATAGTTCCCGCCTCTCCCTGGTCAGTCAGCACCCGCATGAGACAGCCGTAGCCGCAGCCCAGATTGCTGTCCCAGCAAAAAGCCCACTTCTGCTTGGGTGAAAGCCTGTCCTGTCTCATGAACTGTACCGTTTTCTCCCCGAGTATTCTGACGCCGTCATAGACGCCGCCCTGCAGCAGCATCTGTGCAAAACGGCTGTAGTCCTCCATGGTAGAAACCAGCCCTGCGCCCCCGGACTCAAAGGACACATCCGGTCCGTAATACTCTCCCAGATTGCAGTCCGTGTATACCTCCAGCGCTCTCTTCTCCCCGTTCCAGAAATAGTTCTGCGCAAAACGCCCCAGCTTGTCCTCCGGTACATAGAAACCTGTATCTACCATTCCAAGCGGCGCAAAGATCTCCTCCCGCAGGAAATCCCCATAGCGTTTCCCTGTCACCACCTCGACTACCGCTCCCAGCACATCCGCAGACAGCCCGTACATCCAGCGCTCTCCCGGATGAAACGCCAGGGGAACTTCGGCAATACGGTCAACCCATTCTCTAGTGGTCAGCCGCTGCCCGTCCGCCAAGCCACCCTTAAGCTCGCGAAACAGGTCGTCCATCAGCCTGCCCGAGGGGTTGCAGCCCTCCCAGTTTTCCGGGTAGGGGATACCGGAGGTCATATTCAGCAGATCATAGACCGTGGTGGCCCGCTCTACAGGCAGGGGCTCTCCGTCCGGATTCCAAACGGTCTGTTTCCAAAAAGCTGGCAGGTACCGTCCCACTGTGTCCCTCAAATCCAGTTCTCCACGCTCCACCAGCAGCATGACGGCGGCCGCCGTGACGGGTTTGGTCATGGAAAAGAGCCGAAAGATCGTGTCACGCTCTATGGGCGTCCTTCTCTCCCTGTCCGCATAGCCGCAGGTACTGAAGTATCGCTCTTTTCCCCCCTGTATCAGCAGATAGCCCGCACCGGCAATCTGCCCTGCGTCCACCTCCTGCCGCATGATTCTGTCGATGGCCTGTCGATAGTCATACATATAACTGTCCTCTCTTTACTTATTATTGCGCTTTCTGTTTTCCCGCCTCAACATCACAACTGACACTCCAGTCACAAATATTACCAACAGTATGGCAATCAGTATCGTCTTATTTTGTTTACCGTCGGGAGCGATGCGCTCGGCTGGAAAATCCTTTTCCTCAGGCTGCGTCACTCCGATTCCGGAAGCGCCGTCAGGATAGAGCATATCAAAATCCGCGCCCGGCTGGTCAAGACATATCCAAACATTTTTGTGTCCAAAGTAATAGCCCACATTGCCCCAGCTATGTCCCTGGCTGTCCACATAGGTCCCATCATACTCCGGCACATAGCTTTCAACCGTCATCTCATAGCCCTCTGTCGCTCCTGGATAACGCCAGAACCAGACGCTTTCATGCACATATTGCTCGTCCAGCGCCCCCGTCTCTGCGGTGATGTCTGCCTCATATTCCTCTGCAAAGGAAATAGCGTCATATACCACATCCATATACTCCATGGGCATCCATCCGGTTTTGGAGCTGTGCTCCTCATAGACGCCCCAGACGACCCCGTTTTCGTCCTCATAAGTGAAAGAAATATACGCCTTAAATCCGTTTTCCCATCTGCCGACTTCCTTGGCGGATACGGGACTTTGATACAAAATAACTTCTCCGTCCGGGCCATTTGCCGTAAAGGTACGGCCCACATATTCGCACTCGGATGAGAATTCCTCATAAAAGGAATCCTGCGGCTCCCAGATCACATCGGCCCGCGCCGGAAGTAGGCAAAACATATAACAGAGACACCCACTCAGAAAGGCAATCCACTTTTTCATCTCTTTCCTCCCTTTTTCCCATCTTTACAGCACCTTTAACGTTTCGATCAGAAGTCCCAGCAGCCAGGAGCATCCGTTGGCCGTAATCGCCAAAAGCACAGGTCTTTCTATCTGCCTCTGCTCATCCCTCGCAAAGCGGCAATAGACAAATGCCTCCACAATGACCACCGCCGCCTCGATGACGAGCTGTACCGGCACTCTGCTGTAGCACGGCAGATATAGGCGGCAAAGCCAGTTACACAGCACTGCGGGCGGATTGGTAAGCATATTGACCAACACCACAAGCAGCACATTTTTTCTTGTGCGCAGCCCGAACAGAAACGCGATGGCAAGCTCCGTCGCCAGTGTAAGCGCCAGAGAAATTCCGAACATACGAATCAGATAAATGACCATCGCACTCTCCTATTTCCGGTTCTGCATCGACTGGGAGGAAATGATTGTCTGAGCGCCGTCCGGATTTCCCATAAAAACGCCCGCCGCCAGAATCAGCAGCATAATAAGGCTCCCGGCACATCCAAGGACGCCGCCATCCCGCAAAGTGCGCAGCACATAATATTCCGGCAAAAAGCCCAAAAACAGGCCAAACGTTAAAAGTCCGAAAGAAAAACCCGGGTACTGCGGAAGTTTACATATCAGCAAATATAGGGTGATCGGCATGGTCATATTAAACAAAAACAGGGCTGCGGCTCCGGCAGGCATGCATCCGGAAAACAGATACAGGACAGCGGCCGCCGGCAGACATATGGCCGCCGTCTTTAAGCCTCCAAACCGCGCCGCGAAAAATCCTCCCGCCGCCTTGCCAAATACGATTGCCAGTGTGCTTAAAATGGCGGCAAAGGTGGTTGTCTTCCAGGGAAATGTGACAGCCATGCCAATGTAGGATCTCAGGACCACAGCCAAAAACAGGCAGAATGCCAGGGAAATGACCCCTGCTGCCTCAGTCTGTACCCTGCGGCCCTCCGAATTATCCGCCGCCTTGCTATACTCACTAACAACTAGATTTTCGCCTCTGCGCCAGAGCACACAGGCCGTCCCCACACAGGCGACTATCATAAATGCGCCTGCGCCGTACAGCCACTGTGTTTCTGCGCCATTTTTTGCCAGCTGCATGCCAAGATACAGGCCCAAGGCGCCGGGTGCTACAAAGACGCCCAGCCCCCTGCCTCGCCAGCCCTTCCTCTCATCCTCGTGAATGGTTCCGACCCCGCCGCCGATATGGAACAGAGCATTCCCGACCCCCAACATCACCGGATGCGTGACTGCTCCGACGAGCGTGAGCACAACGCCCACACACGAGGCGGCAAAAGAAAATTGTTTTCCGCTCTTCGCATACATAAGGTCCAACACTGCACCAAAGGGCATTTGCAGCGCAAAAGCGCAGAAATTATAGACCAGCACATAAAAATATCCCTGCTCCTGCTTGAGAAAGGTCCCAAACATCGCAAATGCGCAGACCCCATCCACAAACATATGCAAAACCGAATATATGGCTGTCATAAGAATTTCATCCCATCCCCTGTGATATCGCACCAATCCGCATCATTCCATATCTGAATTATATCTCCTCGGGGACAAAATTGCAATCTGTACCGCTGCATTGTATTCCTCGCAGTTTCTTTTTTACATGAAAATAGGCGGGAATCAAAAAGGCGTCCGCCAAAATCCAGGCGATGGGACTGCCCAGACAGGAGCCGAGGAACCCAAATGTGGGCACCAGCACAAAGCCCGTCAGCGTCCTGGCCGCCATCTCAAACACTCCCGCCAGAATGGCAAAGGTCGGGAATCCCACTCCCTGTATCATAAAGCGTATGATATTGACCAGCGCCAGCGGGAAATAGAACGCCGTAGCCATGGTCAAAAACAGTTTCACGTTGTCGATAATCGCCGTCTCTGAGGCATCCAAAAACAGCTTTGCCAGCGAGCGGCCAAACAGAAGGCTGATACTCAGGGCAATCACAGAATACGCGGCTCCCAGCAGAATGCAGGACTTCAGCCCCTGCCCGATACGGTCCAATCTTCCCGCGCCCACATTCTGGCCGCCGTAGGTGGCCATGGTGGAACCCATGGCGTCGAAGGGACAGGCCAGAAATCCACTGATTTTTCCCGCCGCCGTCACCGCTGCCACCGCATCGGAACCCAGAGTATTGGTGGCGCTCTGCAGGATAACACTGCCGATGGCGGTAATAGAGTACTGCAGCCCCATGGGAATTCCCATGCTGCAGAGCGTCCCGATCAAATGTCGGTTGGGCGCCCACTCCTCTCTGCGGATGCGCAGAATCTCAAATTTTTTAACCATAAACAACAGGCAGCACAGCCCCGATATCCCCTGGGAAATCACGGTGGCACAGGCCGCCCCCTGCACTCCCCAGTGCAGATTTACGATAAAGAATAGATCCAGTCCGATATTGATAAAGGAGGACATGACCAGAAAGATCACCGGCGTCTTGCTGTCCCCCAGGGCACGGATCACTCCGGCCGTCATATTGTACAGAAAAGTCACAGGAATCCCCAGAAAGATTATCCATATGTAGGAATACGCCGCATCCAGAATATTGTCGGGGGTTCTCATAGCCACCAGAATATGGCGGCACAGCAGCGTGGTCAGCACTGTCATAACCACGGCGAAAACGGCTGCCAGCCAGATACAGTTAGCCACCACCCGGCGCATTCCCGAGTGATCTCCCGCCCCAAACTTGTGGGAGACAGGGATGGAAAAACCGCTGCAAATCCCCATGCAGAAACCGATAATCATAAAATTGACAGAACTCGTGGCTCCCACCGCCGCCAGATTTTCCTTTCCCAGAAACCTTCCTACGATCACCGTGTCCATCAGATTGTAGCACTGCTGGAAGAGAAAACCAAACAGCAGCGGGACGGAAAATCCCAATATCAATTTCATGGGCGAACCCTTTGTCATATCTTTGACCATTGCCTGTACCTCTGTTTGCAATATTTATTTTTCTTTGCCAACTAGAGAGTATAGGCGCAGCCCGCCAAATGTGCAATATCTTTTTGAAGGTATTTTGTTCTTTTTGCAAAACAATGTCAAAAAGGGCAGAGACTTACATCTCTGCCCCCGATTTTTATTCTCACTAACGATTAGATGTGCCCTGCTTAACAGAAAGGATTCTCTGTGGGATAAGGCAGGCTCTTCGGCTGGTTGTAGTTCAGATCCTCTACAGGTACGCCGATGAACTTAAATACCTCGTACAGCGCCTTGCCAAAGTGGCCGAATGCAACCGCGCCATGATGAGGGTAATTCTTCTCGATCAGCACATGGCGATAGAAACGTCCCATCTCAGGGATAGCAAACACGCCGATGGAACCGAAGGACTTGGAAGGCACATTCAGCACCTCGCCCTGTGCGATATAAGCCCGCAGCTTGTTGTCAGCAGTGGACTGCAGACGGTAGAAAGTGATCTCGCCGGGAGCGATATCGCCCTCCAGAGTGCCGTTGGTAACCTCGATAGGCAGATTTCTCGCCATGATCTTCTGGTACTTCATCTCGCAGAATGCCAGTTTCTTGGAGCAGGTGTTGCCGCAGTGGAATCCCATAAAGGTATCCTTGTGGGTATAAGGGAACTTGCCCTCGATGGACTCCTTGAACATATCCGCAGGTACGGAGTTGTTGATATCCAGCAGGGTAACGGCATCCTGGCTCACGCAGGTACCGATAAACTCGGACAGACAGCCATAGATATCCACCTCGCAGGACACGGGAATGCCCATACCTGTCAGACGGCTGTTCACATAGCAGGGAACAAAGCCAAACTGGGTCTGGAATGCGGGCCAGCACTTTCCGGCGATAGCCACATACTTGCGATAGCCTCTGTGTGCCTCCACCCAGTCAAGCAGGGTCAGCTCATACTGAGCCAGTTTCTCCAGCACCTCGGGTTTCTTGTTGCCTGCGCCCAGCTCTTCTGCCATCTCGGCAACCTTAGCAGGGATTCTCTCGTCTCCGGCATGCTTATTGAAGGACTCAAACAGATCCAGCTCGGAGTTCTCCTCGATCTCAACGCCCAGGTTGTACAGCTGCTTGATGGGAGCGTTACAAGCCAGGAAGTTCAGAGGTCTGGGACCAAAGGAAATGATCTTCAGGTCGCTCAGGCCCACGATTGCCCGTGCAATGGGAACGAACTCATTGATCATGTCGGCGCACTCCTCTGCAGTGCCTACAGGGTACTCAGGGATATAAGCCTTGATATTGCGAAGTTTCAGGTTATAGCTTGCGTTCAGCATACCACAGTATGCGTCGCCTCTGCCATCCATCAGGTCAGCCTGGCTCTCCTCAGCGGCCGCCACGAAGATGGAAGGGCCGTCAAAATGCTTGGCCAGCAGGGTCTCGGAAATCTCAGGGCCAAAGTTGCCCAGATACACGCACAGAGCGTTACAGCCGTTCTTCTTCACATCCTCCAGAGCCTGTACCATATGTATCTCGCTCTCCACGATACAGATGGGGCACTCGTAGATGTCACTCTCGTCATACTTGGCCTTGTAGGCTGCCACCAGAGCTTTTCTCCTGTTTACGGACAGGCTCTCGGGGAAACAGTCGCGGCTCACGGCCACAATGCCGATTTTGATTTTAGGTGCATTGTTCATTGTAATCTCCTCCTAATTTTTAGTTCCGCATCTTCCCCCCGGGAAGATGCTGTTTTTGTAAACCGGTATGTCCGGTTACTAACAGTTTCATTTTACCGCATTAAGCATTAACATTCAAGTTCTTTCCCTTTAATCCGATATAGCTGCCTGCGTCCAAACCGCCTTCCGCATGACCGATCAGCCACTTATTTTTGGCGGTCAGCAGCGCATCCTCGTTGGAGGTGGCAACAGACAAGTCCGCGTGAGATCTCTCCAGAGGATAGTTGGTTCCCTTGGGCAGCACCACAGCTACCTGGAATCCCGCGCCGTTCACGCCGCAGGGCGCATAGTGCAAGGTGGTGGCGTAAATTTCCACACCTGTACCTGCGGGCACCAGAAACGCCTCCATCTTGGCGGTGTCATAGGTAAAGTCATCCTCAATATCCTGCTGCATGCCCAGAATCAGAATCGCGTCTGTGGCAGCGATATTGAGTTCGCTGTTCCGATGGTACTCCACTGCGTTCAGCAGTTCGTTGTGACCGTTACAGTAGCCGATCTGAATGGGCAATTCGCCAAAGGCTGCCGTAGTCAGAGCCTCCATGGCGGAAGTGGCCTCCAGCGCCTCCACGCTGGGCTCATACACCACGCCCTCAGGCACGGGCTGCCCTTTCAAAACCTCGACCAGTTCTGTCAGGTCCACATTGGTGATCCGCCGTCCGTACTTGCGGAAAGCGGGATCGGTGATAGGTAATATTTTCATAGTTCCCTCTTTTCTGCATACCGCTGGCCGGGCCTGCGATATTGCGTTAATATGTAGCTGGAAGATTTACTTCCAAATACTTCTCCTTACCGGATGATCTCAAACAGGGGCTTACAGGCCGGGTAAATCTCCTTGAACTGGGCGTAACGCTCTTCATATTTAGCCACCAGCGCCGGATCAGGCTCCACGGTGTCCACCACCTTCACGATTTTGGCCGCTGCCTCCTCCACATTGGCGAACTCGCCGCACGCAACCGCTGCCAACATTGCGCCGCCCAGAGAGGGACCTTCTTCGACTTCGATCACATCCACCTTCAGATTCAGAATATTGGCAATCATCTTCTTCCACAGAGGACTCTTTGCGCCGCCGCCGCAGATCTTGGTGCGCTCAATCTTGATGCCCAGAGACTTGGCCACCTCAAAGGAATCTCTCAGAGCAAAGGCCACGCCCTCCAGCACGGCCTGAGTCATATCGGCTCTGGTGGTATCCATGGTCATGCCGATAAAGGTGCCCCTAGCGTTAGGATTGTTGTGAGGGGAGCGCTCTCCCATCAGATAGGGCAGGAAATATACATGGTTCTCGCCCAGTTTCTCAATGGCTTTCTGCTCCGCCGCATAGTCCTTGGTTCCAATAATATCGTCCATCCACCACTTGTTGCAGCTGGCGGCGCTGAGCATGCAGCCCATCAGGTGATAGCTGCCGTCCGCATGGGCAAAGGAGTGAAGGGCATTGTACTTATCCACGCCAAAATTCTTGGAGGAGATAAATATGGTTCCACTGGTTCCCAGGGAGATATTGCACATGCCGTCTCCCACAGTGCCGGTACCCACGGCCGCAGCAGCATTGTCCCCTGCGCCCGCCGCCACCTTTACGGTGTGGGGAATCCCCAGCTTGTCCGCAATCTCAGGCAGCACGCAGCCCACGGACTCATAGCTCTCATAACAGGTTGCCAGCTGGTCCTCTGTGATGCCGCAGATCTCGCACATCTCCTTGGACCATCTGCGGTTTTTCACATCAAAGATCAGCATACCGGAGGCGTCGGACACATCCGTGCAGTGTACCCCGGTCAATTTATACGCAATATAATCCTTGGGCAGCATGATCTTGGCAATCCGGGCAAAATTCTCCGGTTCCTTATTCTTCACCCACAGAATCTTGGGGGCGGTAAAGCCTGTAAAGGAGATATTGGCCGTGTACTGAGACAGTTTCTCCTTGCCGATCACATTGTTCAGATAGTCGCACTCCTCGTAGGTGCGGCCGTCGTTCCACAGCAAAGCGGGGCGGATTACATTATCGTCCTTGTCCAGAATCACCAGACCGTGCATCTGACCGCCAAAGCTGATACCGGCCACCTGGCTCTTATCCGCATTCGCCAGCAATTCCTCAATGCCGATCATGGTCTGCTCATACCAGTCCTCGGGTTTCTGCTCCGACCAGCCCGGATTGGGGAAGTAGATGGGATACTCCCTGGAGACTATGTTCTGAATCTTGCCCTCGCCGTCCATCAGCAGCAGCTTCACCGCCGACGTGCCTAAATCAATTCCGATGTATAACATGTTTTGCCCTCCGTTTCCTGCATGTATGAATTGTTCGTTCTTTTTCCCGCATCCCTGCGTTGACACGCAGATTGTGTACGGGCACTTGTGTATGTACACATAATAATAGCATACTCGTTTTAGTCAATAAAATCAATATCTCTTTTGCATTTTCGGGATTATGCACATTTTCAGTGTGGAAAACTGGTCAATATGATAAAGGCGGTAAAAACAGCTCGGACCGTGCCCGGGCACGTCCATATTCCGTTTGACTTGAAACTATATTTATGATAGGGTAAACATAAATATGACAGGAGGGAATGAGCTATGGCGACCATTAAGGAGATTGCGGCTCTGGCAGGCGTGTCCAGGGGAACGGTTGACAGAGTTTTGAACAACCGGGGATCGGTGAATCCGGACACGGCGGAAAAGATTCGTGAGATTGCCAGGGCGCTGGATTACAAGCCCAACATCGCCGGACTAGTGCTGGCGGCCCAGAAAAAAAAGCTGAGACTGGGCGTAGTGTTGTTCTCTGCGGACAATCCCTTTTTTATCGATGTGGAAGAAGGGGTCATGGAAAAGGCGGAGGAGCTTGCCGGATACAACTGCACCGTTATCGTCAAGCATATCACCTATGGGGTGGAACAGCAGCTGCAGGCCATAGAGGAGCTTGTGGAGGAGGAGGTCAGCGGCATTGCTCTGGCACCCTACAACGACGACAGAATCCGCCGTTGTATCAATGACCTGTACGAGCAGGGCATCCCCGTGGTGACCTTCAACACCGACATAGAGAATTCCAGACGTATCGCCTATGTGGGCAGCCACTATGCCAAGAGCGGCGAGACTGCCGCCGGGCTTATGCACCTGATGACCACCGACAAGATCCGGGTGGGAATTGTCACCGGCTCTCCGGATATTCTGTGTCACACGGAGCGGGTGGCCGGCTTTGTCAACTCGCTGAAACGCTACAAATCCGATATGGAGATTGTGGATATTATAGAGAATCACGATGATGAATTTGAAAGCTACGAGAAAACCACCCGCCTGCTGACGGAGCACCCGGAGATCAACGCCCTGTTCTTTGCCGCCGGCGGCGTCAACGGCGGCTGCCGCAGCATCTCCCTGCTGGGGCGTGAGGGGCAGATCCGGGTTATCGCCTTTGACAAGGTTCCCACCACCAAGGCCCTGGTGAAAAAGGGAGTTATCGCCGCCACCATCTGCCAGCAGCCCAAGATTCAGGGTTCCAAACCTCTGACTTTGCTGTTCGCCTACCTGACCACGGGGGAGCTGCCGGAGAAAGAGTACAATTATGTGGCGGTGGATATTCGGATACGGGAGAATATTTAAAAGCCCTTTCTCACCCACACGCTCATCTCACCCTCGCCCCGGTTGTTCCAGGCGTAATAGGGTACCATGCGCAAGGTGACGTCCTCCTCCCGGGCAGGCCGGGCCAAGCGATACAATTCTTTGCTCTCCTCCGGGATCAGCCGCTTGCCGGGCACTTTCAGCACGGTCATGGGATGGCCCAGTTCCTCCGTTACCTCTGTCTTAATATCCGAGAGTTTCAGAGTCTGCAGATCCACTCTGCACAGGTGCAGATCCTTGCCGTTGTCCGTTTCCTCCAGGCAATAGGTTATGGGGCCGCGGGCGATGGCAACCTTGCCGATATTCTCCCGCACTCTGGAGTCCGCCTCCAGGATTCGCACCGGCATATCCATGTCCAGAATCACCTCATCGCCGTCCTGCCAGATTCCGTCTATGTACATATAGCCGTCCTTGTATGTTACCGCCGCAACTCCCGGCTGCCCACAGCCACATGACATATCTCCGGCACCCTCTCCCACCGGACTTGCGGTTTCGCAATCCGCTTTTACGGACAGCCCCTCCGCATCAATCGTCACCTGTCCCTGCCTGCCGTCGCAGCGGTAGCTCGCCTTCATTCCACCGCTCCAGCCGGGGACACGAAATGCCAGTCTGCAGGGCACTTGGTCGCCGCGCAGCAGCACCTTTACCCGCCCCTCCCAGGGCAGCTGTGACTCCACCATGATATCCAGCTGTTTTCTATCGTGGATGGTCTTAGTTTCCGGATTCCAGACCTGCTTGGTCAAAACACTTCCCATGTACAGATGTATCCATAAAGTGTCCTTGTCCACTTTCTCCCCCGCATCATTGAAGGGATCCGACTCCGTATAAGCATAAGCCGCCACAGAGCTGACCAGCCGGGCTATATTGGGCGGACAGCAGGCGCAGCCGAACCATTTCTGCCGCACACTCTTGACATGGAATTTTCTGCTGTCCTTATGACATGCCTCGGGAACTACCTCAAGGGGATTCACATAGAAAAAGCTTTTGCCGTCCAGAGCCATGCCAGCCAGTACAGTATTGTACAGAGCCAGTTCCATCACGTCCCCATATTTTCCCCGGGGGTTCATCTGCAGCATTCTTCTGGCCCAGAACACTAGGCCAATGGCCGCGCAGGTCTCGGAATAAGCCGTATCGCTGGGCAGATCATAGCCAAAGGAGAACGCCTCCCCCATGTGGGTGGCGCCCACGCCGCCGGTCACATACATTTTTTCCCGGGTCACATTGTCCCACAGCCGGTCGCAGGCCGCCTCCATGGCCTCGTCCCCGCACAGCCTGGCCACGTCCGCCATACCGCTGTACAGATACATGGCACGCACCGCATGGCCCACAGCCTCGGACTGCTCCCGCACGGGCAGATCTGCCTGATGGTAAGCATTGTTGGTGGTTTTTTTGTAGGGCTGTCCGTCGTGAGCCGCCCTCTCCTTTTCCTCCTGATCGAAGTAGTAGGGCTGTGTGCCCCTCTGGTCCAGGAAAAACTTTGCCAGTTCCAGATACTTTTCTTGATTGTCTTCCTCGCATAAGCGCACCAGCGCCATCTCCGCGATCTCGTGGCCGGGATAGCCCTTGCACTGCCCCGGCTTTGGTCCGAAGACTTCGCAGCAATAGTCTGCAAATCTCTCGGCGGCACGCAGCAGTTTATCCTTGCCGGTGGCCTGATAATAGGCCACAGCGCCCTCCACCAGGTGCCCCAGACAGTACAGCTCATGATGGTCCCGGAGATTGGTAAAAGCCCTGTCCATGCCGTTGATAATATAGTAGGTGTCCAGATAACCGTTCTCCAGCTGGGCGGCACACACGATATCTATGGCCTCGTCCGCCGTCCGCTCCAGCACCGGGTCCGGGTGCTGAAGCAGGGAATAGCCCACCGCCTCTATCCATTTTGAAAAATCCGTGTCCTGAAAAACAAAGCCATAAAATTTGTCCTCATCGGGGTGCGCCGGGTCCTCCGGCAGGGCCTCAAAGCCCCGGAAGGTGTAGGCGGGAGCCACATAAGCCGTGCCCTTTTCCTTTTTCTCCCGCATCATGCGGCCCGCCACTTTAAAATTGCGCATACAGTAGCTGGGGGCCGCCCCCTCTACCCTGTCGTTCAGGGCCTCCCACTGATAGGGGATTACCTCCGTGCGCACCAATTCCTGCTCTCTGTGCCAAAAAGCGTCCGTCACCTGGATCTGTTTTAAGTCCAGGGGATTGCTGAATTCCTGTCTGTTCATCTGATCTCTCCTTTAATAAAGTTCCGTATACTGTATCTCATTTATCATACTTTGATATGATATATTCCGGGCGCTGGGCAGATTCATCTCTCTGCCATTGCATATCCTCATATTTGTAGCAATAGATTCCAATATCGGCAGACTGCGTCCAGATATTATAGGTGTCATTCTCCCAGCAGATTCCCCAGAAGTCTCTGGCTCTGGCCGGGCAAAACATGTAGACCAGAGTATCTGTCTCCGTCTCGTAAATACAGACACTTATGTTTTGACCACCGCCATTCGGATTTTCTTCCACTTCCTGTATCACATAATATTTATTGTCATAACTGTAAGTTTGTTCCGCTGTAAAAGACCCCCATGATTCAAGCGCAGTCCCCGTCTCAGAGGAACGGGACGCGCATCCTGATAATAAAAATATAATACACATAAATATAAATGCCGTTTTTTCTCTTTTTTTCATATCTATTAATGCTCCTACTCCAGGTTTTCAGCATATTAGCAAGATATCTTGCTCGTGGTCAGGCCAATAGCATTCTTCCCTCCTTATAGCAAAGTGCTATATATTCTCTGGACTGATAATATAAATCGGAGTTAAAATTTAAAATCTGGTCTGCCATCCAAGACCCATATACTTCTCTGATTCCGTCAACTAAATTCTCGTCTTCATAGCAATCCTCTATCAATCGCGCAAACACCTCTCCGATATCCCAGTAATCAGGAACCGCGTATTTACACTCCGTAACATTGTCATAATCTCCATCCGAAATGGCGTTTTTCTGTATAAAATCGTCCGCCACCTTTTCTATCGGTTCGCAATGAAAGACATCCGCATAATCATAGATACGCTTTATGTCCCCTCCCAGCTGCTTTACCACATCATATCTGCGATTCTTTGTGTGTCTTGCAATATATTCGATTAGACTGCATTCATAAAACAAGGCATTATTATTCATATACTGTTACCCCCTCCAAAAACTTCAAAGTAGTTAATGCCCTGACAGTGTGAAAGCTGATTTGGTGAGTGGGATATTTGAATTTTGCCAGTTCCCAAAAAGCCGTCCTTGAATACTTTCCGTCAATAAATCCCTGCACATAATTATAAATCGTGTCGTCTGCCATTGGCCCTTCCACAATATCATAATCATGCGCTTTTCCGTTGCGGCAGGCTGCAATGAAATCCAGCCATTCCTCTGTCATTTTTTCAAATTTAAGCATCCTTAAGTCATTATTGGGCACATACTCATATATATTAATATAACCCTTTGTACCAAATCTGGTTGCCCAGCGCTGGGCCTGTTCCCGCATAATGGTACAATAGAATCCAAAGTAAAAGTCCTTATTATATTTTGCTATCCGTATTTCTGGTGTTTCCACAATTTGAGAACTGCCATGATAAACCAACATCTTTTATCCTCCCCAGAAAAAACTGCCTACATAAATGTTTCTCAAACCTCGATTCTATTCTAACAGTAACAAAACATCCCCTTTGCGTCAAGCAAAAAAGACTGCAAAGTTTCCCTCGCAGTCTATTGTCTCATGACAACATCAGATGGAATAATCCATTGACTCCGTCCGCTGTCTGCTCCTTGCGACCAGGTCTCCGATGGTCACATTGTCAACCACATTGTTGACCGCCGCATACACATCCTTCCAGACCTGCAGTGTCTCGCAGGTGTCGCAGCGCTCACAGACCCCATAGTCCTCCTCCAGACAGGCCACCGGAGCCAGCGACCCTTCCGTCAGCCGCAGCACCATGCCCACAGTGTACTCCTCCGGCTCTTTGGCCAGGCGATAGCCCCCCTGGGCACCCCGGACGCTTTTCACATAGCCGGCCTTGTTCAGCACGGCGATGATCTGCTCCAGATATTTTTCCGAGATTCCCTGTCTGCCCGCAATCTCCTTTACTTTGATACATTCTCCGCTGTTGTTCAGCGCCAGGTCCAGCATGACCCGCACTGCGTAACGCCCCTTGGTTGATATCTTCATATTTACCTCACACACATACTATTCCGAAAACATTGCTGTGGACAGGTACCGATCCCCGGAATCCGGCAACAGAGCCACTATGGTCTTGCCCTTATTTTCGGGACGAAGTGCCAGCTGGGATGCGGTATACAGCGCCGCGCCGGAGGTGATGCCCACCAGCACGCCCTCCTTGCGGGCGATCTCCCTGCCCGTGGAAAATGCCTGCTCCGTGGTCACGGTAAATATCTCGTCATACACCTGAGTGTTTAAAATGGAGGGCACAAAGCCCGCTCCAATTCCCTGCAGCTTGTGGGGACCGGGCTGACCGCCGGAGAGTACCGGCGAATCCGATGGCTCCACAGCCACCACCTGAACCTTGGGATTCTTGGACTTCAGATATGTCCCCACACCTGTTATGGTGCCACCTGTTCCTATGCCTGCCACAAAAATATCCACCTGACCGTCCGTATCCTCCCAGATTTCAGGACCGGTGGTTGCCGCATGAACCGCCGGGTTGGCCGCATTGTCAAACTGAGCCAGAATCACCGCACCGGGAATCTCCTGCTGCAATTCCTCCGCTTTGGCAATGGCCCCCTTCATGCCCCTTGCCCCCTCTGTCAGCACCAGCTCCGCCCCGTAGGCCTTCAGCAGATTGCGCCGCTCCACGCTCATGGTATCCGGCAGAGTCAAAATCGCCCGATAACCCTTGGCAGCCGCCACGCTGGCCAGACCGATGCCGGTGTTGCCGCTGGTAGGCTCGATAATGGTGGCCCCCGGCTTTAGGATACCCTTCTTCTCCGCATCCTCCACCATGGACAGCGCAATCCTGTCCTTCACGCTGCCCGCCGGGTTTAAGTACTCCAGTTTCACCAGAATAGTGGCATCCTCAATGCCCTGTGCCTGCATGTAATTCTCCACCTTCAGCAGCGGGGTGCGTCCAATCAACTCTGTGGCCTTGCTATATATCTTAGCCATAATAAATCCCTCCATTCATTTCCTACTTATTCTATATGAATATTATGAATAGACTATATACCTTTTTTTTCCTTCTGTCAATTCTTTTTTTATAATTTTCATAAATGTAACAGAAAACTTGCACAGCGGCGCTTTTTTTGGTAAGTTATTGATAATATCAGATATTGAAAAGAGGTTTCCGTATGATAACAGAAAAAACTTTTGCAGTCCCCTATGTATATGAGGAAAGGAAAAGCCTGGTGGGCCGCTCCCCTATCCGGGTGGCCGTGCCCGGCTCCAAAAGCATAACCAACCGCTCCCTGCTGCTGGCCACTCTGGCCCAGGGCACTTCCACCCTGCGGGGAGTATTGTTTTCCGACGACTCCCGGCACTTCCTGCAATGCATTCAGGAGCTGGGATTTAAGTCGAAGGTGGATGAGACAAAGAGGGAAGTGCAAGTCACCGGACTGGGTGGCTCCATTCCCAAGGCGGAGGCAAGTCCCTACGTGGGCAGCGCCGGCACTGCCGCCAGATTCCTTACCGCCTTCCTGGGCGTGTCACAGGGCGTTTATCATATGGACGCCTCGGAGCAGATGCGCAGGCGGCCCATGGCCCCGCTGATCGCCTCTCTGCGGGAGCTGGGCTGCGAGATCCTCTGCGAGAAGGAGGAGGGATTCTTTCCCTTTACTGTCAGGGGCCATGGCTTTGGCAAACGGTTGATTACCGTAAATATCGAGCACAGCAGCCAGTTTCTCAGCGCTCTGCTCATATCCTCCTGCCTGTGCCCGGAGGATATGACCATCCACATAGAGGGCAGCCACGGCATGGCCTATATCGAGATCACTACCCGGATGATGGAGCAGTTTGGAGTTCATGCCCAGCCGCAGTATTACTGCATGGGCAACGGAGACAATCATGACTGCTGCGGCTGTGTCAACAGCACTCAGCCTATGGGGTACCGGATTGCTGCCGGACAGCGCTACCGGGCGCTGGACTATCAGATTGAGCCGGACGTGTCCGCCGCCTGTTACTTTTATGCACTGGGAGCACTGCTGGGCGTTCCCATGCAGGTTCTGCAAGTACAGAGGGAAAGCATGCAGGGGGATATGGCCTTTCTGGATATTCTGGTGCAGATGGGCTGTACTTTACAGGAGAACCCCCAGGGGCTGATCCTGCTGCCGCCGCAGGGCGGACGTCTGTCCGGCGTCAATGCGGACATGTCCGCCTGCTCCGACCAGGCCATCACTCTGGCTGCCATAGCCCCCTATGCGGACTCTCCCACCACCATCACCGGCATTGGGCATATCCGTTTCCAGGAGTGTGACCGCCTAAACGCCATCGTCACAGAGCTTGGACGCATGGGGATCCGCTGCGAATCCACGGACAGCAGCATCACCATCTACCCCGGCACCCCCAGCCCCTGCACCGTCCAGACCTATGAGGATCACCGCATGGCCATGGGCTTTACTCTGACGGGACTTAAAACAGCCGGAATCGTCATCGACAATCCCGGCTGCTGCCGCAAAACCTTTGAGGAATACTATGAGACGCTGGCGGAGTGCATTGCACAGCTGTAAGCGCCGGACTATGTCTCAAACAGACAGGGATACGACAGCGCCTGGTCCATGACCGCCGCCCGTATCCTTTTCCATTCCTGCTCGCTGTACCAGGGCGTCTCTGGAGCCGGTTCATAGGCTGTCTGCATATCTTCCAACATGTGCCACAACTCGTTGCGGTCCATGGAGAAATGTAGACTCCATCCATAGAGTCTGCCCGCCGCATCCATCTGCTCGTCAAAGTCTTGGCTGAAAGGCTTGGCTTTGACCCGCTGCCTGCAGGTTTCCACCTCCATATCCAGTGGATATGCCTCTCGGGTATCCGCATACAGGGACAAACCCATGTCAAAATAGGGACAGAGCCTGTAGCTCTTGTCCTCCTGCCGGTAGATCAGCGCAATGTTGTTGGTGTGGCGGTCCTCATTCAGAAAAAACATATCCATCTCCAGCATGCCAGACAGGTAAGGTCCGAAATCCGACAATCCCGTCAGATTTTCCACAAAGGCTACGGTGTGTTCAATCCTTCGATCCACCTCCCGGATGTGTGCCAGCTCCTCGGCCAGACTGAACCCCGTCACGCTGCGGTAAAGCTTTTCCAGCGGCAGCAGTTCCTCCCCCTCCTGCAGAAAATTCCGGCTCCTGCAGCCCCGGTACGGCCTGCCCTTCCACATCATCGTCACCGGCTCATAGCACACATATCCCGTCCATAGAGTCTCTCTGAGCAGTCGGGTCACCATGGTCTCCGCCAGGCCCTCATATCCAAAGGCGTCCGCCTTGTACCACCAGCCGTCCTGAAACCATTTCAGCTGATTGCCTCTGCTGGTATGTCCCGCCGTCTCGACAGTCTGACCCTCAACCTGTATGATCGGAACCCTCATCTTCTCCTCCATACCGCTCCTCCTCCGGATCAAAATAAGATATCTTCAGCCACTGCCGGTCCTCCGCCATGCGCCCCTGAGTCTTTTCGATAATGGCCATGGGATCATAGCTGTCTACGCCGATATCCTCCAGCACCAGCCGCAGCCGGTCCCTGGTTCTGGGCATGCAGCGTTCCTCCAGAAACTCCTCGAAGTCCTCCCAGGTGGGCTTTGCCTTTATGCCAAAAGCCCGGTGGAAAGGTATGTCCGTCCCGTTCTCCACCACCACCTGACGGTTTCGGAAACTCACCAGCAGGCGGCTGCAGCACTCATCTTCGTTCATATAATCCATGCGTATCATATAGTCCCGGACATCCACTCCGGGAAAATCCCTGTTCAGCCTCTGCCACTGTTTCAGACTCCGGTATATCTTTCTATGTTCATCCTCCGGCTCCCTCAAATAGCTGTGTATTGTCTGCCGGGATACCCCGTAAGCCTGGGCCAGCGCCGTGACGGTCTCTCCGGCCTCATGCCGTCTGCAAATCTCCCGCAAGACCTCCTCCGATATGGCAGGCTTTCTCCCTGCTCCGCGCTCATTCTGTGCCATAACAGTGCTTCCCCCTTCCTGATTCAAGTGTAGCTGATCTTGTTGCAATTGTCAAGAAATTAATTAATTTACACTTGGGAAATATATGACTTTTTTCTTGCCTTATACCTGTTTTGGGTTTATGCTATACATATGAATGGAAAGATTGGAGGCACCGTTATGAATAAAAAACATGTGGTAGTGTCCCTGGGACACGATGCGTTGGGATATACTACTTTGGAGCAATGGGACGCGGTAAAGAGAACCGCCCATGCACTGGCGGATCTGGTGGAGGCGGACTGCCAGCTGACCATCACGCACAGCAATGGTCCTCAGGTCAGCATGATCCACAAGGCCATGACGGAGCTGCGCCGGGTATACATCGATTATACCCCTGCTCCCATGTGCGTCTGCTCTGCCATGAGTCAGGGCTATGTGGGCTATGACATACAGAACGCCCTGCGCAGCGAACTCCTGTCCCGTGGCATTTCCAAGCCCGTGAGCACGATTCTGACACAGGTGACAGTGGACCCCTACGACGAGGCCTTCTACGAACCCACCAAGGTTATCGGCCGCTATATGTCCCAGGAGGATGCGGAGACAGAGATAAAAAAAGGAAACTATGTCCGGGAATTTCCCGGCAAAGGGTTCCGGCGTGTTGTCGCTGCGCCCAGACCCATTAACATCGTGGAGATCGAGTCCATACGCACCCTGGCTATGGCCGATCAGGTGGTTATCGCCTGCGGCGGCGGCGGTATTCCCGTCATCGAGCAAAAACATATGCTGAAGGGGGCTTCCGCTGTCATTGAGAAAGACGCCATCGCAGGCCGACTGGCCGCCGATCTGCACAGCGACGAGTTGATTATTCTGACCGGCGTGGAACAGGTCTATGAGAATTTTGAAAGGGAAAATCAGAAACCCATCGCCGCCATGACAGTGGCGAAGGCACAGGAGCTGATGGCCCAGGGACAGTTCGAGCCGGGTACCATGCTGCCCAAGATCGAGGCCGCCATTGTGTACCTGAGTGAAAATCCCCATGGCAAGGTATTGATTACCTCCATGGAGGCATTAAAGGACTCGCTGAAGGGAAAAAATGGAACTGTAATCACTGCCTAGGCAGGGAATATTTTCCGACCGCCTTTGTCTTCCTGCGTTTCTGTGCCAGTTTACGAAGTTTCCGCTCCTGACATTTCAACCCCAGGGCGGACAGCATGGCCCCTGTGATAATGCAGAAATCCGACACGTTGAACACCAGCCTGCGCAGCGGCCCCCACTTTACATTGAAACTGACATAGTCCGTCACATATTGCTGTTTCAGCCTGTCATAGGTGTTGCTGAAAGCACCTCCCAACAGCAGGGACAATCCCGCCCGCAGTATATTGCTGCCATATATGCTCAGGCTAAAGACAAACACCAGCGCGGCAAAGCAGGTGAGCAGGAGTGACAGGGCTGTCACCACCGTCCCCTGCTTTTTTCCTATTCCCAGCATAATTCCCGGATTGTGGTATCTGCGCAGCAGCAGCCGTCCGCCCCAGGCCTCCTGCGTCTCTCCCGGCGGCAACTGCCGCTCCACGCGTTTCTTTAGATAGTTGTCTCCCATGAATATCGCCACAATGAGACTTACAAAGAAATTAACCATAAATATACTCCTATACGTCAAATAGCTATCGCTTATGCGACAGCTATTTTAGGTACGACTCTAGTAAGCATCATAGCATATCCCAAAATAAAAGTCTAGTATTTTTTATTATTTCCCGTATAATTTCTTTTATAAAATAAATACAGTAAACGACATTGATATTTCTAATGTGGTTTACTATAAGCGAGAACGGAGGAGACAGATGGCTAATCAGGAACAGGAAATGCGGTTGGAGCAGCTGCACTTTCAGGAATGTCTGGACATTATCGGCCAGAACGTTACAAGGTATGAGCTGGAATATGAACAGCGGCATGCCCAGGTCCAGGAGCTGTATAAGGCGATAAATAGCGGGGATGTGGAGCTGTATAACCAGCTGATGACCGCCAGCAGCCTGGAGGAGCATGCGGCAGCCTCCCTGCGCAAGAACCGGGCGGCACAGGACAAACCCTATTTCGGACGCATTGATTACCGCGAGAGCGCCGCCGAGCTGGAGCAGCAGGTCTATATCGGCAAGAACGGCGTATTCCGCAACAAGACGGACGTGCTGATTGCAGACTGGCGCGCCCCCATCTCCAGCGTCTACTATGAGAATGAGCTGGGCGAGGGGGAATACGGCCTGCCGGACGAGAACCCCATCCTCATCGATCTGCACTTGAAACGGACCTACAGTGTAGAAAGCGGACGACTTCTGGGCTATTACGACAGCGATGTGGCTTCCAACGACGAACTGCTGGTGCAATATCTGTCAAAAAATAAGGACGCTGTGCTGGGTGAGATTATTGCCACGATCCAAAAAGAGCAGAATGCCATTATCCGCAAGTCCCCCTTCGCCAATCTGATTGTCCAGGGAGTTGCGGGCAGCGGCAAGACCACGGTGGCCATGCACCGCATTTCCTATCTGCTCTACAACTATAAGCAACGCTTTGAATCCAACGAGTACTGTATCGTTGGCAGCAACGACCTGCTGCTAAATTACATCACCAGCGGTCTGCCGGAGCTGGATGTGCCCAATATCAAGCACATGCGCATGGATCAGATTTTTGCCCGTCTGTGCGAAAAGGACTGGGTCAAGAAAAACAAGTGCCTGGAGCCGGACGACAGCGCTCCCCTGCGCTGTACCCTCTCTTTTATGCAAGAGCTGGAGCTGTACCTGCTGCATTTGCGGGAAAATCTGGTAAATCTGTCCCCTCTGCAGGATAAGCAGATCGGCACCATCCTGTCGGAGAGCAACAACGCCACGCTGTACCGTGAAAATCCCACCTTCAGTATCTGCACTCTGCTTAGTACGCTGGACGAGCGGGTCAAGACCCGGATCAAGTTCCTGATGAGCGGGGAGGACAGGGACAGGCTGCAGGCCAAACTGAAGGAATACGCCGGACATTACAAGGCTGCCCGCCCCACCGCAAGCATCTATGAACTGTATCTGGAATACCTGCGGCTGTGGCAGAAGACCCACAGTAATATGCCGGGTTTAGAGGAATCGGAACGCTCCCGCGCCGCCGAGGTTTGGCAGAACCACTTGGACCGTCTGCATCGCAAGGAATATGACGTGTACGACATTGCCGCCCTGTCGCTGATCCACTACCGGGTATATCAGAAGGCGCCCAACGAGGAATTCGGCCTGCTGTTTCTGGATGAGGCCCAGGACTTCGGCATCGGCATCTACTATGTGCTGCGAACGCTGCTGCCCGCCACCTATTTTACCATCATGGGGGATGTGTCCCAGAATATCCACTATGACACGGGCCTGAACGACTGGTACGAGCTACAGAAACTCTTTCTGAAAAATGAGCGGGACCAATTCCTGCTATTGCAGAAAAGCTATCGAAACACCATTGAAATCTCCGAATACGCCGGACGAATTCTAGAGAAAGCCTCCTCCGGGCGCTACCGGATCGAGCCGGTGATACGCCACGGCATACCGGTAGAGGAGGCCAGATTCTGGAGCGACCTGGAGATGGCGGAACATGCGGCCGGACTTATCACAGATATTCAGGCCAAGGGCTATCACACCACCGCCGTAATCTGTCGGGATGAGGAGACAGCGGCCAGAGCCAGAGAACTGCTCTCCCCCCTGACGCCTTTGACTGACGGAGAGGCCTCCAACTTCTCTACCGGCACCATGATACTGCCCATCCGTCTGGTAAAGGGCCTTGAATTTGACGCCGTGATTTTGTGGAATCTGGACATGCAGCACGGCCCCGATGATCCCCGGCAGGCCAAGCTGTTGTATGTGGCCGCCACCCGGGCGCTGCACGAGCTGCATGTGCTGAACTGCTGAGTTTCTGACTTGTTACTCGCGGGAATAAAACGGGACGTCCTCTGTTGGGACGTCCCGCACTCTTCCGCTACCGTATGATATCCTGATACTTGAGTCTCACCAATGAATAGTCCAACACCAGCTCCCTGCCGCTACCGCCGCTCATCAACGTCTCCAGCTCCGTCACGGCCTCCTTGGATATTCTGGCAAAGTCCTGGCGCACCGTGTTCATCTGCTGCCCCACATAGCCCATCAGAGTCAGCCCGTCAAACCCGCACACCGGCCGAAAGATATCCATATCCGTCAGCGCCCGCATGGCTCCAATGGCCATGAGATCTGACGCACAGACCACCATATCCTGATCCTTGGCATATTTCAAGGTCAGTTCCCTGGCCCTTTTCTCCGAGAACTCTCCGCTATGGACAATCATCTCCAACCCATAGTCCGCGACAAACTTTTCCATGCCTCGAATTCTCTCCCCCGTCACATAGCCGTTGCTTTTTCCCGCGATATACAGCACCTTCTTGTAAGGAATGGTGTCCATCAGCATAGTCTTTTCCGCCACCGCATACTGCGCTGCCGCCTGATCGATCCACACGCAGGAGGTACTCTCATTTATCAGTGGTGCATCCACCAGCACCACCCGAAAAATCTGCCGTCTGACCAGTTCCTGCAACACCTGATCCTCTTTGGATATGCCATAGACAATGATGCCGTTGATACTCTGGGAACGGAAATATCCGATCACTTCCTCTGTACTCATGCCCTCCAGCATGGAGAAAAAAACCGTCACCACATCCAGCGCATACTCTCTGGCACAGGCCAAAGCCCCGGCCAGATACTGCATACTGATCTCGTCAATGGCCTGCGTATTGGTGTTTAGATGAATCAGCAATGCGATTCTGCCCGCCTGCTTGGAGGAGAGTGCCGCTGCCACAGCATTGGGCACAAAGCCCAGCTCTTCGATAGCGGCATTCACTCTCTGCCTGGTCGTTTCGCTGATATTGGGATAGTGATTCAAAACCTTTGATACTGTAGAGATAGCCACTCCTGCTCTTGTAGCCACTTCCTTGATAGACGCCACCGAAGTTCCCCCTTTATTTGCAATGTGTTCTGCGCCATGCGCACAGCCTGCCCGGCAGCTTTTCCACTGCGTTCAGCGCCACCGCCACCGCCCCCGACACCAGCAGCACCACCAGATATATCCAAATATCCAGCCGCACAAGAGGCCTGATCACAAGGTAGAGAAATCCGAACACAAAACCATGCGTCAGCCATATATAGGTAGACTGCCGCCCCCACCACGCCAGAAACGCGCAGAGCGGTCCCGCATGGGCGAGCAGCGTCAGCAAGCCGTATATCAGGAGGGGCGTCAACAGAAAATCAATTTTTGCATACGCCGCATCCGTCGCCAATTTCACTCGCAGCACCACCACCAAGGCGAGCAGCACCACAGAGACGCACACCGGCACCCAGCCGCCCAATCGCCGCAGCCGTCGGTCTACCCGCTGGTACAGAGCATACCGGGCCGTCAGATACCCCACCACCGCTATCAGCAGAAATGAAATTCTCATGCTCTTTACGACCGCCAGCATCAGTTCCCAAAGCGTAGGCCACCAAAGACGTCCAACCAGCGCCGCACCCGCCCCAGCCAGCGCCAGTACAAGGAAAAATATCCATTTTTTCCTGCGTTCCTGCGGCTGAGGGGGATGGGTCAGAAACAGATCCAGCAAGGGCAGCACCAACAGAGTCTTGGCATATTGCTCCACATACCACCAGGCCCCGTTGTAGGTCGGATCTAAGGCCGTCACGTTTCCCAAAAGCTGATCCGGCATAAAGGGCTGTCTCAGTATACCAAAGAATATTCCCATATAGATCGCCAGCACCAGCCAGAGCCTTCCGTACAGTTTCAGGATTCGCAGCAGCGCGCCGCGATACTCCGCCAGCAGCCGTCCGCCGAATCGTTCCCCGTTCTGCCCCTTCATCACATAATACATGCCATACCCGCTGACAAAGGCAAATATGCCCACACAGAGCTTACAGAACCAGGCGATCCGCTGGACAGTATCCACCTGCATAAATGGCAACAGAGACTCATATTCCACCGCAAAGGAATACAGGTGATGGTACACCATCATCCATATAGCCACCCCCTGCAGTATCGCGGACTGTTTTTTTGTCATTCCATTCTCCACGCAAACCGGCCTCCAAACCCTAGTTAACGACATTAGAAATTTGCTGTAAATATCAGTATAGCACATATATGCTCGCAGTGGAATCATTTTCTTGAGCAGAACACAAATCGGCTGTGCGGATTTCTCCACACAGCCGATTTACTGAGTACTTATTTACAATTAATATTTTCCAAAGCCGTCTCCGTCGAGGGAAATAATCTGCTCGTTCGCACTTGAGGCGGTGAAAGAACCTATGCTGGAAGAGGAGGAAGAACTCCTGTTTCCAAGGTTGTAAGCAGAAAGTTTCTCACGCATCCGGTCTGCCTGGCTGGAAAGCTCCTCACTTGCGGAAGCACACTGCTCGCTGGTAGCGGAGTTGGTCTGTACCACCTGAGAAACCTGTGTGATTGCCTGCTTGATCTGGGCGCCGCCGGTTGCCTGATAGTTGCAGGCCTGAGCGATATTGTGGATCAGCACCTCACTCTCATTTACCACTTCGGTGATCAGTTCCAGAGCCTTTGCAGTCTCGTCTGCCATCTGGGAACCCTGGCCTACCTTGTGGATAGAATCCTCGATCAGTCCTGCGGTCTCAGATGCGGCAAGCTGACTCTTCGCCGCCAGGCTTCTCACCTCTTCAGCCACCACAGCAAAGCCCTTACCTGCCTCGCCAGCTCTTGCAGCCTCCACGGCAGCGTTCAGAGCAAGGATATTGGTCTGGAATGCGATATCGTCAATGGTCTTGATAATCTTAGAGATGCTCTCAGATGACTTGTTGATATCCTCCATAGCAGACATCATATCCTGCATCCGCTTATTGCCCTGCTTAACATCCTTGATTGCATTTTCTACCAGCTCTGCAGCCTTGTTAGCCTGCTCTGCGTTCTGAACAGTTGCCTCCACGATCTCGTCGATGGAAGCTGTGATCTCCTCGATAGCGCTAGCCTGCTCTGTAGAACCCTGTGCCAGAGACTGACTTGCACTTGCCATCTGGGAGGAACCGATCGTCACCTGATATGCCGCCTCGCTGATACTGCTCAGTGCATGGTTGTTATCCTCAACCAGCTTTTTCAGAGAGTGACCCAGCAGATCCTCCGGAGATTTGGGATTTACAACCACAGTAAGGTTACCCTTGGCCACTTCCTCAGCAACGCTAGCCTGATACTTGATATTGTCGATTACCTTCTGGTAGTCATCTATCAGTTCGCCAAACTCATCGTTGTTATACTTCACCATCTCCACATCCGTCTGACCGTTAGCGATCTTCTTGGCAGCCGCCCTGAGCTGATCCATAGATACTCTGATGACCTTAATAACAGATACACTGTACAAAACAGTTATAATGATCGCTATCGCGGTTACACCCACGAAGAAGAGCTGTGCATTCCTGCCATAGGCAACAGGATCAGCCGCATGCTCCACTGAAGTGATGGACAAAATGCCTATAATAGCATTGACAATTGTCAACACAACCGGAATGGTAAAACCAATAATTAATCTTGTTTTAATTGACATATTTTTCATTACTTTATACCTCTCTCTCTTCTGCGTCCATATTATTTGCCTGCTCTAAAACTGACATATCTTCATCATTCAACAGCTTTTCGGGATCCAACAAAAGCTTTACCGAGTCTCCTACTTTTCCGATGCCATATACATATTTGTTCTGCGCCTTGTCGGACTTGCCGATACTCGGCGGGGGCAGAATATTCTGTTCCTGAATTTCCACCACCTCGGCGATCTTCTCAATGATCAGTCCCACCACCGTGGACTGCACACTGATCACCATAATACAGGTCCTGTCGTCGTACTCAAATGGCTCCTGTTTGAATCGAAGGCTGATATCAATAACCGGTATGATCTTACCTCGGAGATTAATCAATCCCTTGATGTAATCTTCCGTCTCCGGAACCGCCGTTATCGCCTGGTATGGTATGATCTCGTTGACATACTGGATCTTCATGCCAAAATACTCATTGCCTGACTTAAATGTCATGTACATGGTCTTTTGTGCATCGCGCTCATCATGGGTGACCGGTCCACTGTCTGTCTGTCTTGTTGCCTCACTGTTTACCTCCATGCAGCTACCTCCTTTTCATGCGTTTATTCTATCAATCCCACCGGATCAAGTATCAGCGCAATGCTGCCATCTCCTAACTGCGTGCAGCCGGACAGACCTTTTACTTTCTTGATATAAGACGGGATGGGTTTTACCACAATCTCCTGCTCGCCTATCAATCTGTCCACGAAGAGGCATATGGCTTTCCCTTCCACTTCAAAAATCAGCATCATGCCGTCTTCCACCGACTTGCGGTAATCCTTAAGGCCGTACCACTCACCCAGCCGAAGAACGGGGTAGCATTCTCCCCGGATCATGATGTACTCGTCGCCGTTAGGCTCATGTATCATCATGTTCTCCCTGACGCTGACAAACTGCTTGATCACACCGGTCTCCACTACGAAGGAGGAGGTACCTGTCTCCATCACAATACCATCGATGATTGCCAGAGTAAGAGGAATCTTCAATGTCATGGTGGTTCCCAGACCGACCTCACTCTCAATCTCCAGCGTACCGCCGATGGCCTGGATGTTCTGAACCACCACGTCCATGCCCACGCCTCGTCCGGAGTACTCCGTCACCTGCTCGTTGGTGGAGAATCCGGGCAGCGTAATGAACTTGAACACTTCCTTATCCGTGTACTCGCTGTCCAGCTTTCCATCTTCTAAAATGCCCTGTTTTCTGGCTTTTGCCATGATTTTCTGCCGATCCAGGCCCTTTCCGTTGTCCGTGACGCTGATCCAAACCTTGCCGGCCTCCGTCCTGGCGGCCAGAGTGACCTTTGCCTTTTCGGTCTTGCCGCTCGCCTTGCGCTCTTCGTTGGTCTCAATACCATGATCCACCGCATTGCGCACCATATGCATCAGAGGATCCGAGATATTTTCGATAATATTCTTATCCACCTCTGTGTGCTCACCGATCATCTCAAATTCAATATCCTTGCCCAGCTTGCGGGATACATCGAAGACGATACGGTTCATCTTCTGGAACAGATTTGTCAGAGGCATCATTCTCATGGACATGATTACATTCTGCAGATCCGTGGAGATCTTGGACATCTGTCCCGCCGCCTTATTGAAATTGGAAAGGTTCAGTCCCGGCACTTTCAGGTCAGGATTCTGCAGCACTACAGATTCCGCTATAACCAACTCGCCAATCAGATCCATCAGCTGATCCATCTTAGACACATTGACGCTGATGAATGCATCCTTCGCCCCTTTCTGCTTATCCTTTGCCAGTTTCTTGGGACGGCCTGGCTCCTTGGTCTGGATGACGAAGTCACCGGGAGCCATCTGAGTCTTTGTATCCTCTTTCTTCTCCGCGGTCTGCTCCGCTTTGGTCTCAATGTCCTCCACGCTGGACTCCAGATCAATCTGGGGCTGCTTATCTCCGAAATCAAAGCCCAGCAGGAATTCCTCCGCCTTACACTCGTAGACGTCAACCTTTTCAATGTCGTAGCCAACGCCAATCAGGTCTCTGACCTCCTCCTCCGTACACTGGGCCTGGAGCAGAATCTTGAAACCTTCTTTCAGAATAGTCTCACCGCTGGACTCATCAGAAATGATGTCTTCCGGGGAATACAGCAGGTCCTCCGCAATTTCCTTCAACGCGTAGACTACCTTGTAGGCGTGGACATTGGCCATTACCGTCTCAGGTGAGAATGTAATATACACCTTGTAGAAACGGCTTGCGTCCGTGGCAACGGGAGCTATATAGAACTGCTTAGGCTCCTCATGCACGTTCTCCGGCATCAGAGCGTCCTCTCCCACTCCCTTCTTGATGGCATCCAGAAAGACATCCAACTCCTTGATGATGCTCTCCGGCTTTCCGTCGGCTGGGTTGCCGTTGCGGATCTTATCCATCTCTCCGGTGATGAAATCTGCCACTTCCAGCACATGCTCCACCAGCTTTAAGTGTGGCACATGCTCGGGATGGGACTCTCTCAGATAAAAGAATACATCTTCCAGCTTGTGGGCAATCGCAGTGACATTATCAAACATCATAATACCCGAAGAGCCCTTTATGGTGTGCATGGTACGGAATATTTCATTGATGCTGTCCTGATCAAAGCATTCCGCGTCTTTCTGCTCTAACACCATTTCCTGCAGTTGTTCCAGAAGCTGTTCATTCTCAAACAGATAGATGTCCAACATTCCCTCTGTGTTAAATTCTTCAGCCATACTTTCTCCTTTCCTGTATTTTTTTATTAGGATTATACCTTGTATCAGAAGAGTTAATTACTCATTGTATGAGACCCAGCTTTTTCATGGCCTGCTCAAATCTCTCCTTGTCAATGGGCTTGCCCGAGTAGATCGTACATCCCAACTCAAATGCCATCTTCACATTCTTCTCATCATTGAGCGCGGTAGTCATAATGACCTTGGCCTTCTCGTCCTCCGCGACTCCGCTTTGCTTTTCCAGATTGCGGATACCCATCAGCGCCTGATAGCCGTCCATTACCGGCATCATGATATCCAGACACACCAGGTCATAGGGTTCCCCATCCTCCAGCGCCATCATGAAAGCGTCCACCGCCTCCATGCCGTCCACAGTGACGTCACACTCGCCGTACTTGGACAGAAAGCCAACCATAAATTTTCTTGTGACAAAATCGTCTTCAGCCAACAAAATCTTCATATCCACCTTCTCCTCTACATTTTATTCAGCACCGCATAGGTTCTCTTGGCAATATCCTGAAGTTTATCCTGGAATTCTACGGCTCCCAAATCATATGCCACCTTGGGCATTCCATATACCACGCAGGTAGACTCATCCTGCCCGATGGTCCTCGCCCCCGCTCTTCTCATCTCCAACAGGCCTCTGGCGCCATCTCCGCCCATGCCTGTCAGGATGATTCCCAATGCCTTGGGACCTGCCACCTTGGCCACGGAATCAAACAGCACATCCACAGAGGGACAATGACCGTTTACCTTTGGTCCTGCCTTGCACTCTACCTGATATACACCGTTCACCTTCACCAGCCGCATATGCCTGTCACCGCCGGGGGCAATCAACACATGTCCGGGCTTTACCTGATCCCCCGTCTCCGCCTCCTTGACGATCACCTTGCACTGGTTATCCAGCCTCTTGGCATACATATCGGTGAACCCCGGGGGCATATGCTGTACAATCACCACACCGGGAATATCCGTTCCAAACCCCTGCACCACGGAAAAGATCGCCTCTGTCCCGCCGGTGGACGCCCCTATGGCAACCACCAGATCGCTGCCCTTGGCGGCCAGGGCCGTGGACTGCTCCTGCTGCTGCATGACCTTTTGCTTGATCCGGCTGATATTGGCAGTGGAGGCAATCTTGATCTTCACCAACAGCTCTGTTTGGATAAATGCCTCAAGCTGCTCCCTGGACGACACCGCCGGCTTTGCCACAAAATCCACAGCTCCTACGTTCAATGCGTCAAACACTTTGTCACTCAGGGAACTTATCACCACCACCGGAAGGGGATACTGTGGCATCAGCTTGCGCAAAAAATCGATGCCATTCATTCTGGGCAGCTCCACATCCAGCGTCATAACATCCGGCTTGTGCGCTATAATAGCGTCTCTCGCCTCGTATGGATCCTTTGCAGTAGCCACTACTTTGATGGCTGGATCCCGATTGAGGTTCTGCACCAGCAGTTCCCTGAACACCATGGAGTCCTCAACTATCAATACTTTAATCGGCTGCATACGTCTATCATCTCCCCTGCTTTCTGAATATTGACGGCTGCACCAGTTCAAAGGGAATATGCGCCCGGTCCACCGTCTCTGTCATGCCTATGAACAGATAACCGCCGGGTTCCAGAAAATCATATACTTTCTGGAGCAGCTCATTTTTTGTGTTCTCATCAAAGTATATCATAACATTTCTCAAAAAGATAGTATGCATTCTCTTCTTGAAGGGAAAAGGTGACATCAGGTTAAACTGACGGAATATGACCTCCTGTTTCAACTCGTCCTTAACCATGAACATCCCCTCCGGAGTCTTTTTAAAGAAATGCCGTTTCCACTGGTCCGGAATGCTCTTCAACTGCTCCTCATTATAAATTCCCGCAATTGCCTGCTGCAACACCTTGGTGGAAATATCTGTCGCCAGCACTTTGGTATCCCATGAGGAGGACTCCAGTCCGAAGAAATCCTTGAGCACCATGGCGATCATGTAAGGCTCCTCCCCGGTGGATGCCGCGCCGCACCAGATTCGCAGATCCTTTGTGTTTTGCTCCTTCTGTTTCAACTCTGGCAATACCACACTCTTGAAAAACTCAAAATGTTCAAACTCCCTCATAAAATAAGTGTGGTTCGTTGTGAGAAGATTTACCAGCTCCTTCTCCAGTCTCCCCGAGCTGTCCTTCTCCAAATCGTTCATAAATGCGTGAAAGCTGCTCCAGCCTCCTGACTTAATGTGGTTTTCAAGTCTACCGTTCATAATGACCTTCTTCTGACTCAGGTCGATACCGTAGCGCTGTTTCATGTGACCAGCGATCCTTAAAAACTCCTCATCCGTCATCATAGTTCCATTCCTCCATCACATCTTCATAGTATTCTTCTCGCGCTAGCGCAGTTGTCTGGCAACTTTGCAAAATATATTGAAAATGTCGGGGTTGAATTTCTGTTCAGCCTCTTGCTGCATAATCTCCAGCGCCTTCTCCCGCTCGTAACGATGGCGATAGCTTCTCTCCTCCGTCAGAGCGCAGAACATACTGGACATGGCGACAATCTGCGCAGCCAGTGGTATCTCATTTCCTCTCCTTCCGTCGGGATAACCGCTCCCATCCCAATTCTCGTGATGGAAATGAGTAATATCCTCTGAAATCTGTATAAAATCGTTGTAATCGTTGGTAACTTTTAAATCCTTGAGCAGCTTTGTCCCGATTCGGGTATGATTCTTCATCTGCTCGCGCTCCTCATCGTCGAGGACCGCCTGTTTCTGCAAAATCTCCTTGGGAATGCCTATATTGCCAATATCGCACAGTGGCGCCGCAAATTCCACTGTCTCCACAAAACTGTCCGATATCTGATCCTCAAACAGAGGGGATAGCTGCAAACTCTGTGCCAGAATACGGCAGTTGTACCGCATCCTGTCTATGTAGTCGGCGCTGTGCCAGGAATTCTCCGCAGCTACGCTCGCCAGCGCATATAGCACATTCTTGCGCTCCTGCTCCATCTGCCTCAGCTGTTCGTTGACTGAGACCTGCAGCCGCCTGTTCGCCTCCCTGATTCCCACGGTGGCCTCGTACAGTTTCAGGTGAACATTGACCCGGGCCTGCACCAGCTCCGGAATAAAGGGCTTAGTGATATAGTCCCCACCGCCCAGATCAAATCCCTTGACAATATCCTTGGGATTGTCAAAGGCGGAAATAAAGATAATGGGGATTCCCTTGGTCTCGGCATTTGCTTTCAGCACTCTGCACAGCTCATACCCGTCCATCTCCGGCATGGAGATGTCAGTCAGCACCAGATTGGGCAGTTCCTCCGATATCCGCTCCAGCGCCTGAACCCCATTCTCCGCCAGCACGGCTTTACAGCCCATAGCGCCGATGATCTCACCGAGAATCACTCTGTTGGTCTCCACATCATCCACAATCAGGACGACGCCGTTTGCCGAATTCTTCATGTATCGTCCCCCCCTTCCGTCTCTGTCAGAGCCTTCAAGGTATCTATTCCACCAGAAATCTTCTCATAGTTTTCCTTCTGAATGGCCATCTTGAGCCGCAGTACCGCACGGCTTACTTCCTGAGGGGCGTCTGAGGTGAGCTGCCGGATCGTCTCCATAAACATCTCCGCTTTCTCCCAGTTTTCCATCTCCACTGACAGAATCAGCTTGGAAAGATTTTTCTGCAGAGCCTCGCGATTAGGCGCCGTGCCATAGTGGGACGCATCCTGCTGCTCGGGGGGAGCATTGCCCCCAAACGAGAGCTTGGGCCTGGGCGCCACCACAGTCTCCTCGCCGGTCTCCGCCTCGGTTTCCGGGTCTTTCCCCACCCAGACAGAGAATGAAAACGTGGTTCCCTTTCCCTTCGCGCTCTCCACATTGATACTTCCGCCCATGAGTTCCACCAGCTGACGGCAGATGGAAAGACCCAGCCCTGTTCCGCCATATTTGCGGGACGTGGACGCGTCAACCTGCGAAAAGCTCTGGAACAGTTTCTCCTGATCCTTCGCCTCTATGCCAATTCCCGTATCACTTACCAAAAAGAAAAGTTCAATGGAATCCTTGGTCTGCGCAGTCTTTATGACCTCCAGCGTGATCTTGCCGACGCTGGTAAACTTCTGCGCATTGGACAGCAGATTGTTCAAAACCTGTACAATTCGCAGTTCGTCCCCCTCCGCATACTCGGGTACCCCCGGGGAAACTGTCACAAAGAAGTCCAGCCCCTTCTCCGTAATGCGGCCCTTGTGACTGGCCATCACATAATCTATCATGCCGCGCAGCGAGAAACGCCGCTGTTCCAGCGTAAATTTACCTGCCTCCAGCTTGGAAAAGTCAAGGATATTGTTGATGATCTTGTTCATCTCCCCGCAGCAGCGCTCAATCAGCTGCAGCTTGCGGAGCTTTTCTTTCTCCGTCTCCAGAGGCAGCAGTTCTCTGACCTGACCTGATATTCCATTGACCGGGGTTCGCAGTTCGTGGGTGACATTGGCCACAAACTCCGACTTGACCCGCATGGCGGCCTGTGCCTCCTCCTTCACCTGTTCAAGCTCCCGGCTCAAAAACTCCTTCTCCAGCACATCGTTTGCCATGCAGAGGCAGAGTCCCTCCTGCTGCACTACCCTCATGTCCGCAGGGAAACAGGTCTGATTCTTGCGGTATGCCGTCACGCGGTGTATCTCCGACCCAAAAGGATAAACAGCCTCCCAGCTCTCGTTCTCTCTGTGGAACGCCCCGGGAAAGACATTGCCGATAAATACCCCGCGCAGCCCCTGGTCATATCCCAGTTTTTCTCTCGCCGCGGCATTGTCATATGTAATCAGTCCATTGTCGTCAAATGCCAGTATTATCTCCAATACATTTTCAAAAGGAAACATACCCGAATTCTGCCGGCACATAGAAACTCACCTCTCCGTGCAAGTCACATGAATCCCCTACAAAAAACAACGAACCCCTTGACGCGGTTCCGCTGTTTTATGTATGGAAACTACTAATTTGAAAAATCAAACATCTTAATCACTTCAACGATATTGAAGAAATCTTCCTTGGCTAGCTGGAAACACTCCAGCACGTCCGGGGCAAACTGTCCGCATTCTCCACTGAGAATCATCTGGTACGCCAGGGAGTTGCCGTACACGCCCTTGTAAACTCTCTCGCTCACCAGCGCGTCGTATACGTCCACGATGGCGACGACCTGGGCGCTGAGAGGAATCTGATCTCCTACCAGTGCGTCCGGATACCCCTTCCCGTCCCATCTCTCATGGTGCCAGCGGCAGATCTCGTAGCAGTAACGATAGAATTCGTCCGTCTGGCTCTTGCGGAATTTCTCCAGAAACTCACAGCCGATGGTGGGGTGAGTCTTTATCACCTCAAACTCCTCCGGCGTCAGCTTTGCCGGTTTGAGCAGAATCGCGTCCGGAATACCGATCTTACCGATGTCATGCAGTGCGGATGCCCTGGATATGGCGTCTATCTGCGCCTTGGTCAGACCGTACTTGGGGAAATACATTTGCATATACTTCAGCAGTATCCGGGTGAAATACTTGACGCGGCGAATATGCTCCCCGGTCTCCAGACTTCTGAACTCAACCACGGAGCTGAGCGCGTCTATCATAAACTCGTTGTTGTCCTGAATCTTCTTCTGCTGCGCCAAAATCTCTATCTCCTGCTCCTTCAGGCGCACTTCCATATTGTGTTTATTCTGATAAAGTTCTATAATATTTTCCGCCCTGCGCTTTACGATATCGGGATAGAACGGCTTGTGAATCACGTCCGCAATGCCATAGGCATACGCCCTGTCCTCACTGTTTCTGATCGTCTCGCTGGTAATCAATATCACAGGAAGATGCTCGATCATATCCTTGGATTTCATATACTCCAGCACGCCGAAACCGTCCATCTCGGGCATGACAATATCCAGCAGAATCAATACGAGGTCCTGATTCACCGTGATCTGTTGGATGGCCTCCCGGCCGTTGGCCGCCTGGACAATGTCATATTCGTCATGGAACAGATTATCCAATATAGCTCTATTCACTTCCTCATCGTCCACGATCAGAATCTTCTGTCGCTTTGCCTCAACCTTTTTTGCCTCTTCCTCTACAATAACAATCTTCTGCTCATCCATACCCATTCAATCCCCACAAATTCTGAAAATTTTTCAACTTATCTGTCACCTGAAACCGCATATAAACCGTCACGCAGGTTTCACCAACGATTTTAGCATATGCGCCACGAATTGTCAAGAATTCGCGCACTGCCTTTGCGCCTATCCAATTAATTCCACAAAGAGCGTATAGGCCTCCTCCAGTGCCGCCCTCTGCGTCGTCACCTGTTCCCTGTCCACTTCGGATTCCTCCTTGCCCCGCAGCAGTTCCGTCAGGGCCGACGCCGGTCTGCTGATCGGGTCCAAGCCCAGGTTGGCGCTCACCCCCTTGAGTGTGTGCGCGTATTTGAAGGCCTCGCCATAATTCTCCTGATCCAGGCTCTCCAGCAGCCCCCGATAGTTCATATCGTCCTTGAATTTAAGCAGGAACTTTAAAAAGAGCGCCTCATTTCCCATAAACCGGTGCAGAGTGCCCTCCACATCCGCGCCGTTCTCAATCAGTTTCTGTTTTAATAATTCGTCCATGTACCCCATTCCTTTCTGCAAGTCTTTTGGATTTTACCTGTTCCTATTGTACTGTATGCTGCGATTTTATGCAAGTATTCACTTATCTCTCCACTCCTCATAGCTCAGCTCCCTGCATTCTCCCGTCATCAAATCTATGCTTACATAGAAGGGTGCTGTATGCTCTTCCTCCCAGTAATTACCGTAAAATATCATGCATTCCGCAACAAAGACCTCCTCGGAGGCATATGTGGGCCAATATTGGACGGAGGAGATGCTGCTTTCCTGTAAATCCGCATCCGCCGCTTTCTTTTTCAGCATTTCCCGGATATGGGAATTGACCGGTTCCGCCTTTTCCCCGTCCTCCCGCATCACTTCCATCCCTGCCCTGTCTTTTGTCAGATATACGATATAGCCAACGCCCTCGTCCTCTACGCGATCGTATGTGGTCTGGCAGCTTATCTCCGGGATGTATGAGACCGAAAATACTTGCTCGTATGTCCCATCCTGTATAAAATATCCGTCCACACGCTGCTCAAATGCCTCCCCGTCCTGAAAGATGATGCAGGTTATATTCCCACGCTCCGTCTCATCCACCCAGAAGAATTTCGGCGTCATCTCCCCCTCCCAAATATCCAGGCCGCACATACTCAGAAAATCCATTTCCTCCCCAGATTCCTCTATGCAGTACCACAGGCCCATCCTGCCCTCGTGGGAACCATAATACTCCCCTGTCATAAAGGGAAGTCCTATCGACAGTCCCATGGCCGGAATTCCTTCTTCGGAGAAATACAGTCTATTAAGTTCCTTGATATACCGCTCCCTGACGCCATTGTTATTCATATCGCTCTCAAAGACGTCTGTGAACCCCCAGCCCACAATTTTCAGTAAAGTGTCCCCGTACTTTTCTATATATGGGCGCTGCTCCTCCCTGTATTTATTATTGAATAACTCTCTTATTTCCTCCCATTCCTCTTTGTCAACTTTCGTCTCGGCGCTGCCGCGTTCCTTCGGTTTCCATCTGCGATCGGCATACGCACAGTGGTAGTAATCCGCCGTGTGGTAAAAATCCGCGCTGCATATCAGCACACGCTCCACATCATATCCCTCTGAGTAAAATATCGTTTCCGCTTTCACATTACTGCATACATATGTGAATTCCATTTTTTCCTGAGGAATACCCGCGGACAGCCGGTAGGCTGTAATCCTGCTCTGGTTATAGCGGGGGATAAAAAGGAGGTATGTATTTTTCTGATATTTTACTACCTCAATAATGTGTGCCCAATATACGTTTGTGCCAAAGACAGGCTGCGAGTAGGAAAGCCGATAGCCTCCCTCTTTCTCCTGTAAGTATATGGCCAGCATATTCGCCCCGTCGCTATCATCCGCCGGGCCATACTCAATCACATCTTCAAGCCCATCCCCGTCAACATCCGCTGTCAGGACACAGATTCCGACTGTGTTGATATTGGGCATATACTCCGCGTAGCCCGCCATGTGCTCGAGAAGCGGGGAGCTGTCCGCCAGCGCAGCCGCCTCCTCCAGACTCAGCCGCCGGGAGATGACGTATTGATCCAGCTGCGACCTGTGGCCCTCGCGGCAGAGTTCTTCGAGGTACTCGGCAAAGCTCTCCATGGGCGGGGTCTGTGTTTTGGGGTAGATGACGGCTATGCATATGCACAGTAGAAGGATGGTAGCGAGGAGTGTGAAGGTGATGGTTAGGGGGCGTTTTTTGTTTGTATGCATGGGGGCCTCGTGCTGTTTTGTTTTTTTCATTATACCAGAGATTCCTTACGTATATCAATGAATTTTTGAATCGCGATAGAGTAAACTTACTGTCAGTTGGAGAGTCGCGAGTCTATGAAGAAAAGTCTGTAAATTTTGATCTTCTATGATAATTGATAGGGATGAATGGTATTATCAGCCGTTTGTCCCTTGCTTATACTTTTAACAGAAACAGGAGCACATGTCAAGAACACCCGCCTGAGCGGATGGCCTGACAACACTCCTGATTTGCTTTATTCCGGTAGACGCCCCTCGTACATGATACTCAGCTCGCCGTATACCTGCCCCCAGTTGCGGATGGGCATAGTCCATTTCTTCGTAGCCTCGAAAGTAGCCAGATACAAGGCCTTCAGCAGGGCGGTGTCGCTGGGAAATACGCTCCTCTGACGGTTCAGTTTCCGGTAGGTCGAATTCAGACTCTCTATCGCATTGGTCGTGTAGATCACTTTCCTCACATCCGTGGAGAACTTGAAAATGGGGGAGACCGCATCCCAGTTCTGTTTCCAGCTCTTCATGGAATTCGGATACTTCTCTGACCATTTTTCTGTCACGCGCTCCAAGGCCTCTAAGGCTTTCTCTTCTGGTGCTGCATGGTAGATC
>JAAUZI010000075.1 GCA_014804645.1 Lachnospiraceae bacterium | reverse complement strand
CCCCGTCCCTACACGTAGGTGGATAATTCAATTTACATCCTGCCTATTTATCCTATTGCCTCATACATTGTCAGCATGGGAGCCATACATGCACCAATCAGCACCACTACAATACCCGCCAGCACCACGATAATCATAGGCTCCATGGCTGCCATCACAGTGGCCACTGCCATCTCCACTTCTTCCTCATAGTAATCCGCAAGCTTATCCAGCATGTCCTCCGTATTACCGGACTCCTCACCGATACGGATCATATGGTATGCCATGGGTGGAAACAGGCCGCAACGCTGCAGCGGTATGGACAGGGGCTGTCCTATAACAATGTCGTCCTTGGCCGCCTCCATAGCCTCTTTAAAATAGACATTGGTCATGGTCCGCGATACGATCTCCACCGCCTCCACCAGAGGGACGCCGGAACCCATCAGCGTACTTAAGGTTCGGGCCATCTGGGCCGACGCAGTCTTTACAACCAGATTCCTAATAGGCTTTATGAGCAGCGCCAACTTGCCGAAAAAATGTTTGCCTGCATCCGTACGGCTGAACTGTGAGGTCGCCATCACAATCACCACAATACAGGGAACGAGAATAAACCACTTATTGATAATGAAGTTGCTGGCAGCCTGCACAGCCTTGGTAATCGCCGGCAACTCCGCGTCCATCTGGTCAAACATGGTCACATAGGACGGGATTACCTTCACCAGCATGACAATCACGACGATAATTGCCACGATAATTACGACAACGGGATACATCATAGCTTTCTTGACCAACGATTTTGTCTTGTTGGAACGCTCAAACTGTACCGCCATACGTTCCAGAGATTTGTCCAAACTGCCGGAAGCCTCACCGGCCGCCACCATGTTCACCATCAGATCCGGGAACACCTTGGGATGTTCTGCAATGGCGCTGGCCAGAGTCTCACCTTTCTCAGCGCTGACACGAATCTCGTTTATGGCCTTCTGCAGTTTCTTGTTCTCCGTAGCCTCGGTCAACATCCGCAGAGCGTCCAGTATAGTCACGCCCGCCCGAATCATACTCACGAACTGCCGACAGAACACGCTCAGGTCCCTGGCCTTTGGTCTGCCGCCGATATCAATGTTGATATCCTGAGTCAGCAGGCTCTGTTCCTTCACATCCATGACAGTCAAGCCCTGGCCCTTTAGGTCATTTCTCGCTTTTTCTATATTTTCGGCCTCTATGCTGCCCTTGACAGTCTTGCCGCTCGCATCTATCGCCTCATATCCATAGCTTGCCATCTATTTCTCCCAATCTTTCTTTATCCCCGCATAGCCCTGACTGCACACGAGCGCAACCCGGTCATTGCGTTAATCGCAAGATGGTGGGGACGTTCTCCTGTACTACCACTACCGCTTGTATACTCTATCCGATTTGTCGGAAGTAATATATTTATAGTGCTAAATTCCTATGTATCTTCTACCATATTTATACTCCATTTTGCCCAAAAAGTCAACCGTCTTTAACATGATTTTGGGTTAAATTACCCTATTAAAGTTTTTTATGAACAGAGTTATTTACATTTTCTAATATGCGACACCTTAGTTGTGTGCACTCCCTGGTTGCGTCAATATAAAGGGGAGAGTGAAACCGTATCACCCTCCCATTAAGAATTATTTCATTCCGCCCAATATAATTCCATATTTTTCTTCAGCTCCGCATCGTCCAGTTGGAATCCCTTTTTGACTCTCTCGGCGGTTTCCCCAAAGCTCAGTTTCATGTCTTTGCAGGTCCATATCAGTATCTTGATGCCCTGGCCGATTCCTTCGCGGATTCCTTCCTTGCGTCCCTCACGGATTCCTTCTCTGCGGCCTTCACGGATTCCTTCACTACGTCCCTCACGAATTCCTTCTCTGCGGCCTTTTCTCTCATACTGCTCAAACAATTCACACACGGTTATCTCATCCTCCTCTTTGATACTCAGCTCTTCCAACTGCTCCGCTATATTCTCCACATCACAGTCCCCCGAGAGCACCCTTATCATCCTAAGCAACGCACCCTTATGAACGACCGGCCTGTCGGAGCGATAGCTGTCTCCCTCTGCCAGGTAGTCAAGTACGATCCTCATATCACTTTCAAACCGCTCTCTGACCTCCTGCGGCAGATGCCGCATTTCCCATACGTGGAGATGTATGTCGTCTATGTACTGCCATGCCTTTGGCGGCAGTCTGCGCCCGGAAAACAGCTGACGGATACTGCGCGCCCCACGCCAGCTCCTCTCGCCCCAGTAGAGCACCAGCTCTATCACGGGGCAGGAGCTGGACACCTTTTCCTCATACTGCTCCCTGTAAGCGCCTCCCATGTACCCGGCCTTGCGCAGAATCATTTGGCTGTCCGGCACGGTCTGGTTGGCAAACAGATACATCGTTTGTATCTGCCCTTCCCGCATCTCATACTTGGCCAGATCCTCATACTGATTGTGGAGCTTTTTGTCACTGTTTCCGGAATACAGAGTTTCCGTCGGCGCCGGTAAAAGTTCTGTGGCGCTGACGATATGTTCTCCATCATATAACAGTGCGTTGACCACATCCGCCGCTACATCCGGAGAGGCCATGAAATCCTTTTCCACCAAGTCCTTTGCGTCCGATTTGGGGGGCCGAAATCCCCCTTGCGTTTCTTTTCTGCTCATTTGCACCTCCCAACACACAGAAGATGGCGGATAAAGCTTATGACGCAATTATACTATATACCGAAAATCTCCTGCTTCTTTTCAATTGTAGTGTTTTGGATTTAAAGCATAGATTTTCCGATATCTTGAAAAGTGATTTGCTTTATCAAAAGTGAAAAGAAATATATGCTCTGATAGGATAATAGCATATAGGGCATGGAATTGCAAGATAATTTTTACCTGCAATTCCATGCCCTATGTGAAACCGTTACTTTTCACACCCTAGCCAGTAAGCAGTTTCAGGTAGATAATCGTTCCTAGGAGGGACGTCTGAAAACGTCGGTGCTTGGCTCGCGCCGAATACATTCGGCACGAGCCTTAGCATCCGCTACGTTTTCAATCGAGCGAGAGCGTTCCCGTATAGGAATGACTATCTGCCTGGAGCGTCCTCTGCTGGCTACCCTGTGAAAAGTAACGTGAAACCTAGTCCTCCTGGGCGCAGTCCTCGCTGCGATTTTCAAGCAGTAGTTTGTAGAACTCTTCTTCCGGCATGGGCTTGGCATAATAGTAGCCCTGTACCTGATCGCAGCCCATTTGTTTGAGCATATCCACCTGCTCTCTGGTCTCCACGCCCTCTGCAATCAATCCCAGTTTCAGCTGTTCCGCCATAGTGATGATATGCTCCAGTATCAGCCTGCCCTTGTCGGATACCATCATGTTCTCCATAAACTTCCTGTCCAGTTTTAACACGTCAAAAGGCGTCTCCAGCAGGATGTTCAGGGAGGAATAGCCACTGCCGAAATCATCCATTAACAGCTTAAAACCCTGGTCCTTTATTTCCCTGGCCGCCTGGCTCACATGCTCCTCCATGGTCTCGGTGATTTCCAGTTCCAGCAGCTGCTTGCAGATTCCATTTTCTTCCACAATGCGCTCCAGCACCCGTATAAACTCCCGGTCCTGCAAGTGCCGCCGGGACAGATTCGCCGAAACGGGGCAGTCCTCAATCCCCACCTTCTGGCACTTTTGCAAAAACTCTGCAGCTTTCCGCCACATATAATAGTCCACCTTGGTGATAAACCCATCCTCCTCAATCACGGGCAGGAACTCCGCGGGGAAGATCATGCCTTTCTTGGGATGGCGCCAGCGCACCAGGGCCTCCGCGCCTATAATTCTGTTCTGGGAGATGCTGTATTTGGGCTGCAGATACATCTGCAGCTGTCCCTCCTTGATAGCTGCGTCGATATTGTCTTCCACAAATTTTCGATTGTACAGCGAGGCCTTAAACTGCTCCTGATAAAACACCACCTCAGACAACAGGCTGTTCTTGGCTGCTTTGCGCGCCATGCCCGCCCGATCCTCCATCTGGCGCAGTTCCATGTCCACATCCTCCACCAGGTACACACCGCTGGAGTATTGCAGCTTCACGGCCTTATAAATTCCCAGCTCCTCTTCCAGCCTGCCAATCAGGTCATACAGCTCTGACACTTCATTGTATTCCGTCACGATCTGAAACACGTCGCTACGCAGATTTACAAAAAACTGCCTAGCGTTGCAGAAACTCTTCAGTTTTTCCCGAACCCAGTAGAGCACCTCGTCGCCGAACTGTTCGCCATATAAATCATTGATAATCTTGAACCGCCGAATGTCAAACTGAATAAAGGCCACATTCTGCCGGGTTTCATTCAGCAGATTCCGCACATTGCGGCGAAAACGCTGTCTGCGGCTCATGTTTTTAAGCATGGCCTTAATCTCTTCATCCTCGGAAATATTTATATCCTCCATATCCACATTCAGCAGCTCGCCCGTATACTCCGCCAGCATTTTCTCCAGAATCTCTATGCTTGCCGAAAACGCGCGGGGGCACTTTTGCAAGATTAACCCCTCCTGACGGATGATTGCCATCTCCTCCGGTTTGGATATGTCCTTGCCCAGAATATCTCTGCAGAATACATCACCCTGCATTTTGTCCTGAAAAGCCCGTATGTACTCTTCCGTCTTGCGGTTGCCGTAGGTCTCCAGCTCCTTGTCCTGCGGATCAGTGAAACCAAAGGCAAGTCCCAGCACCATTAGCCCGCCGGTAATACAGCCGCATACCGTCCCCTGCCGCATACCGCCTCCAAAACAGGTGCTGATTTTGAATGCCGTCTTCAAATCCAATCCAAAATCTCCCGCAAATGCCCCCAATAGAGCCTGAGAGCAATGATATTTCTTCTTCAGGAGTTCTATCGCTTTTTCTTTATGTGTCATACGCACACCTCCCGCACCAATAAATTCATTTATCCTCGGGCATGATTTTTAGTATAAGAATTATAACATTTTTTGCCAGCACTTTCAAATGGTATTTTATGAATAATGCCCATTCTCAGCGCAAAAATTAATATTTTTTGTCTATTTTTATAAACGGTATATTATACCATTCCTATCAAAATAATATTTTTATACACAAAAGCTATTTAGATTCTTGCATTTTCTCTGTGATTAATATATTATATAAATAGGAAATAACTCGATGGCATTTTTACACAGGAAAGGGACCAGGAGGCGAACACAATGTTTATGAGCAGGCAGGAAGTTACAGACAACTATATTCTCAGCATGGAGAAAGAAAGGATACGGCGCGGCTATACCCAGCCCCAGATGGCAAAGCGGATGGGAATATCCACCTCGGGCTACAAGAAAATCGTAGCTGGAGAAACCAGCAAGATAGATCTTTATTCTGCTTATCAGCTTTACAAGTACACTGGCAAGTTTATCTTTGAACTCTGCGGCGAGGAAAATTCCGATCTGAAACTTTTTCAGAAGCTCAGGAGCCTTACGCCCGCTCAAAAAGCTTTTGTGAGTGACATTATTCAATTTGAACAGGATTTCCAGCAAAATGAGACAGCGGCGGAGTACATCAGCGTGATTGTGCCCACCGGCAGCCTGGAGGATGGAATGATTCTGGACTCCGCCAATTTCATTAAGGTTAATGCATCGTCCTATCTGCGCAGATTTGGTCAGAATCTGCACTGTGGAGTCATGATTACCTCTCACCATCTGCAGCCCGTCTATCACGAGGGAGATATTTTACTGATCTGCAAGCGCCCGCCCCGGGAGGGAGATACCGCTATTTTTGTCAACAGGGAGAGCGGCCGCGCCTATCTGCGCAAGTTCCGGCATGGCAGTCCCGCGCGGCTGGAGCCGATCAACGAGTATGGCGTGACCTTTGAGATAGATTGCAATAATGCGGAGGAGATGGATAAGTGGATCAAATTCGGCTGTGTGCTGACCAAAATGCGAGAACAGGGGGAGCCAATCTGAAAAAAATGGACAAGCCGGATAGAATATGATATTCTACATATTAGGCAGATGGTATGCTGCCTGTACAATCAAAATATATGGCATGCTATGAGGTTGAATATAATGAAAATCAAAAAGAACATCAATGTGGAAGCTTTTCTGGAAAATGTGCGAAAATGTGAGGGCAATGTATATTTTAAAACCCTGGAGGGAGATATGCTGAATCTGAAATCCCTGTTGTCACAGTATATCCTGATGTCGATAATTGACAATGACGAGCTTATGGGCAATGGCGTAATAGACTGCTCCATGGAGTCGGATGTGGTCTTACTGGGGCAATATCTGGAATAATTCAGTATAAAGCAGAAAAGGAATCCCAACGGATTCCTTTTACGCTCTTCCGATTACCAGATCCGGGTTCCGGTCCTTATACAGACCCGCCTTGATCTCCTCCAATTTCTCTGCTATACGGCTTTTTACCAGGTCTGCCAGCTGCTGCTTGGTCAGGCTGCCGTATTCCTCGTAAAAAATCGCTTTCAAAAAGTGTACCTGCGTTATCACCTTTTCAAAGGTATTGCTGTTCATCGCCTTGTAGGAATCGTAGATCACCACAGGCACCACCGGCCCTTTGCTCCGCAGACTGCAGCTAAAGCACCCGCTCTGGAACTGCTGCAATTCATTGTGATTGTTGGTGTAGCCGCCCTCCGGGAAAATCAGAAAATCCCTTCCGTCCTTCACAGCCTCCGTGACCTTATGGATACTTCGCACCTTGTCCCGCATGTCTGTCAAATCAATATCCACACCCTCCAGGAGTCTGCACACCTGCTTGCTCAACAGACGATTGGCCTGCTTTTTCTCCCAAAGCACACCGCAGGGTCTGTTCAGCGCCAACAAAATCCCCAAAGCATCATATTTTCCCTGATGGTTGGAGTAAAAAATGCAGCCCCGCTCCTTGGGAATATTTTCCATCCCGTATACTCTCGTGGCCGTGCGGCTGCATCTGCGCATATGATTGATCATCCGGTATGCAAGCCGAAACCGCTGCGCCTCCGAATACTTCTCCTTGTGATTGATCACATGGTTCGCCATCGGGACTGTGAACAACGCATACAGACCATTCATGGCCACAACCCATTTAAACCTTAAATTTAACAAGCCTATAACCTCTTATCCCTGAAAACTTTCCTTATAAAACAATAGCTGTTTATCTCATCATACTATGTTTTTTCCTTTTTTTCCAGTCTTTTTTGCTATTTGAGGCTTGCCATTATTTGTCCGGCGTTTCCGATTCAAAAAAGTTGTTCAGATTCTCAAGGCAGCGATAGAGAATCTCCATCTCCTGTTCATTGAGATCCTTCACAATTGCCTTAATCATCTTTTTATGGAAATCCCGATGGTGGTAAAATGCCTTTCGCCCCTTGTCCGTCAGAGTCACATACACCACCCGTTTGTCTTTCTCGCTCCGCTGTCTGCAGATATAGCCTTTTTTCTCCAGGCCGTTCATGTTG
>JAAUZI010000074.1 GCA_014804645.1 Lachnospiraceae bacterium | reverse complement strand
TTGAATAATATTTGACAACAAGGGGGAAATAGAAGTAAACTGAAGGAAATAAAGTCTGGGCAGATCCAAAGCAGGAACTCTCTGCGACTCTCCAACTGACAGTAAGTTTACTCTATCATAATTCAGAAAGGTTTTGCAGAGTTTAGCCGGATGCGCTATAATGAGGATACAAGGTTAATTAGTAAAGAAAAGCCTTGAAGTGGGAGCGATATCCCATTCCAGGGCTGTTTCTTTTTGGAGAACATAGGAACTCTAATGGAGGTAAAAATGGTATTAGGAGCATTGGAAGCAGGCGGCACCAAGATGGTGTGCGCCATCGGCAACGAACAGGGGCAGATATTGGAGCGAATATCCATTCCCACGGTCAGTCCAAAGGAAACCATGCCGGAGATGATTGCATTTTTTAAGGAGTACAATATTGAGGCGCTGGGAGTCGGCTGCTTTGGCCCTATCAATCCAGTGAAGGGCACGACCACTTACGGGTATATTACCTCCACTCCCAAGCTGGCCTGGCAAAATTACAATATCGTGGGCGCATTTGAGGAGGCGCTGGACTGTCCGGTAGGCTTTGACACGGATGTGAATGCCGCCATGCTGGGGGAGGCCACTTTCGGCCTGGCCAGAGGGCTGGACAACTGCATCTATGTGACTATTGGCACCGGCGTGGGCGTGGGAGTCTATGTCAATGGGGCGCTGCTACACGGGATGATGCACCCGGAGGCGGGGCATATCCTGTTGCAGCGGCATCCGTCGGATACCTATGCGGGGAAATGCCCCTTCCACGGGAACTGCCTGGAGGGCCTGGCGTCGGGACCGGCCATTGAGGAGCGCTGGGGCGCTAAGGGGACAGAGCTGGCGGATCGGCAGGAGGTATGGGAACTGGAGGCATACTATATTGCGCAGGCCTGTGTCAACTATACCCTGGTCTATGCGCCCAAAAGGATCATCCTGGGGGGCGGGGTCATGCATCAGGAACAGCTTTTTCCCATGATACGTCAGCAGTATCAGGAACTGATGGCGGACTATATGATCACGCCTGAGCTGGAAAATCTGAACCGGTATATCGTGCCCAGCAGCTTAAATGACAACCAGGGCGTCATGGGATGTCTGGAGCTGGCCATGGAGGCTCTGGGAGAACGGCTTCTGGCAGAGGGCCTGAAGTCCGGGAAATTGTTTGACCTGTAACCAAATAAAAATTTTACTGTCTATTAGTGTGAGAGGAACCTGAGAGAATGATGGAGGACAGCAGAATTATTGATCTATATTTCGAGCGCTCTGAGGAGGCTATCACCCGGACGGCCGAGAAATACGGCCGTCTGTGCCGCAGCATTGCCATGCGTATCGTGGGCAACTATGAGGACGCGCAGGAGTGTGAGAACGACACCTATGTGGCCGCATGGAATGCCATACCTCCCACCAGACCCAATATTTTCTCTGCGTTCCTGAGCCGGATCAGCCGCAATATCGCTCTGAACCGCTATGAGTACAACAAGGCGGGTAAGCGCAACAGCCAGTTTGATCTGGTGCTGGAAGAGCTGGAGGAATGTCTGGCCTCGTCCTATTCGGTGGAGGATACTTATATCGCCGGGGAAGTGGCGGGAATGATTAACGCCTTTTTGGAAAAAATGAAAGCAGAGACAAGAATTATATTTGTGCGCCGGTACTATTATGCGGATTCTGTCAAGGAGATTGCAAAACGGCTGGCAGTCAGCGAGAGCAAGGTAAAGACCACTCTTTTCAGGGTGAGGCAGGAACTTCGGGACTATCTGGAGGCCCAGGGTGTACAGGTGTAGACGGGAAGGACAGTAAAGGCATGAGAAAAATCAGCAAGGAAGATCTGTTTCGGGAAATCGGAGAGATTGATGAGGTTTATATAGAGGAGGCAGAGCGGGTGAAAAGGCGCCGCAGGACTGCGCCATGGGTGCAGGCAATGACCGTGGCCGCCAGTCTGCTGGTGTGCGTGGGGGTGGGGTATGGAGCGCTGCGGTTGACAGGCAGTTCCAATGATACGGCGAATCAGTCCAACGCCGGAGGTATGGAGAACGCGGAAGAGATGTGCGCCATGGCGGAGGACAGCGAAGGGGCAATGGATATCCAGACTCCCATGGAGGCGCAGAATGACGCTGCTCCGGAGGAGAAGAATATGCAGGACTCCGGTCTGCCGGAGACGTTTTCTGAGGAGGGAGCAGACGGGGACAGGAACTATACAGAAACAGAAAGCGAAAGCCAGTCCCAGGAGTCTGATGGAATGGTTGTACTTGCGGAAAAAGAGGATACAATAGAGGATACAAATGCGGCATTAGGGACGCAGGAGCTGGCAGTGGCGGAACCCTGCAATCAGATGTCCGACTCGAAGCAGCTGACATGGGAGGCTGCGCAGGAAGACGCCGTTTACGGCAAATATGTGAGCGTTCAGGTGCCGGAGGGATATGTGTATGAGAGTGGCGTGCGCTCCCAGTCGGCGTTGTACGTGGTCTGGTGCAGGGACATGGAGGAGATAGATATCCGTTGCCGTCAGGCGGATGAGTCCGTCAGCGATTGGCTGGTGGATGTGGAGGAACCTCAGGAGTATGATCTGGGATTATATACGATTCCCTGGGCAGATAGTGTCCCCCAGAAGTTGATGCAGAAAGTGTCCAATGCAACCTTCCACCGGGATCAGCTCACGCCGGAGATCGTGGCGGCCAGGTCGTACCAGGTGGAGGACCAGGGAGACGTGAGCGGCTGGCGCACCAATATCCGCATTCTCTACGGCGACAATGTGCTGGTAGAAATCAGCAGCAAAGGCCCCTCACCGGAGGAGATTTACGCGCTGATAAATTTGGAAAATTAGTGGCCCGGTGAGGAATATTCTGAATTTTTTCAAATGCGCAATTTCCTATTTACGAAGTCCCTCTTTTTCGCTATAATAGAAAAAATGAGTTGAGACGGAGGAGAAAGATGAGAGCTGCGTACATGGGTGAACAGGTAAATATTCCGGATGAAATGTGCAGGGCTTTCTATTCTCTTTTTTCCGTGACGGTTTCGGCTCCATATATTGTCATGATAAGCCAGTAGTTTTGTTACTGGCTTTTCTTATGGGTTAATTTTACCGCAGCGGAACGTTAATAGGGAGAAGATTACAACTTTATGTGTATAAAAAAGAATAAAGTGAAGGAAAAGATAGGAGGAAAAAATGAGTAAGAGAACGGACATTAAAAAAGTATTGATTATCGGTTCAGGCCCCATTATTATCGGACAGGCCTGCGAGTTTGACTATTCCGGCACCCAGGCCTGCAAGGCCCTGCGGCAGTTGGGCTACCAGATCGTGCTGGTCAACTCTAACCCCGCCACGATTATGACGGACCCGGGCATTGCGGATGTGACTTATATCGAGCCTCTGAATGTGAAACGCCTAGAGCAAATCATTGACAAGGAGCGTCCGGACGCAATCCTGCCCAATCTGGGCGGTCAGTCCGGCCTAAACCTCTGCTCCGAGCTGGCCAGCACGGGAGTGCTGGACAAGTATAATGTAAAGGTCATCGGCGTGCAGGTGGACGCCATTGAGAGAGGCGAGGACCGCATCGAGTTTAAGAAGACCATGAACAAGCTGGGCATCGAGATGGCCCGCAGCGAGGTGGCCTACTCCGTGGAGGAGGCGCTGGCTATCGCGGACAAGCTGGGTTACCCGGTGGTGCTGCGTCCCGCCTACACCATGGGCGGCGCAGGCGGCGGTCTGGTATACAATGTGGAGGAGCTGCGGACCGTCTGTTCCAGAGGCCTGCAGGCGTCCCTGGTGGGCCAGGTGCTGGTAGAGGAGTCCATTTTGGGCTGGGAGGAGCTGGAGCTGGAGGTGGTGCGTGACGCCAAAGGCAACATGATCACTGTCTGCTTTATTGAAAATATTGATCCTCTGGGCGTACACACCGGAGATTCCTTCTGCTCCGCCCCCATGCTGACCATCTCCCAGGAGCTGCAGAAACGGCTGCAGGAGCAGGCCTATAAGATTGTGAACGAGGTGGAGGTAATCGGCGGCACCAACGTGCAGTTCGCCCATGATCCTGTCAGCGATCGCGTTGTAGTCATCGAGATCAACCCCAGAACCTCCCGTTCCTCGGCGCTGGCGAGCAAGGCCACAGGTTTTCCCATCGCTCTGGTATCCGCCATGCTGGCATCAGGGCTGACACTGGACGAGATTCCCTGCGGCGTATGCGGTACGTTGGACAAATATGTGCCCGGCGGGGATTATGTGGTAATCAAGTTCGCCAGATGGGCTTTTGAGAAATTCAAGGACAGTCAGGACAAGCTGGGCACGCAGATGCGCGCCGTGGGCGAGGTCATGAGCATCGGCAAGACCTACAAGGAGGCTTTCCAGAAAGCCATCCGCAGCCTGGAGATCGGACGCTACGGCCTGGGCTTTGCCAAGGATTTCCATGAAAAGAGCAAGGAGGAGCTGCTGAAAATGCTGGTGTATCCCACCAGCGAGCGTCAGTTCGTCATGTATGAGGCCCTGAGAAAGGGAGCCACGGTGGATGAGCTGTTTCAGCTGACCAAGATCAAGCACTATTTTATTGAGCAGATGAAGGAGCTGGTGGAGGAAGAGGAGGCATTGCTGACCATGAAGGGCAGTGTGCCGGAGAAGGCGGTGCTGGAGCAGGCCAAGAAGAATGGTTTTGCCGACCGTTACTTAAGCAAACTGCTGGAGGTGCCGGAGGAGGAGATCCGCAAGGCCCGCACCGGATACGGCATCACCGAGAGCTGGGAGCCTGTGCATGTGTTCGGCACCAAGGACAGCGCTTATTACTATTCCACCTACAATGCGCCGGATAAGACGGTAGCCTCCGACAAAAAGAAAATCATGATTCTGGGCGGCGGCCCCAACCGTATCGGCCAGGGCATTGAGTTTGACTACTGTTGCGTACACGCGGCGTTTGCCCTGAAAGACTTAGGGTTTGAGACTATTATCGTCAACTGCAACCCTGAGACCGTGTCCACAGACTATGACACCTCCGACAAGCTGTATTTTGAGCCGTTGACGCTGGAGGATGTGCTGAGTATCTACGAGAAGGAAAGGCCGGTGGGCGTGATTGCCCAGTTTGGCGGACAGACCCCCTTAAATCTGGCGGCGGATCTGAAAAAGAACGGAGTGCGGATTCTGGGAACCTCTCCTGAGGTCATTGACATGGCGGAGGACAGAGACCTGTTCCGCGGCATGATGGAGAAACTCGAGATTCCCATGCCGGAGGCCGGAATGGCAGTAAATGTGGAGGAGGCCCTGGAGATCGCCGACAGGATCGGCTATCCCGTGATGGTGCGTCCCTCCTATGTGCTGGGCGGCCGGGGCATGGAGGTGGTCAGCGAGCCGGAGAGCCTGAAACAGTATATGGCTGCGGCGGTGGGCGTGACGCCGGACCGTCCCATCCTCATCGACAGATTCCTGCGCCATGCCACCGAGTGCGAGGCGGATGCCATCGCGGACGGCAAGCACGCCTATGTGCCCGCAGTTATGGAGCATATTGAACTGGCGGGGGTACACTCCGGCGACTCGGCCTGTATCCTGCCCTCCAAGAATATACCGGAGGAGCTGGTGGCTACGATCAAGGAATATACCCGCAAGATTGCTGAGGAGATGGGCGTCTGCGGCTTGATGAATATGCAGTATGCCATTGAGAACGGCAAAGTGTATGTGCTGGAGGCCAATCCCAGGGCGTCCCGGACCGTGCCTCTGGTATCCAAGGTCTGCGGCGTGCAGATGGTAAAGCTGGCTACCCAGATTATGACCAAGGAGCTGACGGGCGCATCCTCCCCCATCGAGGGCCTGAAAGAGGTGAAACCCGTCTACTACGGAGTGAAAGAGGCTGTGTTCCCCTTCAATATGTTCCAAGAGGTTGACCCGGTGCTGGGGCCTGAGATGCGCTCCACCGGCGAGGTATTGGGACTGGCAACCAATGTGGGCGAGGCGTTTTTCAAGGCCCAGGAGGCAACCCAGACCAAGCTCCCCATCTCGGGGACGGTGCTGTTCTCCGTCAGCAGCAAGGATAAGCCGGAGGTGGTGGAGATCGCAAAGATCTTTGAGGAATGCGGCTTTAACATCCTGGCCACTGGAACCACTTACGAGCTGCTGGTAAAGAATGGGATTGCAGCGAAACGCATCAACAAGATGCAGGAGGGCAGGCCCAATATCGTGGACGAGGTGATGAACGGCAAGATTCAGCTCATCGTGAACACCCCGGCTGCCAAGGAGGAAAAGCTCTTTGACGACAGCTATATCCGCAAGACGGCCATCAAGGCCAGGGTGCCCTACATGACCACTATGGCGGCGGCCAAGGCCACGGCGGAGGGTATCCGCACCGTGATAAAAGAGGGCGAGATAGGCGTGATGTCTCTGCAGGAGATTCATGCGGCGATAAAGTAATAGAAAAATAAGCATAGAGATTGCCATGGGAGTCCGGCAAAGGCGCCGGGGACTTCTGTGGCAATTATGCTGTGGATTGGGGGATGGCGGGCAAAGGGACGGCGGTCGAGGTGGGGCTATATCCCCAGACGGACACGCTCTCGCTTCGGCTCGGGACGTAGCGGTACATAGGGCAGCAAAGGACGCTGCCCAAGTACCGACGCCCTCACAGAGTCCGCTTAGGGATATAGCCCCGCCTCGCCCGCCTGCCTTGCAGCCGGTCTTGGCGATGGTGAGCGATACCTGGGAGTTTGTGTGGTTATGGCAGTAGTGAACGATACCTGAGAGTTTGGGCGTTTTTGATAACAGTGGACGATATGTGGGAGTTTGGGCGTTATGGCATCAGCGGGAGATACCTGGGTGTTTGCGGTTATGGGGAGAATGAGATGGTAGAGATCAGGTATGTGCGGAGCGAGGATAAAGAGTTCTGGTATGGCTTGGACAGGCATTTGCCGGTGGAGGAGTTTGCAAATAAGGTCCGGGATCGGCGGGGGTATGTTTTGGAGGAGGAAGGCAGACCGATTGGTCTGTTGCGATACAATCTTTTTTGGGACAATACGCCTTTTTGTACGATGCTTTATGTGGATCGGGATTGGCAGGGTAAGGGCTATGGAAAAAAGCTCATGGAATATTGGGAGGCGGATATGAGGTCTCAGGGATACGGCATGGTGCTGGTCTCCACACAGGTGGATGAGGAGGCGCAGCATTTTTACAGGAAACTGGGATATAAGGATTGCGGCGGTTTTGTGGTGGATATCCCAGGATATGAGCAACCCATGGAAATGTTTTTGGTCAAGGCGATCTGAGGACCTGTCACGAAATAACTTGCGCATCTGAGTGCCTAATGAGATTTGTGTCTGGTAAATCGGTAGCAGCAGGGGAAAGGAAAAATGACATGAAGATTTTATACCAGAGTTCTGAAGAAGAAATGATTTTGGAATATTTAAGAGCAGAGATTTCTTCCGAGCGATTTTCAGACGACATTCAGGATACGATGAAGAAACTTGCTCTGGATGAAAAGATAATATCATCCGCAGATCTGAAAAGTGATGATGAGAACAGGAAAAGAAGGGAACTGCTCGGCTCTTTCAGGGGATACGGCAGAAATCAGAGTATGTTTGAGCGTTTTCCTGCTATTACAGATTGGATACTGTGCAGTTTTTCGCAAAAAGATTTAGAGAATATAAGATACATTCATTATAGTTATTGGAGTGAATTGTCCGGGGGAACACACTTGCCTGTGGACGCGGCAGAGAGGATACGCAAAGGGATATGTATTTATGGACAAAGCAATGAGGGCTTTATCAATGCGGCTGCGTACATCAGAAATGGGGGGACTTTTCCTAAAATGTTCTTTCTGACAGCAGATTTTAAGAGCTTTGTCATTGTGGAGGGACATCTGCGAATGACGGCATATGCAATGGCGCCGGATTATTTCAATGATGTTGAAGTGATAGTTGGTAAGTGTGACGCAGACGAATTGAGCGGATGGATGTAGACAATATAATTGAGGACAACGATCAAAGCTTGAGAGGGATATAAAATGAATGTAGAATATAGAACGCAGAAAGACTTGCCCTGTGACGAGCTATATCAATTATTTCTGGCGGTGGGCTGGGCGACGGAGGATACGACGACACCGGAGATAATTGAGCGGTTTAACATAGGCTTTATCAATTCAACATTTGTCTTCTCCGCATGGGTTGACGGTAAATTAGTGGGATGCGTCAGAGTTTTAAGCGACTTACATTTTCGTTCTATTATCTATGATTTAGCCGTTTTACCGGCATTTCAAAATAAGGGAATCGGAAAAGAACTGGTGCAAAGATGCAGAGATGCCTGTGAAGGTTCTGAATGGCTGGTGCAGACCGATATGGCAAAGGGTTTTTATGAAAAAATAGGGTTTAAAGAAAATAAGGATTATTTTCTCACCATTCCCTGCAGATTGTTTAACCTTTGACAAAAAGATAGATTAGTTTGCAATACATAAATATATACGGGAGTAAGGGATGAAGAAAGTCGGAAAAGTATTATTAAAAATATTAAAATGGTTATTAATCGTTCTTATTTTTGCTGTTATATTATTTTTTATAGTTCGATTTGTGGGAAAAAAAATTAACGGCAGAACACCCCAGGGTGGAGTAAATGAATCCATGTATGTGGAGATAAACGGAACAAAACAGTGGATCAGCATATATGGGGAAGATTTAAATAATCCCGTTTTATTATATCTGCATGGCGGCCCCGGTTCCTCCACAAGCTCTTATGATTATGCATTCACAAGAAAGTGGGCGGATGTATATACAGTTGTCACATGGGATCAAAGAAATTGTGGAAAAAGCTATTCCGCTGAACAGAATGGTACAGAGCTGACGTATGATATGCTGATGAAAGACGGCATTGAAATGACAGAGTTTATAAGGGATTATCTTGGAAAAGATCGAATTACTCTCTTGGGACATTCTTGGGGGTCGATCTATGGTTGTAACCTTGTCCTGGAGCATCCTGAATACTATGATGCTTACATTGGAACGGGTCAGTTGATAGATCTTTATGAGAATGAGGTGGCATTTAAGGAGGAAGCCTCGAAATGGGTCGGTGATGGAGAGGATCAATTACTATTAGACAGATTAACCACCGATGATTTCTCATATGACTATTGGGATGCGCGCAATACATTGATGGAGAAATATGGATATGGTTTTTTTGCGGGAGGCATTGATTATAACCTGGAGGCAGCTCAGATTTTTAATCCATATTACTCATTGGCGGATTTCAAGGAGTATATGTTTGCAGATGGCACAGTTTATATGGATTTTATAAAGTCAGATGAATTCCAGAAATTTTCTTTAAGCGGAAGAGCGATATATAATGTGCCATTCTTCAATATAAACGGAGATAGGGATTATCAGACGAACTATTTACTTGCACAGATATATTTCGATGAGCTGGAGGCGCCATACAAAAAAATGTATATAATGAAGGACACCACGCACGGATTGCTGGAATCGAAATCGGAGGAATTTTCAACGATACTGCATGAAATTGCTGAAATAAATTCTGATATTAAGAATTGATATATAAGCTTGCAAACTCCGGGTTATCGGGGAGTAAATCAGAGCGACTAATTTAGAAGTCGGAGGAGAAAACTATGAATGAAAAAACAGGAAACATTCTTTGTCAGACAGTCAATTCTGTTATTATGGCCGGAGTTATCGTTCTTTTCATCGGCTTGTATTATAGCATGATAAAAGCAGGAATTCCCTACCAGGACCCGCCTCTGGAGCTACAGATAAAATATGCGGTCAATATGGGAATTGGCGAGACATTAACGGGAAAAGGTTTTGTGATTGCTGTATGCGGCGGAATTGTCCGTATAATTTTGGCATTATTATTGAAAAAACAGCGGCGGAGGTGAAATATGACACACAAAGGAACTGTTACTCTGGAGACGGAACGCCTGTTACTGCGGCGTTTTAAAAGGGAAGATTTGGAGCAGATTTACTATAACTGCTGGGCGGAGAAGGAGGTCTGGGGCTGGACCAACTATGCGCCGATGAACTGCATTGCGGAGGTGCTGACCAATGCGAACATGTTTACCGACAACTGGATGAACGCCTATGAGCGGGAGAACCGCTACAGCTGGGCCATACAGCTGAAGGAGACCGGCGAGGTAATCGGGCGGTACTTCGGCATGCACCCGGATGATGAACTGCAAGAGGTGGAGCTGGCTTGCGAGATCGGCTCAAAATGGTGGAATCGGGGGCTGATGACTGAGGCCACGAGAGAGATCATCCGTTTTTTCTTTGAGGAGGTGGGCATGAACCGGGTCTACGCATGGCATGCATCCGGGAATCCTGCCTCCGGGAGAATGCAGGAGAAAGCAGGGCTGAAATACGAGGGGACCTTGAGAGCGGCGGGCAAGTGCAACAATGGGATTTTTGATAAGGTAGTCTATGCAATACTGGCGGAGGATTATTGGAAAAGTTGCTAGGAGGATGCAGCATGAAAGCATACTTGATTTTAGAAGACGGTACGATATTTGAGGGAATCCATATCGGCGCGGAGCGGGAGGTAGTCAGCGAGATCGTGTTCAACACATCCATGGCGGGATATCTGGAGGTGCTGACAGATCCCTCCTACGCCGGGCAGGCGGTGTGCATGACCTATCCCCTGATCGGCAATTACGGCATCTGTCGGGAGGATATGGAGTCACATAAAGCCTGGCCAGACGGCTTTATTGTCCGGGAGCTGTCACGGGTTCCCAGCAACTTCCGCTGTGACCTGACCATACAGGAGTTTTTGGAGGAAAATGATGTGCCCGGCATCGCGGGGATCGACACCAGGGCGCTGACGAAAATCCTGCGGGAAAAGGGAACCATGAATGGCATGATTACCACCAGAGAGTACGGGGATTTGACGGAGATTCTGCCCCGGCTCCACGCTTATACCACCGGCAAGGTGGTGGAGAAAGTGAGCTGTGCCGCCTCCTATGTGGTGTCTGCCAGCCGGGAGCTGACAGATAATGGTCCTATTTCCGGCAGCGCCAGCTTTGACAGAGATGCCTATGAGAGAGGGGAGCGGGAAAAGCGTCCTTCGCTGGTAAGGGAGTTAAACGGACTGGGACTGAAGGTGGCGCTGATGGATTTTGGCGCCAAGGATAATATTGCCCATTCGCTGGCGGCCAGGGGCTGTGAGGTCACAGTGTATCCGGCGCTGACCAGCGCGGAGGAGATTTTAAGCAGCGGGGCGGACGGCGTCATGCTCAGCAACGGCCCCGGGGACCCCAAGGAGTGCGTCTCCATTATTCAGGAATTAAAGAAATTGTACGCCTCTGACATGCCCATTTTTGCCATCTGTCTGGGGCATCAGCTCATGGCCCTGGCCACCGGGGCGGACACCTACAAGATGAAATACGGCCACCGGGGCGGCAATCACCCGGTGAAGGACCTGGCCACGGGCAGGGTGTACATATCCTCCCAGAACCACGGTTATGTGGTGGACACTGAGCATCTGGACCCGGCAGTGGCAGTTCCCGCCTTTGTGAATGTGAATGACGGAACCAACGAGGGTCTGAGCTACACGGGCAAAAATATTTTTACCGTGCAGTTCCACCCGGAGGCCTGCTGCGGCCCCCAGGACTCCGGCTATCTGTTTGACAGGTTTATTTCGATGATGCGCAAAGCGGAGTGAGAAAGTATAAAAATAATATGTTAGTTATATGACTTCAGTACTCATGGTCAATTAGCAGGATTCAGCTCCGGGTGGGTATGTGTTCCTGTGAAGACCGTATGAACACGTCCGTGCTTAACGAGGTATTTTCGAGTTTAGCACGGTTACGCTGTTCAACCGAGCGAGAGCGTGTCGGAGCAGGAACACATACCCATCCGGAGCGTCCCTTGCTGTTGCAAAAAGGAGGAATAATAATGCCTAAAAATCCCAATGTAAAATGTGTCATGGTGATCGGCTCCGGCCCCATTGTCATCGGCCAGGCGGCGGAGTTTGACTATGCAGGCACTCAGGCCTGCCGCTCTCTGAAGGAGGAGGGCGTGGAGGTCATTCTGGTCAATTCCAACCCCGCCACCATTATGACGGACAAGGATATAGCTGACAAAGTGTATATCGAGCCTCTGACCGCAAAGGTGCTGGAGCAGATCATTGAGAAGGAAAAGCCCGACAGCATCCTGCCCACCCTGGGCGGCCAGGCGGGGCTGAACCTGGGCATGGAGCTGGAGGAGTCCGGCTTTCTGGCGTCCCATGGGGTAACGCTGCTGGGTACCACCGCCGCCACCATCCGCAATGCGGAGGGAAGACAGGAATTTAAGGACCTGATGGAGCGCATAGGAGAACCCTGCGCTGCCTCCCTGGTGGTGGAGAGCGTGCAGGAGGGCATTGATTTTACCAATACCATCGGCTATCCCGTGGTGCTGCGCCCGGCCTATACTCTGGGCGGCTCCGGCGGCGGTATCGCTCACAACCAGGTGGAACTCACGGAGATTCTGGAAAATGGCCTGCGGCTGTCCCGGGTGGGGCAGGTGCTGGTGGAGCGCTGCATTGCCGGATGGAAGGAGATCGAGTACGAGGTCATGCGGGACGGCGCAGGCAACTGCATCACCGTCTGTAACATGGAAAATATCGACCCTGTTGGGGTACATACCGGGGACAGTATCGTGGTGGCGCCCTCCCAGACCCTCAGCGACAAGGAGTACCAGATGCTGCGTACCTCGGCTCTGCATATCATTGATGAGCTGCGGATCACCGGCGGCTGCAATGTGCAGTTTGCCCTGCATCCCACCAGCTTTGAGTACTGTGTGATCGAGGTCAATCCCCGTGTGAGCCGTTCCTCGGCATTGGCGTCAAAGGCCACGGGCTACCCCATCGCCAAGGTGGCGGCCAAGATCGCTCTGGGTTATACTCTGGACGAGATCAAGAACGCCATCACCGGCAAGACCTACGCCAGCTTTGAACCGGCGCTGGACTACTGCGTGGTCAAGATTCCCAGATTACCCTTTGACAAATTTATCACGGCAAAGCGCACCTTGACGACCCAGATGAAAGCTACCGGCGAGGTTATGAGTATCTGCAACAATTTCGAGGGGGCGCTGATGAAGGCTATCCGTTCCCTGGAGCAGCATGTGGACTGCCTGCGGAGCTATGATTTTACGGCGCTCTCCGAGGAGGAACTGCTGGAGAGACTGCAGGTGGTGGATGACCAGCGGATCTTTGTGATAGCGGAGGCTCTGCGCAAGGGCATAGATTACCAGACCATTCACGATATTACTATGATTAATGTGTGGTTTATTGATAAGATTGCGGTGCTGGTGGAGATGGAGCGGGCGCTGGAACAGACGAAGGAGCAAGGGCAGGAGCAGACACAGGGCCAAATGCAAACTCAGGCGCGCCGGGAACTGACAGTGGAATTACTGCGGGAGGCCAAGCGGCTGGAATTCCCGGATCAGGTGATTGCCCGGCTTACCGGCAGAACCGAAGACCAGATCAAGCAGATGCGCTACGACAACGGCATTGTGGCGGTGTACAAGATGGTGGATACCTGCGCGGCGGAGTTTGCGGCGGCCACTCCCTACTACTACTCGGTATTTGGCGGGGAAAATGAGGCCACAGGCAGCAGGGACCGCAAGAAGGTGCTGGTGCTTGGCTCAGGTCCCATCCGCATCGGCCAGGGCATAGAGTTTGACTACTGTTCCGTCCATGCCACCTGGGCCTTCTCCCGGGCGGGGTATGAGACCATCATCATCAACAACAACCCGGAGACGGTCAGCACGGATTTTGACATTGCGGACAAGCTGTATTTTGAACCCCTGACACCGGAGGATGTGGAGTCCATCGTGAACATCGAAAAGCCCGACGGCGCTGTGGTGCAGTTCGGCGGCCAGACCGCCATCAAACTCACGGAGAGTCTGATGAAAATGGGGGTTCCCATTCTGGGCACTAAGGCCGAGGATGTGGATGCGGCGGAGGACCGGGAGCTTTTTGACAAGATATTGGAGGAGACACAGATCCCCCGGGCGGCGGGAGGCACGGTGTATACCGCCGAAGAGGCCAAGGCAGTGGCAAATCGCCTGGGCTATCCGGTGCTGGTACGCCCTTCCTATGTGCTGGGGGGCCAGGGCATGCAGATCGCCATCTCCGACCAGGAGATCGAGGAATTCATGGAAATCATCAACCGGATTGCCCAGGATCACCCAATTCTGGTGGACAAGTATCTCCAAGGCAAGGAGATCGAGGTAGATGCGGTGTGCGATGGCACGGATATCCTGATTCCGGGCATTATGGAGCATATCGAGAGAACCGGCGTACACTCCGGGGACAGCATCTCCGTGTATCCGGCTCCCACCATCGGCAGGCTCATCAAGGACAAGATTGCGGAGTACACTCGTAGGCTCGCCAAAGCACTGCATGTGAAGGGCCTGATCAATATTCAGTTCATCGCCATAGAGGAGGATGTGTATGTGATCGAGGTCAATCCCCGATCCTCCCGCACCGTTCCCTATATCAGCAAGGTGACGGGGATTCCCATAGTGGACCTGGCCACGGAGGTGATTCTGGGCAAGACCATCCGGGAACTGGGCTACAAACCGGGGCTGCAGCCGGAGACGGACTACTACGCGATCAAGATGCCGGTGTTCTCCTTTGAAAAAATCAGAGGGGCGGAGATCAGTCTGGGACCGGAGATGAAATCCACAGGGGAGTGCCTGGGAGTGGCTGGAACCTTTCACGAGGCGCTGTATAAGGCGTTTCTGGGGGCGGGAGTGGACCTGCCCAGACATAAGAATATGATTATCACTGTCAAGGATGCGGACAAGGGGGACGCCATAACCATAGGCAGGCGCTTTGAAAAGCTGGGCTACACCATCTATGCCACCCGGAGTACGGCGGCGGCACTGAATGAGGCGGGGATCAAGGCACGGAAGATCAACAAGATCTCCCAGGAGTCGCCCACGGTGATGGATTTGATTTTGGGCCATAAGATCGACCTGGTGATCGACACGCCCACCCAAGGCCGTGACAAGCACCGGGACGGTTTTTTGATCCGGCGTACCGCCATCGAGACGGGCGTGTACTGTATCACGGCCATGGACACCGCCAAGGCGCTGGTGACCAGTCTGGAAAATGTAGGAAAGGAATTGTCTCTGGTGGATATCGCGGCGCTGTGAATCGGTGCAATAAATGTATAAGGGGGAACGGGAATGGAATTGTGGGATGCTTATAATGAGGCTGGGGAAAAGCTGGGATTTGACTTGATTCGCGGAGAGAAAATTCCCGAGGGGGCATATCATCTGGTCTGCGATGTGGTGGTCCGGAATCGTGACGGTGAGTTTCTGCTGATGCGGCGTTCCTGGGAGAAAGAAGTCTATCCGGGCGAATGGGAGATCGGCGCAGGAGGCAGTGCCATAAAGGGAGAGGAACCGCTGGCCGGAGCCTGTCGGGAACTGCTTGAGGAGACAGGGATTGAGGCGGCAGGGGGACTTGAGGAGCTTTACCGTCAGACCCATAGAGAACACCATGCCATATACTACGGGTATCTGTTGGTGACGGACTGGCCCAGGGACGGCATTGTGCTGCAGGAGGGGGAAACCATAGCCTACCGATGGGTCTCGGCGGCGGAATTGCTGGACCTTTATGACAATGGCTCCGTCTGCTCCCCAAGCTACAAGGAAAGGCTGCAGGAATATATGGATAGCGTTCGGAAAGAAATATTAACTAATTAGCGATGTGATTATTAGCGGGAGAAGGAGAACAATATTCTATGAGCGAAAGCGGTATATCACAGGAGAACTACGATCATATAGAGGACATTCGGGCGCAGCTGCTGACGGTGCTTGAGGAACTGTACGCCGTCGCCCGCCTGGAACAGGGGGATATTCTGGTGATCGGCTGCTCCAGCAGCGAGGTGGCAGGGAGCCGGATCGGCACCTATTCCAGCGAGGAGATTGGCCGGTGCCTGTTTCAGACGGCCTATGGGTTCTGCCGGGAGAGGGGAATTTACCTGGCCTGTCAGTGCTGCGAGCACCTGAACCGAAGTCTGATTGTGGAGAAAGCCTGTATGAAGGAGTATCGGCTGACCAGAGTAAATGTAGTGCCGCAGCTGAAGGCAGGAGGTTCCTTTGCAACGGCGGCTTATCACAATATGCAGGAGCCGGTGGCCGTGGAGCAGCTTAAAGCTCGTGCAGGCATAGATATCGGGGACACGCTGATCGGCATGCACCTGGAGGCGGTGGCTGTGCCGGTGCGCACCAGTCAGCGGACAATCGGCCAGGCTCATGTGGTCTGTGCCCGCACCAGGGCCAAGTATGTGGGCGGCAGCCGGGCAGCGTATGATGAGAACCTTTCAAATTAAAATTCTCTAAAAACTCTTGACTGTAAACCTTGTTTATACCTTAATCTCTAAAGAGGAGGAGCTCTTTGAAGGAATTAGGAAGTGGCATGATTACTCTTGAAAGGAGACAAGGATATGACAATCAAAGAAGTTGAGGAGCGAACGGGATTGACACGTTCCAATGTGCGCTTTTATGAAAAAGAAAAGCTCATCGCCCCATCCAGGAATGAAAATAACAGTTACAGAGATTATTCTGAAAGAGATGTGGAGGATATAAAGAAGATTGCCTACCTGCGCACACTTGGGATCTCTATTGAGGATATCCGAAAGGTTATGTCAAAAGAGACAACACTGCAAAAGGTGATTGAGAGGCAGAGCGAGGCACTGAAAGGTCAGATTGCCGATTTGAATAGGGCAAAGGCTCTGTGTGAAAAAATGCTTGCCGCCGAAAATATAAGCTATGAAGAACTACAGATAGAGCAGTATGCGACAGATCTGCAGGATTATTGGAACGACAATCAGATCGTCTTCAAATTGGATTCAGTCAGTTTTCTATATATATGGGGCAGCTTTATTACCTGGACAGTGCTCACGGTTCTATGCCTGTTGATTGGCGCGCTGGCCTACGCAGATTTACCGCCGGAAATACCGGTGCAGTGGAGTGATGGAGTGGCGTCTGCTCTGGTGGATAAAAAATTCATTTTTGTCTATCCGATAGTATGTATTGCGATTCGCTATCTTTTGAGACCGCTTATTTATGCAAAATTGCAAATGTACAACCGCTGCGGCGAAATTGTGGCGGAATACCTGACCAATTATATGTGCTTTATTGCATTATCTATAGAGGTCTTTTCCATTCTTTTTATTTTACATGTCGTAAAAAATATTGTGATATTTCTGTTTTTGGATACGGCTGTGCTCATCGGTCTGTTGCTTGTGGGCATTGCTAAGATGGGGTCAGACGGGAGAAAACACGATTGAGCTGTTTTCGTAGAAAAATCTCCAGAACGATTTGACATAACAAAGATTTTGTCCAAAACATGACATATAACTGTCGTGTTTTGAGTGATACGATAGATATAGTTCCCGTTTCCAGGGAATAGAAGCTTATATCTATGTGCATATCATGGGTCATGCCCACGATATTGCGTTAATCGTGTCCATAGGCAGGAAAGAGAGACTATTATGAAGGTAGACAGACTGGTTGGAATACTGGCAATGCTCCTACAGAGAGACACCATGACCGCCCCTGAGCTTGCGGAGCGCTTTGAGGTGTCAAGGCGGACCATCAACAGGGACATAGAATCCCTGTGCAAGGCCGGAATTCCCATATGTACAAGACAGGGAGTGGGCGGCGGCATCTCCATTATGGAGGATTATCGGCTGGACAAAACGTTGCTCTCCACCAGGGAGATTCTGGCAGGTCTCAGGGGATTGGACAGCGTCAGCGGCAGCAGGCATTATGCCCAACTGATGGAAAAGCTGTGTAAGGACGCCTCTGAATTGGTAAACGGAAAGGATTATATCTGGATCGACCTGTCTTCCTGGTATAAAGGCTCTCTGGCCCCCAAGATCGAGCAGATTCAATCTGCAATAGAGAACAGGAGACTTCTGTGCTTTCAGTATTATGCGCCCAGGGGAGAGAGCAGCAGGAGCATAGAGCCATATTATCTGGTGTTTCGCTGGTCCAGCTGGTATGTGTGGGGCTGGTGTCTGGAGCGAAAGGATTTTCGCCTGTTCAAGCTAAACCGCATGGAGAAGGTGAAAGTGTCCGACCAAGGATTCCCGGACCGCAAGATACCTGCGCCGGATCTGTCCGATGAGAGAATATTCCATGGCGGTATTCTCGTCAGGGCACTCTTTACGCCGGAAGTGAAATGGCGGCTCATAGAAAGTTTTGGCCTTCATTGCTTTACGGAGCAGGAGGACGGCAGGCTGTTGTTTGAGGAGGAGTACACCAACGGGGACAATCTGCTCTCCTGGCTCATGGGGTTCGGGGACCAGGTGGAGGTGCTGGAGCCGGAATCTGTCAGAGAGACGCTCCTTACTATGGCGGAAAATATGGTTCGGATATATAAAAAATGAGGTTGACAAACGGGTTTACAAAGTGTAGACTAAAACTGTAGTTTACATGTTGTAAACCCGTTTGCGGTCACATAGGAACCGTGCATAAATAACCTGTTCAAGCTTATGCACAGTTCCTTATATGTTATGCCGGGTAATTGCGAAACTGCAATCGCCCGCATCTGTCACACAAGGATAAGGAGAGAAAAGGATGGAGGAGATGAGACTGGCGGAGACGGAGCTGCGCTTTGCGGAACTGGTGTGGGAGAGTGAACCATTGACTTCGGGCGAATTGGTGCAGCTCTGCGAAAAGGAGCTGAACTGGAAGAAATCCACAACCTACACGGTGCTGCGGAGGGTGTGCCAGAAGGGAATCCTGCAGAATGAGGGCGGTCGCGTGACTAGCCGAATGTCAAGGGCGGAGTATGAGTCCATGTGCAGCGAGCAGTTTTTGCAGGAAAATTTTGGCGGTTCCCTGCCTCGTTTTCTGGCGGCATTCATGGGCAGGAAAAAGCTGAGTCAAAAACAGATCGAAGAGATACAGAGGATGATTGATTCCTATGAGGAATAGAGGGAGGAGCTATGGGCGCATTACTTGTTTTGCAGATACAAATCAGCCTGGCGGTGCTGCTGGTACTGCTGTTGAGACGCTGTATGAACAGACTGCCTAAGCTGTGGTCCTACGGGCTGTGGATCGTTGTTTTTTTGAGGCTGCTGATCCCGGTAAGCCTGGAGAGTCCTCTGGGAATCCTGCCTGGTGAATCGGCGCTTGAGCGCATATGGCAGCAATTTGTCGGCGAGGAGGAGCGGGACGGGAGAGCATCCTCGGCAGGTGTGGAGAACACAAATCCGATTTCGGAGCATCAGACTTCCGTGAACGGAGACAATAAAAACATTCCTGTGGGAGCAAAGCCTCAGACCGGAGAACAACAGGAACTCGCAAAGGTCCCGGCTGGGGAGCGCCCTGTTATTTTCGAGGTTTCCCGCAGGGCGGGCGCCCTGGCCGATGGGCAGCGTCGGTATTCCTGGCCGCTCATGATCTCCCTAGCGGTATGGCTGTCAGGACTGACCGCGTTGCTGGGATACAATCTTCACGCTGTGCTGCGAATCCGCAGGCAGACCCGGGGCGCGGAGCAGCTGGAGAGGGGGGTGTACTGCTGTACGGGAATAGAGACCCCTTTTACCATGGGGATTCTGCGTCCCAGAATCTATCTGCCCACAGGATTGGAGCCGGAAAAGCAGGCCTATATCCTGTGTCATGAGAAGGTGCATATCCGGCGCAGGGACTATCTGGTCAAGGGCATTGCGTTTCTGCTGACAGCCGTTTACTGGTACAATCCCCTGATTTGGGTGGCTTTTTGCATGCTGGAGCAGGATATGGAGATGAGCTGTGACGAGGCCGTGGTACGGAGCATGGGCCAGGAGGTCCGCAGGGCCTACTCCCAGTCCCTGCTGGATTTTGCCGCAGGCAGACAGAGTATGGCGCTCATGCCCCCGGCTTTTGGAGAGAATAGTGTCAAGCGGAGAGTGAAAAATATTTTGACCGGAAAACGCAGCAAGTGGTGGGGCGCTTTGGTAGGTATATCTATTCTGGCCGTTGTGGTGATATTGGTATTTACCACCGGCGGCAGCAGCGGGAAGGAACCTGTCACAGATCTGTCGGCGACGGCGTCTCCTATGCCTGAACACAGCAGTGACAGCGCCGCTGCGAAGGAGACGGTGGCGGGGAAAACTTTTGTCTACACAGGAGAAACTTTTTCAAAAATGGAGAATGATCCTTTTAGAATCACGATCAATGAGGATGGAACATTTTCCTATTCCGAGTCTGCATTCAGCAGTTATCTGGGGTATGGAACATGGGAGATTCAGGACGGGATTCTGGTCCTGAAGGACAGGGAACAGAGCAGTTTTTCCATCCAAAATTCCTTCCGCATAGACGGAGAGGAACTGGTTTTTATGGAAGAGGGCTCCAGCAATTTTATATATGTGAAGGTTCAGGATGGGGAGCGGTTTGTCTGCGGCAGCGGACATAAGCCCGGCGACCAGATAAAGGAGCTGCCATGGGAATGCTATGAGCAGATTTATGATGGGAACGGGAGCTTTTATCTGAATACCCGCTATGGTATCTATCGAAAGGAAAAGGGGACGGAGGGCGATCTTTATACCTGTCTCTATCCCCGTTATATCGGTGCACTCCAGCCGAACTACCTGTATCCCAGGCTGACGCTGCATCCCAATCTGGACAAATTGTATTTTGTGACAGATTCCGAGTTTACGGAGGAGAGCCTGGACTGGTGGGACAACTGTATCATGAGCCTGGATCTGCGGACGCTGGAGACGGAGATCGTGGCCCAGGATCAGGGGGAGGACCCGCAGCTTTGGTTTGATCAAATCGATGCCTTTTATGGAGTTGGCCGGTCGGAGAAAGTGAAGGGCAGTGAGTGGGAGGAGATGGCGGCTGACTGGGGCGACGATCTGCTGGAGCAATATAAGCTGGTGAGGACCCTGGAGATGGATGTGGCTGACAGTCCCGGGGATGAGACCATAGAGGTCTATGCCCTGAGGGAGGATTCCGAGTTGACCGGTATGTACGGCGGTGTAGTGCGGGTGTCTGACAGCCAGGGAAAGCTGCTGCTGACGGAGACTGCCAACCTCCCCCAAATGGGGCACAATGCTCTGTATGTGGGCAGTCAGGACGGACAGAATTTCCTGATGAATTTTTATCTGGAGGACAGGGGAACCTATGGTATATACCGGTATGAGGTGTACCGTCTGACGGAGGATGGCGGGATAGGGCAGATCGCAGGCTCTAAGTTCGATTGGGATTATGATGAGACGCTGGGGGAGAAGGCCCTGTTGTATAATGATCAGGTGTTCTTCGAATGGGCAGAGCAGCTGCAGAGCTACATGGAGGCCAGTCAGCTGCTGATGAGTACGCTGGAGTGGGAGCTGGAGACAGATCCGACAGTGAGGCCCTATCGATATAACTATGATTCCCTGACCCGCGGTCATGTAGGGGAAGGACTGAAGGGGCGGGAGTAGGCCACACATTAAATAAATCTTAAAGCTTTCGCTATTCCATATCTTTATTTTTTCCTGTATAATGAATACCACAAGTTGTACACAGGTCTGCGGGATATAAAGCCCCGCAGACCTGAAAAATCTAAAATGGGAGAAATCCATGTATCATATATTGCTTTGCGATGATGAAAAAGATATAGTAAATGCGCTGGAGATTTACTTAAGCCAGCCGGACTACTGTTTTTACAAAGCCTACGACGGACAGGAGGCGCTGCGGATTGCCAGGGAACAGGAGCTGCAGCTGATCCTGATGGATGTGATGATGCCGCGTATGGACGGACTGGAGGCCATGGACCGGATACGGCAGTTCTCCAATGTGCCCATTATACTGCTGACGGCCAAGGGGGAGGATATCGACAAGATTCTGGGGTTGAACGCAGGGGCCGACGATTATATCACCAAGCCCTTCAACCCTATGGAGGTCAGCGCCAGGGTTCGTTCCCAGCTGCGCCGGTATATGCAGCTGGGCAGTGGCGGTCAAAAAAGCGGCGCACTGAGAATCGGCGGAATCCAATTGGATGACATATGCAAGGAAGTGCTGCTGGACGGGGAGGAGGTCAGTCTGACCCCCACGGAATATGAGATACTGAAACTGCTGATGGAGCATCCGGGCCAGGTTTTTTCACCGGCGGAGATATATCAGCAGGTGTGGAAGGATCAGCCCATCGGCAGCGAGGGTACGGTGGCGGTGCATATACGGCATCTTCGGGAAAAGGTGGAGATCAACCCGGCAGACCCGCGGTACCTTAAGGTGGTGTGGGGACAGGGATATAAGATTGAAGGGGGCATGGAGACATGAGGAGAAGGGGCATTGTGAGATGTCTTCTCTGTCTGGCGGTGGTGTTGACCATGGGAGTGGCGGCCTTCAGTACATTGGCGGGAATCTGCTGCCGCTGTCTGGACGAGTACCGGCAGCGAGACGACAACCGGTTAATAGCGCTGGAATACTATGCCGATATCCAGGCGGAGGAAATTATGCGAATCTACCTGGCTCAGGGCATGGAGCAGGTGCAGATCTATGCGGACCGGGAAAATATAAGCTATGTGATTTTGAAGACCAGCGGCAGACGTCTGGGAGGGAATTACAGGTCCGAGGATACGCAGCAGATTCAGATGATAGACGGGCATATTTTGCAGTACAGCTACTGGTTCTCAGGGGAAATGCAGGAGAAACCGCAGCGAGTTCCGAAAGATGCGGCGGAATACCTGGTGAAAATCGCCTATCTGGAAGTGCAGCAGATGATGGCGCCTCCGATGTACCTGGAGGGATTGCCGCTTAACCTGGAGGATTGGACAAGGGGGTACTTTTTTGCCGCGAGAATCGCTTTTGTTCTGATGCTGGCAGGACTGTGGCAGCTGCTCAAGGGGAGCGGGCAGTCCTCGAAAAAGCAGGAGGCATATGCGGGGAGAATGTTCAAAATGCCCGTGGAAAAACTGTTACTCTGGTGGATAGCTGCAGTGGCGGTATGGCTCTGGGGATGCGGACAGCCCTTTGTCTGGGATATCCCGATTACCTGGGACAATGGCCCGGAACCGATGCTGAGTGTGCTCGGGCAGAGCGTGTGGAGGATGACTTTGTGGTGGATGCTCCTGGGAATCCTGTTGCTGGGCTTTGTGCTGCATCTGTCCGTCTATGTCAGGTGGGGGCAGAAAAAATATCGGGGGTTGCTGGGCAGAGTATTGAAAGCACCCCGGGAGACCTGGAAACAGGTGCCCTGGTTCAATAAAGTGTTGATCGCGCTGGTGCTGTTCTGTGTTCTGGAGGCAGTCGGCATCGGTCTGGCGTGCCGAGGGGTTATGCATGTGAAAAGTCTGGAATCCCTGCAGGGGTGGCTGTCCGGCCATGGCGGCTGGATCGTCTGGCTGCTGTGGGGGGCGGAAAAGATGCTCATGGTGATTTTGACGCTGCGGATTGCCGACAGTATAATGCGCCTAAAGACTTCAGGCCGGGAGCTTGCGGGGGGAAATCTGGGCTATCAGATTCCGTTAGAGGGAATGACGGGGGATATGCTGTGTTTTGCGCAGGATTTGAACGCCATATCCCATGTGGTGGCGGACGCTGTGGCGGACCAGATCAAGAGCGAACACCTGAAGACCGAACTGATAACCAATGTGTCCCATGATATCAAGACCCCGCTGACTTCCATTATCAACTATGCTGACTTGATTGGCAGGGACCCTCTGGACAGTGATAAAACCATGGAGTACGCCCAGGTGCTGTATAGGCAGTCCACCAGGCTGAAGAAATTGATTGAGGATCTGATGGAGGTATCCAAAGCGGCTACGGGCAATCTGGAGGTGTATCTGGAGCGCTGTCAGGCGGGGGTGCTGCTGAGCCAGGCCATGGGAGAATTTGAGCAGAGACTGCAGGAGAGAGGGATTGACCTGATTGTGAAACAGTGCCAGGAACCTGTCTGGATTATGGCGGATACCCGGATGCTATGGCGGATTCTGGACAATCTAATGACCAATATCTGCAAATATGCCCAGAGCGAAACAAGGGTGTATCTGCTTTTGGAAACTACGAGTCTAAAGACTCAGGAGGAGCAGGCGGTGCTGACCTTTAAGAACATATCCAGCCAGCCGCTGGACATGGATGCGTCCGAGTTGATGGAGCGCTTTGTGAGGGGTGACAAGTCCAGGCACACGGAGGGCAACGGGTTGGGATTGGCCATCGCCAAAAACCTGACGGAGCTGCAGGGGGGGAGCATGCAGCTTGTAACGGACGGAGATCTGTTCAAAGTGATACTGACTTTTCCCATAGCGCCGCAGCCCGAGCCGGAACCGGAACTTCTCGCCCTGCATCAGGAAAAGGAAAATAGGCAGCTGCCAGCGGATTTACAGGGATAAACTGGAAGAAACTGCATATACTAGGCTAAAACATCATATGTGGTGATCTCACCAGAAGGAGGACCTATGCAGGCAGAAACCTATCCCTTTGTAGTGCAGCCACTGCCCTACGACTATGACGCACTGACGCCGATCCTGGATGAAAGGACCTTGCATTTCCATCATGACAAGCATTATAAGACATATGTGGACAATCTGAACGCAGCGCTGGCGGACTATCCGGAGCTGCAGAAAATGAATCTGAAGGAGCTGCTGATAAATCTGGACAGACTCCCGGCTGCGGTTCAGACAGCCATACGCAACAACGGAGGCGGCGTGTTCAATCACGAACTCTATTTCGGAACCATGCGCCAGCCCATGGGACAGATGCCAGAGGGCGCGCTGGCAGATGCCATCGACAGGGACTTTGGCAGCTATAATCAGTGGAAGGAGCAGATGAAACAGGCGGCTACATCCCAGTTTGGCTCAGGCTGGGCATGGCTGGTCACGGACAAGGACGGCAGACTTTCCATCCTGCAAACTCCCAACCAGAATGTGCCGGATCTGACTCAGGTAACTCCGATTCTGCTGGTGGACGTGTGGGAGCATGCCTATTATCTGCAGTATCAGAATCTGCGGGCGGCTTATGTGGACGGGTGGTTTAATCTGATCCACTGGAAAAAGGTCGAGCGCCTGTATGAGGAGGCTATCCGGGCGTAACCAGGGAATTCTAACCAGAGAAAATCTAAATAAAGGACTTTTACCATGAACCAAAGAAATTATCAGCGGGAGCTGGACAATATATTGAGAGAGATACCCAGGGGGGAAAAGCGGCTGTTTCTGCACAGCTGCTGTGCCCCCTGCAGCAGTTATGTCCTGGAGTATCTGAGCGTATATTTTCTCATCACTGTTTTCTACTACAACCCCAACATCTCCCCGCAGGAAGAATATCGGCATCGGATGGCGGAGCAGAAACACCTGATAGAGTGCTTGAACCGGGAGAGAGGCAGATATCCCATTCAGGTGCTGGAGGGAGAGTATGAGCCGGAGCGCTTTTTTGAAATGGCCAGAGGACTGGAGAACTGTCCGGAGGGCGGTGAGCGCTGTGAGGGGTGTTTCAGACTGCGGCTGGAGGAGACTGCCCGGCAGGCGCTGGCGGTGGGAGCGGACTATTTCACTACCACGCTGTCCATCAGTCCCCTGAAAAATGCGCCGCTGCTCAACCGTATCGGGGAGGAGCTGGCGTCTACATACGGCATTTCCTGGCTGCCCTCGGATTTTAAAAAGAAAGACGGCTATAAGCGATCGGTGGAGTTGTCCGCAAAGTATGAGTTGTACCGTCAGGATTACTGCGGCTGTGTTTTTTCCAAGCGGGAGAGATAGGCGCAAACAGGTAATATTTTTGTTTTTTTGTAAGAAAATATTGCCAGACGCGGGGAAAAGGGCTATAATGAGCGCATACTTTTTGTGAGGAGTGTGCTTTTATGAAAAAGATGTTGGACATGATATCGGAGGAGATGCAGACAGCCTTTGAGGCGGCCGGATACGGGGAGGCCCAGGCCGGCAGTCGGCTGGGACGCGTGACGGTGTCCAATCGGCCCGATCTGTGTGAATATCAGTGTAACGGCGCCATGGCAGGGGCTAAAAAGTTCAAAAAAGCTCCCATTATGATTGCGAACGAGGTGGCGGAAAAACTGCGCGGCAGCAAGGTGTTTTCTCAGGCGGAGGCGGTGGCCCCCGGCTTTTTGAATCTGAAACTTTCAGAGGAGTTTTTGAGGGATTATCTGCGGGAGATGCGCAGGGCGGAGAAATTCGGACTGGAGGAGCCTGCAAAACCCCGGAAGATTGTCATTGATTACGGCGGAGCCAATGTGGCCAAGCCCCTGCATGTGGGTCATCTGCGCTCTGCAGTCATCGGCGAGAGCATTAAGCGCATCTGTCGGTATGCCGGGCATGAGGTCATCGGCGACGCCCATCTGGGGGACTGGGGCCTGCAGATGGGGCTGGTGATTATGGGATTGAAGGAGCGTCAGCCTGACCTGGTGTATTTTGATGACAGCTATGTGGGGGAGTATCCTGCGGAGCCGCCCTTTACTCTGGCAGATCTCGGGGAGATCTATCCGGAGGCCAGCAAGAAATCCAAGGAAGATCCGGAATACAAGGCTCAGGCGATGGAGGCCACCTATAAGATGCAGAACGGGGCAAGAGGATATCGCGCCTTGTGGAAGCATATCATGAATGTATCCCTGCCGGATCTGAAGAAGATATACGGCAGTCTGAACGTGGAGTTTGACCTGTGGAAAGGGGAAAGCGATGTTCATGACCTGATTCCTGAGATGGTGCAGGATATGAAAGACGGCGGCTACGCCTATATCAGCGAGGGCGCATTGGTGGTGGATGTGAAGGAAGAGACGGACACCAAGGAGGTTCCCCCGTGCATGATTTTAAAGTCCGACGGGGCGTCTCTGTACAATACCTCGGATCTGGCTACCATTTTGGAGCGTATGCGCCTGTATCACCCGGATCAGATTATCTACCTGACGGACAAGCGCCAGGACCTGTATTTTGACCAGGTATTCCGTTGTGCCCGCAAGACAAAGCTGGTGGAGCCTGAGACGGAGCTGAAATGGATTGGGTTCGGCACTGTCAACGGCAAGGACGGCAAGCCTTTTAAGACCAGGGACGGCGGCGTGATGCGCCTTGAGACCCTGATTCAGGATACTAAGGAGGAGATGCTGCGCAAGATCAAAGAGGGCAGAGAGATGAGCGAGGAGGAGGCGGCAGCCGTAGCGGATATTGTTGCCATTTCGGCCTTGCTCTATGGGGATCTGTCCAATCAGGCCTCCAAGGACTATATCTTTGACATGGACCGCTTTACCTCCTTTGAGGGGGATACAGGTCCCTATATCCTGTATACCATCGTGCGGATTAAATCTATTTTGGCTAAGTATGTGCAGCAGGGCGGCAGCCTGGACGATGAGGAGCTTGTGCTGCAGGCGGCGACAGGGCAGGCCCAGAAACAGATGATGATGCAGCTGGCAGGTTTCAACGCCATGATGGAGAGCGCCAGCGAGGAGACGGCGCCCCACCGGGTATGCGCGTTCATTTACGACCTGGCCAACGCCTTCAACCACTTTTACCATGAGACCCAGATACTGTCCGAGGAGGACGAGAGCCAGAAGAAGAGTCTGATCGCGCTGCTCATCCTGACCCGGGACGTGCTGGAGACCTGTATCCATGTGCTGGGCTTTGAGGCTCCCGAGAAAATGTAAGCTGATTTTGTAAAAATATGGTTGACAAACCTGTTTACCCATAGTATACTAATCAAGTCGGTTGTTAAGACAGCCGACTTAGGGAATCTTAGCTCAGCTGGGAGAGCATCTGCCTTACAAGCAGAGGGTCATAGGTTCGAGCCCTATAGGTTCCAGTGTGGCGAGATAGCTCAGTTGGCTAGAGCACACGGTTCATACCCGTGGTGTCGAGGGTTCAAATCCCCCTCTCGCTACTTTAAAAGTCCAGAAGACCTTGATAGAATCGAGGGTTCTGGACTTTTTGTTTGAAATACTTTTGCATAACGGAATCTTTTTATAAACAAAAAGTGTAAAGTCCTTATAAATCAGTGGACTTTACACCCTTATGTGTTATATATGTAGTTTGGGTTATGCTAACCGCGCTTTTATATCACGAATATCTGTTTCAAGCATCCTTACTTTGATAGCCAACATTTCAACCTCGTTACTTGGCCTCATTGCTTCATGTAGGTTCCTTGATAAATCAAGATGCCCTTCAGCTACTCGCTGGATATTGACCCGGATCTCGTTTTCAAGCGTCAACTTAATATCTGTGACGTCTTTATCAAGCTTATCGAGCTTTTCTAACTTAGAAAGAATCAGATCAAGCTTTTCGCTGTCTGTCATATTATCACCGCCTTTATTATGAATACTGGTTGAATACCGAGTACATATAGTATATCACAGTTCAGGTGCGAAGTCTATTTTAAAATCCATCAGCTTTCACAGTTAATTTCCATAGATCAGTACCCAGCTCTTCATCCACCGCAGGAAAGTGTCAACATACGCGATGGATACGGTGTGGCCCGACAATACCGGATAGAACAGGGCGAACAGGGCGACGGTGGCGGCCGCATACAGACCCAGCGCCATATAATATTTTTTCTCCGGCAGCATGTCCTTCATCGTTGCTGCGGCGTACATAATCATCAGCACCACGAAAGGAACGCTGGGGAAATAGTGATAGATAAAGGTACATCTGTCCACAAGCATCCAGGGCAGGTACTGCGCCAGGTAGGCAATACACAAAAACAGGGCAGTCCGGTCTTTGTTTCGGAAGACCAGATATAGCATGTAGACAAAAGCGGGAATTCCCACCCACCACACCAGAGGATTGCCGAAGGCGCTGATTCCCTCCCGGGTGGTGTCGCTGATAATGCCCGAGTAGTAGAAAATGGGCCGTACCATGGTGGGCCACTCGTACCAGTGGGACGAGTAGTAATGCGTAGCCTGCAGGTTGGCATGATAGTTCATCATATACTGCTGGTTGGCTATCATTTTGGCCCACAGATCTGTCTCCTCCCCTACAAAGGGAATGTAGGACAGCAGATAAATGCCGCCGGGAATCAACACGAAAAAGACCACGCAGAAAAGGATTGTCTTTACAGCTTTTCCCCAGAATGTGGCGATAATCTGGGAGTAGAAAAGCCCGCTGGGACCACCGGACGGCTGTTTCAGCGCCAGGCGGTACTCCCGGTATCTGCGGTACATCGTGAGGAAAAATATCACGGCCAGGCCCACACCGGCATATATGCCGGTCCACTTGCTGGCTATGCCCAGTCCCATGGCAATGCCGCAGGCGCCCAGAGGAATAAAGGTTTTCACCAGCGGTGTGTCGTAGAAACTCAGCCTGCTGTAGCGGTACATAAAATAGTACATCAGCAGAATGAAGAAGGTTACAAAAACATCTATTGTGGCCAGTCTGGTCTGTGTAAAATGCATAAAGTCAAAGGCGAACAGCACACAGGCAAAGCCTGCCGCCAGGCGGTCTCCGCTGATATTGCGGGCCAGCAGATAAATAATCGGCAGCATCAGCACGCCCAGCAGGGTTCCCATGAATCTCCAGCCAAAGGGGTTCATGCCAAAGATGGCAACGCCGATGGACATGATGATTTTGCCCAGAGGCGGATGGGTGGTCTCATAGGTGGTTAAACCATGCAGGAACTCATAGGCCGTCCTGGCGTGGTAGATCTCGTCAAAATAAGTGCTGTTGCGGAAACTGATGCCGTCCTCGGGGAAAGTGTCGCTCTCGTCAAACAGTTCCTGATAGTCCGGCGCGTTGAGCGGCATGAAGGATACCTCCTGGGCGTCAGCCAGAGCCAGTTCCATGATGGAGGCCTTGTCGGAGTTGCAGGTCAGCAGCAGATATCGGCAGTCTTCAGGCAGAGCCATACGCCCCCAGGAAAAGACACTGGTCATGGTGAACTGCCCAGTTTCCCCCACGGGCCGCCAGGGGTCCGTCTCGGCGGTCTTGTATTCCAGGGTGAATCCGCGGTTTTCATAATTTCCCAGATACCAGTACAGATAGGAGGCTGTCTGCTCCTCACCGGTGTATAGCACCACCTGATCTCCCTGCTGCAGCATGGCGTCCGACTGGGGCGCCTTTAAGCTGCCCAGATCCCAGAATGCCACCAGGCAGTATACTGCCATAATGGAAAGGAGGACGATGGCGTCCTGAGCCAAAAACGGCAGCTTTTCCTCGCTGGAGGCAGGCTCGTAGCTGAAATGCTTGGGTGCGGCTTTCTTTCTGCGCCATTTGATTCGGAAAGGCAACAGGAACGTAAAAGAAGATTCTCTGTCGGACACCTGCCGGACATCATAGCGCACCAACGTGTAATAATAGGAGAGTCCGCATATGACCATGCAGGCAGAGATGGTTACAATCAGCGGCGCTTTCCTGTCGTAATTGCTCGGGTCATAAAAATACAGTATGAATGCGGTATTGTATAAATGGATAATGGTAAAACCAAAAAATCCCTCCAGAAACTCCTTCAAGGGACGCACTGCATAAGCAAACAAAATCAGCGCCAGCGCGGGGTACAGATAGCGCTCATGCATGCGGACAGAGAACAGGAACATGGAGACAATAAGAAAGCTGGCAGTGGTAAAGTACCTGCTTTCCTTGTTCTGTGCCCGGAAAAAGAGCATTGCCGAGAGCAGCACAATCAACAGGATAATTATGATGCCCCAGATGCGGTAACTGAAAAACAGGAGTCTCGTCTCCTGAGAAATCCAGTTCAGACCGAAAAATCCCCATAGGTTAAAGGCGTTCACCGCCACGTAGGGATAGGATCCCAGAGTGGCGGTGTATTGCAGAAACACCAGATCCAGGCCAAAGGGCATACAGGCCAACACCATGCAGAAGATAACCGTCAGACCGGAAAACAGGTTATGGAAAAATTTTTTCCAGCTGAAATCGAACAGAATGACCCGGTCCACAATGCCGTAGAGCAGCACGGGAGTAAACACCAGAGTCTGAGGCTTTAACAGCACGCCGATTCCGAACACGATATAGGCGGGAGTCATCTGATTCTCCGTCAAAAACCAGCACATCAGCAGCACAGTCAGCGTAAACACTGAGTCCACCTGTCCCCAGATGGAGGAGTTCAGAATGATGGCTGGATTAAACAGATACAATCCGGCCAGCATGACAACCTGCTGCGAAGGCAGTTTTTTGGAGGCGATCTTGTAAAAGAGCAGGGCGGTGGTCATATCACAGAGAATCGCCGGCAGTTTGAGCAGCAACAGGCAGGGGGCTGACAGGTATGGAATTTTAAACAGGGAAAAAATAGCCCCGATTATATACAACACATAGACAAATCCCGGGGGGTAATCGGCAAAGACGCCGGAGGCGTAGAAATTTTTGATTCCCCCCTCAAACGCCAGATTGGCCCAACTGGCAAAACAGGCAGTGTCGCTGGCAAAACCCTCGGAGCTTCCCGCAAAGACACAGCGGAGAAGAAATGCCGCCGCCAGTAAAACCAGAAACACCTTTCTGGTGTCATAGGAAGGTTTCTTATTCATTCTGTAAATAAAAAAATACATCATGCCCAGAAACAGAACGGAAATCAAGTGAATTGGCAACATATGTAAATCTCCCCTCTTTATAAAAATGACAGTAATCGCATTCGGATTGACCCGATTGAGCTATATGGACAATTATAACAAAAAACTTTCCCGATATCAAATAAAAGATGACAAATTTGCAAAAACGTGATATACTTTATTTGAACTACTATCAAAGAATTAATCGGACGGAGGGGATTCCGGTGAAAAAGGAGACTTTGTTAAAGCTGCAATATGCGGCAGGTATTCTGGCCTTGACTGTTGTCGTCGTATTTTCGGGCTATAAGCTGGTGATGTCCGTCATTTCTGACAGAAGAGCGGAGGAGGAGCACCAGCGCCTGCTGGACACAGTGATCGTGGAAGACGTTCAGATTCCCATAGCACCGGTTATTGAGACAGACGAGAACGGAGAGACCGTAGAGGTTCTGCCGCCCCAGTATCCGCCATTAGCCATAGATATGGAGATGCTCAAGGAGATGAACGGCGATTTCCGGGGATGGTTCTATTTTCCCGCGGTGGAAGTCAGCTATCCGGTAGTGCAGGGAGAGGATAACAATTATTATTTGAAGCATTCCTTCGAGGATGAGAAGAGCAATTCGGGCAGCATTTTTATGGACTGCGGCGCGTCCTCTGACTGGAGCGACCGGAACACTTTTGTGTTCGGCCATAACATGAGAGATGGCAGTATGTTCGGAACTTTTAAGAAATTGGTGGACGATCCCTCGCTGCTGGAGGCAAATCCCCGTTTCTATATTTATACGGAAGATGAGGTATACACCTATGAGATTTTTTCCTATTATATGACAAAGTCGGACAGCAACAGATATATGGTGTTTTCATCGGATGAGAACTATGACAAATATACCAGCTGGGCGGTTGAGAATTCCAACCAGCCGTTTGATGTGGATCTGTCGGGGAGGCCGAATATTGTGTCGCTGTCAACCTGTTACGGTTCGGCGGGAACTTCCAGAAGAGTTTTAATTCATGGAGTATTGACATTGACCGAGCCATATGATATAAATTAATTAATTATTTTGTAATATTTTTGAACCTTTTCGCTATATGGAAGAGTCTTTATAAGTGAAAGTCGGAATATTTATTTATATTCTTGTAACTCGTTGGTATACATAAAGAATTAAAGAGGGCAAAAACATGAGAGTAATGAGGTTAAGGGAGAAAGTAAGCAAGTTTGTGGTGGTGACTATGGCCTCGGCGTTAGTTATCAGCAGTATGTTTACGGACTATGGATTTTCGACTCACGCAAATGAGACGATGGATCCCAATGCGCCGGATTTCGCAAGTGTATCTGACAGTGATAATATTATAATGGCGGCCGAGCCGGTTCCGCTGTACAATTATGCCTCACCGACCGACAATTTTGCCAAGCCGGATTTATCTAATCCTTTCCTCTTTGCCATATATGCCAACAAAATTACCAGAAGCGATCATGTGGAAGGGAATCTGGCTGTCGGTGCGTTGAGCGGCAGCATGAGCATATGGGGGTCCAGCAGGGCCACCGGCGACAGCGGTGTGAGTTATATCGGCGATCTGTCTGCTGGCTCGTTCGTGTGTAATGTAAACGGAAGTTACATTGTAATACCTGAGGTCAACCCGCTGGACGGCATCTCCAATAAGATGGTGGAGGCTCCCGGTCAGGGGTATAGATTATGTAGAATAAATGCCGACAATGTGGAAGTGGGGAGCTTTATCACTGATGGCAAGGTTTATGGATTTTCCTATCAGAACGATATCATGAGCAGTATCGCCAGCGCTATTTCGGCGAAGGCAACGCTGTCCAATGAATTGTACAGTCTGCCGGATATGGATACTGATTCGACTTTAGTCTTGAATATGACTGCGGAAGAAGCGGCACAGCATGAGACTCAGATAGTCACCGCTGCGGAAGGCGGCAAGACAGTAATCGTCAATATCACCAACAGCGGAGCCGTTGCACTGCCACACATGAATGCCAATGGTGCGTCTGATGGTTCTGAGTATGCGGCTTGGAGCGGCAGAATCCTCTGGAACGTGGGCAATGCAAGCAGCGTATCCACGGGAAGAATCTGGGGCTTTATTCTGGCACCCAATGCATCCGTTGCGAACGGCAACAATATTATTGGCGGCGTAATAGCTAACAGCTTTGAACAGACAGGTGAGGTACATCAGGTGCCTTGGATTGGAGTGATACCGCCTCCGCCTACAGATCCTACGCCGAGTCCTACACCGGAACCTCCGGCGGAGCCTACACCGACACCTGGGCCTACACCGGAACCTCCGGCGGAGCCTACACCGACACCTGGGCCTACACCGGAACCTCCGGCAGAGCCCACACCGACACCTGGGCCTACACCGGAACCTCCGGCGGAGCCTACACCGACACCTGGGCCTACACCGGAACCTCCGACAGAGCCTACACCGACACCTGGACCTACACCGGAACCTCCGTCAGAGCCCACACCTGGACCGTCAGAGCCGAGTCCGACACCGGAGCCTCCGTCAGAGCCCACACCCGGGCCGTTAGATCCTACACCGACACCGGAGCCTCCGTCGGAACCGACGCCACCTCCTCAGGTAACAGAACCGCCGCAGGTGACGCCGCCCCCTCAGGTGACTAATCCTCCGACACCGCCGGAGCTGGAAACTCCCGAAGAACCTACTCCATCTCCGACACCTGTTGTAGAGGGCGTACGGAGAAGAAAAACGGTACGGATCGATGATGACGAGATTCCTTTGTCCGACGCTATGGTTTTGGGAGCAAGGAGACGTCCTCAGACTGGTGATGAGTCTGACGCATGGATGATGATGTTCCTGGCATCCCTTTCCGCACTGGTTGCATGGATATTAAAAGGGGTTAAGAAGTAGAATTTAAGAAGGAGTGAGGCTAATGAAAAAGAAATTATTAGCAATTGCTTTAGTAGCGGTTATGGCCGTCAGTATGATGGCATGCGGGGCGGAAAAACCGGAGATGTCCGCCGCAACCCGTGAAATGCCGCCCGATGGAATTACCTATATTGATGATGCGGCCATCGCTCTGGCAGGGTCTGTGAAATCCGAAGGTATGACGGAGGCAGAACAGCTGAGAGCTGATGAACTTCGCCTCATGGCAGTATCCGCTTTTGATCTGGTCAATGCGGAGAGAGCCGCCAGAGGTCTCCCGGCATTCACTTGGGATAGCAGCTTGGAGTTGTGTGCGCAGATTCGCGCCTCAGAGATTGTGAGCAGCTTTTCTCATACCAGACCCAACAATACGGTTTTCTACACTGTAAACAGTGATTTGATGTGGGCCGAGAATCTGGCAAAAGGTTATGCCGATGCCAGCAGCCTGGTAGCAGGATGGATGAACTCTCCCACTCATGCCGCCAATATTCTTGACGGAGAGCTGGCTACCTGTAGCATCGCAGTATATGAGTCCAATGGTACGCTGTACTTTGCACAGGAGTTTGGTTATTAAGCAAGGTGAATTCTTATTCTTACAAAAAACTGGGGATACTAAAGGTATCTCCAGTTTTTATGTAGGTAAATGGATGGGAGCGGTAAGTTTGAAATACTGATTAACGCAGTATCGCAAGCTATGCTTGCGATATGCGGGAAAGAGGTAAATATGAGAATTGGAATGGGATATGATGTACACCAATTGGTGGAGAGCAGGGAACTGATTCTAGGCGGTGTCAAAATTCCTTATGAAAAAGGTCTGCTGGGACACTCGGATGCGGACGTGCTGCTGCACGCCATCATGGATGCACTGCTGGGAGCTGCGGCGCTGGGAGATATTGGGAAACATTTCCCGGACACAGACCCGGCATACAAGGGAATATCCTCTCTGGAACTTTTGGAAAAAGTTGGGAACCTGTTGGAGGAGAGGTGCTTTCTGATAGAGAATATAGACGCCACCATTATAGCGCAGGCCCCCAGGATGCGGCCATATATAGAAGAGATGCGGGAAAATATCGCCCGCACTCTGGGAATCTCCACAGACCAAGTGAACGTGAAGGCCACAACGGAGGAGGGATTGGGCTTTACTGGCAGCGGAGAGGGGATCTCTGCGCAGGCAATCTGTATGTTGACTAGTCCACTCAATTTGGCGTTGGAGGATGAGGCTCGCGAAAAATGTCAGGGATGCAGCGGATGCCCAAGGGCTTAGGCCTGATTTAGAAAAAACAGTTGACAAATCCTTCCTTTTTGCATATGCTGAATAGTAGAAAGCAAAGGCGATAGGCGGATAAATTCGTCTCAGAGGATGAGTTTATCCGCTTTTGTATGGACAGCGAGGCTGCATGATTGCATTGTTCGCCCGGCGGACAGATGGGAGTTTGTGAGATGGGATTGATTCAGAATATCCGGGAGGAAATTCAGATCATAAAGGAGCGTGACCCCGCGATACACTCCTCTATGGAAGTTTTTTTGTATCCCAGTTTCAAGGTCATGATGCACTACCGCATTGCACATAAGCTGTATTTAAAAAAGCATTTCTTTTTTGCCAGATATGTTTCTCAGAGGGGAGTGCGAAAAACAGGCATTGAGATTCATCCCGGTGCCCGTATTGGCAAAGGACTGTTTATAGATCATGGCAATGGGGTGATTATCGGAGAGACGGCGATTATCGGGGACAATGTGACGATCTACCAGGGAGTGACTCTGGGAGGCACCGGCAAAGAGCATGGTAAGCGTCATCCCACTGTGGAGGACAATGTCATGATAAGTGCCGGAGCAAAGGTTTTGGGATCTTTTACTATCGGAGCCAATTCCAAGATTGGAGCGGGGAGCGTTGTGCTTTCCGAAGTGCCTCCGGGTTCCACGGTGGTGGGTGTGCCGGGGCGTGTGGTTAAGCGCAACAATCAGGTGCTGCCGAGAGAGGATTTGGACCAGGATTTACCGGACCCGGTGCGGGAGGATATCACTGGTCTGATGAAGGCCAACACGGAGTTGACCAATCATCTGTTGGCTCTGGAACAGGAGTTGAAACTTTTGCAGGCGCAGCAGGATGGAAAGAAGAGACCCGAGGACGTGACTGTAGAGTTCAGAGGTCAGGGAATATAGGGATAAACGGCGGACACTGAGCCGCCAAGAGAAAGGAAAGATGATATGGAGAACAGATTGCACTTTTACAACACATTGACCAGGAAGGTCGAAACTTTTGTTCCCAATGAGGACGGAAAGGTAGCTATGTATACCTGCGGTCCCACAGTATATCATTTTGCTCATATTGGCAATCTGCGCAGTTATATCATGGAGGATCTGCTGGAGAAAACTCTGCGCTATATCGGCTATGATGTCAAGCGCGTGATGAATATTACGGACGTGGGGCATTTGTCCAGCGATGCGGACACCGGTGAGGACAAGATGCTGAAGGGAGCCAGGAGAGAGCACAAGACTGTCATGGAGATTGCGAAATTCTATACGGATGCCTTTTTCAGTGACTGTGAAAAGCTAAATATCAAGACTCCTGACGTGGTGGAGCCTGCCACCAACTGCATTCCGGAGTTCATTCATATGGTACAGACTCTGTTGGAAAAGGGCTATGCTTACGAGCAGGGCGGCAACATATATTTTGACACTTCCCGGCTGAAGGAATACTATGTGTTTTCCAATCAGAGCGAGCAGGAGCTGCTGGTGGGAGTGAGAGAGGATGTGGACGCGGACGTAAACAAGCGAAACAAGAGTGATTTTGTGCTGTGGTTTACCAAGTCCAAGTTTGACGATCAGGAGCTTAAGTGGGAGAGTCCCTGGGGGCTGGGCTACCCGGGCTGGCATATCGAGTGCTCCTGCATCAGCATGAAACACCTGGGCGAGTATATGGACATTCACTGCGGCGGTGTGGACAATATTTTTCCCCATCACACCAATGAGATTGCGCAGAGTGAGTCCTATCTGGGACATAAATGGTGTAACTACTGGTTCCATGTGCATCATTTGAATGACAAGTCCGGCAAGATGAGCAAGTCCAAGGGAGAGTTTTTGACGGTATCTCTGCTGGAGAGCAAGGGCTATGACCCGGTGGTATACCGGATGTTCTGTCTTCAGTCTCATTACCGTAAGCCGCTGGAGTTCTCCTATGAGGTGCTGGACAATGTGACAGCTGCCTATGAGAAACTGGTGAAACGTATCGGCACATTGCAGCAGGAGGGAGAGGTAGATCAGGAAAAATATGCAGCCTACAGAAAGCGTTTTGAGGATGCTGTCTGTGACGATCTGAATTCCTCCATGGCGCTCACTGTTCTATATGATATGTTGAAGGATGATATGTCCGATGCCACCAAATATGCGCTGGCAGAGAATTTCGATCAGGTGCTGTCTTTGAATTTGACTACGGCCCACCAGGCGAAAGCGGCTGACCGGCAGGTGGACGCAGAGCTGGAGCAATATATTCTAGAGCGGATCGAGGAGCGCAAGGCGGCCAAAAAAGAAAAGGATTTTGCCAGGGCAGACGCTATTCGGGCCGAGCTGCTGGAGCGGGGGATACTGCTGGAGGATACACGAGAGGGCGTAAAATGGAAGAAGGCATAAATCTGTTGGAACAGATTCGCAGCCGGTTTCAGTGCCGGGATGTGGATATTCGGACCTATTCGCCGCTGACTATGGCATATATCGGAGACGCCATATACGATCTGGTGATACGCACGGTGGTGGTGGAGCGGGGCAACCGCTCCGCCAATGATCTGCACAGAAAGACCATACAGTATGTGAAGGCAGGCGCCCAGGCGGAGATGATCGAGGCCCTGTCAGATATGTTGACTGAGGAGGAGGCAGGGATTTATCGCTGGGGACGCAATGCAAAATTCTACACCAAAGCGAAGAACGCCTCTGTGGGCGAATATCGCAGAGCCACAGGTATGGAGGCCCTGATGGGCTATCTGTATATGACGGGGCGCGCGGAGCGGATGCTGGAGTTGATACAGGAGGGTATACGCCGGATCGGTTTGGAGATTTGAAGAGAGATAAGAGGAAACAGCAATGGGATACCAGGAACAGACAATAGAGGGCAGAAATGCCGTGATTGAGGCTTATCGCAGCGGCCGCCCCATAGACAAGCTCTATATTCAGGACGGATGCCAGGACGGTCCCGTCATGACGATCAAGCGTGAGGCCCAAAAGCACGATACACCGGTAAAATATGTGACGAGGGAGAGACTGGACCAAATATCCGAGACTGGTCGGCACCAGGGTGTGATAGCAGTGGCGGGAGCCTATGAGTATGCGGAGCTGGAAGACATCCTGGCGGCAGCGGCAGCCAAAGGAGAACCGCCATTCCTGTTTCTGCTGGACAATATTGAGGACCCTCACAATCTGGGGGCGATTATCCGCACGGCCAATCTGGCAGGCGCCCACGGGGTGATTATCCCCAAGAACAGGGCGGTTGGCCTGACGGCCACGGTGGCACGCACCTCGGCGGGAGCGCTGAATTACACTCCGGTGGCCCGGGTTACCAATCTGTCCAGGACCATTGAGGAACTGAAAAAGTCGGGAATCTGGTTTGTGTGCGCGGACATGGCCGGCACTCGGATGTATGATTTGGACCTGAGGGGTCCCATTGGACTGGTGATCGGCAGCGAGGGTGAAGGTGTGGGCCGCCTTGTCAGGGAAAAATGTGATATGACCGCCGCCATTCCCATGAAGGGAGATATAGATTCTCTGAACGCCTCCGTGGCCGCTGGTGTGCTTGCCTACGAGATCGTCCGGCAGCGCCTGCAGTGATATGTCCGACAGAGGAGCGGGAATGCGGAGGCAGGGGGAGCGCCATGGAACGGGAGTACAGTCAGGTCAGTGATGAGGAGCTGATAGATCGTCTGCGGGGCGGCGAGAGCCGTATCACGGACTATATAATGGACAAATACAAAAATTTGGTGCGCAGCAAGGCCAAATCCATGTACATTCTGGGCGGTGACAACGAGGATTTGATTCAGGAGGGTATGATTGGTCTGTTCAAAGCGATCCGGGATTATGACAGCGGCCGGGACGCCAGCTTTTATACCTTTGCGGATCTGTGTATCAGCCGTCAGATGTACACGGCGGTGCAGGCGTCCCACAGGCAGAAACACTGGCCGCTGAACACCTATGTCTCTCTATACGGCAGTCACAGTCAGGGGGACAGCGAGGAACTGGAGCTGGCGGAGGCGCTGCCACCGGATCAGGATCAGAATCCCGAGACACTGTTCATCGATCGGGAGCGGGTGGAATATCTGGAGGGCCAGATTGACAAGGAACTCAGCGGCTTTGAGAAACAGGTGCTGGATCTGTACCTCACCGGCATGAGTTACAGTCAGATTGCAAAAGTGCTGGGCCGGGAGGAGAAATCTACAGACAATGCGCTGCAAAGATTAAAGAGTAAGATAAAGAAGATGCTATAGTGTCTTCTTTATTTTTTTTTAATAATATAAAAAGGACTTGTCAATTGACTTTCTGGCGGAGAGAGCATATAATTTTACTCAGATGACCGACCGGCCGGTCGGTCACTATGACCCATGGCCCCCGTTTTACATGACGGGAATGTCTCGCGGTCCAGAAAGGAAAACATGCTATGATATCGAAATTCAGTGTTAAAAAGCCATATACTGTGCTGGTCGGTGTGGTTCTGGCCATTGTGCTGGGAATCGTATCCTTTACACGGATGACCACAGATTTGCTGCCCAGTATCAGTCTCCCCTATGTGATTGTCATGACAACCTATATAGGAGCCAGTCCGGAGACGGTGGAGATGGTAGTGACCAAGCCGGTGGAGTCCTCCATGGCTACAGTCAGCAACATTGAGAGTATCAGCTCTGTCTCCTCGGAGAACTACTCCATGGTGATTTTGGAATTCGCGCAATCGGCGGATATGAATGCAGTATCGCTGGAGATCCGGGAGAATCTGGACCAGATCAAGTCCTACTGGGACGACAGCGTGGGAAATCCCATTATCATGAAACTAAACCCGGATATGCTGCCGGTGATGATGGTGGCTGTGGGCGTGGATGATATGGAATATGCGGAGGTCAGCGAGTATGTCACCAATGTGCTGATGCCGGAGGTGGAGAGCCTGGAGGGTGTCGCCAGTGCCAGTGCCGTGGGATTGCTGGAGGAGAGCGTCAGCGTGATCATCCGGCAGGAAAAGGTGGACGCACTGAACGAGAAGATATATGCGGCCATAGACGATAAGATGCAGGAGGCGGAGGAGGAGCTGGAGAACGGCCGCAAGGAACTGGAGGACGGCCGCCAGGAGTTGGAAGATGGCAAAAAGGAGTTGGAAGATGGCCTCAAGGAGATAAAAAGCGGAAAGAAGGATATTCAGGAGGGAAAGGACGAACTGAGCAAAACCCAGGAGGAGACCGCCGCCGAGCTTGCGGAGACCAAGAACCAGCTGTTGACGGCCAAGACCAGTCTGGAGTCCACCAAGATGACCATGACCACCAATCTGGCTACTGCTAGAGGACTGCAGTCGGGCATAGATGAGATCAATAAGGTACAGGAAAGCACCGGCAGTTACATACGGGAGTATGACAGACTTATCGGCGGTTTCAGTGTGTCAGGATCAGATGCGGATATTGACGATGAGACCAGGGAACAGATAAATCAGCTGAAAGAGAGGTTTTTTGCCAGTGATATCGTAAAACAGATGGAATCCAACGAGCAGACGGCCGCCATGCTGGCGGATCTGAGGGAGATGGACTGGTCGGACCCGGACAATTTTCAGACAGTCTATGTTAATCTGGGAGTGATCACTGCAGCTGTGTCCAGCCAGATTATGTCCCAGCGCAGCAATTTGGAGCAATCCCTGAACGCTCTGACCAATGGCCTGGGACTGCCCGCTTTTGAAGAAATGGTGAACCGAACCATTGCGACGCTTGATGAGAATATCAATCAGGTCAACAGCGGCCTGATTGAGGTGGAAAAAGGGGAATTGACCGCGGCTGTGGAGTTTGCCAATGCAGCGTCCCAGATTAATCTGGGAGAATATCAGCTGGAACTGGCCCAGACCCAGCTGGATGCGGCCCTGGAGCAGGTAAAAACCGGGGAAGAACAGTTGGATGCTGCCCAGGAACAGCTCGAGGAGGGAGTAAAGCAGCTGGAGGAGGCCCGCCAGGAGGCTTACGACAGCGCAGATATGACAGAGATTCTCACGGTGGACATGATAAAGAATCTGCTGGTCGCCCAGAATTTCTCTATGCCGGGCGGCTATGTGACGGAGGATGGTATCGACTATCTGGTGCGCGTGGGAGATAAGCCGGTGACTCTAGAGGAACTGCAGGCGTTGCCGCTGATGGATCTGCACATGGATGGGGTGCCCGTGATTACACTGGGAGATGTAGCGGATGTCTTTTTTACGGACAATTCGGCGGATATATATACCAATGTAAACGGTAGTCCGGGCTGTATGCTGTCCATTCAGAAACAGACGGGTTACTCCACTGGTGCAGTGTCGGATCTGCTGCTGGAGCGTTTCGCGGATATGATGGAGGCGGATGAGAGCCTGAATATTATCACGCTGATGGATCAAGGCGTGTATATTGACCTGGTGATGGATTCTATCGTGAGTAATATACTGATGGGAGGTCTGCTTGCCATCTTAATACTGCTGGTCTTTTTAAAGGATTTGCGGCCGACCATGGTGGTGGCGTTCTCTATTCCGATCAGCCTGGTTACGGCCATTGTGTGCATGTATTTCAGCGGTGTGACACTGAATATCATCTCTCTGTCAGGACTGGCGCTGGGCATTGGTATGCTGGTGGACAATTCTATTGTGGTAATTGAAAATATTTATCGGCTGCGAGGGGAGGGGAAATCCATTCTGGAGGCCTCCATAGAGGGCAGCACGGAAGTGACAGGCTCAATCATTGCCTCCACGCTGACCACGGTGTGCGTGTTTGCTCCCATCGTGTTCACCGAGGGTATTACCAGACAACTCTTTGTGGACATGGGCCTGACTATTGCCTTTTCTCTGTTGGCCAGCCTGATTATAGCCTTGACGGTGGTGCCTGCCATGGCTTCCAAGCTGCTGACCAGAACCAAGGAGCAGAAGGAGGGACGGTTCTTCAAAGCTTTGACGGGGGCCTACGGAAAGTTGCTGGACATTGCGCTGAAATGTAAGAGTCTGGTGCTGATACTTGCGCTGGCGATGCTGGTAATCAGCTTTGCTCTAGCCTGGACCAACGGCACCGCTTTCATGTCAGATATGGACTCCACCCAGATGACAGTCAGCGTGCAGCTGCCGAAGGATGCGACGTTGGAGGAGACCGGCGCCCTGACAGATATTGTGGTGGAGAGAATATTGGAGCTGGAGGATATCACCGACGTGGGCGCCATGGCCAGCACCTCCTCCATGGCCATGTTGACGGGCGGCGGTAACAGCAGCACCAACAGCACGGATATTTATGTGGTGGCTCGGGAGGACAAAAAACTGAGCAATGAGGAGATTGCTCAGGAAATACTGAATAGAACGGCCGATCTGGATGCGGAGATCACAGTGGATACCTCCAGCATGGATATGAGTGCTCTGGGAGGCAGCGGTATCTCTATACAGGTGCGGGGCCGGGAACTTGACACTCTGCGGCAGATTGCGGGAGAAGTGGCAGCGATTGTGGAGTCTGTGGAAGGAACCGCCCAGGTGTCCGATGGGATGGCGGAGAGCAGTGAGGAATTGCGGATCACAGTCGATAAGGAGAAGGCAGTTCAGTACGGATTGACCGTGGCTCAGGTGTTCGCCCAGATTGCTCCCAAGCTGGCGGATTCCAGCAATGCCACTACCCTTGCGGCGGCGGATAAGGATTATGTGGTCTATGTGTCCAGTGGGAGCGACACAGAGCTGACCAGGGCCATGATGGCGGATCTGTCGATCAAAGGAACGGACGAGGAGGGCAAGGCGGTGGAGATTCCTCTGTCAGAGATTGCCGTTCTGGCTCCAGCGGTGTCACTAAACTCCATCAGCCGCGCGGACCAGAACCGATATATTGAAGTGTCTGCGGCCATTGCCGATGGCTACAATGTGGGCCAGGTGTCCACCAAAGTGGAGGACCGGCTGGCAGACTACCAGGTGCCGGATGGCTACAGTCTGGTATTTTCCGGCGAAAATGAGATGATTAACGACGCCATTGCACAGGTGCTGCTGATGATGCTGTTGGCCATAGTGTTTATGTATCTGATTATGGTGGCTCAGTTCCAGTCTCTGCTGCTGCCCTTCATCATTATGTTTACGATTCCGCTGGCCTTTACCGGCGGTCTGCTGGGACTGTTTTTCAGCGGCAGCGAAATCAGCGTCATCGCTCTGATCGGATTTGTCATGCTGGCCGGAATTATCGTCAACAACGGCATTGTGCTGATTGACTATATGAATCAGCTGCGTGAACAGGGGATGGAAAAGCGGGAGGCTATTCTGACGGCGGGACGCACCAGACTGCGCCCGGTGCTGATGACGGCGCTGACCACGATTCTGGCGCTGTCTACCATGGTGCTCTCCAACGATATGGGTGCGGAGATGGCGAAACCTATGGCGGTCACCACGATCGGCGGACTGCTGTATGGCACACTGCTCACTCTGGTGGTGGTTCCGTGCATTTACGATATTTTTATCAGAGAAAAAGATAAAGAAGGTGCGTCCGCGAAACGCAGGAAACGTGTTAAAAGGGTAAAAGAGCCGGATGCGGAGGAGTAATGCGGTCGCTGCATATAGATTTGAGGGGAGATGGAAATGAGAAAAATTACTGGATTTGAGTCGAAGGAAGAGATTCCGGTCAAGGTACAACAGCTCTATCGGGGAGTGATGGAATTGATTCTTGAGGGCGCGGATGTCCGCACCCTCAAGGTGTCGGATATTACGCAGAAAGCAGGTATCGGAAAAGGGACTGCATACGACTACTTTGATACCCGGGAGGAGATCATTGTCAGCGCTATCCTACACACCATGGTATGCATACAGGAGGAGGTGGAGGCAGAACTGGCGCTGCGAACTGGCTTTTTTGACCGAATGGAGTATCTGCTGGAAGTGTTGGAGGAGAAGATGGCAGAGAGAGAGTGTTTCCTGCATTTTATCCATCTGTTGACGGATACCTCCATCTGCGGACTGAAACTGCAGGAGCGGATCCGGGAGACAGGGCAGGAAAACCGCACGCTGGTATCCATGTTGGTCGATATGCTTCGGGAGGGTGTAGAGAGCGGGGAACTGCGGGATGACCTGTCCATAGGATACCTTTGCTATGCAGTGAGTGCTCAGCTCGTCTGTTTTATGGCCAGTATCAGTTTCCCGGATATAGGGCCGCAGCCGGCGGAGGAGTTGAAAGCCTGCATTCTCGCTCAGATGCGGGAGAGCTATGGACGCAAGGAAGGCTTGAAAAAGATTGTCTGATGTGTTATACTTTTATCAGTCCTGTGAACAGCGGGCGGTAATTGCAGAGATGTGGGGATGGGATAGATGCAGCAGACATTATATAGCATGGTAAAAGTGAACAACGAGATAGAATTGTGCGAGGTGGGCGACCTGGACTGCAAGCAGGCCATTGAGCGAGAGCTGCTGCAAAACAGAATTTCTTATTTTATCCGTTGGAACAAGGGCGGTATTTTTCATTTGGGGCGCAAGAAGGACTACTGTATTTTTTGTGTCAATGACAATGCGGCGGCGGAGGCGGAGGCTGTGATTAACACGTTGTGTGAACTGCAGGGATACCATGTGCGTTTTCTGTTGCGCAAGGCCAAAAACAAATATTTCTGAGGCAGAAAATTGCACGGAAAAAATGTGCAATTTGTGTTGACAAATGGGGATACTTTTGATAGAATAGCTTTTGTGGTTGAGAGAACATCACAACCTGCTGCTGTGGCTCAGTCGGTAGAGCGTCGCATTGGTAGTGCGGAGGTCACGGGTCCGATTCCCGTCAGCAGCTTGATAAAAAGCGGAAACCTAATTCGAGGTTTCCGCTTTTTATATCTACCAGTCTCTGCTCCGCGTCTTAAAACAGGTCTGATATTCTCTTTCCATCAACTCCCGATCCGCCGGTGTGATCTCACTCGGAGAAAAACGGTTCTTGTGGCATAATCTCAGCAAATTCAGGTACTGCAGCCCGGGCAATTCCCGTTCCACACATTCCAGAATACGATACTTGCTTGAACAGCTGTTTCCAGTGTAAAAATAGTACTCCGAAAGCGCTGTTGTGAGCACAATCTGCGTCATGATACGGATTGTTGGCCGGTCCCTCATCTCCATATAACCCTTATACCAATCTGTGTCCTTCAACGTTTCCAAAAATTCCTGATCCAGTTTTTCGGACATTTCCACATCTCTGCGATCCGGTCTCTCTATCGATTCGATCATTTCCTCACCATAGACCGTGACGCCGCTGTCCAGGATGCGAAATACCTCTATGGGTCTCTGCATCAGATCTCTGTTTTCAGGAGAGAGAGTAAAGTTATAATCATATGGACGAATCAGGTGTTTCTCCTGGTATACAATCCTTGCAATGGGTATTGCGTTTTCTGTTTCCTCTTCAATCTTACAGATCAGACCTATAATCTGTTCCTTTTCCCGGGCATAGTCCTCTTCGTCACTGACAATATGAACCAGATCAATATCGCTTCCGGCATTTCCGGTGTAGGTGTCGTCAGAAAGAGAACCGACCAATATAATGGATTTTATAAATTCCATTTTCTTTGCCTGGTCTACATACATCTGTAATATTTCAAAAGCCCTTTTCTTAGAACGATCCATTTTTCACCCTATTTCAATATTCATCAGCCGTCCGCATTGGGCAATAATCCCGCCTGTTCCAACATATGCTGCTGCTGTTGACGCCGCATATTAATCACAATCTGCTGCTGATTGAGAATCGACTCATAGTCAGGATTCAGGAAGAAAGCGGCGTTGTGCTGGCAGGTATTCTGGATATTGGGATTCACATAGGTTATGGTGCCGTCGGGCTGGATCGTCTGCATGGTGGAGCCCGCCTCCAGTGAGGGGTCTTCCGCCGGCAGTCTTGTGGTTATACCGGCATATCCAAAGGGACATTCAGCACTGGCGGGCAACTGGTCAAACTCACAGATCTGGCCGCTGTAATGCACATCGCATATTGTGTCAGAGGGTTCCGTCCCCTCTGCAAAATACTCCGTGCGCAGGGAGGTTTCCGGGCATACGCCAGGGTTGGGGGTCTTGCCGGAATCCATACAGACGGTGTACTGGATCACTCCTGTGGGCACATAGAAAGCCTGGTTGGGCAGATTAGCGTGAATCTGCTCCATCACATTGTGCCAGATCTTCTTGGCGATATTGGTCTCGTTGTTTTCGGTCCTTCCACTGTTCATGTGCACATTGTTGTCATAGCCCACCCAGGTAGCGCAGGTGTAATAGGGGGTATAGCCCGCAAACCACACGTCCACATTGCTGGAGGTGGTACCGGTTTTGCCGGCAATGGCCATTTCCCTGTTAAAGTTGGTGGCGGTGCCGGTACCCTTGGTAACCACGTCCACCATGGCCTCCGTGAGAAGGAACGCAGTGGACTCCTGCAGTACCCTGCGGCTGTTCTCGAACCCGGTGTTATCTAGGAGAACAGTGCCGTCGGAATACAGAACCTGAGTATACAGCTTAGGCTCATTATAGACGCCGCCGTTGGCGATGGTGGCGTAAGCGGCGGTCAGCTCCAGAGGAGTGACGCCGTCAGTCAGACCGCCCAGAGCAGTGGACGGGTTTATGTCTCCCTTCACCTGATCTCCCACTACCTTACCTGCGGTAAGAGTGGTAAAACCGAAATTGAGCAGATAATCGTAGGCCAGTTTCGGCGTGATCTGGGTGATTGTCTTTACGGCAATAATATTCATGGACTGCTCAATGGCATAGCGCACGGTCACAGGGCCTTTGTACGCTTCGCCGTACCAGTTCCGCACGGGGGTGCCGTCCGGATAGTTAAAGGGTGCGTCAATATATACATTGGCGAGGGTAATGCCACAGCTATCCAGTGCAGGGGCATAGGAAGCCAGCACCTTGAAAGTGGAGCCGGGCTGCCTCGTGGCGTCGGTGGCGCGGTTAAAGGTGAGCCGCCCTTCCTTGGCGCCCCGGCCGCCCACCAGAGCGCGGACATAGCCTGTCTCCTGTTCGATAATGGCCAGCGCGGTTTGGGGCTGGGGAATCAGGTGGATAGTTTCGTCATGTTCGTCCCCCTCTTTCAGCAATACGCCGAGATATTGGTCTATAGCATCATAGGCGGCCTCCTGAGAGGTGAAAATCAAGTTGAAATTCTTGTCCACATTCTCCTTAAAATACTTAGACATCATCTCCTTGCTGTAGTTGTCATGGCTTCCGTCCGGATGGGTGATGGTCAGAGCATAGTCCAGATACCACTTCACGTTGGGGGGATAATTGTCCGGATTGGCTACCTCGGCGTCGGCTACGGCCTGAATCTCGGGATCCATAGTAGTTATGATCCGCAGGCCGCCGGAATACAGCATAAATTCCGTCTGCGTCTCATTAAAGCCATGGGCTATCAAATCTTTTTTGACCTGCTGCGTCACCGCATCCACAAAATAGCTGCTGGCGGAGCTGTTGGCCAGATAGTCGATATTGTGGCTCTCAATCCGGTCATATACACTGTCAGCCATCGCCTCGTCGTACTCTTCCTTGCTGATAAATTCCAGCTCCAGCATCTTATTCAGGCATCTCTCCCGACGTTCGGCGTTCTGTTCCGGATGGCTGATGGGGTTGTAGCGGGTAGGATTTTGAGTGATGGAGGCAATGACGGCACATTCCGACAGGGTCAACTCACTGCAGGATTTCCCAAAATACCGCTGGGCAGCCGCCTCCACTCCCAGAGTGTTCTGCCCCAGATTAATGGTGTTCATATAGCGCACCAGGATTTCGTCCTTGCTCAATGTCTTGGTCAATTCAATGGCCAGGTACTGCTCCTGAAATTTACGCTTGATCTTCTTGATCCAGTTTTTACCCTCGGAGGTCCAGCTGGTGAAAATTGTATTTTTCAGCAGCTGCTGGGTGATGGTACTGGCTCCCTGGGTTTCATCTCCCATGGTCTTGATGAACTGGTAGCCGGAACGCACCAGGCTCTTATAATCAATACCATTGTGCTGGTAGAAACGTTCGTCCTCTATGGCCACAAAAGCATGGGCCAGATTTTCGGGTATCTTGTCCTGGGTCACAATGATTCGGTTGGAATTGACGGCGATCAACTCGTCCAGCTTGTTGCCCTTACAGTCATACACGAAAGTGGCGGCGCCTACGGGAGCCACATCACTGGGAGTGATCTGAGGGGTGGAGGCCAGAATGCCCTTAAACATGCCAATGCCGGCAGAGGCGCCTATAATGCCCACTCCCACAATGGCAACCAGAAACAGTTTCAACACCAGCAGGGCAGCTTTCTTTGCTATTTTTGGTGACTTGGCATTCAGGGCCTTCTTCTTGGCTCTGACGCCCTTTCTGCTATAATTCATAAAAAGACTTCCTTTCATATGTTCCGTTGGATGTTTTTTGCAGGTTATTTTCTGCAAGCTACGGGCAGATCGTTTCGCTCCTCAAAGTACCGGATAATCGGCAGCTCGAGCCAGCTCGGCAGCCGATTGTCCGGTACCTTGACTCTGCCCTTTGCGGACATTATACCAAATTTTGGCCGGTAAATAAAGAGGTTCCTGCGGATATTAAGAATTGTTCACAAAATTTTCTTATTTTAATCAGAAAGTGTTGGCTTGACGGGGGTTTTGGGATATACTGTTCAAGGAGGGCGCAAGCTCTATAATAGAAAGGAATGCGGGCGGATGGCAGCGAGACAGAGTGAGGATTATCGGGTAGTTCTTGAGGGCGGACAGGGAGAGATCGTGGAGAAAAAATCCCGGTTTATCGCCACGGTGCGCAGGGTGGAGACCGAGCAGGAGGCGGCGGCCTTTATCGAGGAGATCAAGAAAAAGTACTGGGACGCCAGACACAACTGCAGCGCGTTTGTCATTGGCAGCAGGGGAGAACTGACCCGGTGCAGCGACGACGGGGAGCCCAGCGGCACGGCGGGCAGGCCCATGCTGGAGATGCTGCTGGCGGAGGGGCTGCGCAATGTGGCGGTGGTGGTGACTCGGTATTTTGGCGGCACGCTGCTGGGCACCGGCGGTCTGGTCAGAGCCTACACCCAGGCGGTGAAGGCGGGTCTGGACAACTCAATAACGGGTGTTATGCGACAGGGCGTTGAGATTTGTCTGCAGACGGATTACAACGATGTGGGCAGGGTTCTCTACATACTGGGGCAACGGGAGTTGGAGCCACTTGAGAGCCTCTACGGGCAGGACGTGCAGCTGACCATACAGATTCCCACCGACCAGGCCCAGGGGCTGCGCCGGGAGCTGGTGGAGGCCACCTGCGGCAGAATCGGATGGGAGCATAAAGGGGAAATAACTTTTGTTGACAAAAAGGGCACAAAATCGTAAAATATTTATTGAGTAATTTAAAAAAGTATTTCTCGGAAAGGTGGTGGTTTTTTATGAAGAGCAGTAAAAGCAGCAGTGATCCCGCTCCTGGGCGAAGTTGTAACCACATAAAAAATCATCATAAGGAGAAATGCTATGGAGCAGATAAAAGAATTTGAGACGATACAGGAACTGCTGCAGACGCAGCAGTATACCAGGCTTCGCCAGCTGCTGATGGACCTGAATGACGCGGATATTGCCGCGTGCATGGAGGAACTTCCGGAACCGAGCATGGTCAAGGCCTTTCGGATTCTGCCCAAGGATTTGGCGGCGGATATTTTTTCCTATCTGGATGTGGACCTGCAGCAGACCGTCATCACTTCCCTGTCGGATCGGGAGGCTGCCAGCATCATTGACAATCTGATGTCCGATGACGCTGTGGACTTGCTGGAGGAGATGCCTGCCAATGTAGTCAAGCGTCTGTTGGAGAACGCCAGTCCGGACACGCGCCGGGATATCAACCATCTGCTGCGCTATCCTGAGGATTCCGCTGGCAGCATCATGACGGTGGAGTATGTGGATCTGAAGGAGAATCTGACCGTGGAGGGGGCCATTGGCCGAATCCGCAGGGTGGGACTGGACAGTGAGACCATCAATATCTGCTATGTGTTGGATGCCCAGAGAAAGTTGCTGGGCACGGTGGCGCTGCGCTACCTCTTGCTCAGCGAGTCGGACGAGACTATCGGGGAGATCATGCATGAGAATGTAGTGTCTGTGCATACCCATGCCGATCAGGAGGAGGTAGCCAGGCAGTTCCAGAAATACGGCTTTACGGCCATGCCGGTGGTGGACAATGAGAACCGCCTGGTGGGCATTATCACGGTGGACGATATCGTGGACGTCATCGAGGAAGAGGCCACGGAGGATATGGAGAAGATGGCGGCGCTGGTTCCCAGCGACAAGCCCTATATGCGTACCTCCGTGTGGGAGACCTACAAAAAGAGGATTCCCTGGCTGCTGCTTTTGATGGTATCCGCTACTTTTACCGGCAGTATTATCACTTCCTTTGAGGACGCTCTGAGTGTCTATGTGGCGCTTACCGCCTTTATTCCCATGTTGATGGATACCGGAGGCAATGCGGGCGGACAGGCCAGTGTGACGATCATCCGCGGACTTTCTCTGGGGGAGATCGAGTATGCGGATGTGCCGAAAATCGTCTGGAAGGAGCTGCGCACGGCCATTCTCTGCGGCTGCACTCTGGCGGTGGCGAATTTTGCCAAGCTGATGTTGTTTGACCGCGTAGGACTGGCGGTAGCCATGGTGGTATGTCTGACGCTGGTGATGGCTGTGATTATGGCGATGCTGGTGGGATGTCTGCTGCCCATGGCCGCCAAACGACTGGGATTTGACCCGGCGGTGATGGCAAGCCCCTTTATTACAACGATTGTGGATGCACTGTCGCTTTTGGTATATTTTCAGGTTGCCACGTTTATGCTGGGTCTATAGTATTTTTTTTAGCCGGAGATGCGCCAATGAGTAAATATTGTGCCTGTGAGGACAGTTCCTTACAGATTGAAGAGATGAATCCCACCTTTCTGTTTACCTGGAAGGGAACCCGGACGGCGGCGGAGGAGCCGTATCACTGCCATGACACTGTAGAGTTGGCTTTTGTGCTGTCCGGCACGGGAAAATATCATATTGAGGGACAGGTTTATGATGTTAGTGAGGGGGATCTGCTGATATTTAAGCCCGGCGTACATCATCAGGCGCTGTATGTGCCCGAAGCGGAGCTGCCTGCCACGGAATTTTTTGTGGGTTTCTGTGATGTGCAGCTGCCTGGTCGAGAGCCTAATGATCTGCCGTTGCCCGGCGGAAACTATATTCTGCACACCAGTGGAGAACTGCGTCAGCGAATCTTCCGGATATGCTCCTCCATGGAGGCGGAGAGCGCTGTATGCTGGCCGGGGCGATACCACATGCTGAAGGCGTATCTGATGCAGCTGTTGCTGTTGATATTGAAGGAGCAGTCGCCTCTGCCACAGGCCAGGAAAGGCTATTCCTTCGACTCGGTAAATAAAAAATATGTGGTGGAGCAGATCGTAAGCTACTTTGAAGATCACTACAGTGAGAAGATTTCCCTGGATACCATTGCGGAAAATATGTATTTAAGCCCCTTTTATATCTCTAAGATATTCAAGAGCGAGACGGGGGATACACCCATACGGCACCTGATCAATATCCGCCTGGAGCGGGCTAAGGAGCTGCTGGTGGAGGAGCGGGAGATGTCCATTCAGGAGGTGGCTGCCGCTGTGGGCTATGACGACGCATATCATTTCAGCAAGCTCTTTAAAAAGCATTATGGGAAGTCTCCCTCCCAGATCCGCAAGGAAAACGTCTGACCACGCAGGCCCTTGACAGAAAAATAACAAGCTGTATTTTTTTAGGTGCAGCTATTGCATGTGGCTGAAAATCTGATAAAATAGGAGATGTAAGCGGTTACATTCATTTTTCATAAACAATTGGCGGAGGTTACAGGGTATGAGGTATTTTTTTGAAACAAAGATCGAGAAGAAGGAAAAGGGATATATGATCCAGATTCCCTTCAACATCTGGGAGGTGTGCAAGCAGCGGGATGTGATTCAGGCGGACGTGGTGCTGGACAACAATATCATCGACTGTGAGCTGCTCCCTCAGGAGAAGGGCAATTATCAGATTCATATTGAGGATGAGGACGCGGTCAGTGTGGATCTGAGCAAGAGCCACAAGATACTGCTGCATGTGAATGGCAGTCTGATCAAGATGGACCAGAACAGCCCCTACAGCTTTGAAAATCCTATCCGCAAAATAGACAGTGTGAGCGTGATTATCCAGCCGGAGGACGGCCTGTGCGGCCAGTCCTGCGTAGCCATGTTGGCGGGAGTGACAATTGCGGAGGTCATCAGCGTCATGGACTGCCGGGAGTGGCAGGCCACCATGGGTAGGGTAATCTCGGCTCTGAATTATTATGGTATTGACCATACGGATATCATTATGTACACAGAGGGGCGTCCCACCGTGCTGCCCAAGTGCTGTATCATGATGGAGAAGATGGGGCGTTTCTGTCACTATCTGGTGCATTATGACGGTAAGTTCTACGATTCCAACCTGGGTGTGCTGGAGGAGTATGACATGAGCAAGCTGCTGGGATATCTGGAGATAAAGTGCTGATGGAGTGACAGTGCTGGGGGGCGGATTTGAGTACAGCCCCCTTTTTTAATGAGTGGAACTCAATAAGAAAGGAAGAAACCAATGAATCAGAATATACACGAGGCAAATCAGAAAAAGATCAAGCAGCAGAAAAATGCAGGAGCGGCGCTGACGGCGGTCGGCCTGATACTCTTTGTGCTTGCGCTGGTGATGAGCGCCGGAAGTTTCACACCTCTGGCGCTGTTGGGTTTGGTTTTGCTGGCGGCGGGAGCAGCTGTCTTTATGGTCAACCTGAAAAAGGAAAAAGCCTATGCAAAATATCTGGAGCAGGAGGCCAATCGCCCTAAAAGCATGGCAGAAAAGCTGGCCCAGCAGCAGGCGGAGATGGTGGATGAGCAGGAACTGCACAAGGAGACACAGGATATTGCAGCCGCCCAAAAGTCCCATGTGGGGCTTGGTATGCTGGGGGCAGTCATAGGCTGTCTGGCAGGCGCAGTGATCTGGTCCTATATTATGGGACAGGGCTATATTACCATATTTGGGGGCATTATCATGATTCTTCTGAGCTTTGGCGGGTATAAGCTGTTTTCCTGGAACATGGGGACGGACGGGATGCCAGCCAGTGTGGGGCTGAGTGCGCTTGTGCTTCCCTTTGCCACATATGGCGGCTTTATCTGGTTCCTCAATAACAATATCAGCGGTTTTATCAAATACAGAAGTTTGTCATTTGCCCAAAAGTGGCAGCAGACTTGGGGACTGCTACAGGAATATAAGCTTATGGGTGATTATTTCAAATGTCTGGGAAACGGCTATCTGTTTATGATCGTGGCAGCTGTCGCTGTTTACTCTCTGCTGCGGCGCCTGGAAAAGTAGGATTTTATAATTCTAAAATAAGTATAAAATCATCGCAAAGAGCAAAAAATGAGTAAACGAGAGAAAAAACGAGAAAATAAGAGATATTTCGATATATACACATTGTAAATGCCACTGCATGCGGTTGCAAAGCGCCGCATATAAAACTAATATATGTTCCAGAGATTAGCACTCAACATAAAAGAGTGCTAACAGAAGAAAGAATCAGTTAAGGAGGCAGACAATATGAAGTTAGTACCCTTAGGCGACAGAGTCGTATTGAAACAGCTGGTGGCAGAGGAAACCACCAAGTCCGGCATCGTGCTGCCCGGACAGAACAAGGAGAAACCCCAGCAGGCAGAGGTGATTGCAGTTGGCCCCGGCGGTGTGGTGGATGGCAAGGAAGTAAAGATGGAAGTCAAGGTGGGAGACCAGGTTATTTTCTCCAAGTATGCAGGCACAGAAGTGAAACTGGACGAGGATGAGTATATCATCGTAAAGCAGAATGACATTCTGGCGATTATTCAGTAATTAATTATTTTAGAAAACGGAGGCGTAATCATTATGGCAAAGGAAATTAAGTATGGCGCAGAGGCGCGCGCAGCCCTGGAGTCTGGTGTGAACCAGCTGGCTGATACCGTTAGAGTAACCCTGGGACCCAAGGGAAGAAATGTTGTGCTGGATAAGTCTTTCGGCGCTCCCCTGATCACCAACGACGGCGTGACCATCGCCAAGGAGATCGAGCTGGAGGATGCCTTTGAGAACATGGGCGCACAGCTGGTAAAAGAAGTGGCAACCAAGACCAACGATGTGGCTGGTGATGGAACCACCACTGCAACGGTTCTGGCACAGGCCATGGTAAATGCCGGTATCAAGAACCTGGCGGCCGGCGCCAACCCCATCATTTTGAGAAAGGGCATGAAGAAAGCGACCGATTGTGCAGTGGACGCTATCGCAGGCATGAGCCAGAAAGTGAACGGCAAGGAGCATATCGCCAGAGTGGCAGCCATCTCCGCAGGAGACGAGGAGGTTGGCCAGCTGGTGGCAGACGCCATGGAGAAGGTCAGCGGGGACGGCGTAATCACCATCGAGGAGTCCAAGACCATGCAGACCGAGCTGGACCTGGTAGAGGGTATGCAGTTTGACAGAGGTTATATTTCCGCATATATGGCAACGGATATGGACAAGATGGAGGCGACTCTGGATAATCCCTATGTCTTGATTACCGACAAGAAGATTTCCAATATTCAGGAGATTCTGCCCCTGCTGGAGCAGGTGGTACAGTGTGGCGCCAAGCTGCTGATTATCGCTGAGGACGTGGAGGGCGAGGCCCTGACCACCCTGATCGTCAACAAACTGCGCGGTACCTTCAATGTGGTGGCTGTAAAGGCTCCCGGCTACGGCGACAGAAGAAAGGCCATGCTGGAGGATATCGCTATTCTGACCGGCGGCACTGTGATCAGCTCCGAGCTGGGCTACGAGCTTAAGGACACTGATATGTCCATGCTGGGCCGCGCCAAGTCCGTGAAGGTACAGAAGGAGAATACCGTGATCGTGGACGGCGAGGGCGACAAGAGCGCTATCCAGAGCCGTATCGCACAGATCAAAGCACAAATTGAGGAGACCACCTCTGACTTTGACAGAGAGAAACTGCAGGAGAGACTGGCTAAGTTGGCCGGCGGCGTGGCGGTGATTCGTGTGGGCGCTGCCACCGAGACGGAGATGAAAGAGTCCAAGCTGCGTCTGGAGGACGCTCTGGCTGCAACCAGAGCCGCTGTGGAGGAAGGTATTATCTGTGGTGGTGGTTCCGCATATATTCATGCGGCAAAGGATGTTGCCAAGTTGGCTGAGACCCTGGAGGGCGATGAGAAGACCGGAGCGCAGATCGTATTGAAGGCTCTGGAGGCGCCTTTGTATCACATCGCTGCCAACGCAGGCTTAGAGGGCAGTGTGATTATCAACAAGGTCGAGGAATCCGCAGTGGGCGTGGGCTTTGATGTGCTGAAAGAGGAGTACGTGGACATGGTGAGCGCAGGTATTCTGGACCCTGCCAAGGTGACCAGAAGCGCTCTGCAGAATGCAACCAGTGTTGCCAGCACCCTGCTGACCACTGAGTCCGTAGTGGCGAACATCAAGGAGGATGCTCCCGCAATGCCCGCAGGCGGCGGTATGGGCGGCATGATGTAAGGCGTCCATTCAATAAAGGATAGAAAAAAACAGTGTACACGGCGGGGAGAAATCCACGCCGTGTATTTTGTCGCCCATAAGGAATGAACTGAAAAAATTCTTGAAAAAATACTTAATTTGATTGCAATTTCGTCCCATTCATGCTACCATACTTACAAAGCATATATTCATTTCCATTTTGACGGAGCAATTCTCTTCTCAAAAAATCAGAAAATCTATGCTTGAAACTCAAAATAAAAAATTGAAGACGAGCAGGAGATTAATCTGGAGCGGAAGACCGTGTATGGGGACAGGGATAACTCCCACAGAGTGGAGCTTGTTCAGGGAATCATCGTCAATATACGCAGCGATCCCGGGGAGGAGACTTCCCGAAATACGCTGATTGCCATGCTGGAAGTGCTACTGTCCGAGATGAAAGTGGAAAAGAAAAAGGATATACTGGAAAAAGAGTATGGAATGGTAATGCAGGTAGAGACCGAGGGGAGGATGCAGTCTATGTGTAA
>JAAUZI010000073.1 GCA_014804645.1 Lachnospiraceae bacterium | reverse complement strand
TGGCGGCAATCAGTCCCATGCCGCCCTTCTCCTGCACCCACGCCAGATACTTTTCTATGGTTGGCCTCTGTTTCGGGAACCTGTTCATATATTTCTCCAAAAAGAACCGCCCGCCGGTAAGACCCAGCACATACAGCACCAGACTTCCCAAAAGCCCTGCCGACACCGTAATGACCATCACCCCCGGAAAGGATATGTTGCCGCCCGCCGCCATGATTCCCGCCAACGGCATTATGATCCCCGCCGGAAAACCGGGCAGATTCATGTATTCCAGAAAAACCAGTACAAAGATAGCCACTGCACCGTATTTTGTGAATATATCCATTATCGCTGCATAGTCCATTTCTCCCGCCTCCCTATTTTAGTAAAAGCCTGTACAGGCTCTTACTGTTTGAGCTTAGTATACGACTGGGTTCTGAATTTTTATAACAGGGAATTCCAAAGAATTTCTTAATCAATGCTTAAACAAACCTTAAACTTTCCAACCTTGTCTCTGTTTCTCTCCCGATTTATAATATAAATATAAAACAATGAATATAAGAAAAGGATAAAGGAAAGATGAACTCACGACACAAGAGAAACCATATCTTACCCGGCCTCCTGCTGGCCGTCTCCGTATGCCTGGCGGGTTGCGGCGGCAGAGCTGCCTCAGAAAAATCTGTCTCAGAAGAATCCGCCCCGGAAGAGCCCTCGGCACAGGCCATGGACTGGAGCGCATACCGGATCGCTCCGCCCCAGAATGTGGAAACTGCGACCCAGTGGTATCTGAAAGAATATCACGACGACTGGATCACCCCCTCGGACCGGAAGTACGACAGTCTCCCCATGTACGACGGATTACCGGGTGGAAATATTTACCGCTATACCTGTGACAATGCGGAAAACGGCATTTATGAAAGCGGCAATATAAATACTTTCGACGCCCGAACCGGTCAAAGTTTCCGCGCGGAGTCAGGCACTGCCGGATGGGGACTGCCGGAAAACGGCATACTCACTGACATGACTATGGCGGACGAGCAGACGGCGGTCTTTTTGGTCCGCAGCTTTGGGGAATCTGGGACGCCGCTCTCCTGTTGCTCTCTGGTCTTTTACCATATGGAGGAGGGGGTACAAAAAACCGTGGATCTGCTGCCCGCTCTGACCGCCGCAGGGATAACGGAGCACACAGGGTATTCCATTGACTCTACCGAAAAAACCATTCTATGTGACCCAGACGGCTGCTGCTATCTTCTGTGGGAGAACAGGCTGATCGTGGCCTCTGGCGCCGGTGAGCTGCTCTGTAATATGGAACAAACCGGGGAAGTCACTCTGTCCCTTCTGTGCAGGACGCCGGAAGGCTATCCTCTCTTTGTCCGCACCGATATGGGCAGCCGCGTCAACACCTACTGGAGCTATGACCACAGCGCAGGAGAAATGCGTTCTCTGGGTGAGACCAAATACATGGCGCTGAAATACGGCTGCATGGATACCGCCGGAAATCTATATTATTTTTCCAATGACAAGATTGTCAGATGGAATACCCGGTCTGGAGACAGGGAGACGATTTTTGACTGCAGCGCCAACCACATTTGCTCCAACACCACCGCCCTCAAAGTGACATGCATACGGGAAAACGGCGACCTGGTGATTATGGACTCCATCACGGAAAACCAGAATATCTATGTGCTGTCTCCCACCGCGCCTGAGAGCGAGCGGACGCTCACGGTGGTGTCCGCCTGCCCCGGAACGCAGGTGGAACAGACTGCCGCCGCCCTCTTTTCCATGAAAAACCCGGGCGTCCATATTGAGTTTTCCGGCGTTGACACTGATTTATCCGGACCTGTCACCCGGGCAGATCACGATGAATATACCACTAATCTGATAAATCGCATCGTGGCGGGAGACGCTCCTGACATGTGCATCGTCTCCGAGGAAACCATGCGCATCCTCTATGAAAAAGGGGCGCTGGCCGACCTGACCGACATGATTCCGGGCGAAGTGAGGGAACAGGTATTTGACTGCGTGTGGAACGCGGGAACCATAGACGGAAAGCTGGTTGGACTCACCACCGATTTAAGCTGCTCCAGCATAATGGTCTCGGATGAACTCTGGCCTCGGGATACCTGGACGCTGGAGGATATTCTGGCCCTGGCCGAGGATGCGCAGGATGATACGCTCGAGGGGTTGATCCCCCTGAAGGGATTCAATCCCCAGCCCACGGACATAGTGCAGTGGCTTGCCCTCAAAAACATTGACTCCCCCCTTGTGGACTGGGAAAACGGCGTCTGCCATTTTGACAGCCCGGTATTTCGCAGGCTCTTGGAGTACTGCAAAAATACCCCCGTCCCCCAGCCAAACCCCGATTCCCAGAACCCCGCTCCCGCCCGTTCCGTACAGAATGGGGAGTATCTGGCATATGCCTGCGATATATATGATTTCCACGATTTCAGCTTTCAGATGGCCCTTTTGGGGGAAGGTTTCCACTGGGTGGGAATTCCCACCCACGGCGAATGCGGCAATCAGGTATACGCCACAACTTTCCTGGTGGTCAGCAAGGACTCGGAGAACATGGACCTGATCCGGGAATTCCTGCCCACTCTGTACGGGGACGAGCTGGAACGACTGTATCCCGACAACTGCCTGCGCCGGGATGTGCTGCGAAACCGCGTGATCGACGCCAGCGAGTGGAATCCCAAGGCACAGTTCCGCCAGGGTGAAGGGGTCTACCTGCAGCTGGAGTGTAAGCCCGACGGCACCTCCTATGTGGAGGAATATATCGCGTTTATGGACAGCTGTGTCCTCATGCCCGCCGGGGATGACACCATCGCATCCATTGTGCTGGAGGAGGTTCCTGCGTATTTTTCGGGAGACAAAAATATGGACAAGGTCATCGACATTATCCAGAGCCGGGTCCAGCTATATCTGGATGAAACTTCTGAATAAAGTCTGTTATAGCCCAGTATTGACCATTCCGGGCACGGCCCTTATAATTGATACAGAGGACATTCCCCTGAGAAAGGAAAACACATGATGAGATTATACAGAAAAAAAATGTACAATACCTTCTGTCTGCTGCTTGCCGCAATGGTCCTGCTGGCAGGCTGCGGCGTCAAGAACCAGGAGACAAGTCAGGGGACAAATCAAGAGACAGAGCAGGAACAAAATATCCAGGAACCGCCCCGGGATGCTGTGGACTGGAGCGAACTGCAGCTGACTGCGGCCCAGGAGGCAAGTGATGGAACCCAGTGGCGGTTGCGAGAATTCTATGATGACTGGATCACATATCCGGAGACATATGACATGAAATTTCCCTTCTTTTACAACGGCCCCAGGGGAGAGATCCTGGCCTGTACCCAATATGTTTCCTATGGCGAGGACGGCGCTATCTATGATATATGGCATTGCCTGGACTATTTTGACACAGGGACCGGAGAAACCTTTCACACCCGCATCGATTCTGCTGTCTATGAAGAATGGGGACTGCTAAGTACAGCCAACCTTGTTCAGGCGGATGTGATTGGTGATAAACTTATTGCCTGCTACTTCTGCAGTTCGGAGGACATCGGGACTCCCAGATCCCTCTGCTCCCTGGTCCTCTACCACATGGAGGATGGCCTGCAGAAATCTCTGGATCTGCTGCCCGCCCTGACCGAGGCGGGGATGGCGAACCGCATAGCATTCTTTTCCGAGGAGAATGTGGTGTGTGACCGGGACGGCTGCTGTTATATCGTTCTGTCTAATAAACTCCTAGTGATCAATGAGAAGGGAGAACTGCTCCTTGCTGCGGACAGTAACATGTCCGGCAATGCATCCCTGTCCTATCTGTGCAAGACGCCGGAGGGACTTCCCCTTTTCGTCTGTTCAGACTTAAGCAGCCGCTCCAATTCCTACTGGATCTATGACCATGACGCCGGAGAATTGCGTTCCCTGGGACAGTCCGGCTACAGATCCCAACCCTACGGCTGCGCAAATATCTACGGCGACTTATTCTATTTTATCGAAAACAATGTGGTTCGCTGGGACACGCTGACCGGGACGCTGGAGAAGATATTTGACTGTCGGGCTGACAGTATCTTCTCCAATTTAAGCGCCGCAAAACATATGACGATCCGGGAGGACGGTGATCTGGTGATTCTGGATCCTGTGACCGAAAACAAATGTATTTATGTGCTTTCTCCCACTGCCGCCGAGCCCGAAAGGGTCCTCACGCTGGTGGGAACCGCTTACGGAACTCCCCAGCTGGAACAAACTGCCGCCGCACTGTTCTCTATGAAAAAGCCGGGCGTCTCCATTGCTGTATCCGAAATGGACGTTGACAATCTGATGAACCAGATCGTGGCCGGAGATGCTCCGGATATGATGATCGTTTCTGCCGAGACCATGCAGATTCTCTATGAAAAAGGGATGTTGGCAGATCTGAGCGACGCAATTCCCGCCGAGCTGCGCGAGCAGGTATTTGACTGTGTATGGCAGGCGGGAACCATAGACGGAAAGCTGACCGGGCTTACCACCAGCATAGGCGCCCATACCATGCTGGTTTCAAGGGACGTCTGGGCTCAGGACACATGGAGCCTGGAGGATATTTTGACGCTGGCGGAGAATGCACCTGAGGACACTTTGAAGGGACTCATTCCCAGGGTCGGTTACGACCCATCTTCGTCGTCGCTGCTGTACTGGCTTGCGCTGCAGGATATCGACTCCTCTATTGTGGACAGGGAGAACAATGTCTGCCATTTTGACTGTGAAAACTTCCGCAAACTTTTGGAGTATTGCAAAAACACTCCTTATCCTGAGACAGAATATAGTTATAATGATTCCTCCTATGCCGAGGCTGTCATGGAAGGGGAGTATCTGGCCTCCCCCTGTACCAGGGGCATGGGTGATCTTCACAGTTTCAGCAGTCAGATGGCTATATTTTCCGAGGATTATCACTGTGTGGGTGTTCCCACCGAGAGAGAGAGCGGCAATCTGGTCTATGCCGCATACTTTCTGGTGGTCAACAAGAATTCGGAAAACATGGATCTGATCCTGGAATTCCTGCCCACTCTGTACGGGGACGAAATAGCGCGCAAATATCCCCAGAACTGCCTGCGCCGAGATGTACTGCGCAGCCGTGTGATTATTCCCGATTGGGATTCCAGACCGCAGTTCAGCATGGGGGAGGGCATCTACGAGATCTTGCCCAGCAAGCCCGACGGCACCTCCTATGTGGAGGAATATATCGCATTTATGGACAGCTGCATTCTCTCTCCCATCAAGGACGCGCGGGTGGCCTCCATTGTTCTGGAGGAGGTGGAACCATACTTTGCCGGGGACAAGGATATGGACACGGTCATAGGCATTATCCAGAGCCGGGTTCAGATGTATTTGAATGAGAATGGCTCATAAGAAAGCGAAACTTAAGAACTCAAAATGAGAGGTATTATATGACAAATAAAAGAAAAACGTACAAGAGATATAGCATATTCTTAAGTCTCCTGCTGGCAGCCGCCATTCCTCTGACGGGCTGCGGCGCCGGGGTAGAAAACGCCTCCGGGGAGGCTGGCGGCTCCAGGGAGCCTGTTCCCAAAATAGACATAGACTGGAGTACCTACCGGATGACTGCCTCCCAGAGAACAGAGGACGGCACCCAGTGGTATCTGATGGAATATCATGACGACTGGATTACGCCTTATAGTTCCGAATATGATGAGCGACATAGTACGAATACCGGAACGATAGACGGGATGATCTACAACAATTACCGATATCAATCGGGCAGTGCGGAGGACAATGACCTGCGGGTTACAGACTATATGTATCACTATGACGCACAGACCGGTCAGAGTGTTCCCACGGAACTTGACCTGGGCGAATATGGTCTCCTGGATGGCGCTTACCCCTGGGATATGGATATGGCAGACGACCAGCAAGCCGTCTTTCTCCTCCGCAAATTCGGGGAGGAGGAAATGCCCATTCCCTATGCCTCCCTGCTCTTCTACCATATGGAGGAGGGCGTACAGAAGAACCTGGATCTGCTTCCCATCCTGGCCTCCCTGGGCATCGAGAATGAACTGGGATCAAGAGATTATCTCTTGCGTCAGGGATGTATCCTGTGTGACCGGGACGGCTGCTGCTATCTGCTCTGGAATGAAAACCTGCTGGTGCTGGGCGAAAATGGGGAACTACTGTGTCACATGAAAGGTACCGGAGAACTTCCCCCAACTTATCTGTGTAAAACCCCGGAGGGATTCCCCCTGTTCGTCCTCTCAGATATGGATGCCAGAACCAACACCTACTGGATCTATGACCATGACGCCGGGGAAATGCGCTCCCTGGGAGAGTCCAAATACTTTGCCCTGGAGTGCGGCGGCTGCATGGACACCGCCGGCAATCTGTATTATTTTTCGGACACCTGCAATATCGTAAAATGGAATATCCTGTCCGGGGAGCGGGAAAAAATATATGACTGCAAGGCTAATCTGCTCAGTTCCAACGAGAAGTCCAGAAAAATCATGACAGTCCGTGAAAACGGCGACCTGGTGATTATGGATCCTCTGAACAGCAGGCAGAATATCTTTGTACTCTCTCCCACCCCGCCTGTGGAAAACAGAACCCTGACACTGGTGTCCGCCACCCGGGGAGAATCGATTATACCGGCGGCGGCAACCCTTTTTTCCACAAGGAATCCGGGAATAAATATCGAAATCTCCAGCTTTGAAACCAGCGGGAGCGATGACCTTGACGCATATACCACCAACCTGATAAACCGCATCGTGGCCGGGAACGCTCCGGACATGTTTGTTGTCTCCGCCGAGACCATGTACACCCTCTATGAAAAGGGAGCCTTAGCCGAGTTGACCGGCGTAATTCCCATGGATACACGGGAACAGGTCTTTGACTGTATCTGGAACGCAGGGACCATCGACGGAAAACTGATGGGGCTTACCACCGATCAAATTACCTACAGCATGTTGGTATCAGACGAGCTGTGGGCACAGGATACTTGGAGTCTGGAAGATGTTCTGGAATTGGCGGACGATTCCGGCGAAACGCTGAAAGGGCTTGTCCCCATATCAAAATATGACCCGGCACCTCTGCGCTGGTTTGCCCTGTATGATATTGAGTCCTCCCTTGTGGACAGGGAATCCGGAACCTGTCATTTCGACAGCGAGGTCTTCCGCAGATTACTGGAATACTGCAAAAATAATTTTGTTATGGAGCAAAACCCTGAAATGGAGAATACCGCCGCACGCGCTGTCAGGGATGGGGAATACCTGGCCTATGCATGCGACAATTACTTTGGCTTTACGAATTTCTGCACCCAAATGTCCCTGTTCCCGGAGAACTATCACTGGGTAGGCGTTCCCACCGACGGCGGGAGCGGCAATCTGATCTATGCCAGAGACTTTCTGGTGGTCAGCAAGGACACGGAGAATATGGACCTGATCGAGAAGTTCCTGCCCACCCTCTACGGAGATGAACTGACACGCCTGTACCCGGACCGCTGCCTGCGCCGGGACGTGCTCCGGGAGCGTGTGAAAGATGCCCATCCCGGTGACAACTGGGCCTATTTCAATATGGGGGAAGGCGTCTATCGGGGTCTGAATTGCAAACCGGATGGCACTTCCTATGTGGAAGACTATATAGAATTCATGGACAAATGCATCCTTATGCCGCCGGAGGATTCCGCCATAGCGTCCATTGTCATGGAGGAGACGCAGCCATACTTCGCCGGGGACAAAGATATGGACACAGTCATTGACATCATCCAGAGCAGAGTACAGCTGTATCTGGATGAGAACGGTTCATGAAAAATAGCTTTGTGTGAATATTCTGGTAATGAAAAACCGTCCATGGAACCAATTATTTGGCTCCATGAACGGTTTTTATGTTCAGCTTGATAACTTATCAGTACTTCTCCTGTACGCTTAGTTGTTAATCAGCTTGTCCTCTTCGTTGTTCCAGCTGTAGAGCTTGCGGATCTCTTCGCCGACCTTCTCTGCGGGATGCTCGCTGGCCAGCTTTCTCATAGCCTTGAAGTGAACCTGCTTGCCCGCAGGGGACATATCCAGCAGGAACTCCTTGGCAAAGCTGCCGTCCTGGATATCGCTCAGAATCTTCTTCATAGCCTTTTTGGTCTCCTCGGTCACGATCTTGGGACCGGTGACATAATCGCCGTACTCAGCGGTATTGGAGATGGAGTATCTCATGCCTGCAAAGCCGCTCTGATAGATCAGATCCACGATCAGTTTCATCTCATGGATACACTCAAAATAAGCGTTTCTCTCGTCATAACCGGCCTCTACCAGCGTCTCAAAGCCCGCCTGCATCAGCGCGCACACGCCGCCGCACAGCACTGCCTGCTCACCGAACAGGTCGGTCTCGGTCTCGGTGCGGAAAGTGGTCTCCAGCACGCCTGCTCTCGCACCGCCGATGCCCAACGCATAAGCCAGAGCCAGATCCTGAGCCTTGCCGGTGGCATCCTGCTCAACGGCAATCAGGCAGGGAACGCCCTTGCCCTCCTGGTACTCGCTTCTAACGGTATGGCCGGGGCCCTTGGGGGCGATCATGGTCACATCCACGTCTGCGGGAGGCACGATGCAGCCGAAATGGATATTGAAACCATGGGCGAACATCAACATGTTGCCGGCCTCCAGATTCGGCTCGATGTCCTTCTTGTACAGATCTGCCTGTTTCTCATCATTAATCAGGATCATGATGATGTCGGCCTTCTTGGCGGCCTCTGCGGCGGTAAACACCTCAAAGCCTTGCTTTACAGCCTTGTCCCAGGACTTAGAACCCTCGTACAGACCGATGATAACGTTGCAGCCGGACTCCTTCAGATTCAGCGCATGAGCATGACCCTGGCTGCCGTAGCCGATGATTGCGATTGTCTTACCCTCCAACAGAGACAGGTTACAATCTTCCTGATAAAAAATCTTTGCCATCTTCTTTTCCTCCATTATGTTAAAAATAGTTTATAACTGATAGGTTGTTGTCCCTAGAGCTAACTTATTGATTCTCAAGATGTATGACGTTCTCGCTGCCTCTGCCCAGCCCGGCAATACCTGTCCTGGCCAGTTCCAGAATCTCATATCCGTCCAACAGATTGAGGAAGGCCTCTATCTTGGCCTGATTGCCGGTGAGTTCAATAATCAGGCTGTCCTTAGATACGTCGATAATATTGGCCCTGAAGATATCCGCCACGGCAATGATGCTCTGGCGCTGCTGGGGATCGGCCTTGACCTTGATAAGCGCCAGCTCACGATAGACGCTCTCCTCAGGCTTAAGCTCCCTGATATTACGCACATCCACCAGCTTGCCCACCTGTTTCTCGATCTGTTCCAAAATCTCGTCGTCCCCATAGGTCACAATCGTGACTCGGGAAAAACGGGGATCGGCGGTCACGCCCGCCGTAATGCTCTCAATATTGTATCCCCTGCGGGAAAACAGGCCGGATATGCGGCTCAGCACACCGGATGTATTGTCTGCCAACAACTGAAATACTCTCTTCTGCATCACAGGAAATTCCTTTCGTTATTTCTGCACTTATCCGCTCTACATTTTAGCAAGATAAAGTACGAATGTCAACCCTAATCATCATTCTCACTACATTTTGCCAGAGCAAGGGTCCCGGTGCGGGCTACTTCCGCAATACTGATGGACTGCAGCATCGTCAAAAGCAGTTTGGTTCTGTCCGGGGTATCACAGATCTGAATCATCATAAAATGCTTGGACATATCCACGATCTCCGCCCGCAGGATCTCGCATATCTCCGTGATCTCCCGGCGGTTTCCCTTGTTATGGCGCACCTTCACCAGCATAAGTTCCCTGCTGATGCTCTGGCTCTCATCGAAGGTCTTGACCTTGATTACGTCCAGCTTTTTATTCAACTGTTTCTCGATCTGCTCAATAGTGCGCTCATCCCCACTGCTGACAATGGTCATACAGGATACCTCCGGGTCGTCGGTCTCTCCCACAGTCAGGGAATCAATATTAAAACACCTTCTGGCGAAAAGTCCGGCCACCTTGCCCAGCACGCCGGAGCGGTTCTCCACCAGTACCGAATAGATTCTCTTTCTCATATATCCGCCCCCTTACTTCACAAGGTCCATGGGATCAATCAGGCATTCCAGCAGCACGGAAGAATCCTCTTTCAAGAAAGCGTCCAGCACTTCCTCCACCCGGTCCATATTTTCCAGCAGCTGGTACTGCATGTCATAGGCCGCGGCGATCTTGTCCAGTCTGGGACTGCCGGAGAGATCGACCACCGAGTAATTGTCCTTGTAAGTATAGTGTTGATATTCCCTCACCATCCCCAGATAGCCGTTCTTCAGCACAATGATTTTCACCGGAATCCGGTACTGGCTCATGGTAGCCAACTCCATCATGGACATCTGAAAGGATCCGTCGCCGCACACGGCAATGACCTGACGCCCCATATCCGCCAGCTTTGCGCCCATGGCCGCCGGTATCGAATAGCCCATGGTGCCCATCCCGCCGGAGGTCAAAAATCGTCCGTTTTTCACGATATGATAGCTGCAGGACCAGATCTGGTTCTGCCCTACATCCGCCACATACACTGCATCGGGAGCCATTTTCTCGGACAGCCGGGCGATAAAGGCAGCCGGGTCCACATAGGCCGGATTGGGACTCCTCTTTGCCACCAAGGTATCCCGGTACTGCGCCAGGGTCCGAATCCACTCCTCATGTTCACAGGAAAACTCCTCCTTGGCAAAATCCTGGAAGATATGTTTCACGTCTCCTACAAGCGGTATGGTGGGGCCTGCGTTCTTGCCGATCTCCGCCGGGTCCACGTCAATATGCACCAGCACCTTGTCTCTGGTAATCAGATCCGGCTGGCTCACCGCCCGGTCCGCCACCCTGGCCCCTGCCATAATCAACAAATCCGACTCGTTCATGGCCTTGTTGGCATATGCCTTGCCGTGGTTGCCCACCATGCCGAAGTACAGAGGATGCTCCGTGGGCATGACGCTGATGCCCATCATGGTGGACACCACCGGTACACGGTACTTTTCCGCGAATTCCCGCAGCTCGTCTCTGGCCTCGCTGAGCAATACGCCGCCGCCCACGCAGATGATGGGGCGTTTCGCTTTCTCCAGCTCCTTGATCACCTTCTTGATCTGCACCGCATGGCCCTTGACTGTGGGCTTATAGGTGCGCATATTGACCTCCTCCGGGTATTGGAACTTGCTTATCGGCGCATTCTGGATATCAATGGGAATATCAATCAGCACTGGCCCTCTGCGGCCGGTGTTGGCGATATGAAAAGCCTCCTTGAAAATCCGGGGAATGTCATTCACATTTTTGACCAGGTAGCTGTATTTGACAAAGGACTCCACCGCGCCTGTGATATCCGCCTCCTGAAAGGAATCACTGCCCAGCAGATCCGTATGTACCTGCCCGGTGATGCACACCAGAGGGATGCTGTCCGCAAAGGCTGTGGCGATTCCGGTGATCACATTGGTCGCACCGGGGCCGCTGGTGACGGCACAGACGCCGGGCCTGCCCGTAAGCCGGGCCATACCGCTGGCCGCATGGGCCGCATTCTGCTCCGTGCGGATCAATATGGTCAGAATCTCCGACTGCAGGATACTATTGTAAAAGGGACATATGGCTACGCCGGGGTAGCCGAACACATACTTTACGCCCTCCTCCTCCAAACATTTGATTATGGCATCTGCACCTATCATGTAAACCTCCTATATAGAGTTCCTGTAAAATTTGCTGTTCCGCCTATTTTAACACAGGGAATTGTGATATACAAGTCAAGGATTTAACCTAATTCCTAATTTGCAGAACGACTATTGCGTTATTGAAGAACACATTCTACTCTTCAGCGTTCATCATACCCAGCAGACGCCGGGCCAGTTTCACCGCCTCCGCTGCATCCTTGGAATAGCCGTCCGCATGTATCTCATCCGCGTATTCCTGAGTAATCACAGCGCCGCCAATCATGATTTTGGCGGTGATTCCCTCCTGCCTGGCAAAGGATATTACCTCCCGCATCCGCTGCATGGTGGTTGTCATAAGGGCCGACAGGGCTATGATATCCGCGTGGTGTTCCCGTGCCGCCTGAACAATAGTCTCCTTCGGCACATCCTTGCCCAGGTCTACCACCTTGAAACCGTAGTTTTTCAGCATCAGCGCCACCAGGTTCTTGCCGATGTCGTGAATATCCCCCTCCACGGTGGCTATAACTACCACCGGCATGGAGTCCCCGTCCTGCTCCTTCAGCAAATGTGGTTCCAGCACCTCGATGGCATTCTTCATGGCCTCCGCGCTGGCGATCAGCTGGGGCAGGAAATATTTCTTCTTCTCAAACAGATCCCCCACTCTGCCTATGGCGGGCAGCAGCCCCTCGTTCAGCAGCTTTCCCGGGTCCTCTCCCGCTGACACCGCCTCCGCCGTCAGGGCGGCAATGCCGCTGCGGTTGCCCTTTAACACGGCGTCCGTAATCCGTTCCAGATAGGTTTGAGGCTCCGAAACCGCCGCAGTGCCACCGTTGCTTTGACCGGAATTCTTGGCGGGCGCGCTGCCTGACACCGGCTGCAGCTGGGAGGCATAATTGATATATCGCAGATCCGAATCTCTTTTAACCTTCAGCATATCCGTGGCCAGAGCCCCGCAGACCAGCATCTCCTGGGAGGGATTGGCGATGGCCATGGTCAGACCCTCGTAGATAGCCAATGTCAAGAAGGCCGTGTTCACATAGGGTCTGGCGGGCATACCGAAGGAGATATTGGACAGTCCGCATATGGTAGCCAGTCCCTGGTCCTTACAGTAGCGGATGGTCTCCAGTGTCTCCAGCCCCGCCTGCTTGTTGGCGCCGATGGTAGCCACCAGGCCGTCCACCACAATATCCTCCCTGCGCATGCCCAGTTCAAGCGCACGGGTCACGATCCGATCAATGATCTGCTTTTTTTCCTCCAGATCCTTAGGCAGCCCCTCGTCCGACAGGGGCAGCAGAATAAACATGGCTCCATACTTCTGCACGATGGGCAGGAGTCTTTCAAATTTCTCCGTCTCATAGGAAACGGAATTCACCAGCGCCCGCCCAGGGTAATGGCGAAGCGCTGCCTCCAGCACTTCCACATGGCTGGAATCCAAGGACAGGGGCAGATTAGTGACCCCCTGCACCTCCTCCAGCACCTGCAGCATCATGGCTTTCTCGTCAATGCCGCTCATCCCCATATTCACATCCAGGATGGAGGCCCCGCAGGCATCCTGTTCCTGGGCAAACTGCAGCACCATATCCATACAGCCGGCCCTAAGCTGCTCCTGGAGCTTTTTCTTGCCGGTGGGATTGATCCGCTCTCCCACGATCATAAAGGGGTCCTCCAGGCCAAAGGCCACGGTCTGCCGCTCGCTGGTCAGATAGCGGATGCCCTCGGGCCGTCTGGCGCGCTGCGTGGGCGTCCGCCCCTGCACCAGGCGCCTGAGTCCTGCAATATAGGTGGGATCTGTTCCACAGCAGCCCCCCAGAATCACGGCTCCCGCCGCCACCAACTCCTCCATCTCCGCCACAAAAGTGTCGCTGTCCATGTCATAGACTGTTTGTCCCTGTTCATTCACCGCAGGCAGGCCCGCATTGGGCTTGGCTATCAGGGGCAGACTGCTGACCTGGGCCATTTCTTCCACTATCTCTCTCATCTTCGCCGGGCCGGTGGAACAGTTCACCCCTATGGCATCCGCCCCTAGGCTCTCCAGCACGATGGCCGCCGTCCGAGCGTCCGTGCCAAAGAGGGTGCGCCCGTCCGCCTCAAAGGTCATGGTCACCATCACCGGCAATCCTGTGACTTCCCTGGCTGCGATCAAAGCCGCCCGGGTCTCCCCCAGACTCATCATGGTCTCCACCACCAGCAAGTCCACTCCGGCGCTCTCCATCAGCCGGATTTGTTCTCTGTACACCTCAATCAGGGTCTCCAGCTCCATATTGCCCATGGGCCGCAGCTGCTGTCCTGTCATGGTCAGATCTCCGGCCACCAGGACATTCCCGCTCTCTGCCGCCTGCCTGGACAGGGCCACCAAGCCATTTATCATCTCCTCCTGCCGCTCCGCCAGGCCATACTCTTCCAGCTTTATGCGGTTTGCCGTAAAGGTGGGGGCATACAGAATGTCGGTTCCCGCCTCCACATAGCTTTTCTGCAGCTCTACCAGCGCTTGGGGATGCTCCAAAATCCACTGCTCCGGGCACACTCCGGAAGGCATTCCCCTCTTAATCAGGTTGGAGCCTGTGGCTCCGTCCAGCAGGATATATCGCCCCGCGCAAAACTCTCTAAATTGTTGTTTCGTCATGATGTTCGTCCTCTTTTTCAGACCCTCTGTTTTTCCGTCCGCTCAATTCCTCCGCCAGAGCCAGCGCCTCGTCAATGTGTCTGCAGAAATTCTGCTCTCCTATCCGCTCCACAAATTTTGCCTTGTGCATAACCCGCATGGGCTGCTCATTCACATGAGACAGAATCAGCTGAATCTGTTTCTTCTCACAGGTGGACGCCAGGGTTTCCAGATTGTGCATGGCGGTGGCGTCTATGGCGCTGACGCTCCGCATCCGCAGAATCAGCGCAGTGACGGTATTGTCTGTGTGTATATGCAGGATTTTGTCCGCAGCGCCAAAGAACAGCGGGCCGCTCATCTCATACACAAGCGTGTGGCTGGGCACATGACGCAATTCAATGCTGTCCTTGTCGCTCTCCACATCCTCATCGACATAGGTCCAGCCCTCCACCTCTGTCACATCGCTCATCCGTTTCATGAACAGAATGGCAGCCAGCACAATGCCGACTCCGATGGCCACCACCAGATCAAATACAACAGTCAGCACAAAGGTCAGCACCAGCACGATAATATCGCTCTTGGGAGCAGTCCTGCACAGATGGAGGAACTTGCGCCACTCAGACATATTGTAAGCCACCATAAACAGGATGGCGGCGATGGTAGGCATGGGAATCAACGCCGCATAGGGCATCAACACCACCAGCACCAGCAAAAGTGTCACCGCATGCACCATGCCCGCAATGGGGGTACGGCCTCCGTTTTTCACATTGGCGGCGGTTCGGGCAATGGCTCCGGTGGCGGGAATACCGCCAAAAAGGGCAGAGGTGATATTGCCCGCACCCTGGGCGACCAACTCCATATTGGAGCGGTGCTTGCTGCCAATCATGCCGTCCGACACCACACAGGACAGCAGAGACTCAATAGCCGCCAAAATAGCTATGGTAAAAGCATCCGGCAGCACATTCTGTACGGTCTTAAAACTAAATGCGGGCAGAGAAATTCCGGGCAGTCTGTTGGAGATCTCGTACAGGTCCCCTATGGTGTAGACCTTCATTCCGATCCCCTTCACCATGGCAATGCCCGCCAGCACTGCGATCAGGGAGGGGGGAATCCTCTTACAGATTCCCGGCAGATAGGGCCAGCCGATCAGAATTGCCATACACACCACACCCACGACCACCGCCTGCCAGTTTGTGGTGCCGATAAAGCGAAACACCGCCTGCAGTTTTTCCATGGTCTCGATCAAAGGCTCCTCGCTGACTACGGTAAGCCCCAGAAAATCCTTGATCTGTCCGACAAAAATAGTCACGGCGATTCCCGACGTAAAACCGGTGGTAATAGTGTAGGGAATGAACTTGATCAGATTGCCCAGCCGCAGCACACCCATAAGAATCAGGATAATGCCCGCCATTATTGTGGCCACAATCAGCCCGTCCATGCCGTTCTCGGCCACAATCCCCGCCACAATGGTGGCAAAGGCGGCCGTTGGCCCGGCGATCTGTACCCGGCTGCCGCCCAGAAACGAGATCACAAATCCTGCTGTTATGGCGGTATAGATACCCTTTTCCGGCGTGACCCCGGAGGCCAGCGCCAGAGCGATGGACAGGGGCAGTGCAATGATGGCCACGATAATGCCCGCCACCACGTCCTTTACAAACTGCTCTTTAGTATAGGTTTTCATCACAGAAAATAGTTTTGGTTTTAGCTTGTCCATTTTTTCCTCTTCCCGCATATGTATTATAGTAAAACGCCAAAATAAAATTTGTGCAAATCCATTTTCCACAGATTAGACACAAATCTTATTTTATGCTTATTATAGGCTTTTTGCAAGAGATTTTTCTGAAACCATATGTCCCATATAATAGAACCCCTGACATTCCTCCAGCAAGACCGTCACAATCCGGCCCACCAGCTCCGGCGGCCCGGGGAAATGCACCAGCGTGTTGTTGGACATGCGCCCGGTCAGCAGTCTTTCATCCTGGGTATTCACTTCCTCCACCAGCACCTGCGCCCTCTGTCCCTGATAGCGGGCCACCTGTTCCCTGGCAGTGTCCTGTACCACCTTGAGCACCCTGTCAAACCCCTCCTTGACCTGGTCCTGGGGCACCTGATTCTCCATTGCCGCAGCCGGCGTCCCGGTTCGCTTAGAATAGATAAAAGTGAATGCATTGTCGTATTTTACTCTGCGAATCACGTCTATAGTCTCTTCCACATCCTCCATGGTCTCTCCCGGAAATCCTACAATGATATCCGTGGTAATGGCAATGTCCGGGATTTCTCTGCGTATTTTCTCCGCCAGGGCCAGATACTGCTCCTTGGTGTACCGGCGGTTCATCCGTTCCAGAATGCGGGTAGAGCCGGACTGCAGGGGCAGATGCAGATGACGGCAGATCTTTTTGGACTCCTTCATGACCTGAATCAGCTCCTCGGACAGGTCCTTGGGGTGGGAGGTCATAAAGCGGATTCTCTCAAGCCCCTCTATCTGCTCCACCTCCCGCAAAAGTTGCGCAAAGGATATGGGATTTTCCAGATTCTTTCCATAGGAGTTCACATTCTGTCCCAGCAGCATGACCTCCACCACACCCTCCGCCACAAGCTGTCGGATCTCCCGCAGAATCTCCATAGGTTCCCGGCTGCGCTCCCTGCCCCGCACATAGGGGACAATGCAGTAGCTGCAGAAATTGTTGCAGCCGAACATAATGTTGATACCGGACTTAAAAGGATATTTCCGCTCCACCGGCAAATCCTCCACAATCTGGTCCGTATCCTCCCAAATGTCCACAATCATGCCCTGCTCCTCAAAACTTCTGCACAGCAGCTCCGCAAACTTGAAGATATTGTGGGTGCCGAATACCAAATCCACAAAGCGGTAGCTGGACCGCAGCTTTTCGATCACCGCAGGCTCCTGCATCATGCAGCCGCAGAGGGCAATCTTCATGGCCGGATTGTGCTTTTTGCGGCTTTTCAGCTCTCCCAGGCGGCCGTAGACCCTCTGGTTGGCATTGTCACGGACCGTGCAGGTGTTGAAGATCACAAAATCCGCATCCTCCGTCTCTGTCACCTCGTAACCCACACGGCGAAGAATCCCCGCCAGTTTCTCCGAATCCCTGGCATTCATCTGACAGCCAAAGGTGGTGACGCAGCAGGTGGGAATGCGTCCCAGCTGCTGTGTCAGCGCCTGCACATGCTGCCTTGCCCTGTCCATATAGTAATATTGTCTTTCTGTCTCCTGGCACATTCTTTTGACTTTATTTCCTTTCTCGCCTTGTATCACATGAGCAACGGTTAATGGCAAATTTTACGAAATGTTTTCCGTCAATGCGTTTCCGATAGCACTTTTTCGCGGAATTATGCAGGAAAACCTTCATTTTCGTCATTCTATTGACTAATTCGGTCATTTACATTGACTGATTTAGTCATTTTACTTCATGCATTACACAAACTTTTTCGCAAGCCCCGTCAGCAGTTTCACCACCTGTTCCATGGACTGTACACAGGCATATTCAAACTTTCCGTGACAATTTTCGCCGCCGGTACAGATATTGGGGCAGGGAAGCCCCATAAAGGACAGCCTGGCTCCATCGGTTCCGCCCCGGATCGGAGTGATAATGGGCTTGATCTCCTGCTCCTCCATGGTCTTCACCACCTTGTCAATCAAATCCATATGCTCTTCCATGACCTCACGCATATTGTAATAGGAGTCCTTCATATCCACTGTGACAGTGCCCTCGCCATACTTTGTATTCAGAAAGTCAGCCACATTCATAAACTTTTTCTTTTTGTCCTCGAACAAAGCCCTGTCATGATCCCGGATAATATAGTCCGCCCTCACAGTCTCCACATTGCCCTGGATGCTGTCCAGATGATAAAAGCCCTCATACCCTTGCGTGTACATGGGATTTTCAAAGACGGGCAGCATGCTCTGAAACTCCTGGGCGATCAGGATCGCATTCTTCATCTTTCCCTTGGCGGAACCGGGATGCACGCTGCAGCCCTGTATATGGAGCTTTGCCCCCGCGGCATTGAAATTCTCATACTCCAACTCCCCCAGTGCTCCGCCGTCCACGGTATAGGCGGCATCTGCGCCAAACAGCGCCACATCGAAAAAGTCCGGCCCCGCGCCGATCTCCTCATCCGGGGTAAAACCGATTCGCAGCTTTCCGTGGGGTTTCTCCGGATGGGTCAGAAAGTATTCCGCCATGGTCATAATCTCCGCCACACCGGCCTTGTCGTCCGCCCCCAGCAGCGTAGTGCCGTCGGTGACAATGAGATCCTTTCCCTGATACTTTCGTATCTCCGGGAAGTCCGCTGTCCGCAGTACAACTCCCAGCTCCTGGTTCAGCACAATATCCTCTCCGTCATAGTTCTTGACAATTCTGGGCTTAACACCGGTTCCGCTCATGGCAGGGGAAGTGTCCATATGGGCGATAAACCCTACCACAGGCCTGTCCTCACAGCCCTGAGAGGCAGGCACTGTGGCATACACATAGCAGTGTTCCCTGTCGTAGGTAATCTCTGCGGCTCTCATAGTCTCCAACTCCTGTACCAGCAGTCTGGCCAGATCATGCTGTTTCATTGTGCTGGGATGGGTAGTGCTCTCCTCGTCTGAACAAGTGTCTATCTGCACATAGCGCAGAAAGCGATCAATCACATTTTCCATAATGCAACTCCCTTTCAATTAGAATTCGTCTGGCATTTCACAGGGCGCTGCCCTATGTCAGGCAGCGCCCTGTCCCCTTAAATTCTCAGTTTCATACTGAAATTATCTGTTGTCCTCTCCCGTCACCAGATTTACCTGCACGGGATTCTTGTCGCTGGCCACCTTGCCCGCCAGGAACCCGGACAGCACGGCGGTGAGGTCCACACCGGTGGAATCCTTCAGTCCGTCCGTCACCTGGTTCACGGTGTTGATGATATCTCTGGTAAGCTTGGCGTTGTTGCCGTCGCCGTACATGGTGATCTTCTCCACCTTCTCCAGAGGAGCGGCAGCGTTCTTCACCACCTCGGGCAAAGCCTTAAAGTACATCTCCAGCACTGCGGCCTCTCCCATCTTGGCCATAGCCTCCGCCTTCTTCTCAATACCTTCCGCCTCGGCCACGGCTCTTGCGCGGATCGCTTCGGCCTCCGCCAGGCCCTTGGTACGGATACCCTCGGCCTCCTGCTCCATCTTGTACTTCTGCGCCTCCGCCTGGGCTTTCATGGCCTCGGCCTCTTTCTCGGTCTCAAACTTCCGGGCCTCGGCCTCTCTCTGACGCTCGTACAGCTGGGCGTCCGCCTGTTGCTGCTTGGCGAATTTATCCGCCTCGGCCTTCTTCTTAACCTGTGCCTCCAGCGTCTGCTCCGTCACCTCAACCTCTTTCTGTTTCAGCAGAATCTCCTTCTCCTGCTTGGCAATGTTGGCGTTGGCCGTGGTGATTTCCACCGTCTTACGCTGTTCCTCCTCCTGAATCTTGTAAGCCGCATCCGCCTCGGCTTTCTTGATATCAGACTCTCTCTTCAGCTCGGCCTTCTTGATGGCCAGCTCGTTCTGCTTAATGGCGATCTCAGACTCCGCGTTCACCTCCGCCTCGTTGGCCTCCCTCTTGGCGTTAGCCTGGGCCTTGGCGATCTCTTTTTCGCTCTCCGCTCTGGAAATGGCGGCATTCTTCTGTATCTTTACGATATTGTCCACACCCAGGTTCTCAATGACACTGTTGTTGTCCACAAAGTTCTGCACATTGAAACTGATAATGTCCAGACCCATGGCCGCCAGGTCGGGCTCCGCGTTCTCCTTTACCAGAAGAGCAAATTTCTGACGGTCGCTGACCATCTCCTCCAACGCCATCTTGCCCACGATCTCACGGACATTGCCCTCCAGCACCTCTCTGGCCACGCCGCCTATATAGTCCGGTTTCTTGTTCAGAAAATTCTGAGCGGCCAGCTTAAGTCTCTCCTCATTGTCGCTGATCTTCACATTGACAGTGGCGTCTACCCGGATATTGATATAGTCCGCTGTAGGAACTGCCGTGGAGGTCTTGACATCAATGGGAATCAGCTGCAGATTGAGTTCATCCTTCCTCTCCAGAAAAGGAATCTTGACACCCGCCTTTCCAATCAGCACCTTAGGCTTTTTACGCATACCGGAAATAATCAGCGCGGTATCCGGCGAAGCCTTCACATAACCGGTCAAAAAGATGATCACAATAATTAATGCAACTACTACGACGAGAACAAAAATACTTACGTTAACACTTACTGGCATATGGTCTCTCCTTTCGTCTTCTCTCCCACGGCCCCATGCCGTGAGCACCCTCTTTATGTTATGCATCTATCATAGCACAATAGGACTGCTTTGCACCAGATAAATATTGCGCACGATAAAATATATACTCTATTCGCCTGCGCACGTTAGGCATGGGCTACTCTCTGACCTGGCCGCTGCCGGTAATCCGATATTTGTAGCTGGTCAGTTCCCGCAGGCCCATAGGCCCTCTGGCGTGGAGTTTCTGGGTGCTGATACCGATCTCCGCTCCAAAGCCAAATTCAAAACCGTCCGTAAATCTGGTAGAGGCATTTACATAGACACAGGCGGCATCCACCCCGTTTAAAAACCGCTCCGCCGCCACAGGATCGGCGGTGATAATGCTCTCAGAATGATGAGTGCTGTAGCGGTTGATGTGCTCAATGGCCTCCTCCAGAGAATCCACTGTCTTCATGGAGATAATATAGTCCAGATACTCTCTCCCATAGTCCTCCTCTGTGGCAGGGACCGCGCCCGGTATGACGCTGCGAACCCGCTCATCCCCGCGGATTTCCACCTTTTTTTCCTCCAGAGCTTCTTTCAGTCGCGGCAGCAGAGCCTCCCGCACCGCCTCATGTATCACCAGGGATTCACAGGCATTACAAACCCCGATACGCTGGGTTTTGGCATTTATTATGATGGGAACCGCCATATCTAGATCCGCATCCTTGTCCACATAGATATGACAGTTGCCCGTACCCGTCTCAATCACCGGAATGGTGCTGTTTTCCACCACTGTGCGGATCAGCCCTGCGCCGCCTCTGGGAATCAGCACGTCCACATATTCCTTTAACCGCATAAACTTCATTGTAACGGCCCGGTCCGTATCCGTGATCAGCTGTATGGCATCGCTGTCGATACCGCAATCCGCAAGCGCCTGCCGCAGCACCTCTGCAATTGCCTGATTAGAGGTCAGAGCATCACTTCCACCCTTGAGAATCACGGCATTTCCTGCCTTGAAACACAGGGCAAAAGCATCGGCGGTCACATTGGGTCTGGACTCATAGATAATTCCGATCACTCCCAGAGGGACCCTGCATTTCTCAATATGCAGTCCCACCGGCCGATCAAAGCTTTCCAGACATTCTCCCACCGGGTCCGGCAGCGCCGCCACCTGTTCCAATCCCTGGGCCATGGCGGTAATCCTTGCGCTGTCCAGTTTCAGTCGGTCCAGCAGTCCCGGGTGCATTCCATTGTCCCGCCCCCGCTGCAGATCCTGGGCGTTGGCCGCCAGTATCTCGGATTCGTGATCCCGCAACGCCTGGGCCGCATGTTTCAGCGCCCTGTTTTTCTCCTCCGTTGTCAGGCTCTGCAGCCGATATTTGACGGCGGACGCCCTCTTTCCCATCTCCGCTAAATCCATAGTTTCCTCTTTTCTGCATATCTGTAGTTATCAAAGCCAACTACTGCGGTGCTTGCTAACTCCCACTTTTATCTCACACCAATATAACTTGATAGGGCCTGCAGTCCGTCTCTTCCGCCGGCAGTCTCTCCACCAGCTGACAGCTGTGACCGACGGCAATGGAATAGGTCCGAAACCAGGGATGTGCCGACAGATACCGATCATAATAGCCTCCCCCATAGCCCAGTCGATTGCCGTAAGGGTCATATGCTACCCCGGGCATCAGCATCAGCGCCGCCTCCGCCACAGTTTCCTCTCCAGCGTAAATCTCGCCGCTCTCCGGCGGTTCCGGTATCCCGTGAAACCCCGGCCGCAGCTCCTCAAGACTGCCGATCCGAAAAAAATCCATCCTGTGTCCTGCCAGCACCCGGGGCACGTACACCGCTTTGCCCAGGCGCAGCGCCTCCCGAATCAGTTCCCAGGTATCCAGCTCGCTGCCATAACTCACATAACACAGCAGGCTTTCAGACCGGTAAAACCACTGGTGGCCCAGCAGACGCTCCGTAATCAGGCAGGAGGCCCGCCGCTGCTGCTCTTCTGTCAAAGCATCCCTCACGGCCAGTATCTCCCTGCGAATACGCCTTTTTTCCGCTCTGACCTCATCGCCGGACGTCGTCTCCCTATTCATGACGGGACTTTCCCCCGTACTTTTCTCCCAGATTTTCCAACGTGCCATCCTCTTTTTGAATGGTGATGCTGTCCAATTGGCCCCGGAGATTGGCCCGTACATTGGCTACATACTCCTGGCGCAGCGCATCCTGCTCGGCTTTCTCCTCCTGCGTCAGACCCTCCGCCTGAGATTTATGATAGAGCGCATTGATTCTGGCAATCTTCTGCTCCATAGTCTTTTCATCCATAATGCTCCCGCCTCTCCGTTTATTGCCTGTGCAGCTGACTGACAAATTGCGGCAGGTCAAACGCCTCGTCCCTGTGGGCCACAAAGAGCGTTCCCTCCTCCCCTCCGCTTAAAATCCTGTGCAGAATTCCGATGTCCACGCTGTTGGCAATCACCATGTCCACGCCCGAGCTGGTGGCAATCCGCGCCGCCTGCAGCTTAGTGTTCATGCCGCCGGTTCCCACGTTGCTGCCCGTGCTCTCCTTGCCCATAGCCAGCAATTCCTCCGTCAGCTCGTCCACCTGAGGGATGAAAGCCGCTTCCGGGTTGCGCCGGGGATCATCCGTGTACAGTCCGTCTATGTCGGAGAGCAAAATCAGCAGGTCTGCCTCCACCAGCGCCGCCACAATGGCGGACAGGGTATCGTTGTCCCCGATCTCGATCTCGTAGGTCGCCACCGTGTCATTCTCGTTGACAATGGGAATGACGCCCATCTGCAGCAGCTGGGTAAAGGTATTGTGGGCGTTAAAACGGTTCAAATCGTCCACAATGGTATTTTTCGTCATCAGTATCTGCGCCGCCACCTGATTGTATTCCGCAAAAATCTTCTGATAGGTCATCATCAGTCTGGCCTGACCCACAGCGGCACACGCCTGCTTGACTGCCATCTGCCGCACCTGGTCCTCCTCCGTGATCTCCCGGATTCCCACCGCTTTTTTGCCTGCGGCTATGGCGCCGGAAGTAACCAGAATCACGTCCTTGCCTTGATTGCGTATATCACACAGCTCCCGCACCAGCTTTTCCAGCCGAGTATAGTCCAAATCCCCCGTCTGCGCATGCTGCAGAGAGGAGGAACCGATCTTGACCACAATGCGCTGCTTGTCTCTGATCGTTTCCCGCGGACTGTTCCCGTTCACTTCCTTTAGTATTTCCATTTTGTACTTCCTCACACTCTGTTTTCGTATCTGATGACATTCTGACATGTATCAGGCTTATCAGGCAAGCTAAGCTTTTCATTCTCTGCCTGGCAACATCTCTCATTGAAAGATAGTATATCATGAAATAGCGAAATCAGCAATCTAATTTGCTCCGTCTCATCTATAAACTGTTCCGTCACAAAACGGAACTGGAGCAAACCTGTATAACGAAAACAGATTTGCTCCACAGTTCGATCCAATTTATTTACATGCAACTCTTACTTGCTCTCCTCCAGATAAATCTTGACTTTGCTCTGTATGATCTCGCAGACAGTGTCAATATCCTTTTGGCCATCAAAAAACGGCTGAAGTTCTTCGTCGACAATGACTCTTATCTCCTCATACTTTTCTTTTCTGGGAACGACATAAGGGAAAAGCGCCAAAACCTTGTCGATCTGTTCCTGGGTCACAGCACATGGTTCTCCCCACATCGATTCTACCTGTAGAGCAAGACTAATACCCTTTTCCAGATAACTTTTCAAGGTATATAATTTCGGAGTAATATTCTGGTACTGGCCGCTGATATCTTCTCCTTGATACATCAGGTAATATTCCAGGAATTCAAAAGCCCCTTCCTTCACGTCACTTGTACGGAAAATGCTCAGTGCCGCAGCCTCAAAATAGTAGACCGGTTCTCCGTCCTTTCCGGGATATCCCTTAAAAACCCCTTCCTCCCCAAGTTCAATCTCCGCATAAACTGCGCGACCGAGATTGCCAACAGCAGCTTCCACTATATACCAACTGTCAGGATTCTTAATCTCTTCAGGATCCGGTATCTGTAATCCATTGCCCAGATTCAGCTCGTTTATCCTGACCGCCGCCGACTTAAAGGTTCCCCCTATGAAATCAGCCTCCCCGCTTTCCATATCCACACAGGAATCGAGAAGGGTTTCCATGCATAGATCGTATACCCTGTCTTTTGTAAGGCTCATTCCATTGTCCATGTCTGCATGCGTTTCTATCCAACTCAGGAATTCATCCACCGTCCATCCAGGTTCCCCCATCTGGGATCTCTTTCCCATGAGCGTTTCCATCTGAAAAGTCCGGGGAAGGGCATATATTTTCCCTTGTACGGAATACGCGTTTAGCACGGGATCCACAATGTCTGAAACCGAAATGTTTTCCGAACTCTCTATGTATGGCGTTAGATCTTCCAGACAATCCTTCTCCCTGAAAATATCTATCAATGAAGTCTGCATGGAAAAGATCAGATCCGGAAATTCTTCTGCAGTAATGATCTTCAGGGGATCAACCCCCTCGTCATACCGATTTCCATAGCCGTAATCCTTCAGCACCACTTGGTACGAATCGCTCTGCTCATTGAACGCATCTATGATATTCCCAAGCTCCGTCTTCTCTCCCGTCCAGGAATAATAATCATATACATACACAAATCTCCTGCCGTACTGATCGTAATCTGCGGCATCCAACTGCAAAGTCTCCTCCTCACCGTTTTCCTCTTCCGGTGAAAAGACAATATATTTTACAGCATTTGAATCCGTGCCGTAGCACAGCAGGACTGTCTCCCCATCCCCGACCTTCATGTCCGCCGTTCTGTCCGGGAAAACATTTCTGCCCTCCAGACTGATTTTTTCACGGATTACCTTTGTTTCCGGATCCATCTCATAGATGGCCTGGGTATCCATAAAACAGATATTACCCTCTTCACAGGATAAAAGCTGTCCGTCCCCTTTGATCTTACAGCCCTCTGACATTCGATCTTTATTCCATTCAACAACGGAAAGACTGGCAGATCTGGACTCGCCATCATAATATGTTACAACCATCTCATCATTGGAAATACAGGCCATTCCCTGAAATGAGCCCTCCGGACATTTGAATACAGCCTGGGTCTTCCCCAATCTGTCAACAATAAACAGCTTTTCATGAGCCAAAATACCAAAGCCGTCCTCCCCTAAGGGGAGTAGCTTAAATACGGCTGCATCCGAAAGCGCCTCGTCGGACAAAGGGATTTCCTCCCTAAATACCCCGTCCCCGGTATAAATGACTATTCTATATTCTCTGCCTTCATCCGTTTCCTCCATCATCAGAAGATAGAGCAGATCTTTTCCATCTTCTCCGGCAGAGACAAAAAATGCCGTATGAAAAGGGTTTTCAAAAGAAATATTTATACTTTCGGGTTCGCTGTCCCTAGAATAAGCCTGCCGAAAAAACTCTGTGGTCCAATAGGCATGACCATCGTCCTCCCAGTCTGTCCTTTGATAAAAATAGAAACAGGAATCTCCTGCACCTGCCAGATAGAGCGGACAGTATTCCCCGGAAAAACGAAAGACCTCCGAAGACTCCCCATATTGCTGCGGCTCCGTAAGATCGTCCACCTCGGTCTGCACATCCGCAATTCCGCAACCTGAAAGCAGCACCAGCGCCGCCACAAGAATCCACAATATTTTTTTATTCATACCCTCTGGGAAACAATTATGAAACCAGAACATCTCTGTAAATTTTTCTTCCTTCCTGATAATAATTGCCGCGATATCCGCAATAACAATTATAATTTGTCAAGCAGCAAAATTATTTCTATTACAGCTCTAGGGGACGATATACCGAAACGATGGCCTCCGCCACCTTGATCCCATCCATGGCGGCGGAGGTGATTCCACCCGCGTAGCCCGCGCCCTCACCGCAGGGATAAATCCCGGCAATCTGGGCCTGCAGTGTGCTTTCATCCCGCAGAATCCGCACCGGGGACGAGGTGCGGCTCTCCACACCCGACAATATTGCGTCCGGCCGATCAAATCCGGGAATCTGCCTGCCAAACTGTTCCATTCCCTCCACAAAAGCCCGGCTGCAGTCTGAGGGCAGTAGACCACTCAGATCGCTCTCCCGCCATTTTCCCTTGATACAGGGCTGCAGAGGTTCCTCCTGTGCGCCTTCCCTGACAGGCGGTGCCTCCCGCTCAAGCTCCTCCTGGCTGCAGCCATGCTCCACACAGGCGCGGTACAGTCCGTAGCGCTGTACGGGCACCGCTCCTCCGCCCAGCTCGTATGCCCTCTCCTCCAGCATCCGCTGGAAAGCCACCCCCGCCAGAGGATGATCGCTGCCGTAGTCCTCCGGAGATACGGACACAATGATTGCGCTGTTGGCATTGCTGCCGTCTCTGCCGCTGTAGCTCATGCCGTTTACCGCCAGACGTCCCGGCTCCGAGGAGGCATTGACCACGTATCCGCCGGGACACATGCAGAAGGAATACACGCCCCGTCCATTGGAGGCCTTGACCGTCACCTTGTAGGGCGCGGCTCCCAGCTGCCCCGGCTCACTCATGCCGTACTGGGCCTGGTTAATCATGCTCTGAGGATGCTCCACCCGCATGCCTACGGCAAAGGGCTTGGCCTCCATAGCAAGTCCCATCTCATATAGCATCTCAAAGGTGTCACGGGCGCTGTGACCGATGGCGAGCACCAGCTGCCCGCAGGGAATCCGGCGGCCGCCGCCGACCCATACCGCCGTTATGCTCCCGCCGTCCGGTGTAAACTCCAGACCCTCCAGAGCAGTTTCAAACAACACCTGGCCCCCGTGGGCCAATATGTCCTGACGCATGTTTTTCACTACCTGAGACAGCACATCCGTCCCCATGTGGGGCTTTGCGTCATACAGTATCCGCTCCGGCGCTCCGTGGGATACAAAAGTCCGCAGCACCTCCCGGTTTCGGCCGTACTTGTCCTTGACCAGCGTATTCAGTTTCCCGTCGGAAAAGGTGCCTGCGCCCCCCTCGCCGAACTGCACGTTGGACTGGGGCAGCAGAATGCCGCCATCCCAGAAATTCTGCACATCCTCCCTGCGCCGGTCCACATCCCGTCCCCGCTCCAGCACAATGGGCCGGTAGCCGTGCAGAGCCAAATAATAGGCGCAGAAAAGACCCGCCGGTCCCATGCCCACGATCACCGGAGGATGTTCAAGAGGCACGCTGCCGTGCCGGGGAAATCGGTACTCCCGCTCTGTGACAGGACTGACCCGGGAAGGCCCCAGTCGCCTGCAAATGCCGGCCTCCAGAGCAGGATTCTTCAGCGTGATATCCACCGTGTAGCTGCACCGGATTTCCGGCTTTTTTCTGGCGTCAATGGAGCAGCGGCGAATCTCCAGCCGTGCGATATCTCCCGTGTTCAGTTTCAGCTCTCTGGCCGCCTTTTGCAGAATCTCCCGCTCCCCTTGGCCGGGCCTGACCTTTATCTGATTGACTCTCAACATTTTTCCTTACGCCCTCTGTCTTTTATTTTCCCGGCGCATGCCGCCTCACCCGCAATATGTCCGCTGGCCCATGCCCACTGCAGATTGTAACCGCCGCAGCGCCCGTCCACATGGAGCAATTCTCCGGCCAGATACAGTCCCGGACTGCGCAGGGACTGCAGTTGGCAGTCCACCTCCTCCATACTGACACCGCCCCGGCACACCTGGGCGCTGTCAAAGGAGTGGCTGCCGGTGATTGTGAAGGGAAGACGCCGACACAGAGAAAACACCTGCCGCAGCCTGTCCTCTCCCGCCTTTGCCGCCTCCTGCTCCGGGGACAGCCCCGCCAATCGGATGCAGACGCCCATGATCTTTTTGTGCAGCATGCCGGTGAAAAAAGTCTCCACACTCTCCCTGCCCACCAGTTTCAGCCGCAGACGGCACAGCTCCTCATAGGCATTCGCCCCATACTGGGGGAAAAAATCCAGCTCCGCCCGCAGCTTTTCTCCCTGCGCCAACAGCTGGTTGGCGCTGCCGCTGAGCTGAAACACAGGAATACCGGATATGCCAAACTCCGTGAGCTGGATCTCTCCCGTCTCCTCCAGATCCGCATGCAGCTCTTTTTCCCGGTATATTCGCACTGTTCCCTCCGCCCGCACCCCTGCCAGGGCCTTGCAGTATTTTTCTCCGCAGTGCAGCTGCACCAGCGACGGCACAGGGGAGACAATCCGGTGACCCAGAGCCTTGGCCAGCCCGTAGCCGCTGCCGTCCGAGCCGGTCTTGGGAGCCGCCTGTCCGCCGCAGGCCAGAATTACCCGCTGCGCCCACAGCTCACGGCCGTCGCCAAGCCGGATTACATATCCCGGGGGGCAGGATTCTTCCCCTAGTGTCCGGGAATCCTCCCGCCGGGCAATCACTTTTTGTACCATGGCCTGGGTCAGGACCGTCACTCCCTCCCGCTTAAGCCCATACCGCAGCACATCCAACACCACCGCCGCCTGCTCGCTGACAGGATAGAGATAGCCGCGTTTCTCCCGAACCATAAGTCCCAGAGACGCAAAAAAGGCGATGGTCTCCTCCGTTCCGAACCGCTCAAGCACGGAGGCTGCCACAGCCATATTGTCACTATAGTAATCCGACGCTTTCAGGTCACGGTTGCCCAGATTACATTTACCGTTGCCGGTCATAAGAATCTTTTTTCCCGGCCTGTCACCCCGCTCCAGCAGCACTACCCTGGCTCCAGACCTAGCCGCCGCTATTGCCGCCGTCATGCCTGCGGCGCCGCCGCCCACCACCGCCACCTCATATCTGTCAGCTGGTATAATTTTCCAAGAAGTCATAGAGACTCTCCTCATCCGTAACATGCATTACTCCAATAATCTCCTGCTGCAGCTGCTCCGGCAGCTGGGACAGGCGGATATTGGTATACTGATACACTGTCTGGCGATCTTCCAGATAGACTACTATCAGGTCGTTGATTGCCACCACATAAAAGCTTTTCGAGGGCTGTACATACCGGTAATTCATCTGCACCACCACGCGGCTGGGGGCAAAGGACAACACATCCAGACTCACAAAGCCCCGCTCTTTCTCGGACAGGGGCGGAGCGGCCTCATAGTTCTCCATGGCGCTCAAAAACTGTTCCCGGTTCATACCGATATACATATCCGGTATATCCTCGCTGAGCTCTACCTCCGAGCCGCTCAAAAGATCCTTCTCCCGCAGAATGTACTCCGTCTCCGCGTTCAGTGTCTCCGGTATGCTGATCACCGGAGCCGGGACTTCCCCGTCGTCTTCCCTATGAGCCTCCATGACCTGATTGTGCCATCTCGGTACCGCCTCATCCGCTGAATCGTCCGGCTGCTCCCCGGACGGCTCCTCGCTCTCCTGCCCGATCGGCTGCGGCTGACACTGCTGCGCCAGCCGGACACCCAACAGGCTGCCCGTAAAGCCCATCAGGCCGCACAACAGCAGCCCCAAAGAAAACAAGCCTATGCGATGCCCCGTCGTATTCTTTCGTCCCATCTCTTACCTCTTTTTCCCACAACTCGTGAAAAACGGCTCGATGAGACGTTTTTCTATGTGCGATTCTGATATCACACATAGTATCAGCCATATTTTATGAAATTATACGTTCTAACAGCTTTCTGGCCTGTTTTCCGTACAGCACGGAAATTTCATATTCCCGAATGTTCCTCGTCATGACCAGTATGACCCCGTACACAATGGCGCCCAGCAGGGCTGCCACCACCACCGACATCACATTGCTCATATGGGCGCCCAGCAGCTTTGTGGACAGCATCATGGCCAGTCCCATGATCCCGGCCCCTGCCAGCGGAACGCCCAGTATGCGGATATACTCCGCATTGATTCTGCTCTGCCAGACACAGTATCCCAGCAGCGCCGCCAGCAGCACCATCGTGGACACCAGCGCTCCGGACAGAATCCCCGCTGCGCTGTACCCACTGCCCTTGACAAACAGTTTCTGCAGTATCAGATACAGAATCACCCATACCCCCAGCATTCCCATCAGAATATACCGCTCTCCGTAGGCCAGCAGCACCATGGAAAACAGGATCACCAGCCCCATCAGCAGAATCAGGACACCGCCCACCCGCAGCATGCCTTCCACACCGTTCTCCCGTCCCGGGAAAAAGCCCGCCGCCATCTGGGGCGCCATCACTGCCACAGTCACTGCGAAATACAGTCCCACAACCCATACATAGTGCAGCCCCGACGACGCCACATCTCTGGTGTACCGCACGTCCTCTCTGCGAATGGCAACATGGAGTCTGCCGTAGACCGAAAGACATCTGGCGGCCAAAATCACCACAAACACCCCACAGAGCAGAAAACACTTTCCAAAGAAACTGCCATAGTCGCTCACTGCTATGTCGGTGGTCCAGACCACGCCCTCGCCGAGGTCGTCGGCAGGAAGAATCGCGGACACTTGAGAATAGAACCCGTGTATACCGCGCAGATAGAATACCGCGCCCAGCAGCACCGGCAGAAACGCCAGCAGCGCCGTGCAGGTTCCCTGCCAGAGAGCGCCAAAGAACACCCGGGCAATGTCGCCCATGCTCTCCGTGCGCCGCAGTCCTTCCTGACTCCTATGCTCATCCGCTTTCCGGTCGCTGACCATATAGACAACAAGCAGAAACAGAAATACCAGCAGTTCTGTAATCAGCACCCCCAGCGCCACGCCCATTGCCCCGTACATGCCACTGTAACTGCTGTTTTTTAAGAGATTGGAAACCTTGTCTCCATAGTTCGTCAGCCGTCTGCCAAACAGTGAGCCAAACACCAGAAAAAATCCCTGCCGCAGCACGACACTGACCAAAGTGGGCATGTAGCTGCCGCTGCCCTGAAAGTATCCCAGCAGCGCCGCATCCAGCGCCTGGAACAGAATCACCGGCGCAAGCATCTTCATGGCGGCGCTGCTGCAAGGCACATGAAACACTTTCTGCGCCAGGGCGTCCGCCATAAACAAAAGCACTGCCGACAGCACCGCCCCCGTGACTCCCTGCAGGAGTAAAAACTGTCCCCTCATCCGGGCCGCTCCCTTGAACTGCCCCTTGTTTCTGCGGTTTCTCTGCAGTCTGGCGATCACATCCGACACGCCGAAAGTCACCAGCAGCGTGAACAGGCTTATTCCCAGCAGGGCCACTGCCATATAGGCCATTCCTCCGTCTCCCAGTACTTTTCCCATGCCTATCATGCCCAGCATGCCTATGATATAGGTGTAACATATGATCTGTTTCCTCTTTATCTCCTGTTGTTTCATATCTGGTGTCTTTTCCCTTTCGTGTCCTCACGCAATTTTCCGCAGCCGTCCCGGCGGCACTCAGATCAGTATGAAAAATGCCTATTTCCCGGCATTTTTCAAGTGTGAGATTAGAAGTTCTTTGCGAAACAGCCTTTGCTGTGAGCAATTAGAACTTCTTCTCACACTATATCTCTCTGGTAATGCCCAGCGACGTCAAAATCTGTTCCTGCTTTTGTTCCATCACCGCCATTTCTTCCGGCTCCATATGGTCGTAGCCGCAGAGGTGCAGCATACTGTGAGCCACCAGAAACGCCAGTTCACGCCGCAGACTGTGTCCGTATTCCTCCGCCTGCCCGGCAATCCTGTCCACCGACAGAATGATATCTCCCAGAATCAATTCGCCGCTGTCCGGATCAATGCAATCCGCCTCCTGCCCCTGGGGAATCCGAAACTGTCCAGGCGTGTCATACTCCAAATTGGGAAAGGAGAGCACGTCCGTCTCCCTGTCAATTTGTCGGTACTGTCGGTTGAACTCCCGTATCCCCGCATTGTCGGTGAGCAGCACATTGACCTGCACCTGATAGGGACATCTCTCCGCCTCCAGCACGGCCTCCGCCACAACTCTCACGGTCTGTTCCAGATCAAAGGGATACGCCACCTGTGTCTCGTTCTCAACGTAAAAAGTCATAGTACAGTTTCTCCTCTTTGAAGATTTTCTTCATCTGTGTGATTTCCCCCATGGAGATCAGACACTGATTCAGTACCCCGGAGTCCAGCTTGATCTTAAATATGGAGTCAATGATCTTGTCATAGTCCAAAGCTCGTCCCTTGTCCGCCGCCAGCAGGTGGATAATGGAGGCCGTCACCGCGTCCGCCATTATCAGCACCGCCGTCTCCTTGCGCCTGACCGCCGCCCGGTCGGACGACAGAAATTCTTTCAGAATCTCTTGCAAGACCGGCGGAAAATGCTGACTCTGGAACATGTCAAAAAGCTCTTTCCCGGACTCCTGATCCTTATACAGCACACCTATCTTGTGGTAGAATCCGGCCGCTTTCACCGCCTGCACGTCAAGCCCCAGTTTCTCGCCTATGCGCTCACAGAAATAGGAGGTGTGCATGCTCTGGTAATAGTCCTCCCGGGCCTCCTCCTTCAGCCGTGTCAGCAGTTCGCATTCCGGCGCCGTCAGCTCCATATAAATCACTCTGTAGCGGTATATCACCGACTGGGAGAACAGTTTCAGGATGCCCAGCAGCAAAATGGCGCTGATAATCACATTGGCCGCTGGAACCACAAACAGCTCCATGTCCAGCCTCTCGTTGGCAAACAGCACCACGTTGGCGGTCTCGCTTACCAAAAGCACCATCAGGGACACGGCAAGGGGAATTCCCACCCGAAACTCCGCGTCCAACCGTCTGAACAGACTCACCCCGATAATTCCGCTTATCAGGTACATGACGAATATATTGCTCCCCGCGCCGCTGCCCAGCACCGTGATCATCAGCAGCACCGAACCCGCCGCCACCCCCAGAAAGGTGCTGCTATACAGTCCCAGCGTAATATAGATAACAAGAAAAGGCCATGCGCCCACGGGCAGAAATATGCAGGCCAGAGCCACTGCCAGACAGACACAGAGGCACAGAAAAAAGCGCAGAACATTTTCCTCGTTGTCATACTGCATCAAGTGCTCTGTGGCCTCCTGGCGCACCAGCAGGCTCACTATGGCCATTCCCACAGCCGTTATCACCATATTGCGCAGCAGGATATCCTGTCCCACCTGAGACAATGTCCCTATAAGCCATATTCCGGCCACAGAAAGCGCCAGCAGCCCAAAACCCGTCAACAGATGATACCATCTGTAATTCCTCTTTTTTTTACCCATTGTTTGCCCAACCTATTTTCGTCCGTATCTCTTTTCTTTTCCTCTGGCTCTCTCCCTGGATTTCTCCCGAGCCTCATAATCGTCATAGGCCTTGACGATCTTCTGCACCAGAGGATGGCGCACCACATCCTTGCTGGTCAGATTGCAGAAAGCGATATCCTCCAGCTTACCCAGCACTCTTGCGGCGATATCCAAGCCGGACTGACTCCCGGAGGGCAGATCTTTTTGGGAGCTGTCTCCGGTGACCACCACCTTGGAACCGAATCCAATACGGGTCAAAAACATTTTCATCTGCGCCGGCGTTGTATTCTGAGCTTCGTCCAGAATAATATAGGCGTTGTCCAGAGTGCGTCCCCGCATATAGGCCAGAGGGGCCACCTCGATCAGCCCCTTCTCCATATTTTTTGTAAAATTCTCCGCCCCCATGATCTGATACAGGGCGTCGTACAGGGGACGAAGGTAGGGGTCCACCTTGCTCTGCAGGTCGCCGGGCAGAAAGCCCAATTTCTCTCCCGCCTCTATGGCCGGCCGGGTCAAAATAATCCGGCTGACCTCATCATTCTTGAAAGCAGTGATGGCCATAGCCATGGCCAGATAAGTCTTACCTGTGCCGGCAGGTCCCAGGCCGAATGTGATCATTTTGTTGCGAATGGCATCCACATACTGTTTCTGCCCATAGGTCTTGGGCTTTATGGGCTTGCCGCTGACAGTGTGACAGATCACGTCCCCGTCGATTTCAGTCAATACTTCTTCTCTCTCTTCCATACCCAGTGTAATAGCGTAGTCTACGCTCTGCTCCTCGATTTCATTTCCCCGTTTCGATATCTCCGTAAGCTGGCTCAGTATCCGACATGCACGGTTGGCGCCGTGCTCCTCGCCGGTGATGGCAATGCGTCCGTTGCGGTTCACAATGCTCACCTGAAAATCCCTCTCAATCTTGCGGACATAGGAATCCCCCGCACCGAAAATTTTCTGCATATGCTCTGCGGGCATATCCATCTGTAGTGTCACTTCACTCATACATACTCCTGTTTTTCTATTTGGCGGACAGACCCTTCAGTCGGCGCTGTCCGGCGAAACGTTCTCCACAGTAGTTGGAACCAGCCGCCCCGTGGGCTGATCCACCAGAATCCAGCCCTCCATGGTCCAACACGCACTGCTCTCTTCTATTTTAACATCTTTTTCAATAATGTGTACCCCTTTTTCCTCTAAAGTTGCAAGAAATTGCAATTCTTTTTCCGTCAGAAGGGTTTCCGCCTGGTTAAGCGTGTATTCATGCTCCACATTCATGTACTCCCGATAGGTGTACTGCCCCCAGGACAGAGGGATAGAAAGTTTCTCCAACGCCGTCGGCGTATGTCCCTGTATCACGGTGTCGTACACCAGATAGGGACGCTCCTGGGGCAGCTTAAGCTCCCGGCTGCCCAGCCGCACGAAGAAACGGCCGTGCGTGCGCCCGGTGTAGACCTTCTGGATATAGGTGGTCGGCAGTGTATCCCGATAGGTGACGGAATGCTCTACGGTAATATCCGCATCCGCCGTTATGTACATGTATTCCCGGACAGTGGAGTCCTCGTTGTAGATGGGCACACGACCCTCCACCAGCAGTGTCCCCTCCTCCACAATATCACCGATTTTAACTGTCGGTACGCCGCTGCGCACAATCATTGAGGTGATGACTCCCGCATATTCCGACACCAGATCCTGTCCGCCCACGGGCTTTTCCGTATCCGTGACAATGGGAGCGTCATTCTCCTTGACGGAGATTTCCAGTCTGGTGCCGGAGAGTTTGGCGGAGGTCCAGGTTATCTCGGGAAAAGCCCGCCTGATCTCTCTCTCCAGCGCATCTATGTCCAGGTCTGACTTCTGCATACCCACATGTATCTGCTGGGAGGCCAGAAAGTCCATAAACACCTCCTGGGTGATCTGATAATTGCCCTCCAGACTGATATCCCATACAAAGCGATAGCTGACTATCCAGAACGCTACACAGAATAGTAATCCCGCGACGAAAATCTTTCTCTTCAGCAGTCCGGGCAGCAAAAAGGGTAGTCCAACCTTCTGCAAGACGACTACCCTTACTCCTGTCTTTCTGGCTATGGGGCGCAGCTGTAAGAATGCCTTCAGGCTGATGCACATGGTGTACACCTCCCCGTCCTTGCTGATGTCCCACAACAGAAGGTTTTTGTTGCTGCACAAATTTAAAAAACGTTCCGGGGAAACGCCCCATATTTTGATTCTGACATACCCTTTGAGGAATTGCAGTATTCCCAGCATATGAATCCTCCCGGCTAAAGATTACTGATATTTGACACAGCGGATACAGCCGCTGATTTTCATGTCCTCATTGGTGTAATATTCTATGGAGAGGCGCTGCCCCTCAAAGCAGACCTGACAGTTCTTGCCCTGAAGCAGAATCTGGCAGTCCGTGTATTCCAATATTCCCTTATAATTCTCCACCCATGCCTCCTGACTGCCGGTCAGGGTCACCCGCAATGCCCCCAGCAGGATATCCTTGGGCAGAGAGAGGGAGTCGATGATCGCCTCCTTACGGCTCAGTCTCTCCGCTTTCTTTTTTCTCATATTTACCCCGTTTCTGCATCGGGTTATTCTTTGTAATATATGCGTTTCCGCCACGGGGTATGCCAGAAACGGACGGCGGGCGGTTTATGCCTGCTCCAAAATCCGGTGAATCAGCGGGGGAGCCTGGGTCGGCTTGCTGTCCATGGTATATGCTTGGTAAAAACGTTCTTTTGCCGCCGCTGCCCTGGCCGGATCATTGTAGTGCATATAGGCCAGCGGCTGGCCACATTTCACATAATCCCCCACCTTGGCAGTCAGTACCAGCCCTACCGACAAGTCGATTTCACTGTCCTTGGTCTCCCGTCCGCCTCCCAGCAGCAGGGAACAGACCCCGATCTCGTCGCAGCGTATCTCGCGGATATACCCCTCGGTGCAAGCCAAAATCGGCTCCACATGGGAGGCCTGCGGCAGCAGCTTGGGGTCATATATCGCCGCCGGATCGCCGCCCTGCGCCTGTACAAAGGCCGCCAGCTTATCCAGCGCCGCGCCGCTGGAAATGACCTCCTGCAGCATATCTCTTGCCTGTCCCTCGTCCTGGGCCTTTCCCCCGGCAATCAACATCCGGCTGCCCAGAGTCATACACAGTTCCACAAAATCCTCCGGGCCCTGCCCCTGTAGCGTATCGATGGCCTCTCTCACCTCCAGAGCATTGCCCACCGCCCTACCCAGAGGCTGGTCCATGTCGGACACCACCGCGATGGTACGCCGCCCCGCGCCGTTGCCGATGCGCACCATCTCCCGGGCCAAAGCCAGAGAATCCTCCAGTGTCTTCATAAATGCGCCGCTGCCGGTCTTGACGTCCAGCACAATGGCGTCCGCTCCTGCCGCCAGCTTTTTGCTCATGATGGAGCTGGCGATCAAGGACATATTATCCACGGTGGCGGTCACATCCCGCAGGGCATAGAGTTTCTTGTCCGCAGGGGCCAGGTCGGCCGTCTGCCCCATAATGGAAATGCCTATATCGTTGACCTGGCGGATAAAATGTTCCCGGCTGATTCCGGTGGAAAAACCCGCAAAACTCTCCAGCTTGTCTATAGTACCCCCGGTGTGCCCCAGCCCCCTGCCGCTCATCTTGGCGATCCTGACGCCGCAGGCCGCCGCCATGGGCGCCAGGGCCAGGGAGGTCTTATCTCCCACGCCGCCGGTGCTGTGCTTATCCACCTTCACCCCACCTATGGGGGACAGATCCAGCATATCTCCGCTGTGAGCCATGGCCATGGTGAGAGCCAGTGTCTCCTCCTGATCCATCCCCTGAAAATAGACTGCCATCATCAGAGCTGACACCTGATAATCCGGGATTTCTCCGTTGGTATAGCCACCCACAAAGAATTCGATCTCCTCCGAAGTCAGTTTGCCGCCGTTTCTCTTTTTCATGATAATATCGTACATTCTCATAGTGCCACCGCCTTTCTCGTATTCTCATTGCCAGTCCCGGCAAAGTTCTGCTTATATTATACCATGATCACATGCGCTTCAGCACGCTTTCTGATACTCATTTTACCATAAACGCACCTCTGTGTCAGCCCCGCAAAACCTTGAGTTTCCGCAGTTTTATCCACAACAACTGCATTTCAAGCAGTTCATTTATAAAAACTTTTTAAAAACTGCAAAAAAATAAGGAATCTCATTCCTTTTTGGTGTAAAATTAAATCA
>JAAUZI010000072.1 GCA_014804645.1 Lachnospiraceae bacterium | reverse complement strand
TGTCAAATATTATTCAACCTTTCCCTAATGGCTAGTTTCTTCCTGATCTCAATGCCCGGGATGGTTGCCTGCATCTTTTCTAGATACACCCTGTCGCTGTCATGTTGGCCGTGGAGCAGCTTCCGCATGTATCCCCGGGCAAACTTCGGCTCTACGCCCTCTGTTCCCGTTGCCTGAAGTTCTTTTTGTTCCCGGCGCTGGTGTACCAGGTCAATGACAGATTTTATGCCTCCTTTGTCCAAACAGGGTACAGAATATCTAGAATGAAAAAAGTGACGTTTATTCTTTTGAGGCATTAATCGAAGGTGTATGTTTGGATGACAACGGGCAGAACATTCGGCAGATTTCCGCCGTATATGATAAGATACCAGAAATAAGAAAATACAAAAAGGAGCATCCTGACTGCAGGCTCCGTGTTGTAATTGATGAATGCCACAACCTTATTTCCGCAAATATTTTTAGGGAACAGGCTATCCAGACAATAATGAGGCTAATCCGAAACAATGTAGCCGATTCCTATACTTTCTTCACTGCCACTTACGACAATATGTGCTGTTTTGCCTTTGATAATATTGTCCTGTTTGAGGATAAAAGCTATAAGCCTGTTTTTGGCTCCATAGACATAAGGTTTACGGAGAAGAAATATTTTGAAAACCTGGTCATGGATACAGCGTTAAAAGAAAGGCTTATATCCGCTTAAACCATAAGGATAGTATTAAACGGATAGAAAAGGCTTTATTGGATAAAGGACAGAAATGCTTTTCTGTTACTTCGGGTGACAGGGGATATGCAAAAAACAGTGATGGCACTATAACCTACAACAACACTATTTTTGACCATATCGCCAATCACGATAACCTTTATAACAATGAGGGAGAGGCAGATACAATCCTTGCCACATCCCTGCTGGATGCAGGTACAAACCAGCCCTGAAAGTACCTCTGTATTTGCTGTATTTAGTCCAGAGCTTATGAACATTGACGAAATAGAACAGTCCTTTAACCGATTCCGCCCGCAAAAGGATATAGCAGGAAATATTATCCAGCTAGACCATGCCATAATTCTGCACCAGAGACCCAGCCATGATTTTACAAGGGCCATGATTACCAAACATGACAGTGCTGGAAATTCTACACCCATAAAGTCAATTCCCCTAAAGGCACTGGTTTATGCAGATAAGACAACACCCGAGGAGGAAAAGGAGGGCCGATTCAACAGAGTGCTTACCATCCCAAGAAAGTATTTTGAGGATCTGGAAGATGGTAAATATGTTATTGAATTTGTATTCGAGCTTTTTTCCCCTACAAAGCTGCCAGAAATGTTAATTTTACGGGAAAAACTGGCATTTTTGCCACAGAAGTAAATCTTCCGCAGAGTAAATGTCAAAATCCTCCATTCCTGGGGGATTCGCATGCAAAATAATATCTGCAGCTGTTTATTACACTGTCTGTTTCCCAAACATCTCAAGATATTCCTGGGCCGTCTGTATCGACACTTTCAACTTATTTTGCAGTCTCTCCAAAATGTCATTTTCAGAAAGCCCAAACTCATATCCTGTTTCAACTATCTCCACTGCTCTGCCCTTAGTTTCATTTTCCTTTGCAATTTCATCAAATAAAGTACACATGTCAGCATCTCCTTTCTCAGCCAATGCATTGTAATCAATCTTACAATTCGTTGCCCCTGCTACTGTCATAATTACCGTTTTGTCAATGCTATGCTCCCTTGCATATTTTATAACTTTTTCTTTCGTTTCATTCCTTGGTATGCTTTTATCCAGAACCATTTCCAGCATATTAAAAAAGTACACATTGTTCATGTTGTGAAATGTCAGGTTATTCTGCCTGGCTTCCACAAGCATCATTTTATAGTCATTGACAAACTTTTTCATCTCCTCAGGGATATCCAGCATCCCATGGAGCGACACCGCCCCATCCCATGGTTTCTCACCATAATAGACACAAATGGTGATGACTGGTGTAAACTTGTCTGTCTTCTTCATCCTTGACAGGTATTCATCTTCTTCCATGCCCTCCGCAGTTTTGTACTGTTTCGCATTGCTGTCATACTGCTTCTTGTATGTGCCATAGTCATAACCCATGACCCGCATTGGCATGGCATAATGTATATGCTCCTGGGACTCCATGCCAAGCATCACAAGCTCCACCCCGTATGCCGTAGATTTCTTGCTCACTTTTATGCTGTCTCTGGATGCCTTGATGCTCTCCGCATAATCCCTGTGTTCCAGCACTGAGGATTCCTCTGTATCCACATCCTCCAGTTCCTCTGGCCTAATGACCTGCCTGCCCTCAAACAGCACTGCATTGAAGATGTCAGCAAACTGCTCGTTGTCATTCCAGTAATTCTTTAAAACTGTATCTGGTTTTAAATCCTGTGTCTTTGCCATCCTGTAGTCCCTTTCTTTTTCCTGCTTTTAGTATACTATCAAATTCTGTTGATTGCAAGGTCTGACAAGGCAATGATTAGTATGTGGCACTCTATAAAAAGTTCCCACAAAGACAAATCTGTATTTGTCCCTGTGGGAACCGTCTTCTATGCTTTAAGTTCTATCTCTGCCTGCTATAAGTTTACAGGAAATACTTCACTCCGCTCTCAAAGATCTTCATATCCTGCTCACCATAGATATTCATGGCCACGGCCGTATCTCTTCTCTCGGAATGTGCCATCTTGCCCAGCACCCTTCCGTCCGGGGAGGTGATACCCTCGATGGCGGCGTAGGAGCCATTGATATTGTACTCCTCGTCCATGGACACATTGCCCTGGGAGTCCGCATACTGGGTTGCCACCTGACCGTTTGCAAAGAGCTTGTCGATCCACTCCTTGGGTGCCACGAAACGACCCTCGCCGTGGGAGGCGGGATTGCAGTAGGTTGCTCCGAGTTGCGCCCCCTGGAGCCAAGGGGATTTATTTGTCACCACTTTCGTGTACACCATCTTGGAGATATGTCTGTTTATGGTGTTGAAGGTCAGAGTCGGGGAATCCTCCTTCTGTCCCATGATCTCACCGTAAGGCACCAGTCCCAGCTTAATCAACGCCTGGAAACCGTTACAAATACCCAGCGCCAGACCGTCCCTCTCATTTAACAGTTTCATAACCGCCTCTTTTAACCTGGCATTCTGGAACGCCGTAGCAAAGAACTTGGCGCTGCCGTCCGGCTCGTCACCCGCCGAAAAACCGCCGGGGAACATGATAATCTGCGTCTGGCCGATGGCCTTCTCAAAGGTCTCCACAGACTCTCGGATATCGGAGGCGCTCTGATTCTTAAACACCTTGGTCACTACATCCGCGCCCGCCCGCTCAAAGGCCTTTGCGCTGTCATACTCGCAGTTGGTACCCGGGAACACCGGAATAAATACCGTGGGCTTTGCCACCTTATGTTTACATACATAGATATCCTCTGTCCGGTACACTTTGCTGTCCACCGGCTCCGCGCCAGCCACAGCCCTAGTGGGGAATACTTTCTCCAGCCTGGAAGTCCATGCCTCCAGCGCCTCCTCCATGGTAATCCGCACCTGGCCCACACAGAACGCCGGCTCCGCAGTTACTGTACCGATCACCATATAATCCAGCTCTCTCTCCTCCAGCAGCTCAAGCTTATCCGCCGGCATCTCTACCAGCAGGTCACCCAGGCCGTTGCAGAACAGGTCTTCATTGTCCACATTCTCCTCTATCGCCACGCCCAGCTTGTTTCCGAAAGCCATCTTGGACACAGCCGCGGCCACACCCCTGGCATCCAGCGCATAGGCGGAGACAATGGCCTTCTCCTGCATCAGCCGATGAACGGCGTTGTACAGCTCCATCACCGCCTCGTACATAGGCACATCAAAATCGTCCCTCTCTATGGCAAAACGCACCAGCTTATTGCCGGGAGTCTTAAGCTCAGGCGTCACAATATCTCCGTATTTGGCAATATCCACCGCAAAGGATACCAGTGTGGGAGGCACGTCAATGTCGTTGAAGGTGCCGGACATACTATCCTTGCCGCCGATGGAAGGCAGGCCAAATCCGATCTGTGCGTCATATGCGCCCAACAGCGCCGCAAAGGGCTGGCTCCAGCGGGCCGGGTCCTCAGTCATACGCCGGAAATATTCCTGGAAGGTAAAGCGAATCTTACTGTAGTCGCCTCCGTTTGCCACAATCTTAGCCATGGACTCCACCACCGCATAGATTGCGCCGTGATAAGGGCTCCAGGAGGATAAACAGGGGTCAAAGCCATAGCTCATCATGGTCACAGTGTCGGTCTTACCCTTCAGCACCGGCAGCTTGGCCACCATGGCCTGGGTCTCAGTGAGCTGATGCACTCCGCCGTAGGGCATCAGTACGCTGGCAGCGCCGATGGAGGAGTCGAACATCTCCACCAGGCCTTTCTGAGAACACACATTCAGGTCACTCAGCATGGTCAGCCAGGCACCCTTGACGTCTCCGGCCTCCACCTTCTCTCCCACTTTCTCTATCGCATATCGGTCAAAATAATTCTCTTTCTGATCCGGGATATCCACCTTGACGCTGGTCTCCTGGTGCGCGCCGTTGGTATCCAAGAATGCTCTCTTTAAGTTGACAATATCCTTTCCTCTCCAGTTCAGCACCAGACGGGGCTCCTCGGTCACCGTAGCCACAGCCACAGCCTCCAGATTCTCCTCTGCGGCATAGCCCAGGAAAGCATCCACATCCTTAGGGTCCACCACCACAGCCATGCGCTCCTGAGACTCGGAGATTGCCAGCTCCGTGCCGTCCAGACCCGCATATTTCTTGGGCACCTTATCCAGATCCACCGTCAGACCGTCCGCCAGTTCCCCGATGGCCACGGACACGCCGCCTGCGCCAAAGTCATTGCACTTCTTAATCAGTCTGCTGACTTCCTCCCGGCGGAACAATCTCTGAATCTTGCGCTCTGTGGGGGCGTTGCCCTTCTGCACCTCTGCGCCGCAGGTCTCGATGGACTGCTCCGTATGCACCTTGGAGGAACCGGTAGCGCCGCCGCAGCCGTCACGGCCAGTACGACCGCCCAGCAGAATAATGATATCGCCGGGATCGGAGGTCTCTCGGATCACGTTTTTGCGGGGAGCCGCCCCCATCACCGCGCCGATCTCCATGCGCTTTGCCACATAGTTGGGGTGATATATCTCCTTCACAAAGCCGGTGGCCAGGCCGATCTGGTTTCCGTAAGAGGAATAGCCGCTGGCTGCGCCTCTCACCAGCTTTTTCTGGGATAGCTTTCCTTTTAAAGTATCTGCCACGGGCACGGTGGGGTCTGCCGCACCGGTCACGCGCATGGCCTGGTACACATAGCCCCTGCCGGACAAGGGATCACGGATAGCGCCGCCCAGACAGGTGGCCGCACCGCCGAAAGGCTCAATCTCCGTGGGATGGTTGTGTGTTTCATTTTTAAAGAATACCAGCCATTCCTCCGTCTCTGTGTGGTCCTCGTACTCCATCTCCACGGGCACCACCACAGAGCAGGCGTTGATCTCCTCAGACTCCTCCAGATCCGCCAGTTTTCCGTCCTTTTTCAGTTTCCGCATGGCCATCAGCGCCAAATCCATCAGGCAGACAAACTTATCCTCTCTGCCCGCAAAGATATCCGCCCGGGTGTCCATATAGCTCTGGTAGGTGGCCTCGATAGGGTCACGATAGTATCCCTCTCCAAACTCCACATCCTTCAGCTCCGTGGAAAAGGTAGTGTGACGGCAGTGGTCGGACCAGTAGGTGTCCAGCACCCGGATCTCCGTCATGGAGGGGTCTCTCTTCTCATCATCATGGAAATACTTCTGTATGTGTAAAAAATCCTTGAAGGTCATAGCCAGCCCCAAGGAGTCATAGAGCCTTTTCAGCTCCCCCTCGGGCATATCCGCAAAACCGTCAAAAATAACCACATCCGCCGGGTCCTGGAACTGAGTCACCAGCGTGTCCGGCTTTACCATATCGGTCTCTCTGGAATCCACGGGATTGATACAGTATGCCTTGATGCGGGCCATCTCCTCCTCGCTCACGTCGCCGATAATCATATAGGTCACGGCGGTGCGGATGATGGGCTGCTCGTCCTCCTTCAAGAACTGTACGCACTGCACCGCGGAATCCGCTCTCTGATCGAACTGGCCGGGCAGGAACTCCACGGAAAACACATGGCCGTTCTCCGGAATCTCGATATTTTCCTGGTACAGATCGTCCACCGGCGGTTCGGAGAATATGGTTCTGCAGGCGGCGGCGAATATCTCGTCGGAGATGTTCTCCACATCATAGCGGATGAACTGTCTCACTTCTTCTACCTTTCCAAGGCCCAGGTAGTTCTTCAGGTCTCCTTTCAGCTCCCTGGCCTTCACCGCATAGGGGGCCTTTTTTTCCACATAGATACGTCTCACATTTCCCATGATGTGTCCTCCATTTAAAATATATATCTACTCGTGCAGCCTGTGTACCAAGCGGTAGACTATGTCGCCCTGGTTAATCAGGGACTTGGTGTGGGCAAAAAAGACAATGCCGTCGGTGGGGGCGACTATAGTCTCCCGCACAATTCCCTCCTGGGGATCAATGATCTCCGCCAGAGGGCGGCCGTAGCGCACATCGTCGCCGGGGCGAACCAGCCCCCGGAAGATTCCCGCACGGCCCGCGTGCACGTCCGACAGATCCTGCTCGTACAGCACATGGCTGATATAACCGCTGTGGCTCTCATAGCGGATAATCCCCATTCTTTTCAAAAACCGCAGCACCGCGGCCACCGCCTGACTGGCGCTGCGCTCGTCGATCTCCCTGTTCGTCTTGGTATACAGAGAGAACGCCGCTGTCTTCTCGGCCTGCCAGTTGTAGTTCAGTGTGCCAGTGTCGATGGGGGCCGGCTTATGTACCACCACATAGGGCAGTCCGAACAGATTGGCCAGGGAGGTGTTCTGGAACCCCGTCTCCATCATCCGCACATGGGGAACAAACTCCCCCTCCATATAGAAGGAGGCAAACTGTATCCCATAGACATAGCTGCCTATATCCTCCATCAGCGCATGAACGATCCGCCTGTCCTGTTCCCCGTAGGAATTGCCGGGGAAAACCCGGTTCAGATCCCCGTTGTCCACCCCGAAAAAGCGACGCTCCACATTGATACTGTAGCTGTTGACCACCGGGATCACCTGTATCTGCTTGCCTGTGCAGATACAGCTGTTGCTCTCCAGCTCCTTCAGGGCCTGTATCAGCTGGGAGCAGACATACATCTGCTGTATCTCGTTGCCTCGCAGCGCCCCGACAATGCAGGCGGATTTCTCCCCCTGTCCAAAGGTATAACCCTTGATCTTCATATCTTCCCGATAGGTGGAATGTACCGTATAAATCTCATGAATATGCATAAGCACTCCCCACAATATTTATTCTCAACTTCAGTCAATGCCCGTCAGAATCCGGGCCAGCAGATCCCCCTCATAGATCACCGGATAGTTGCGCAGCGTAAACAGCAGCCCGTCTTTCCCCGCCGTGATTCGGCTTTTCACCTGTCCCGTCATGGGATCCACGATCTCACCGATCAATTCTCCCACGCAGACAAAATGATTGTGCTTGCTCCTGGGAAGAAAGATCCCCTCCATCTCACTGCGGATGAACTCCACCTTGCCGTCGCTGGAGATGGCGGGCAGATGCGTGGGAGGTACCTCCCCCGTCCACAACCCCATCTCGTGCATCACATTGAAAATACCGTCCACCACCTGATTGCCGTAGGGAATGTTGATACTATTGCCCTTTCCCAGCTCCACCACCATGGTGGGAACCCCCATGATATTCAGAGAATGTGCCAGCGTTGCCTCATGCACCGTGGCGGTAGCGTTCATCCATATCACATCCACATTCATCAGCTTGGCAAAGGGCAGCATTCTCTCCGCAAATTCCTCGCTGAGCCTCACCTGAGGAATCTCCTGCACAAAAATATCGCTGGAATGCACGTCAATGCACAGATCTGCGCCGATCAGATCATCTACCACGGCCGCCGCAATCTGTTCCATGGCATTGCCGTCCTTGCTGCCCGGAAACATCCGGTTTAAATCCATGTCAATAGTGGGCAGAGCCTTGCTGGCCAGGTCGATTCCCAGCGGATTCAGCGCCGGATAAATGTCCACAATGCCCGCCAGACATTCCGGATGCTCCGCAATGCGCCGTGCCACCTCGAAACAGATATACTGTCCCTCCAGTTCATCACCGTGAGTTCCGGACACAATGGCTATGCGCCCCAACGATTTGATATTCTCCCTGTAACAGATTCTGTTCCTGCAAATGGTCAAATGCTCCCCCACCGGCAGTTCCATCGAAACGATTGTCTCTATCATTGATACCTCTTTCATGCATATCGCAAGTTTCGCGTTTTCCCCGCAGCACCTCATAAAATATGCTCCCGCCGCCGGCAGGAGCATGTACACTAATCTTCCATTCCCAGGGCAGTCAGTATATACAGAAATTCCCGGTCCACTATATCCGCCGTAATGCCAATGGTCTGGGCATTGATCTTAAGCCCCTCCAGCACAAACATAATGTTGCGGGCCGTCCCCTCACAGTCCTCACAGTAGAATTCTCCGTTGTCCACACCGGCCTCTATGAGTTTCTGTATGATTTTTACCGCCGAATCAAACTGTTTCTTTAGAATATTGTCCTTCTTGGGCAGACTATTCTCAAAATAGAACTCGTAAGTCGCCTGGGTCAGAGTGTTCTTTTTCCGCAACAGTTCCTTCTTCTGCTCCTTCAAAAACAGAGTCAGAATATCCGCCGCCGTGGCGTCCTCAGTGATGCTGTCCGAGAACACATCGTCGGCCTCCTCGCTCTCCAGTTTCAGCACCTCCAGGAAAATCTCGGCAGTGCTGTTAAAATAGAGATACAGACCGCCCCTGCTGATCTCGCATGCTTCCACAATATCCTTCATGGTCACTCTCTTATACCCCTTCTCCATAAAGACACTGCGAGCCGTCTCCAAAATATACTTTCTCTTCTGTAGCGATTTCTCTCCCATCTGTTTCTCCACTCTTATCTCCCCATTCGTACCTCTACACCACTTTAATCTTCCAGTTTCCTGTCCCAATACTCCACAATCTCACGCATCTTATCCAGCACCAGAAAGAAAATGCTCTCCTGCACAGCCTGGGTCCACAGGTACGCCTTGGCATTCCCGCCCAGCACATACTTTGACAAAATGCCACACAGCACATCCCACTCCCGGATCGTCGCCGTCTTGATAGCCTTCCGCTCGTCCTCCGGGGTCTTCATCCGTCTGTACGAATATATGTAAGCATAGTTGCGATTCATAAAAGAAGATTTCCCCGCCTCCTTCACAAAACTGAGCAGAGTACTGTCGTATACCGGAAACGACATGGTATTATTGCCGTCCATACTTCCGTTATAGGATGACCCCGTCTGTGTGCCTGCATGGTCCTCAAGCCATGGCAGATATCGCAAAAGGGGCGCCAAAGCCTCCTTGTATTCTCCCGATAACTTACGCATATATTCCTGTTTCAATACTGCCAACCTCCTCAGAAAAAGCTATATATAGATTAGTATACCATTCCTTTTTCAAAATGCAAAGGGTTTTCTGTAAAAAAAGAAGGAGAAAGGAAAAAAGCCCCCGAATTGCTTCGGGGGCAAACGTCTTTCTATGCCTGTAGACCTGTGTACAGTTGGTAATACTTTCCTTTTTCCTCCAACAGCTGGTCATGAGTGCCCCGCTCAATGATGCGGCCTTGTTCCAGCACCATGATACAGTCAGAATTTCGCACTGTGGAGAGCCTGTGAGCAATCACAAAGGTAGTCCTGCCCTTCATCAGCTTATCCATGCCGTCCTGTACAATGCGCTCGGTGCGGGTATCGATAGAGCTTGTGGCCTCATCCAAAATCAGCACCGGCGGGTCCGCAATGGCCGCCCTGGCGATGGCCAGCAGCTGCCTCTGCCCCTGACTTAAGTTGGCGCCGTCACCGTGCAGCATAGTATTGTAGCCCTCCGGCAGACGCCGTATAAAGCCATCCGCATTGGCCAGCCTGGCCGCCTGGATCACTTCCTCCTCAGTGGCATCCAGCTTGCCGTAACGGATATTCTCCATGACGGTACCGGTGAACAAATGGGTGTCCTGCAGCACGATTCCCAGGGAACGCCGCAGATCGTCTTTCTTGATCTTATTGATATTGATACCGTCGTAACGGATTTTGCCATCCTGAATATCGTAAAAACGGTTGATCAGATTAGTGATCGTAGTCTTTCCGGCGCCGGTAGAACCCACAAAGGCAATCTTCTGTCCCGGCTGGGCAAAGAGCTCAATGTCATGCAGAATCATCTTCTCGTCCGTGTAACCGAAATCCACATGGTCAAACACCACATCACCCTTCAGTTCTGTATAGGTCACCGTATTGCTGTCTCTGTGATAGTGTTTCCAGGCCCACAGCCCTGTGCGCTCCTCCGATTCCACCAGCTCCTGGCGCTCATTCATCTGCGCGTTGACCAGCTCCACATAGCCCTCGTCCGTCTCCGGCACCTCATCCATGAGCCGGAAGATACGCTCTGCACCGGCCAGCGCCATGATAATGCTGTTGAACTGCATGGTGATCTGGTTGATCGGCATGCCAAAAGACTTGTTCAACGTCAGGAACGCCGCCAGATCTCCCAGAGACAGACCGGACACCCCGGTGATAGCCAGTATGCCGCCAACCACCGCGCACACAACATAACTCAGATTCCCCAGCTGGGCGTTTATGGGACCCATAATATTGCCAAATTTATTGGCCCGGTAAGCGCTGTCATAAAGTCTGTCATTCAGCTCATTGAACTGTTTCAGGCTCTCCTCCTCATGGCAGAAAACCTTGACCACCTTCTGTCCGGTCATGGTCTCCTCAATACAGCCGTTTAACTGACCCAGATCACGTTGTTGAGACAGGAAAAACCGGCCGGACAGAGAACCTACCTTTTTGGCCGACAGGATCATCACCACCACCATAACCAACGTCACCAAAGTCAGCGGGATATCCAGCACCAGCATGGAAATTAAAATGGATACCACGCTGATAGCGCTGTTGAGCAGTTGGGGAATGCTCTGGCTGATCATCTGCCGCATCGTATCGATGTCGTTGGTGTATATGGACATGATATCGCCGTGAGCATGGGTGTCAAAGTATCGAATCGGCAATTCTTCCATCTTTTTAAACAAATCGTTCCGCAGATTCCTCTGGGTGCCCTGCGTCACATAGATCATAAGTCTGGACTGGGTGAAAGACGCCAACACGCCCAGCCCGTAAAAGCATGCCACCCTGCCGATGGCACCGGCCAGAGGGCCAAAATCCGGGTTCTGCTGCCCGAGCAAGGGCACGATATAATCGTCAATCAGCGTCCGCATAAACAGTGTTCCCTGCAGGGACGCCATCACCGTGGTCACGATGCAGATCACCACCACGATCCAGTGTATGGCATAATCCTTAAAGGTGTAACCCAACACTCGTTTCAGCAATTTGCCGGGATTCTCTATCTTGGGTCTGGGACCTCTGGGTCCTCTGGGACCGCCGGGGCCATGGGGTCCTCTGGGGCCGCCGGGGGATCCTCCCTGGTTTACCTTGGGTGTTTTCTCCTCTACCATAATCACATCCCTCCTTTCTCATCAAAGTCGCCGCTGCCGCCGGTCTGAGATTCGTATACATCCCTGTATATGTCGTTGGAGGCAAACAGCTCCTCGTGGGTGCCAAAACCGTCGATCTCTCCTTCATGCATGACGATAATTCTGTCCGCATGCTCCACGCTGGACACCCGCTGGGCGATAATCAGCTTGGTCGTGCCGGGAATCTCCTGGGCAAAAGCCTGGCGAATCCTGGCGTCCGTGGCCGTGTCCACCGCGCTGGTGGAGTCGTCCAGTATCAGTATTTTAGGTTTCTTAAGCAGTGCCCTGGCAATACAGAGCCTCTGTTTCTGACCGCCGGACACATTGGTGCCGCCCTGCTCTATATAAGTATTGTATCCCTCAGGCATTCTCTGGATAAATTCGTCCGCACAGGCCAGCTGACAGGCATGCCTGCACTCCTCCTCCGTGGCATTTAAATCTCCCCAGCGCAGATTTTCCAGAATGGTCCCCGAGAAAAGAACATTGTTCTGGAGTACCACTGCCACCTGGTTGCGCAGCGTCTCCATATCGTAATCGCGCACATCCACGCCGCCCACCAGCAACCGTCCCTCCGTCACATCGTAGAGACGGCTTATGAGGTTCACCAGACTGGATTTAGCGCTGCCGGTGCCGCCGATAATACCGATGGTCTCACCCGGCCGGATGTCCAGATTGATATCCTTGAGCACCGGGGTGTCTGCATCCTTCTTGTAGCTGAAAAATACATGTTCAAACCGGATGCTACCGTCCGCCACCTCCATGACAGGCTGCTGAGGATTGCTCAAATCCGGCTCCTCTATCAACACTTCGCAGATTCGTCTGGCGCTGGCCGCGGACATGGTCATCATGACAAAGATCATGGACAGCATCATCAAATTCATCAGTATGGTCATACAATAGGTCAGCAGAGCCATCAGGTCTCCTGTCAGCAGCGAGCTTTGCACGATCAGTTTTGCTCCGATCCAGCTGATCAGAATGATACAGGAATACACAGTCAGATTCATCACTGGCCCATTCCACGCCACTATGCCCTCAGCTTTACAAAATATCCTGTAAATACCGTCGCTGGCCCTCTTAAACTTCTCGTTTTCATAGTCCTCCCGAACATAAGCCTTAACCACGCGGATAGCGGACACATTTTCCTGCACGCTCTCGTTAAGAGCGTCATACTTGGGAAACGCCTGACTAAAATACTTCATGGCGCTGGTCACGATTACGCCCAGCACACAGCCCAGCAGCAGCACCGCCACCAGGTAGATGCTGGCAAGTTTGGGGCTGATCCAGAAAGACATAAGCATGGCGCAGATCAGGCTTATCGGCGCCCGCATGCACATGCGCAGGATCATCTGGTAGGCGTTCTGGATATTGGTCACATCCGTGGTCAGTCTGGTCACAAGTCCCGCTGTGCTGAACTTGTCAATATTGGCAAAACTGAAGGTCTGTATTCTCTCATACATGGCCTTTCGGAGATTCCTGGCAAAACCCGCTGAAGCCTTGGCTCCGAAAACACCTCCTCCCACGCCGAAGGCAAGACCCACCAGCGCCGCCACTACCATCAGGCCGCCGATCAGATAAATATGCTGCATATTTCCTTTTTCCACCCCATCATTGATAATGGAGGCCATCAGCAGCGGAATAATCATCTCCATGATCACCTCGCCGATCATACACACCGGGGTGAGAATGGATTCTCTCACAATCCCCTTGATATGCTTTCCTAGTGTTTTCAGCATCGCTATTCTTCCTTTCTTAATTCATAGTTCCGTAATTGCTCTGTCTCTGCCGGATTTCTCCTATCCAGGAATCGTCCTCTCCCAGAATGCAGGCCGCCAGTCTTCCGGCATTTCCCTCAATCTTTTCCAGAGTGGCAAAGAATCGCTCCTGCTCCTGGGCGGATATCCCGTCCATCTGCCGGTAGTTCAGCCACTCAATGGTGCTCTGGAGCACCTGACACTGTTCCTCTCCCTTGGCGGTCAAAGTCAGACGTTTCAGCCTGGCGTCGTCGCCGTCGGTATCCCGGCGGACAAAACCGTTTTCCTCCATGCGGGTCAGAATATTGGTCACTGCGGAGCGGCCGATCTTGAATTCCCGCTCAACATCTCTCTGGTAGATCACCTGATCCGCATGATGGTGCAGATACATAATGATAAATCCGTTCATGGCCGTCACCTCGTCCATGCCCTGTCCGCTCAGCGCCAGCTGCATGTTCCTCTTCAGCATATTGTCCAGCTTGCGGATGCGGTGTCCCATATGAAAATTGTGTTTCCCCCCGTCCATACGACTCCTTTCTATTTTTAGTTCCGTAATAGCCCTTCCAGTGTAATAGCCCTTCCAGCATTAATAGTTTACGCGCGAACTGTTTTAACGTGAACAGTTTACACCCAAACTTTTTATTTGTCAATAAGAAAATGCATTAGATTCCACTAAAACTATATTGTTTATTTTTTTCATTCAGAGTATAATTGTATGCAGATAGTAACGGCGCTTTGATCTGCGCTGCATCGCTGAAAAGGAGTTTGACTGACTATGCCATTTATTGACCTACCCATGAGAAAAACGATCTACAAGGCCGGGCAGCCTCTGACTGCCCTCCACCTCATTACCAGCGGCAGTGTGCGGGTATCCTCTCCCACCGGAGAATATCTGATCGGCAAGGGAGATGTGATCGGTATCTGTGAGATCTGTTCGGAGGTTCATTTTCTGGCCTACGAGACCGTAGAGGCAGTTCATATTATGAACTACCCCCTGCCCAACCCGGAGGCCCTGCAGGATCTGTTTATAAGAAATCCCGATCTTGCCAGCATTTCTGTAATTTCCGCTTTCAGGCAAATGTATACGGTGCTGAACCACTGCGAGGAATCCGCCCTGAAATGCGGCAATCTCTACAACCGTCTGCACGAGCATCTGACCGCCTATCAGGCGTTCTGCGAGCAGTACCATCTTCCCGCCAAGGAACTGTCCGATATAGAGCAGGTCACTACCTATGTGGGAATGGAAACGCCGGATATGTGGCTCACCGACTATTATCAGGGACTTTTGCAGATCTGTTCCTCCAATCCCTCGGCGCCCGTTGTCCGGGAATCCGCTGTTGCCACCGGTTTTCTGCGCAAGGCAAGCCTTGATTTCCGCAAAACCTTTCTGTCTCTGCAGGAGCAGTTTCGCTACCAGCAGCAGCTGTTGCATTTTTATATCAGTTCGGAGGGGGAGGACCTGTTCTCCTGTTACACGAACCTGCTCTATCAGGTGGCCCAGGCATCTGCCGACACGTCGGATATCTACACCGCCATCCAGGGCGTGATATCCACCATCACGAGCAATGCGGCTCTGGACAAACCGCAGCTTGCGGCGCGTGTGCAGAGTTTCCGTGAGAATCTGCCACGACTCGGCGCCAAACAGCCGAAAGCCTCCGACACCCCCCGCGCAGAGGCGCACGAACAGCTGGCCGACTCTCTGTATACAATTTTGGAGTATGCCGGTGCGGACATTGAGACTTCCTCCACTTTCCGCCGGAACGTGGACGCCTACAAGCAGCTCTCCGACAAGTCTTCCTCGGACGAACAGGCATGCAGGCTGCGCCGTCAGCTGACAGAGGGCTTTTACGTCATCTACACGCAGGTGCTGCAGAAGAGCCTGACCGACGCCACTCCCCTGCCTCTGCCCGTCAGGATGTTCCTCTCCTTCGGGTACGTGGACGAGGAACTGGCAGGAACCGCCAACAGTGTGTACCTGTGTAAGCTGATCAACGAGCCGGACAAGGAAACCGGCGACGGCGTATATACCTTCTACGACTGGATAAAGAATATTTACGAGGGGAAAAAGCAGCCCAGCCGCAACGAGTTCGGAGAAGATTATGTGGATTATCTGCACAAGCAGAAGGCCAGCGGAAAACTGTCCGAACAGGAGCTGCGGGACCTCACAGACAATCCCATGCGCAAGGTGGAGTTCGAACTCCGCAACCTGTTCCCCACCGTCAACAAGATTACCTACGGCAGGGTCACCACCTTCTGTCCCATATTTGCCGCCGACAATATACTCAAGGAGCTGTCCTCCTGTCATGTGACGGCTGCGGCCATCCGCTCCGTCCTGGACAAAATCCGTTCCATTGACTACTCCGCTTTTTACAGGGAGACATTGAATATGGACAGTCCTGTGGCCCAGAAGGAGACCATACACGTGGAGTGTCTGCCGGACATTATTCTGATGCCCAACGCGGGAATCCGCGGCGTCACATGGCAGGAGATCGAGGGCAGAAAGCGTACTACCCCTGCCCGCATGATGCTGTCCATCTTCCACATGGAGGATCTGTTTACCACCACTATACGTCTGGTGGGTGATTACCGCTGGGAGATGTGCAAGCGCGTACAGGGCGCACGGTGGAACGATCTCTCCGAGCGCTCCCTGACGAGCGAATATTTCGACTATATTCAGTTCTATAAGAAAAACAATGACCTGAGTCCGGAGGCCAAGGAGAGGATACGGCAGAGCCTTATGGGTGCCAAAAACAGTTTCAAGGAAATGTTTATCCGGGATTATCTGCTGTGGATCATGCTAGAAAGCTCCGCCTCCCCCAGGCTCAACAAGATTGCGAGACAGATTCTCTTTACCTACTGCCCGTTCTCCTCTGAAGTGCGTCAGAAGGTACAGAGCAATCCACTGTACGGTGAGTTGTTGCGCCGTTACGATGTGCGCTGCCAGCAGCAACTCAATCGTCTGAACAAGCTGTGCCAAAAACTGCGCAACGAAGGAACCCGTGTCCCGGAGACCATCGAGCAGGAAGTGGAGTATTACAGAAAATAGTTACCGACAATATGTGACATATTCTAAAAAAATTTTCAAAAATACTGGACAACAACCAGAACCTGGTGTATACTAATACTGTTCAGTCGAAAGATTGGGCTGGTAATTACCAATAATTCCGGAAGAATTCCCCTTTTACACAAGATGTAGCCGCTGTTTCCCCAGCGGCTGCATCGCGTGTATGATAATATTGTTCAGTATCATAAAGGAAGATGTTATGGAGATAAAAAACGAGTACAGCGTCACGCGGCAGCTCTGCCGAACCTGGCTGTGGGAAAACATGCGCAAACCGCCTATGCTTGTAATATTTATTATGTGGATTCTTATCAGCCTGTTGGTCCTATGGGGGATGTTTTACACTCCGTTCACCGGTCTGTTTGTCATACTTGAACTTTTTTGTCTATATCGCGCTTTTTTCCGCAACCTTCTCTTCTCCAGAAGACAATATAACACTCTGGCCCAGATCTATGGAGAAAACTGGCTCAGAACCATCTGCTTTGAAGAGGACAATCTGGTGGTAACAGAAGGAAATGTTTCTGTTTCCAGTCTGCGGCTGCCCTATTCTGATATCGTCTCCATAAAGGAGGAGGGCAACAAGGTCTGGCTTGTGCTCAAGACCAAAAAAGTGGTTCGCTTATATAAGGACAAATTCGTCGGCGGCTCCTGGGAGGAATGCCGTTCTTTCCTTGAGGAGAAAATATCCTCTTAATACTTTCCCGCGTAATCCGTCCCTGTCTCCTCCCGCATCTTTCGCTGATAGTTTTCCGGATGCTCCTGCATTTCCAGCATGGTATGGAACGCGCTCCACACCAGCCTGTCCTGGTGATACCGATTCATCTCGTCCGGCCTGTCCAAAAAAGCCTTGAAATGGTCCACCTGCCACACCAGAATATCCACGATGGTGTAGCCCGCCACCTGATATTTGCACAGAAAGTTCTGATGCTCATAGTAATAGCACAATTCCTCCTGCAGTCCGGGGCAATTCTCCAGCCCGTTGGCAAAGTTTTCCGCCTGTTCCTCACTCTGTCCTGCGCATTGTGCCAGCCTTACCGCCCACTCTCTGATCTCCTGTTTCATATCACACCTCCTCATATAATATCTGTATAAAAATTTTTTTCTTGAAACAATAAAATATATTACCATTCACGGCCAATACCAGTCCCCAGTTTCAGATGAATAATCGTTCCTGATAGGACCGTCTGGGTACGTCGGCGCTTGGCGAAGGTATTTTCGAGCCTAGCGACCGCTACGTACCCAATCGAGCGAAAGCGTGTCCGGACAGGAATGATTATTCATCTGAAACGTCCCTTTCTATATCCCGTAAACAAAAACAAAAATATATTAAAAAATAGCAAAATACTCTTGCGAAAGCCGCCATAGTTGTGCTATAATAGCTTTCGTCGGTGAGACAAAACCCATAGGGGGATAGTACAGCGGTAGTGCGGCGGTCTCCAAAACCGTTAACGGGGGTTCGATCCCCTCTCCCCCTGCTAAGGCTTTAAGTGCTTGTTTAAAGGCATTTAAAGCCTTTTTCATATGTCCATAAAAAATTATACAACGAAATTCACCTGATTTCAACGAGCGTTTTGTGAACGAAATAAATTTTAAATACAAACGGGAGATGCTGGATGAACAGACATAAAAATGCGCCTACAAAAGCAGGCGCAAAATTTGTTGAAAAACTGTAAAACAGGAACTCATGAAAAAAATACTATTGAAAATCTATTACTTTCTGACTCGCCCATCCGGTCTGCGTCATTTCGTCATCTAAATAGATTTCATACCAGATTCCTCCATTAGATGCTGTCTCCTGTTGTCCTGTCGCAACGAATGCAGTACCCTTTGACGCGGTTGTCACAACGTTATAGTCTGTACTTGGGCCAGACCTTATATTTGCCGAACCCACTGTAATAACCATAGTATCACCTACAGGAAGATTCTCTTCACTATAATTATCGCCGTCAAGTCCATCGTCGCTGCTAAAATCAGCAATATCAAATCCATCGTCATTGCTATAGTCATTATACGATTCTTGGTACTCATCTTCTTTTTGGAAATATCCAGTTGTTTCACTAAGCTTTCTAAGGCCTGTTGGCGCAAATATGATCATTCCTACCAATGTTGCTAAGCAGATCAAATTAATAATTATCTTGGGCACCTTATTTTTTACAAAAAACTTTTTCTGTGTAGTGTATTGATGTTCTGTTTTTTCTCTTAAAAAGCTGAAAATCTCCCGGAATGTTCTCTCTATACCGATCCAGTCAAATCGTTTATTAAAATCATCAGCAAACGCTTTAACAAACTGTGAAACAAATAGTGGCGGCAAAATATAAACTGCCAACAACATCCATATTACAGCAAATGATGCCACTATCATATCAAGTGTATTGTATTCGTAACTTCCCATGAGGTCTTCAAGACACGATATCCACTGATCTTTGAAAAATACTTTCCTTAGTATCAAGAGATTATATGGCAGGACCTCTAACTTGGGTAGCAGCCAGTTCTCTAAACCAAATAGGATGACAAATACCGGAATTGCTAATTTACGCAATTTAGTAAAGATTGCCTTTGCGGCTTCAAACACAAGATAAACCGCAAAAATCGGCCAATAAACAAGCCAATGAATGATTTCAGCACCCAATGATATCTTGCGCTTGTTTTTATTTCTTCCAAGTTTTTCGTCAACAGCATTTAATACCTTATTCTGCTTTGCTTTCTTTTCAGCCTTTCGCAGAATTGAACTGATTCCGCCGTTGCTTATTCCAAAATGGTCATGTATCGGCTTGTAATAATTCAGAATAAAATCTGTGTCATCCCTAAAGGAATAATATTTATTTGCCACTTTTACAATG
>JAAUZI010000071.1 GCA_014804645.1 Lachnospiraceae bacterium | reverse complement strand
GCTTTTGACGTGGACGCATTTCAATATCTGGTAAAACCTGTAAATGGACAGAAATTTGCAGAGGTTTTCAGCCGGGCGCAGGATAAGATTTTATCCGAAGCGGAGCAGAAAAAGAAAACTTTGCTTATCCAGTACGCCGGGGCAAATAAAGCAATACCGATAGACAATATTTATTACATGGAAAGCCAGAAACATAAAATAGTGCTTTATACCAAAGACAGGGAACAAGCCGGCTTGCGCAGGCTGGAATATTATGCAAAAATCGGGGAGCTGGAAGAAGAATTGCAGGGGCATTTCTGTCGCATACACAAAGGTTATCTTGTCAACCTCTCTTATGTGGACGAATACAGCAGGACAGAGATAATACTTACAAACGGGGATAAGCTGCCTCTTTCAAAATATAAGTATGAGGACTTTGTAAAGGCATATCTGCGCTTTATGCAGTAGGAGGTACAGACATTGAGTAAAGCAGATTTTAGTTTGGTTATGAATATAGCGGTAAGAATTGAAATGCTTTTGTATGCGGTCTGCCTGACAGCCTTTTTTTATCCATATATGACATGGAAAAAAGAACAGAGAAAAAGCAGGATTAAGAAAGTGCTTATGGTATTTCTGATTTATATATTAATGTGTTTTGTTAATATAGCAACTTCTGTTTATGGTTGGCTGTGTATGATAATTATGCTTATCCTCTTAGCAGCAGCTTCAAAGTTTTTGGATATGGACAGGAAATTTACATTTTTTTTGGGAGTGATCTTCACCTGCATCAGAAATTTAAGTGCGCTGATTATGAGAAGTATAAGCGGCTTCTTAGACAAATATCTTGAGCAAAGGGAGATAGGCGTAGAAAATGGTTTTCGTGATGCGGCACTGAATTATGTTTTTGATGCGGTGCTGCAAATTATCCTGTTTTCCGTTATGCTATACGTCGTGGGACGATTGCTGAAGAAAAAGACAATGAAACTGCACATAAAAGAATTGTGTTACCTGCTTTTAATACCAATGACGGGAATTTTATTTGTAAACATTATCTTTAAGATTTTACTAGTAGTGAATGAAAATCTTGTGTTTCAACTTTACGAACAGTTTCCGGTGTTTCTTGGGATTGTGCCTGTGGTTGCTGCCCTGTTCTATGCGGGAATTTTAATTACAATAGTTTCCTACCAGAAAATGATAAGCTTACAGGAGGAAAAAGAAAAGTACTTTGTAGAACAGCAGCAGGTTCACGCCATACAGGAACGAATGGAGGAAGTAGAGCAGTTTTATCATGGCATACGCCAGATGAAGCATGAAATGAAGAACCATTTGACGAATATCAAAGGGCTTGTCAGAAATGGAAGCTATGAGGATATAGAGCAGTATATAGACCAAATGGACGAAAGTATGAATGTTTTTGAGCTTACCATTAAAACGGGAAATACCGTTACGGACGTGATTGTGAATGACAAGAAGAAAGCCGCAGATAAACAGGGAATACAGTTTAAATCGAAGTTTTCCTATCCCAAATCAGACGGCTATAATGCGTATGACATTGGTGTTATTATCAATAATCTTCTGCAAAATGCCCTTGAAGCCTGCGAAAATATGGCAGAGGATAAAAAATACATTTATCTTTCCGGCAGGCAGAAGAAAAAGTTTTATCTGATAAATGTAAAAAATTCATTTGAGGGGGAGGTGACATTTGATACAAAAACCAATCTTCCACTTTCCACAAAGGAAAAGGATATCTCTCTGCATGGAATTGGCTTATCCAATGTAAAACGTGAGGTAGATAAATACATGGGAGATGTGGACATTAGAGTAAAGAAAAACGAATTTAGCGTAACCGTGTTGTTACAGGAAAGGAGAAAGAAATGAGTATTTTAGGAGTTAATGATGTTTTGGGTGCATACCAATATGCAAACAGGGCACAAAAAGCAGCAGTAAGTGGAACAAGTTTTATGGAGCAGTTACAGAAAACAGAGGAAACGGAAAAGGCAACAGGAATGAGCTTTAAGGATATGTGGCAGTCAAGGTTTCCGGGAGCATACTACCATACGATGGATGCATCAAATATACCGCAGGGAGCGTGGGACAGGAATGATTTTCCTCTTGAAAAATTCTTTCAGGATGATACTGATGCATCTGTATTAAATTGGAAACCAACAGGGGTTGAGCCGGAAGCAACCAGTTCGCAGGTACAGTCACGGTGGAATTCTACTTTAGGGCAGAAGTCGATTATTGTACCGCCGGAATTAGAGGAAAAGATGAAGAATGATCCCGAACTGGCCAAGAGGGTAATGGCGAATGTTGAAAATTTTATTACCACATATACAGCAACTTCTGTCAGACCGGGCAGAGTATGTTCATGGCTGATTTCGCTTGATGAAAATGGAGAAATTGAAAAATATCATGTAATAGGGGGCGGCGGTAATATATCCGGGCCGACAGAGGAAGAACAGCGCCAGTTTGAAGCGGAACAGGCGGCAAAGAGGAAAAGACGTGAGGAATATGCCCGACTGAATGAGGAAAGTGCCTTAAAGCGAAAATTACAGGAGCAGGAAGAAGCTGAAAGGTATTACAAAAGCAGCATAGCAAAAAAGACGGTTTCCGCTGCTTATGAAGCAAATGTTTTGACGGAGACTGTTATAGGTAATGCTTCTATGCTTGGCTGATGGGGCATTATGCCCGGACTTATTGTAAGGGGGCATGGGCGGCTCCGAATGACGGAGGAGTCGCCACTTTAAGAATAATTGGAGAAACGGAGAATATTAAAATGGGTATTACTAATATCAATAGTGGTACTGCGTACTACGGAATAAAACAAAGTGTGAAACGCTTTAGTGGATTGACAATGAATGTCGAAGGGGGATTTTCTTTTAAGGAAGAACCATTAGAAGGAGGCTTTGCAAATCTGGTAGATCCGGAGGAGTTCCAAAGGAAGTGGATGGAGCAAAACAACAATCATAAAGTGGATTATTATTTTGGTCATTCGGTGGATGTAGAAAAAGAAGATCAACGGATGGATGCTTATTTGCAAATGAAATATGCTAATGCGGCAGTTGCAAAGCAAATCTATATGAGCTATCAGTCAGAAAATTATTTATTAAAAGCAGATAATCAAAGACAGAGACTTACTGTTTATAATACACAAGGAGAATGCTTAGGGAAATTTGATTACTCTGATATGAAGATTGTGCAGGATAGGGAAACACGAAAGCAGTTTTTGATTTCAAGGCATGGAAACACGAACTATGCTCCTTTAGAACTGGATGATGAATTAAAAAATGTCTTGCAGAAGGTCATGGGTGTTGACAAGTTAGAAACTGCGGAGGGATAGAATGGAGGATGCGGTATGTCAATGAGTGTTAGTGGATTTGGTACAGGTAATTCCAGTTATACGGGCATGAACACTGGAAACAAAAGATATAAGGTAGCAGAAGAAGCTGTTTTAGCTGATGTTATGGCGGAAGAAGCCATGATGTCTCCGGAACAGAAAATGATGTATGAGCTGTTAGGTGGACGTGAAGCACATATGAAAAATATGATGCGTAATTACAATTCTGATGGAGATTATGTTGGTCCCGGAGGAATTATTGTTCCCGGTATGCATCATGGGAAGGATGGCTCTGTAGATCGTTCAACATGGCAGCAGTTGATAAATGTTTCCGATGATGCGCGGCAAAAAATGTTCAACAATGTGAAAAGAGAGTTCATTCAGGAGAATGGAATTTCCAATGGTGATACAACGAAAAGATCACAAATATTCAGAGAATATCAATTAAGCGTAAAAAAGGAAGACCGTGCAAAAGGGACATGGACTTTGCAACAGTATGAGGGTCAATATTGCTCTGCGATGTATGCGGCGGTAAAGGCAGCTAATCCTAACTGGCAGCCGGGACAGCCATTTGATTCCAACATAATAGACAGCGTTACAAGGGAATCCGTAGAAAACCAGCTTGTTAAAAGCGGTAATACATTTGTGAAAAAAACGTCTGCGGGCAGCACATTGGATGTACAGGTATAAAATATACACCTTATTCCGCAGAAGCGCATAAACCTTTGCTTCTGCGGACTGCCCGGACTTATTGCAAGGGGGTATGAGCGGCTCCGAATGACAGAGGAAGCGCCACTAAAAAATATTGAGAACAATTAAGCATTAAATTTTAACAAGGAGGGTGAAATTATGGCAGTTACAGGAGTGAGCAATTATAACAGTGTTTATGAAAACACATATGCTACATCAAGAAAGGAAGCAACAAAGAAAGAGGAAATGTTAAGAAAATCCAATGAAGAAGCCAATGCTTCTTTAATAAAAAATAATTGATGATGATGGAGAATTTGAAAAATGGGTATTAACGGAATAGGAGCAACAGGATATCCAGCATGGCAGGGAGCAAGAAAGGCACAGCAGAATACGGCAGGAACGAGTTTTGCAAATCAGGTAAATAATGTGGCAAGCGCACCAAAAACTTATCAGATTTATTCAGAGGAAGATATGCTGTGGTCTGGTGGGAACGGCACAGGTCTGTCCTACTATCTAAAATATGCGGAAAATTCAACAGAGGATGATCCGATAGTGATAGCAAAGGGTGTTGATGAGAATGGGAATGAATTTGAAAAAACCATACATATCAACAAGATAAACCCTAAGTGTGCGACTGTTGTGGAAATGAGAGCTTTGGAAGCGCATACAGGTGTAAAAAAATTAGGAGGCTTTACGTCCCTTCCTCTGGAAGCCGGAAATATGGGATTAAATGACAGACGGGATTTCATGGATATGTTTAAGAATGTCATAAGCGACATGAAACTGCTGAGTCAGAAAAATGCTGTGGCATATTACCAGTACAGTATGCAGTCATATTGGGATTTTATGAATAAGAAATAAGGGTGAACTGCTTGGGCTGTACTTGGATGTGTTTATGTAAACAGTGAGCGAATTGATTGAAAGGTGGATTGAATATGGAAGTTGTAAATAATGTAAACCCTATATATAATATGAACGAATATAAAAGTAAGGGAGTGGCTGATAAAGAAATTTTCGATACTGCAAAAAACACGGCTTCAGATGCTGATGAGAGATTATTGGGAATAGGTTTTCTGAAAGATCCTAATAGTAATATGCACTATGGAATGAGAGCTGAATATGCAGAAAATTTTTCTGTTGATAATCCGGTAATTACTGTAAAAATTCAGAAAGGATGCGGTGTGGTAGAAGAATACAATGTAGATATTCGTAATGTAAAACCTCAAAATGCAACCGAAATAGAGATGTTTGCATTATGCAATTATGCAGATGCAAATGGGAATGGCACAGGAGGAACCTTTGGCAGCTGGCAGACTTTGAATTATTATAGGGATAATGCTGCTCATAATGGTTATTTTGAAATGACGAATACGATGGAACACTTCAAAAATATAAAACAAGATTGGACTTTGATGGTTAGTGCTATGATAGGCGATTATATGAATGCCGGTTTATATAAGCAGGCATTGGATGGTAATAAATTGTTAGGTGTATTTGACAGCCTTATGTAAAATAGTAAAATTACGAATTTGGCATTAGTTGAGCGTAAAGAAAGAGGATGGACTGCTCGGACTTATCATGGGGAAGCGGTGGCATAGATAGGTATATTGGGACTTTGTGAATAAGAAATAGCAATGTTCGAAATTATCACAAAGGAGCATGGGCGGTTCTGAATGACAGAAGAACCGACACTAAGAAATATTATTGTGGAGGACGAAATTATGGCAATTACAGGAGTAATAGATTAAGCAGATACTTATGCAAATTCTACAAACAGCAAAAGGCAGGCGATAGAGGAAACAGGTACAGCAAAGGAAATGAGCAGTACCATAAGAAAGACAGCAACAGATGAATTAGAATATCTTATTAATAAATATAGTGGTTATAGTTTTGTTGCTGCTAATTATTCTAAGGGAATGCAGT
>JAAUZI010000070.1 GCA_014804645.1 Lachnospiraceae bacterium | reverse complement strand
TTACACCAAAAAGGAATGAGATTCCTTATTTTTTTGCAGTTTTTAAAAAGTTTTTATAAATGAACTGCTTGAAATGCAGTTGTTGTGGATAAAACTGCGGAAACTCAAGATATGTTCCTGTTGACAGGAGTGTTTTTTTGAAATATAATAAAACAAATGTTGCAGAACGCGTGTTGCAGAATAAAACCGCAAGGAGGATAGTTATGCCGCCGAAAGCGAAATTTACGAGAGAGGAAATCATAGCCGCCGCGCTGGAGATGGTCAGAGAAAAGGGTTTTGACGCGCTGACCGCCCGGGCGTTGGGAGAGCGGCTGGGCAGCTCGGCCCGGCCGATTTTTACTGTGTTTCATGGCATGGAGGAGGTACAGGAGGCGGTTCTGGCCGCTGCCAGGGCACTGTACAATGACTATATTCAGACGGCGCTGGAGCAAAAGAACGGAAATGTGCCGCGCTTTAAGTGTGTGGGAGAGCAGTATATTCGTTTTGCCTCCGCTGAGCCAAAATTGTTTCAGCTGCTCTTTATGAAGGAGCAGGAAGGGATTCCGAATTTCTTGAAGATATTGCCCATGATTGAGTCAAATTATGAGGATATTTTGGATTCCATAGAGCAGCAGTATGGTTTGGAGCGTGTCTTGGCTCTGCGGCTCTACCAACATTTGTGGGTATATACTCACGGCATTGCCTCTCTGTGTGCCACGGGGATGTGCAGCTTTACCGGGGAGGAGATCGGCGCAATGATGACAGAGGTATTTAGAAGTCTTATAAAGGAGATGAAGAGATGATAGAGCTTAAGGATATCAGAAAATCATACGGCAGGGAGGAGAGCAGGACGGAGGTGCTCAAGGGGATATCTGTCACAATCGGGGATGGCTCCTTCACGGTTATACTGGGAGCCTCCGGTTCAGGGAAATCCACGCTGTTGAATGTAGCCTCTGGGTTGGAGCGGCCGGATGAGGGAAAGATTCTCTACGATCGGGAGGATATCACAGAGTATACGGAGGCGGAGCTGACGGAGTTTCGCAGGGACAGGATCGGATTTATCTTTCAGCAGTATTATCTGCTGCCGAATATGAACGTGGATAAGAATGTAAAGATGGGCGCTGACTTGGCGGGAAACAAAGAGTACCGAGCGCTTATAGAAGCCATGGGTCTGGGCGGAAAGCTGCACAAATATCCGGGCCAGCTCTCCGGCGGGGAGCAGCAGCGGGTGTCTGTGGCCAGGGCACTGGCAAAAAAGCCCAAGGTTTTGTTCCTGGATGAGCCGACAGGCGCTCTGGACGAAGAGACGGGGCGGCAGGTGCTGGATTACATATGCAGACTCCATCAGGAACAGGGCTTTACTGTGGTGATGGTCACTCACAACCGGAATATCTCGGAGATGGCGGACACGGTCATAACGATGAACAGCGGCCGAATATCGGAGATCTATTCCAATGATACTGTCAAAGACGCATATGAGATAGGATGGTGAGGTATATGGTAATTGGAATAAAGGACGGGGCAAAGCTGGCGGGTATCATGATAACCTCTTTCTGCGCAGTGCTGGTCTGTACGTTGTTTCTCAACTACAATATGGATATGGCGTCCATAGAGGGTACGATTACGGCGGGACCTGCGAGGATACTGTACGACGCTCTGGCAATGACCTCCAAGGTGGTGTGCTGCGTCACCGGGGGCTGTCTGCTTGCCACCTCGGTGGTCATGTTGTTTTTTTACATACGGCATTATATTGACACCCACAAAAAGGAACTGGGTATTCTGAAGGCGTTGGGATATTCCAACTTTCATGTGGCCATTCACTTCTGGGTGTTCGGTCTGAGTGTCTTTGTGGGGGCAGGGGCCGGATATCTGGGGGCCAGCCTGATGATGCCCAGGTTTTATGAAACTCAGAACGCGGAAGGAATGTTGCCGGATATGGCGGTACATTTTCATCCACTGCTGTTATTTTGCATGGTGGCGGGACCGGCTCTGTTTTTTGCGGCGGTGGCAGTGCTGTACGCCTGGCGGAAATTGAGAACACCAGCGCTGGCTCTGATACGGGAGAACCTGTGGGCAGATACAAAGCCGCCGAAACGCAGAGTGAGGGAGAGCGATGGGCCTTTTCTGGCGGAACTGAAGAGGAGTACGCTGCGGGATAAGAAAATACTGGTCTTCTTCATAATTTTGGCGGCTTTCTGCTTTTCGGCCATGACGCAGATGTCCTTCAGCATGAAAGAGCTTTCCAGCGTCATGATGGGGGCGATGATGCTGCTGATCGGTATCGTCCTGGCCTGTACCGCCCTCTTTCTGGCCGTCACAACGGTGGTTCGGGGCAATGCCAGGACTATTGCCATGATGCGGGTGTTCGGCTACCGTGAGAGACAGTGCAGCCAGGCGATTCTCGGCGGATACCGCCCGGCGGCGTATGTGGGCTTTGCCATCGGGACGGTGTATCAGTACGGTCTGCTGCGGATTATGGTTGATATTGTGTTCCGGGATATGGAGGAAGTTCCGGAGTATACCTTTGATTTTCCCATGATGTGCATTTCGCTGGCGTTCTTTGCGGTGGCTTATGAGCTGGTTCTGTATGGTTACTCCCAGAGAATTAAGAAGATATCCGTCAAGGAGATTATGCTGGAGTGAGGGGCCGGAAAATTTTTTTTAAGGATAGTCATTTGCGCATTGAATTGTCTGTAAATCTGTGATAGTATAAAATCACATGGAAAAAACGAATATTGAACTGTAAATATGTCGGATGCCGGAAAAGAACCGCGTATGCGCCTCCTTGGCTCCGGTCATGTTTCCGTTGCCGTGATAAATGCGGTATCGGAGGCATGGCTGGGACTGAGGGGGCGTGTTTGATACGCATTAAGGAGAAAATGTATAAAGAAATATAGGTGATCAGATGGTACAGATTGTGATTGGTGCGCAGATTGCAGGAATTGTCATCATATTGATAGCGATAGGACTGTTGATTTCGGGAAATGGTTCCCGGCAACATTTGCTGATGGGGTATTTCCTGTGCGGATCGCTGGTGCAGAATGTGGGATATCTGCTGGAGTTGACAGCCCCCTCGATGGATGTGGCTGTCACTGCGGTAAGGATAGAGAATCTGGGTTCTACATTTGTGCCGCTGTGCTACTGTTACTTTATCTTTGAATATTGTTACGAAAAGGTGCCGATAAAGCTGTTGAAGGTGTTGGCGGTTCTGGATTTTCTGCTGCTTCCGGCACTGTTCTGGTATGATAAGCACACATTGATTTATCAGCAGATCGGATGGAGTCAAACCCCATATGGTTATCGCTATTTGAATCTCACCTATGGACCGCTGTATATGCCGATAACCGCGATACGGATTTTTATTCCCTATCTTCTTACGATATACGCTTTGGCACACACGGCGTTTGTCCGTTCCAGCCACCGGGAGAGAAGACAGTGTATGGCATTTTTCATGATATCTCTCTTGCCTGTGATTGCGCTGGTGACCTATGTGACAAAGCTGACGAATGTGTTTGATCTGACCCCTCTGTTGTTGGGGCTTGCGCTCTCTGTGGTTGTGATACTGGTGTGGAGCAGGAGAAACTATGATTTCCATCGGCTGGCGGCGGATATGGTGCTGGACAGCATTGGAGATGGGGTGATCGCGCTGGATGCGCGCAAGCGGCTGGTAAGCTATAATCAGGCGGCCGCCGAAATTTTCGTACAGCTGAAGGGTCGTGAGCCGGGAGAGGGTATCGAGGACGTGGAGGAACTGCGGCAGGAGCTGCTGGATGAGAACACCCCTCAACAATTTAGCATTAACGGCCGATTTTATGAGAGTCATGCAAGACGTATAAAAGATCAGAATGAGATTCTTCAGGGATATGCGCTTGTTGTGCTGGATACGACCTACACACATAATTACATAAATCAGATCAAAAAGATGCGCGCCCAGGCGGAGGCGGCAAATGTAGCGAAAAGTGAGTTTTTAGCCAATATGTCCCATGAGATCCGCACACCGATGAATGCCATCGTGGGTCTGAGTGAGATCATTATGGAGGAGAGCCGTGGAACGGAGACATATTCCAATGCCCGGGACGTCCGCACGGCGGCAAAGAATCTGCTGGAAATCATCAATGATATTCTGGATCTGTCCAAGGTGGAATCGGGCAAGATGGAGCTGGTGCTGTCTGACTATGACATCAAAGCTGTGGTGGATGAGGTTGTGGGGATGATGGATATGGCGGCATCCCAAAAAGGCCTGTTCTTGAAGTGTGAGTACGACATGACAATTCCCTGCCGGTACAACGGAGATCAGGGAAGGGTGAAACAGATATTGATCAATTTGTTGAACAATGCTGTGAAGTTTACCCGGAAAGGTCATGTAAAGATATCCGTGGGAGGCAGGCCCGGACAGGAGGAAGATCAGGAACTGCTGATATTTCAGGTGGAAGATACCGGCTGTGGTATCCGCAAGGAGGATCAGCAAAAAATCTTTGAGAACTTTACCCAAGTGGACGCAAAGCGCAACCGGAGCGTCGAGGGAACCGGTCTTGGCCTGGCAATCACCCGGCATATTGTGGAGCTGATGGGTGGGACGATAGAGCTGGAGAGCGTTTATGAAGTGGGGTCTACCTTTACCGTGACGATACCGCAGACAGTGGTAGACCGGCGAACGCTGGAGGAGGTACCGGATGTCTCTGCCGAGGAAACGGAGACGGCGGAGCTTTTCACCACAGAGGGGTACAAGGTGCTGGTGGTGGATGACAATATAGTCAACCTAAAGGTGGCGAGAGGATTTCTGAAGGGCTACGGCTTTGAACTGACAGAAGCCGGGAGCGGTCAGGAGGCCATCGAACAGGTGCGGCAGACCAGATTCGACATTATCTTTATGGACCATATGATGCCGGGGATGGACGGCATAGAGACAGTGCAGGTCATTCGCAGCGACTGCGGCGAGAACGGTACAAGTCCGGTTATTATCGCTCTGACAGCCAACGCAATGACGGGTGTGAGGGAGAAATTCTTAAGCTGTGGTTTTCAGGACTTTATTGCAAAGCCCCTGAATAGGACCGCGCTGAATGAGGTCCTGATGAAATGGATTCCCGAGGAACGCCGAAAAAAGCGGACGGAGGAACAGGCGTGGCAGAGTCTGATTCCGGAGGACACACATATCAGAGGGATCGATCTGGACGCCGCCATGCGTTACCAATCCGGAAACGCCGGGGACTATCGGGAGCTTCTGGAGCTTTACTGCATAGAGGGTAAGCGGAAGATCGTGCTTTTGCAGGAGCTTTTTCAGGAAAAGAATTATAAGAGATATGGGATAGAAGTCCATGGCTTGAAAAGCGCGTCGGCGAATATCGGAGCCATCAAGCTGTCCGACATGGCCCGCACCCATGAGGAAGCCGCGGCTCGGGAGGACGAGACGTTTATTGTGGAAGGTTTTCCTAAGCTGCTTGCCGCCTATGAAAAGCAGCTGGAAAATATTCGGACATTTCTGGATCAAAAGCGGGAGGAAGATGTTTCCGGTCTCGGGGAGATCAGCCGCGGGGAGCTGCTGCAGAGCCTGAGGGATGCACTGGGAATGCTGGAAGATTTTCACTCCAGGGAGTGTGCGGAAAAGATAGAGGAAGTGTGCAGATACAGTCTGGATGCGGATACAGCCGCCCAACTGCAGGAGGTTCGGGAGCAATTGAGACTCTATGAGGACGATATGGCGGAGGAACTGCTGCACCGGCTTATTGCGCGGATTGAGAAGTCCGAGGAAGAAGAATCTGAGAGTATGCGAAACTAAAACAGCATATTCACGGAAAGCAGACTGTTCGACATCAGGACGCTTAGGCGGCCGGATGTTGAACACCGGCACTGTGTGCTTGAAGTGAATATGCGGAACTAAAAATAGAGAGGGAATAATGATGGCAAACAGAAAAAAAGTATTGGTAGTAGACGATGTGGCACTCAGCCTTTCCGCGGCGGAACAGGCATTGCGGGAGCACTATGAGGTGATTACCGCAAATTCCGGCAGCAGGGCATTGCGGTATCTGAAAAAAGAGAGACCTGATCTGATTCTTTTGGATATACGGATGGATGATATGGACGGGATAGAGACGCTCAAGGCGATACGGGAGATGAATGACCGGGCCGATATCCCCGTCATCATGCTCACTGCCCAGGGGGAAAAGGCTTCCGTGCTGGAAGCTGCCAAATTGGGCATATATGATTATATGCTCAAGCCCTTTGTAGCTGAGGAGCTTTTGAGCCGTGTCCAGGGTGCATTGAAGGAAAAGAAGAGTCTCATACAAGGGTTTTGGGAAGAAATGGCCCGGAAAGAAGGCAGATGATTGACTGGCGGAAATGGCGGAGACTGTGGGGCGGCCTTATAAGACAGGCGGGAAAGGGACGAAGAAAGAATGGCGGAAATGGGAGAGAAGACAGAAAATAAGGAAAAAACCATATGTGTGACTTCTGCGGAGGCGGCAAAGCTGCTGCGGAAGTTGAATGAAGAGCTGGAGAATGTGCTGTTGATGGAGCAGCAGAGCAGGGAATTCTCCGCAGCTGTGGGGGAGGATGTGGAGGATGTGCGCCCGGCTTATGACTATGCGCAGGTCCAGAAGCGGGTCGAGGTGCTGGAGACCCGGATACGTCAGGTCAAGCATGCCATCAGCGCCTTTAATCTGGCCCAGGAAGTGCCGGGCTTTGACATGACCATAGATCAGATGCTCGTGTATATCCCCCAGTTGAGCCAGCGCAAGATGAAGCTGGACCTCATGCAGAAGCGACTGCCCAAACAGCGGGAGAAAATAAGCTATAGCGAGATCATAGATTACAGCTATGCCAACTATGACATAGAGACGGTCAGGGCGGATTATGAGAAGGCGGCCGAGGAACTTTCCCGGGCGCAGACGGCGCTTGACCTGATCAACACCACGGCGAAACTGGAAATCCCCGTGTGGGAGGAATGATATACAACAGGTGTTCCGGCCGCCGGATTTTCCCTTTGGGACTCCCGAAAAAGTGTTATGGTACAAGGTCAGGGTCATCCGTTATTTTTTGGTTATCCGTTATAGATACAGGTTTATGGTTGATGAACACTCCGAATATGACACAGGCGGCGAAAACCTGTGGCGGATGTCCCAGGACGTCCCCATGCGGCGGAGGTATTGGTTACAGGCCGCAGGGAAAGGCTGTTGCAGAGAGGAAATATTCCTCAAAGCAGCAGCCTTTTTTGTGGCAACATACTCGGCAAAAGCGGCAGCTTACAGCTCTGCCGCTTGCGCACAAATATAAATTTGATAAAATGAATCAGGAAGGGAGGGATAGCCTTGCGGATATATATCGAGATCGAAGAGGAGGCGGGGGATACCGTCATCACCATAAAGTGCAGGGAGAAATCGGCCTATATAGACAGACTGGTAGCCGCTGTCTATATGGTTGACCGCCAGATCATGGTGGCCCGGGACGGGGAAATGCTGCCGCTGGATCTGGAAAAAGTCCTGTACATGGAGTCGGTAGACGGCAGATGCTTTGTCTATACGCAGGAGGAGGTCTATGAGACCGGCAGCAGGCTGTATGAACTGGAGCAGCAACTGGGTCCGTATCTGTTTGTGCGGGCCAATAAGTCGAGCATCGTGAACTTGGAAAAAATCCAGTCCATTCGGACTTATGTGAACAGGCGGCTGCTGCTTACTATGGCGAACGGGGAGCAGCTGATTGCCTCCAGACAGTATGCGGAAAATATCAAGAGGCTGCTGGGGGTAGGCAAAGGGTAAGGCAGTGTGAGGAAAGAGGTAATTTATGGAAGAGAGAAAACATTTGTTGATGTATGTGGAGCATATTTTCACGATTCTGGGCGTCAGCCTGTTGGTGATTACAGTGACCTGCGCCGTCGTGGGGGAGGAGGCGCAGGAGTATTCCACCATGTTTGCGCTGGGGAGTGCGGGCATCCCTGTAAATACCATATTGCAGTATCTGCTGTCCTCCGTGTGTATCACGGCGCTGCGGGTTGTCTTTTTTACGGATGCGCTGATCAAGCGGTGGTCCGTGGCTGGGAGAACCATCGGTATGCTGGGGGCAGTGGTTGTGCTGACCGGGGTACTGGCCTATATGTTTGGGTGGTTTCCAGTGAATGATCCCAAATGCTGGATGGCTTTTCTTATCAGTTTTGGCGTCTGCTTTCTGCTCAGCGCCGTGCTGTCAGTCAAGAAGGAGCGGGTGGAAAATCGGCAGCTGGAAAGAGCGCTGCGGCAGATGAAGGAATCGAAGGGAGGAGAGTAATTATGATACAGGCGGAGCATATCACCCATTCGTTTGGGGAGAAAAAGATTCTGGAGGACATTTCCTTTACTGTGGAAAAGGGGGAGGTCATCGGCCTGCTGGGTCCGTCGGGGGCGGGAAAAACCACGCTGGTAAATATTCTGACGGGACAGCTTAAGGCCTCCGGGGGAAATGTCAAAGTTCTGTGCGGTGATGGAAAAACCCTCAAGACCGGCATTATGATGGACAGCTTCGGACTTTACGAGAGACTGTCGGTGTGGGATAACCTGCGCATCTTTGCGGATATTTACCGGGTGTCTGCCGGACGCATCGAAAACCTGCTGGACAGAACCGGGCTGCGGCAGGCCCGAAATACGATGGTGAGCAAGCTGTCCAAAGGCATGAGGGGAAGAGTAAATCTGTGTAGAGCGCTGCTTAAGGAGGTAGATATTCTGTATCTGGATGAGCCCACCTCCGGGCTGGACCCAGCCACCACATGGAAGATCCATCAGCTGATCGAGGAGGAGAGCCAGTCGGGAACCACGGTTTTTCTGACCACTCACAATATGCACGAGGCGGAGGAACTGTGCGACAGGGTCATGTTGTTAAACGAGGGAAAAATAGTGGAGCAGGGAACCTGTGAGGACATCTGTACCAGATATAACACTCTCGATGAGATCGAAGTGACTCTTAAGGACGGTGAGAAACATGTGATACGAAACGCCCAAGAGAGCGAGGGCGTTTTGGCCGAATGGATTCGGACAGAGCGGATTCTGACCATCCATTCCTCTGAACCGGATATGGAGAGAGTGTTTCTCAGCATTACAGGAAGGAGGCTCAGCGACTGATGCGAAATATTGTGACTATTTTAAAAAAGCAGGTCAAGGATACCCTGCGCAATAAGGCGGTATTGATACAGTTTGTGATGTTTCCCGTCATGGCATTGATTATGACAAAGTCCATACAGATAGAGGGGATGCCGCCCCATTTTTTCATAATGCTGTTTGCCACCATGTATGTGGGTATGGCTCCGCTGGTCAGTGTGGCGTCCATTATCTCCGAGGAGAAGGAAAAAAACACACTGCGGGTGCTGCTGATGGCACGAGTCACGCCATGGCAGTATCTTGCGGGAGTGGGGAGCTATGTGTTTATCTGCTGTATGCTGGGGGCGGGAGTGTTTTGCTTGCTGGGAAATTATACCTGGCAGGAGCGGGGAATATTTTTGCTGATTATGGCGGTGGGCATACTGACCTCCCTGCTGCTGGGAGCGGCCGTCGGTATTGGAAGCAGCAGCCAGATGGCGGCAACATCGGTGACAGTTCCCGTCATGCTGCTATTCTCCTTTCTTCCGATGCTGTCCATGTTCAACGATACCCTGTCCAAGGTGGCAAAGTATACCTATACGGAGCAGATCAGACTGTTGCTCCAGTCCCTGGAGACGGGGGAGAGCGCACCGGCGGGGCTTGTCATCATAGCGGGGAACATTTTGCTGTTTGGCGGCGCATTTGCGGTGCTGTATCGCAATATAATGTGTTTGGGCACAGGTTTGGCGCAGAAGAGTTAAATGCGGCGACTTGAATTTTATAGAGTAAAGTTTTTGTCAGTTGACTAAAGAAATAAAGAGAGAGTACCAAGATTCCTGTTATAATGGTTTTGGCGAAAACAACAAACGGGAAAGGCGAGGTACTCTCATGGAAAACATTGTAGCACATTCTTTAGAAAAACTGTATAGGGAGTTTGAAAAAGCAGACCAATCTTTTCTGGATTCCGGGATG
>JAAUZI010000069.1 GCA_014804645.1 Lachnospiraceae bacterium | reverse complement strand
TTACCGTGACATGAAGCCTGTAAGCGATCACAGACATATTTCTGGGAGCCTCGATTCCGATGGCCTCTATGATATGCATGTCATTGTTGGTGATGTCCTTGTATTCCTCTGTGATGACCGCATCGCCTTCCATGTCCATCACGTGGTTAAACAGATTCACCAGCATTTCATTCATAGAACGTTTTCTGTCCGGTGCCATCCTGCGCCCCCTTTCTTCCGTTTTCTTTATGTGTCATTACCACCGCAGCACACAGGCTCCGTAGGTCAGCCCTGCGCCGAATCCCGACAGTACCAGCGTCATGCCCTCCTGTAGCCGTCCCTCCCGGTTCAGCTCATCCAAAAGCACAGGAATGGCGGCGGAGGACATATTTCCCACCCTGTCAAGATTCATGGGGAATTTATCCATCTCCACACCCAGACGTTTGGCAATTCCCTCCACAATGCGCCTGTTGGCCTGGTGCAGCACATACAGGTCCACATCCCCGGCGTCAAGCTGGGTCTGCTGCAGTACCTCCTGAATACAGGACGGAACCTGGCGCACGGCAAAGGCAAACACTTCCCTGCCGTCCATTTTAACAAAAGGAGAGTCAAAAGTCAAAGAAATATAGGGATTCTTGAGCTGCCTACTGTCGCATTTGAGCACTTCGCCCTTTGTGCCATCGGAGTGCTGCACAAACCCCAGGATACCCGGCTGCTCACTGCGCTCCACCAGCACGGCTCCGGCTCCGTCACCAAACAGGACGCAGGTGCCCCTGTCGGTCCAGTCGACTATCTTGGACAGCACTTCGCTGCCCACAATCAAAGCGTTTTCATAGATTCCGGCCTCGATATAGGCGTATGCCGTATTCAGGGCAAACAAAAATCCGGCGCAGGCGGCGTTCAGATCAAAGGCCACAGCATTCGCGGCGCCCAGCAGACTCTGCACCTGGCAGGCCGCGCAGGGAATTCCCATTTCCGGAGTGCAGGTGGCCACCAGCAATAGCTGTACCTGAGCGGCCTCCCTGCCAGCATTTTCCAGCGCTTTTTCACATGCCTGGGCCGCCAGGGACACCACGGTTTCGCCCGTGGAAATCCGCCTGCTGCCAATACCGGTACGCTCCTTGATCCACTCGTCAGAGGTGTCCACCAACTGCGTCAGGTCGTCATTCGTCACTATTTTCTCAGGAAGGGCACTCCCCGTTCCGATTATTTTAACTGACATACTCTCACCCCCTAAAATTTGCGGAACCGCTCATATCTCTGGGCTGCCAGCTCCTCGCCGCTCATTCCCTGGCAGCGTTTCAAAAAGTCCATAATCTGTTCTTTCATGTAGCCGCCTATGGCCGCCACTGTAGTGCTGTCCGCCCCGCCAAATTCGGGAATGATTCTCTCTATAACCTGCAGCTGCTTTAAATCCTGAGCCGTGATATGCATTACCTCGCTGGCCTCTCTGGCTCTGGAGGCGTCTTTCCACAGGATGGAGGCAAAGCCCTCGGGGGACAGGATGGAATAGGTGGCGTTCTCCAGCATCCACACCTCGTTGCCCACCGCTGTGGCCAGCGCGCCGCCACTGCCGCCTTCTCCGATAAAAATACACAGCACAGGAACCTTCAGCGCCGCCATCTCTCTCAGGTTTCTGGCGATGGCCTCGCCCTGTCCTCTCTCCTCCGCCTCAATGCCGCAGAAAGCCCCAGCGGTATTGACAAAGCTGATAATGGGCCTGTTAAATTTCTCCGCCTGTTTCATCAGCCGCAATGCCTTGCGATAGCCCTCCGGCATGGGCATGCCAAAATTCCGTCTCTGGCACTCCTTTATATCCTTGCCCTTGTGCTCCGCAATCACCGTCACCGGCTGCCCGTCCAGAAAGGCCAGGCCGCCCACAATGGCGGGATCGTCCCGAAAAGCCCTGTCCCCATGGGACTCCACAAAGAAATCAAATATATGCTCCATGTAGTCGCATGCCTGGGGCCGCTCCACCTTTCGGACCGCTTTGACCTTCTCCCAGGCGTTCAGAGGCCGCACCTTAAAGGACTGCTCTTTGAGAATCTCACTGAGTACGAAATGGCTGTCCTTTCCGGGAGTAAATTCCGCATATTGTTTTTCTTTACTCTGATGCGCCTTTATCAGGAAATAGATGGTTTTCTTCAGAGTCTCCCTCTTTACAATGCCGTCTATAATGCCGTGCTCCACCAGAAACTCCGCTGTCTGAAAGCCCTCCGGCAGTTCCTGTCCAATGGTCTGTTTTATAACTCTAGGCCCTGCAAAGCCCACCAGCGCTCCCGGCTCCGCCATAATCACGTCGCCAAGCATGGCAAAGCTGGCTGTGACGCCCCCCGTGGTGGGGTCCGTCAGAATGGTACAGTACAAAAGCCCAGCCTCACCCAGCTTTTGTACGGCGGCGGAGGTCTTAGCCATCTGCATCAGAGACACGATTCCCTCCTGCATTCTGGCTCCGCCGGAGCAGCAGAATAAAAACACCGGCAGCCTGTACTCAATGGCCCGCTCGATGGCGGCAGTTATTTTTTCTCCCACAACGTGTCCCATACTGGACATCAGAAAGCGGGAGTCGCAGATACCCAGCACGATATCTTCGCCGAACACTTTACATCTTCCCACCGTCACCGCCTCGTCCAGGCCGGTTTTCTCCCTGGCCTGGGCCAGCTTTTCCTCATAGCCCTCATAGGACAGAGGATTCTGTGTGGGCAGCTCCGCAAACCATGGTTCAAAGGTGTGAGGGTCCGCCACCATACGGATACGGTTGGGCACTCTGACCCGAAAATATCCTTCGCATTCATAGCAGACATATTTTCTCTTTACCACACGTTCCCGGTTTACCTGTTTACCGCATTTAGGACAGCGTATCATATAATTGTCCGGCGTCTGGACCGGACCGTTTTCACCCACAACGGCGCCGGTGTCCTCCGGTGCTGTGCTGCGGGCCTTGGAGGCCGCCAGAGACGCGTTGAGTTTGCTGAGTTTTTTTGCAAAATAGTCCGCTCTTTTTTGTTTTAACAGATCTAAATTCATATCGACACCTTCATATTTTGAGTTCCGCAAATTCCCTTCCAGCACACACGATCAGTGAACAACATCCGGCCGCTTATGTCCGTATGTTGTTCAGTGCGCTATGCGGGAACTTGCTGTTTTATGCAATAGAAAAAGTAAGTTCCGCCTGCGCGGCCACCTGGCCGTCCACCTTGGCCACTGCCCGGCCCACACCCACGGGACCTTTTACCTTTATTATCTCCGTCTCAAGCAGCAATACATCTCCCGGAACCACTTTCCGGCGGAATCTCGCCTTATCGATTCCCGCAAAATAGGCGGTACGCCCCCGAAAATCCGGCTGGGACAACATGGCCACCGCGCCCACCTGGGCCAGCGCCTCCACGATCAGCACTCCCGGCATCACCGGATTGCCCGGAAAATGTCCCTGGAAAAAAGGCTCGTTCACGCTGACACATTTTTTTCCTAGCGCCCGCACTCCCGGTTCCAGCTCCTCGATGGTGTCGATCAGCAGAAAGGGATACCTGTGGGGAATGATATCCATGATTTCCTGTGCAGTATATAGCGACATTTCATACCTCCTATTTAAGTCCCGTAGTTTCCCTACCAAAATGCTGGCATTATGTCCACCAAATCCCAACGAATTGCTGAGGGCATAGGGAACCTCCTCCCGATAGCTCTCCCGGCAATAGTTCAGGTCCAGCTCCTCCTCGCTCTCCTGAAGTCCCACGGTCCTGTGAATAAAGCCTTCCTCCAGCTCCTTGACACAGGCAATGAATTCCACTGCGCCTGCAGCGCCCAGCAAATGTCCCACCATGGATTTCGTAGAATTGATCTTCAAATTCCTGGCGTGATCTCCAAATGCCAGTTTGATGGCCCGGGTCTCGAACAGGTCATTGTGGTGTGTACCGGTGCCGTGGGCATTGATATATGTCACTTGCTCCGGAGCCACCTTGCCGTCCTCCAGCGCATTGGTCATAGCTCTGGCCGCGCCGCTGCCATCCTCTGCGGGGGAAGTGATATGGTAGGCGTCCGAGGAGCAGCCGTAGCCCAACACCTCGGCATAGATATGGGCGCCTCTCTTTCTGGCATGTTCCAGTTCCTCCAGAATGACCACTCCCGCGCCTTCACCCATGACAAACCCGCTTCTCTCCTTGTCGAAAGGAATGGAGCATCTGGCGGGGTCCTTGCTGTCGGACAGTGCTGTCAGGGATGTGAAACCGGCAATGCCAGTGGGAGTGACGGCCCCCTCTGTGCCGCCGGATACCATCACGTCCGCCTCGCCGTACTGAATGGCACGAAACGCCTCACCAATAGAATTGGTTCCCGTGGCGCATGCAGTCACCACATTCAGGCTCTTACCCTTTAAACCGAAAGCAATGCTCACATTGCCCGCCGCCATATTGGAGATCATCAGGGGCACAAACAGGGGAGCGACTCTGGAGGGACCTTTTTCTACGAGTCTTCCATACTCTCTCTCTATAGCCTGCAGGCTGCCGATGCCGCTGCCGATGCTGCAGCCCACCCTGTAGGCGTCCTCCTTCTCCATGTCAAGCCCTGCGTCCTGTATGGCCTCTCCTGCTGCCGCCACCGCAAACTGGCAAAACAGCTCCATGCGTCTGGCAGATTTTTTGTCCATGTAATTTTCCGGCTGAAAGTCCTTGACTTCCGCCGCCAGGCTGCACTTGTAATCTGAGGCGTCAAATCTGGTGATGGGGGCAAAACCGATCTTTTCCTGTGTAATTCCCTCCCAGAACGCCTTTACACCGATGCCGATAGGCGTCACCGCGCCCATACCGGTCACTACCACTCGTCTGCTCATATCGCCATACCTCCATCCACACAGATCACCTGACCTGTGATATAGTTCGACCTGTCTCCCGCCAAAAATGCCACCGTCTCCGCAATATCCTCCACGCTGCCCATTTTACCCATGGGTACGGCGGCCACGCCAGCCTCCCTGGCCTTTTCTGACAGCGCCTGTGTCATATCCGTATCGATAAATCCGGGAGCCACCGCATTGACACACACTCCACGGGACGCCAATTCTCTGGCAACGCTCTTGGTCAGTCCGATCAGTCCCGCCTTGGAGGCGCTGTAGTTGGCCTGGCCCGCATTGCCCAACACACCGGAGACAGAGGAAATATTCACGATCTTGCCGCTGCGCTGTTTCAAAAAGTGCTTGGACAGGTGACGTATGGTGTTAAACGCACCCTTTAAGTTGGTGTCCAGCACCCTGTCGTAATCCTCCTCTGACATCCGCATGATCAGATTGTCTCTGGTCACCCCCGCATTGTTCACCAGTATGTCCACCCTGCCGTATTCTTTGATAATCTCTTCTATCATGCTGCCGCAGGCCGCAAAATCCGACACGTCACAGCCCACGCACTGCGCTTTGCCGCCATCGCTGACAATCTCCGCTGCCACCGCTCTGGCCTTCTCCTCCGAGCCGTTGTAATTGACCAGTACCGTGGCGCCCAGGGACGCCAGCTTTTTGGCTATGCCCCGGCCAATTCCCCGACTGGCCCCGGTGACCAGCGCAATCCTGCCCGCCAGCTCACCTTCACCGGTCCGAGGGTTCTTATCTGTCTCTGCCATCTGTCTCTCCTCGCATCCTCGTAATATTGTCCGCCTGTCACTTAAGTTTCTCCAGGTCCTCTACCTTCTCCACATTGTACACTGCCACATCCCTGCTGATCTTGCGCAGGAATCCGGTCAACGTCTTTCCGGGTCCGATCTCAATGAAAGTGTCCACGCCGTCCGCCAGCATGCGCTCCATGGTTTCACGCCACCTAACAGTACCGGACACCTGCTTTGCCAGTAATTCTTTCACCCGGGACGCATCCGTCACAGGGGCGGCCTCCACATTGCACAGATAGGGAATGGCCGGGTCCTGCACTGCCACCTTCGCCAATTCCGCCGCCAGTTTTTCCCCGGCGCCCTTAAGCAGAGACGAGTGGAAGGGACCGCTGACCTTCAGAGGAACACAGCGCTTTGCACCCGCCTCCGCCAGCTGCGCCGCCGCAGCCTGAACCGCTTTCTCCTCCCCTGTAATCACAATCTGTCCGGGACAGTTGTCGTTGGCGATGGAAACGATCCCCTCCGTGCGCTCGCAGATCTCCCGTATGGTATCCGCATCCAGCCCCAGCACTGCTGTCATGGCGCCTCCCGTGGGATATGCCTCCTGCATAAAAATGCCCCTGCTGCGTATCAGTCGAAACAAATCTTCCAGCTCCATGACTCCGGCCGCCGCCAGCGCGCCGTACTCTCCCAGGCTCAGGCCCGCGCAGCAGTCCGCCGTGATACCCATCTGCTGCAGCACTTTTAAAATCGCCACCTCCGTGGTCAACATGGCAATCTGGGTGTACTCCGTGATATGTAAACGTTCGTCCTCCTCAAAACACAGCGCCGCCACATCCAGGCCGGTGGCTTTCTCCGCCAGCTGATAGACCTCCCTGGCTACCTCATATTTTTCATAGAAATCCTTGCCCATACCATAGTACTGCGCCCCTTGCCCGGGAAAAATGAATGCCGTCCTGCTCATCTCTATTCCTCCATGTTGCCGCTTATAGTTTCAAAAGTTTCTCTGCCTGCTCCATAATCTCCCGGATCATTTCCTCACAGGTCTGTTCGCTGTGCACCAGTCCGGCAATCTGGCCCGCCATCAGGGTTCCGTTCACCGCGTCGCCTTCCACTACGGCCTTTCGAAGCGCTCCCAGAGTCAACTGCTCCAACTCCTCAAAGGGCGCGCCCGCCTTCTCCTTTTTCAGATACTCTCTGGTCATCTGATTGCGCAGCTGTCTCACGGGATGTCCGTGGCTCATGCCTGTCACCTCAGAGTCGATGTCTCTGGCGTCGATGACTTTTTTCTTATAGTTTTCATGCACTATGGACTCTTTGGCTACGATAAAGCGCGTGCCCATCTGCACAGCCTCCGCTCCCAGCATCATTGCCGCCGCAAATCCTCTCCCGTCGGCAATGCCTCCGGCGGCGATCACAGGAATCTGTACCGCATCTACCACCTGGGGTACCAGTGTCATGGTGGTAGCGGCTCCGATATGGCCGCCGGACTCAGTTCCCTCCGCCACCACGGCGTCAGCTCCGGCTCTCTCCATCATCTTTGCCATGGCTACACTGGCCACTACGGGAACGACCTTCACCCCGGCCTCTTTCCACATGGCCAGATACTTGCCCGGATTGCCGGCTCCGGTGGTCACCACCTTTACGCCCTCCTCCACGATCACTTTGGCAATAGCGTCCGCCTCGGGATTCATCAGCATCAGATTTACACCAAAGGGTTTCTCCGTGATCTCCTTGACCTTCCGTATCTGCTCCCGCACAAACTCCGCCGGAGCGCCGCCTGCGCCGATGATTCCCAGTCCGCCAGCCTTGGATACCGCGGCCGCCAGATTGTATTCCGCCACCCAGGCCATGCCTCCTTGGATAATGGGATATTCTATTCCCAGCATGTCAGTTACTCTTGTTTTCATATGAACTCCTGTCTATACTGCTTATTCCACGCCCTTGTTCTTCAGATATTCCAACACATCGCCCACTGTGAGCAGCTGCTCCAGATCCTCGGAGGGAATCTCAATGCCAAACTCATCCTCCAGAGCCATGACCATCTCAAACAGATCCAGGGAATCTGCATTCAGATCATCCTTGAAACTTGTGGATTCCGTGATATCCATGCCGTCTGCGTTCAACTTCTCCTCAATAACTTCCTTCACCTTTTCAAACATAGTCTCTTCTCCTTTTCATAAATACTTTTTGTGGTTATTTATACTACATTTGATAGTTTGTTACTCTATTTGTTTGAGTATCAAATATTTTGACCATCAAACTATCAACAGGATAATACTACCAAAAAATTAATCTGTCAATAGGTTTTTAAAAAAAGAGCAGTCCTCATATGGGGCTGCTCTTTGAATTCTTTTTATTCTTATTTATTTCTGCGGAACTGTACCGGCGTGGTGCCGTAAGCCTTCTTGAACAGGCGGTTAAAATGCTCCACCGTCTCATATCCCACCTCCGCCGCGATGGATTCCACCGTGCGGTTGGTCTCCTTCAGCAATGTGCGGGCGCGTTTCATCCGAGCCGCCTTCACCGCCTCCTGAAAAGTGGTTCCCGTGTGTTCCCGAATGTACTTGGACACATAAGGCTTTGACAGGTGAAATACCCGGGACATCTCCTCCAGCGTCACGTCCTGGCTGTGGTCCTGAATATATTTCATCATCTCCATGATGCGTTCCTGGCGGCCCTGGGTCATATTCACAGCCTTTGTCAGCTTATTCACCGCCACCACCAGAGCGGCGATGGAACTTTTGATGATATCGCCGTCAATGCCCACGCCCCACTGGAAACTGCCGTTCTGCAACACGCCCACATAGGAGGCTGCCTTGGAAGAAGAGCCTCTGGACACCGCATGCTCCTCGTACACGGAGAGTTCATAGGAAATTCCAAAATACAGTTTCAGCGCATTGCTGACGGCGTCCAGACGTCCGTTGCCATCTGCCTCGATAACCCGCTTTTCCTTGCCCTGCTGGATGGTCACGCTGGCCACGATCCCATCCGGCACCTGTTTGAAATGGCACTCTGTGACGTCGAACACCTCCCGGGGCTTGATATAGGTGTCCTCAAAAATCCGATACACGTCCGCCGGAGCCAGCTCCTTGTGGCGATGGTCGGAAACACCCTTCATCAGGTAACCCACTTCCTCTCGCATCTGAGCGGGCAGCGCCATGCCGAAGTTCTGTTTGAGAATAAATGCAATGCCGCCCTTGCCGGACTGGCTGTTGATACGAATTACATCAGACTCATACTCCCGGCCCAGGTCCTGAGGATCAATGGGCAGATAGGGAACCTCCCAGCGCTCCCCGCTCTTTCCCGCGTCTCTCCAGGCCATTCCCTTGGATATGGCGTCCTGGTGAGAGCCGGAAAAGGCGGTAAAGACCAGATCCCCGGCGTAGGGGGAACGCTCATACACATGCATGCCGGTGAGCAGCTCATATTTTTCCCGAATGGGACTGATATGGGAGAAATCCAGTCCCGAGGCTACGCCATGGCACATCATGTTCATGGCCAGAGTGACTATGTCCACATTGCCGGTGCGCTCGCCGTTGCCAAACAGAGTGCCCTCCACCCGGTCCGCTCCGGCCAGCACGCCAAACTCGGCGTCGCTTATACCACAGCCCCTGTCGTTGTGGGGATGCACGCTGAGAACCACCGCATCCCTGTATTTCAGATGCTTGTGAATATACTCAATCTGGCAGGCAAACACATGGGGCATGGCAATCTGTACCGTAGTGGGGATATTGATAATGGCCTTGTGGGAAACTTTGGGCTGCCACACATCCAGCACTGCATTGCACACCTCCACCGCATAGTCCACCTCGGTGCCGGGAAAGCTCTCCGGGCTGTATTCAAAGCGGAAGTCCCCCTCCATCTCGTCGGCGATCTGAAGCAGCAGCTTGGCACCGTCCACCGCCAGCTGTTTCACTTCCTCCTTGCTCTTGCCAAAGACCTGCTCTCGCTGGGCAACGGAGGTGGAGTTGTACAGGTGAACGATAGCGTGGGGTACGCCCTCCAGAGCCGCAAAGGTCTTGCGGATAATGTGCTCCCGAGCCTGGGTCAGCACCTGGACCGTCACATCGTCCGGAATCATCTTACGCTCAATCAACGCCCGCAAAAACTGGTATTCCGTGTCGGAGGCCGCAGGAAAACCCACCTCTATCTCCTTGAAACCGATGTCCACCAGCATCCGGAAGAATTCCAGTTTCTGCTCCAGGCTCATTGGCTCAATCAACGCCTGGTTGCCGTCCCGCAGATCCACACTGCACCACACGGGAGGCTTTTCGATAATGTCCTTGCGCACCCAGTCGTAAGTGACTTCCGGGGGCATAAAATACGATCTTCCATACTTTTTTGCTACATTCATGTCACTCTCTCCTCTCAAAATAAAAAGTCTCTATAAGACATCCACTCAGATATCTCATAGAGACGCTCTTTCAAACGCGGTACCACTCTACTTCACAGCTTTCGCCATGCACTCACCGGCACATACATGCCTGCCCCCTTTGTACGGCGGGTATTCCGTCCGAGCCTACTTGCCAGTGTGGGTGTACTCCCGCTGTCTGTTTTCGGTCGGCTGCTCAAAGGCCAGTTCACCGTCTGTCTCTGACTGCCTTGCACCCTCCGGCAGTTCTCTGTTGTCCCTCATTCGGCTACTACTCCTTGTCATTGCATTTGCGCTATTCAGTTGCTGTTATCTTAGCATAAAGTTTTATAAGACGCAAGGTGTGAATTTAATCAATTTTATTGACCTATCTTGTCGTGCTGTAATCTCAGGTCTCCTCCCCTGGTTCATAGGCGAGGGAGGAATCACAGTAGGGACAGAATTTTGCCCCCTGGTTGACTCCATCACAATAAGGACAGACTGTGCAATATCTGAGCTTGGCCTCCCGCTCTCTCTCCTGTCTGGCAAGCTGCGCCCTGTGCGCCTCCTCCTGCCTTGCCAGCTGGGCCTTCTGGGCCTGCTCCTGCTGGTAGAGGTCGGATTTCTGGGAGATCACCTCCGAGACCTCTCCCGATACCGTTCCCACCACATTGCTCACGACCCTGCTGGCGGCTCCCACCAGCAGACCTTCCAGCAGACTGGTTCCCGCCCTCTGCAGTCCCCTAGGTATAGGCCCGCCCGAGGCCGGACGGCTGGATGATGAAGGTCTGCTCTCCCTGGAAGGACGGCTGGATGATGATGGTCTGCTCTCCCTGGAAGGGCAGCTGGATGATGGTCTGCTCCCCATGGAAGGGTGGCTGGATGATGAAGGTCTGCTCCCCATGGAAGGGTGGCTGCCTGCGGACCGCCCCGCTGGACCTCCTCCTTTGCCGATTGTATGCTTTCCTCGTCTGACTGCCATATCTTCCTCTTTCCGCATATGTAATGCCTGCAATAGTGTGTCTTGTTCTTTGGTCTCTATATATAAGATATTCTATTTTGGAGCATTTTACAATTCTTTTTTGAGATTCTTGCACTTTTGCCGCCGTAATGATACATTATAAAAAAGCGTTATAGATTGGAGGCGTTCATGCACAGAAAAATTATTGCCGTCATAGAGGACGACGAACATATCAGTAATTTGTTGGAAGAGAGTCTGACCCGCGAGGGATACGAGGTGCTGCGAGCCTATTCCGGCACGGAGGCGCTATATCTGTTGGAAAAATACCGGCCGAATCTGATTCTGTTAGATTTGATGCTTCCAGGTCTATCCGGAGAGGAGCTGCTGCCCCGCCTTGCGCAGATTCCCGTGATTGTGGTCAGCGCCAACGTCCAACTGGAAGACAAGGTACGGCTGCTGATGGACGGAGCTGTGGACTATGTCACCAAGCCCTTTCAGATCCCTGAGCTGTTGGCCCGAATTGCGGTACAGCTGCGCCGGACGGACAATCCGCCATCGGCTCCCATGCTGGAGGCCGGTCCTCTGCGGCTGGACATCATCTCCCACACCCTGACTCTGGAGGATACCCCTGTGAGGCTGACTCCCACGGAATACGCAATCCTAAAGCTCCTGCTCCAACGCCCGGGACAGGTGATTGCCCGATCTGTATTGTTAGAGCATATCAGTTGGGACACGCCGGATTGCTCGGAAGGCTCCTTAAAACAACATATCAGCAATCTAAGAGGTAAGCTGCGGAAGGTGGATGGGCATGACTATATAGAGGCCGTATGGGGTATCGGTTTTCGCCTAGTATGCTAGCACACTACTTCTCCCGGAGCAATCTTGACAAAATCTTTACTCTTTTCCTTACCGTTCTCTTTACCAGCCGGGTATATACTACCTATATCGGCATGTATGAAACTTCGTTTCATATACGTATTTGTGCAGTATCACAAGCTGCGCTTGTGATATGCATAGTAAGGAAAGTTTGACACAATAATACATTGTTAAGGAGGAGAACGATTTGAACGATGCAAGGCATACCACGGACTTGGATGTCAAAACAGACAGCACCTACTGTCTTGAGACCCAGGGACTTGGTAAGCAATACAAAAATTATAAGGCGCTAAGCGGCCTGAATCTACATGTGCCTCGGGGCGCAATCTACGGTCTGGTGGGGCAAAACGGCGCGGGGAAAACTACTCTGCTGCGCTTGCTCTGCGGCCTGCAGACTCCCACCATGGGCACATACACGCTGTACGGAATACCTCATACTTCCCCGGCTATCCACGAGGTCAGAAAGCGCATGGGCGCTGTTGTAGAAACTCCGGCGCTGCTGCCGGGTATGACTGCCCGGGAAAATTTGGAGCAGCAATACCGAATTCTGGGAATACCCTCATTGGCAGGCATGGAGGAGTTGCTGACCCTGGTGGGGCTGGCAGATACCGGAAAGAAAAAAGTCAGAGCATTTTCCCTGGGAATGCGACAGCGACTTGGCATTGCCCTGGCACTCTGCGGCAATCCCGATCTGCTCTTGCTGGACGAACCTGTCAACGGATTGGACCCCCAGGGGATTATCGAGATTCGGGAACTGATCCTGCAGCTGAATCGGGACCGCCATATCACCGTGGTAATCTCCAGTCATATCCTGGATGAATTGTCCCGGCTTGCCACCCACTACGGCTTTATTCACCATGGAACCATGCTAAAGGAGATCACTGCCCGGGAGCTTGAGGCAGCCTGCCGCAAATGTGTGCGCCTGACCGTCACAAGTACTTCTGCTCTGTCCAGAGTGTGCGACGGCTTGGGGCTGGACTGCGAGATCATTAATGACCAGCAGGCCGATCTTTATGGAGATGTCAACATTACCAAGCTGACTTTGGCACTGGCCCGGGAAAACTGCGAGATACGGTCTTTTCACGAACATGATGAGAGTTTGGAAAATTATTATATGAATCTGGTGGGAGGTGACCGGCATGCGTAATCTTATATCTGCCAATCTACATCGGTTATGGAAAAGCAAAGTATTCTGGGGTTGCGAAATCGTGGGCGCCCTGTACGCTCTTTTTCTGTCCCAGGCACTTTATATGGATATGCAAACCAATGGCATACCACAGTGTTTAGATAGCGGATTATGTAATTATATCGTTTTTTTCGGAATTATCCTGGCAGTATTTTGCAGCCTGTATCTGGGGTCGGAGCTGGGAGACGGAACCATTCGCAACAAAGTGGCGGCGGGGCACCGCAAGAGCCGCATTTATCTGGCCTCTCTGCTGGCCTGCGCAATAGCCGCCACAATTATGTATCTCACTTATCTGATTGTATATTTGGCCGCATCCATGCCCCGCCTGCTGCCTCTGAAGGCGGACATTGCTACAGTGGTGGCTATTCTTGCCTCTGGCCTGGTGCTGGCCCTGGCCTATTGTGCGCTCTACACACTGATCGCCATGACCGTCAGTAACAAGGCAGTGGTTTCCACAGCGTGTATACTACTGGCCTTTGTTCTGTTCTTAATGGGTATCGCCATACGACAGCGGCTGGAACAGCCGGAGACTTTTGAAATTTTGGATTACGACAGCGTGACCCATGAAGAAATTTACACCGGGCAGTATATATCAAACAACAAATATCTGCAGCCCTCGAAACGGCAGGTCTACGAGTTCCTGGACGACTTCCTGCCCGGCGGACAGGGGCTGAATCTGTCTGGTATGATGAAGCCAGAGCTTACTTTTGACGGTATCTTGCCGCTGTACTCCCTGTGTATCGTAGCACTGGCCACCAGCACAGGACTGATTCTTTTTACTCGAAAAGATTTGTATTGATACGGACATACGGGAAGGAGGCCCATGTTTCCCTGGATATTATGCGGCATACTACTACTCTTGAACCTGCTCCTGCTGGGCTGGATTTACTCCCTGCACAGCGGCATAGAGAATATCTGTGCGCAATTTGACAGACGTTTACGGGAAGATACCAACAACCTGATCTATGTATCCTCTGGGGACCCTCATGTCCGCCGTCTGGCAGCGCAGCTGTGCATGCAGTTGGATATACTGCGCCGTCAACGTCTTCTCTACGAAAACGGAGATCGGGAGCTGAAGGAATCCATAACCAATATCTCTCATGATCTGCGCACTCCGCTGACTGCCATCTCCGGCTATCTGGAACTGCTTGAACGGGAATATTCAGCAAATTGCCGCCGTTATCTGGCTCAGATTCGCAACCGAACCGAGGCTATGAAGGACCTGACAGATCAGCTGTTTGACTATTCTCTGGCTGTGTCTGTTCCCCGGCTACAGCCTGCGGTTCTGTCTCTGAACGGAGTGCTGGAGGAATGCCTTGCCGCCTGTTATTCCCGGCTGACAGATGCTGGGATCATGCCCCAAATACAGATACCGCCGACTCCCGTACACCGCACTCTGGACAAGGTTTCGCTGGAGCGCATATTTAACAATATCCTGAGCAACGCCGCTAAATACAGCGCCGGAGACCTGGAGGTAAATCTGGACGCTGACGGCCGGATTACCTTTTCCAACTCTGCCCCCGAGCTTACTCCCGTTATGACGGAACGGCTTTTTGACCGTTTCTACACTGTTGAGACGGCTCGCCGTTCCACCGGCCTGGGGCTCTCCATTGCCAAGGCTCTCACAGAGCGTATGGGCGGAACTATTACGGCAATCTGCCAGAATGGGCGGCTGACAATAAGCTTATGGTTTTCTAATAATGAATAAAGCGGAGACCTTTCGGCCCCCGCTTTTCATTATAGCTTATTTTGTAATCTTTTTCTTCTTTTTGGTGAAGTAGAATCCTGCTCCGCCTCCGGCGCCAAGTACCACTGCGGCTACCGCTATTCCGATAACTAATGCAGGATTGTTCTTCTTCTGCTCCTCAATTACCGGATTGGTTTCTACAACAGGCTCCGTCTCAGGCTGGCTCTCAGGTGTATCAACTGTTTCCTGAGTCTCAGGTGTCTCCGGCTGCGTCTCATCCGTCATAGCCTCGTCCGCATCTTCTGTCCAGTCGGGATCAACCATCGTGTAATCCACAAATGCCCAGTAGGAAGGTTTCACCTTGTAGTCGTAGTCAAACAACAGAGGACATTGTGTCAATGTGCCATCTGCGCCGCCGCCCACGTCGGAACTGTTCTGCAGCCAGGAGTATTTATCCACGGTACCCCATACAGTAAATCCACCGATATTGATACCGTCCTCAGCGTTCAGGTTCTTCAACAGCACATAGATGTCATGATACCGCTCGGCCTGTGCTATGTACTCCTTCTGTCTGGATTCTTCCTTGGAGATATCGCCGCTTACTTTCATGTCGAACTCGGTATACATCACCTTGTCAACCACTTCCGAGTAAGCCCGAATCGCTCTCTCAATATCCTTGGTATTGGGATTGAACATGTTGTAATGTCCCTGCATACCCATACCGTCGATTCTGGTACCTTCTGCCTCCTGTACATCCTTCAGCAGTTTTACGATACCGACAACCTTCTTGTTGTCACACTCATTGTAATCATTGTAGTACAACTCCACATCCGCAGGAGCGTACTGGTTAGCAAACCGGAACGCATTGATAATAAACTCATTACTCTGGTATACTGCCCACCAGCTGGAGTTGGTGCTGTGTGTAGACTGACTCAGCGGCTCCACAGAGGAGGCTTTCTCTGTACGGTATCCATTGCCTCCGTTGGACACGGCCTCGTTCACCACATCCCAGCCATAGAACATATCCTTGTAAGGACTGTCTTCGCCGGTAAAGTGCTCCAGAACCGTCTTGATATACCATTCCAGACGCAGGTTCATAACTTCAGGCGTCACATAGTTCTCGCTGCCGTCCGCATTCTGTTTCACTGTGTAGCCTTCGCGGAAGAACCACTCAGGAGTCTGGCTGTGCCATACCAGCACATGTCCCCTCACCTTGACAGGATCATCGGGATGGCTCTCATTCCAGGTTTTCAGTGTGTCCAAAATCTCCTCTGCCCGTCCGAAATACAAGGTAGGCACTTCTAGTTTTTCTCCGTTAAAGGTGATCGTCTGTAGCGGCGTATGCTCGTCGTTGCTGTAGCCAAACAATGCATCCGGCTTTAACTCATTACCGATGGTCACTGCGTTGAAATGCTTGTTGACCAGCATCTCTATACCCAAATCTTCCATCTCGCTCAAGGTTACAGCCGTACCTGTGATAAAGTCGTCACCGAAGACATCCGCCATCGCATCCTTCAGATTCGGCACATCCTCGTCGATAGAGGGAGGATCAGGAATGTATTTCGCCATCTGTACACCAGCTACGCTGAAACTGCCCTTTACACAGTCACCCTGGCCGTAATTGGTGCCCTGCTCCAAAATACGAACTACTACTTTAGAAATCGGGTTATCATTAGTTACTTTGTAAGTTCCCTCAAAATAGGTCCAGACGCCAGGTTCAAGAACCTGTGAATAAACGCCGTCCAGTCTGGGATTGTAGTCCTCTTTACCGTTCTTATCTACCGTGTAAGGCGCAAACTGTACCACTCTCTGATTCTCGGGAGCTCCCTTGTAATCATTGGACAGCTTTGCCCAGAAAGAGAAGGTATATGTCTCATTCTGCTGTACCCGACCCGTAATATCCTGTGCAAAGCACTGGTACGGGGAGGTTCTGCGAGAATAGGTCGCGTAAGTATAGGTATTGCCATAAATCGGCTTGCTGGCAGTTTGCTGGGTAATGGTCACACCATCTCCCCACAGCGCAGCAGACCAGTCGCTCAAATCCTCATCCGCAAAGTCACCGTTAATTATAATGCTATTGGATACTTCTTCCGGTGCAGGCTCCTGCGTCAGGCCAAAGGTGATAAGATCAGCCAGCATATAAGCTCCCGCCGGGTTCGGTGTGGACAGACTCATGATACCGATGGCATCAATCAATCCGTCATACTCAGGCACCATCAGATAGGACCCGGCAATGTCGTTGTAATATGCTACATCGACCTGTTTGCCTTTCCGATACAGCTTGAGGGCAATCGGCACATTCTGCGCCGGAACATTGAGTCTGATATATGCACATGTGGACATATCCAGAGTTCTGGGCAGTTTCAGTCGAACTTCATCGTAGTTGTTGGTAAATTCTGCCTTCATTCCGGTCTTCTCCGCATTTGCTTTTGCGGAAGCCCAATCGATTGACAGATCCTTCAGTTCATAAGTTACCTCACAAGTTGCCTCTTTGGTGATCGTATTGCTGCGGTTGCCGCTGCCGCCCCATTTATAATTGGGTTCCTCAACGAGGCCCGTGGGTGTCAAGGATACATCTGTGATCGCAAAGCTGCCCTTCAGGCATGTGCCCTGTCCATAATTTGTACCCTGCTCCACAACACGGATGATAAAGCCCTGTGCTCCACCAGGCAGATTTACCACGCCAGAAAAATGCGTCCACACGCCCGGCTCCAATGCCTGTTTGTATGCACCTGTACGGTACATGCTATAGTTGGTGTTGCCATTTTGATCAATAAAGTAAGGTGAAAATTCTACCGTGCGCAGTTCAACAGGCGCATCCTTGTAATCATCGGACAATTTTGCCCAGAAAGAGAATATATATCCGGTATTATTCTTTACTCTGTCACTTACATCCTGCGCAAAGCAGTGGTACGGGCTTTCTCTTCCGGTAATCTCGCCATAGGTATAAATGCCATTACCGATTTCCGTTTCACTGGTCTTAGCTGTAATCGTTGCATTCCCCCACAGTGCAGCACCCCACATGCTCAAATCTTCTCTGTCAAATTTACCGTTCAATACAATCGCCTCAAAAGCGTTGGGATCCACATTGAACTTGATGCTGTCCAAAGTTATCACTGTGTCATCGGCCAGACTCACCAGTCTGATATATTTCACTTCCGGATTGCAGTTGGTAGCCAGTGTGCTATCCGTACCTTCCATCAGTACTTTGCCGTTGGCATTCAGCAGTTGTACTTTCACACCGCTTAAGGACTGCAGGAACTGCATGGAAGTCATGTGGTTGGTGTCCACAGAGTCCGGAACCTCGTAGGTAATGCTGTCATCCTTCTTGGGGAAGGTAATGGTTGCCTTACCATTTTCATCTACGACTTCCGTCACCCCGTCGCTCTTGGTATTTACCTCCAGGAAGTCCATGGGGTAATTGTTATCCTCAGGAGCGGGCTTGGGCTCAGAGCCTCTCATCAGGAAAGATACGCTTACCAGTTCAACAAAGGACCCGGGCACATATGTGGTTCCGTTCTCCCCGCTACACTGGACACCAAATTCATTGATCTTGGCTGCAATGCCAGGCTCCAAAGTGTATACGGTATTTCCTGTATTATACCAATAATCTTTCAGCTTGGAATTATCCAGGCTTACATTAAAATTCATCGGTCCATTCTGTGTTGCCACAGTAACGATGATATTTACACACTTCTCCAGATTTACAGATGCGGGAAGTTTGAAGTTCACGTTCTGATCCATGTCGGAGAACTTGATCATCCAATTGCCGTTTTCCAGCTCGCAGGATGCTGCTTCACTGGATTTCAGTGTCAGCTCGTGCGCCGGGTAGGTCACGGTATAGGTCTCGGTGGATACAGTGGAATCAACCTCGAATACCACACCATCAAAGACGCAACTGACATCCGTCAGATCCTGGTTCAGCATCACTGCCACATACTTAACCTTTTCCGAGCTGGAAATATCAAGGGTATAAAGCTGTGAACCGGTCTGATCATATTTTACTAGGATCTCTTCGTTTTTATCGTTGTACAGCTTAAATGCCAGCGGAGCGCTCTGCTCGGATACTGCAAAGGTCACACTCTTGCACTGTAGCAAATCGATGGCCTCCGGTAACGTCAGTTTCAGCTCTTTATACTGACTTACAAAATCTACCTTGAACTGATTGGTAGTCGTTTTAGCATACTCTGCACTGGTAGCTACAGACACCGCCAAAGTTCCCGCCTGATAAGAATACTCACCTGCGGGAGTGATATTCGGCGTACCCTCTATGGTCGGCTCATCCGGCACATCGGGTTCCGGCTCCTCCCCATTAGATTCTCTCATCAGGAAAGATACCTTTTTCAGGGTTACAGTACCCTCAGCCTGGTTATTACCCAGCTGCACACATACCTGATTGATCTCCTTTTTGCAAAACGCCTCTATATTATAAATCTCTGAACCAGATTTATACCAATAGTTCTCTAACTTGGCTTCCTCTGTACCAACATGGAAGTTGAGCGGCTGTGTCTGACCGGATACCTCAAATATAACGTTGATGCAGTTCGCCATGTTAACTGTATCCGGCAGAGTAAACCACATCTCGCTGTTTACTGCGGAGAAGTCAATCACATATTCACCATTTACCTCTGTATAGGTCGCATTCTGTGTCTTACCCGGAGTCAACTCGGACGCAGGGATCTCCACTAACTCTGTCACGGTAGACAGAGAGGTATCCATGGTAAAGCATACTCCGTCAAATACACAGGTCTTATTTTTCAGATCCTTATTTAACATAACACCAACGGCAACTACTTTACCCGTTCTGGATCTCGGAAACTCGTACAGAGTTTCATCTTCTTTGTCATATTCAGGCACTACACTGCCATCCTCCAGGTACAGCTTAAAGGACAGCGGACAGTCCTGATCGGATACTGCAAAGGTCACGCCCGTACACTGCAGTAAATCAATCGGTGTAGCCAGATTCAGTTTGATTTCCTCATACTGTTTCGCAAACGTCACATGATACTGATTGGTATTAGTCAGAACACACTTTGCACTGGTAGCACTTGCAAGTTCCAATGTACCGGCCTGGTAAGAAATATCATCCTTGCCGTCGCCTGCGGGAGTGATATTTTCTGTGGGGTCTATCGGCTCATCAGTTGCTGCCATCTCAAACATTACACCGTCAAACGTACAACTGCCACTGGTCTTCCCTTTACTGTCATTCATCATGACACCAATATATTTTACTTTTTCAGTTCTACCTGTCGTATCAAACTCATATATTGTCTGACCATCTTTATTGTACTTTGTAAAATCACTGATTTCCGTTCCATAATTCTCCGGTGTATATAACTTAAATGCTAACTGACAATCCTGCGCCGACACCGCATAATACACCTTATTACATTTGCTTAAATCTATCTCGTTGGGCAGCTCAATCTTTGCCTCTTTACCATTAGACTCAAAAGTAAGTTGCCACTGGTCACCATTTAAAGTATATGTACAATTCCCCCACGGAACCGTAAGCACATCTCCCTTATAGGATTTGTCCTTTGTCACGTCTCCTACAGGTGTAATGTTTCCGCTGGGCGTCATCTCAAACATTACACCATCAAACGTACAACTACCACTGGTCTTCCCTTTACTGTCATTCATCATGACACCAATATATTTTACTTTTTCAGTTCTCCCTGTCGTATCAAACTCGTATATTGTCTGGCCATCTTTATTGTACTTTGTAAATTCACCAATCTCTGTTCCGTAATTCTCCGGCGTATATAACTTAAATGCTAACTGACAATCCTGCGCCGACACCGCATAATACACCTTATTGCATTTGCTTAAATCTATCTCGTTGGGCAGTTCAATCTTTGCCTCTTTACCATCAGCCTCAAAAGTAAATTGCCACTGGTCACCATTTAAAGTGTATGTACAATTCCCCCACGGAACCGTAAGCACATCTCCCTTATAGGATTTGTCCTTTGTCACGTCTCCTACAGGTGTAATGTTACTAGTTGCCCGCGCATTTTCCTCCATGCTGAACATCTGCACTTCTTCAAGCACAGTCGCATCGTCTCCAGAGACCGTCTCAATATCCTCGGGCACATCCCCCTCGTCAATTACGTTCTCCTCGTCAATTACATCGAATTCGTCGGCATCACCGTCAGTGACAGTGACAATATCCTCGAAATCCAAACGACTTACCTCTGTAGCTTCGGCCGACAGTGGGCTATACTTAACCGAACCCAGTATCAGCGCAAATGCCATTATCAAAGTAAGCCATTTTTTCACTTGCTTTTTCATACATTTACCCCCATTAAAAATTATAGTACGACGAATTAATTTTAGCATTTCTTTGTGCATGTTACTCGTCAGATATTGCTCCTCTTTTCTCATTTCTTGCTTTTTTACCAAATTTTTTAGATATTATGCGTATTATTTGTGGCTTTTTACATTTAAATTGTATTTTATGGCTCTATTATGGGTCTATATTGCATAGGCTTGGGAAAATCGTATCAAAAGGGCTTTCTGAATTTTTACAAAATGGGACAAATGTTATTTCAGGCAGGATAGATGTCTAAGGTGTTATACAAATTGATACAAAAAAGAGAAAACACTGGTTAGATGTTTTCTCTCATACTGCCTGATATGTTTGTTTCTATATATGTTTGGTGAACAGATCGAAGTATCCCT
>JAAUZI010000068.1 GCA_014804645.1 Lachnospiraceae bacterium | reverse complement strand
CTGTGCCAACAAGCACATCCAACTGCAAATGTTCCGTGAGCAGATTTACGTGCAGGGCACAACATGTGTCATCATTTTGCTTTACCGTATAAAGAATATCACAAAATTTTTCTGAAAGTCAAGATTTTTTTTATTACAGGCAACAGGCAATCCAGGCTGTAAAAATCGTCTCGTTTATAAGATGGAGGGGCCTTCTTTCTCAATCCCATTACTCCCTGTTATCCTTTAAACTCTCGATCATATTGACCTTTTTCACCTTGAGGCGCAGCAGCCACAGAGATCCAAAGTAACAACCGGCTGTCAGAAGAATCGAAACAAGATAACTTTTCGGTTCAATATAAGTGTCGATCAACATCACGCCATAGTCTACCATCAGTAAAAAAAATGCGTTTGCAGCCGCATAAACGCACGGCACCGACAAAAGGATTCCAATGGGAAACAGGACATGGTGAACTCCAAGTACGATTTTGTTGATCTGCCTGTCCCGATACCCCAGCACCTTCAGCATAGAAATATTGCTGCGGCTTTCCGTTACCAGCATATTAACTGCCACATACACTGCGGCAATGCAGATGATAACGCCCAGTCCGATAATTATCTGCAGCAGAAAATCCATCTGCTTTGTCATGGTCTTCGCCTGGTCGGTAATATCGCTCCTTTTGCTCTCCTGCGCAATTTTTGCTTCGGGAATGGAGAGGATACGGTCGCTGACAATGCAGTTAAAACTGCCTTCATCCAGTCCCGTGAGCTCCGCAGCAAGTGCTTTGGAGGTAATGATACTCTTCTGCACATTATTCCGGATGATCCCCGCAATCCTGATTTCTTTCTTTTCCAGCGACAGCGGATTATACACCGTCACTCTGTCTCCCACCTGCCAGCCAAAGGTAATCTGTGTGAGGCTTGTAATATAATAGCCGTCTTCCATGGATATGGAATTTCCATCTTTGCCGACTAAATTAAGATACGGATTGCTGTCCGCCGTACCAATCACGGACAGCTTGCTGCCGTCAGCATCTTCCATGGCCGATACAAGCATGGTTTCTCCGCCATAGGGATTTTCTGTCAGCATTTCATTCAAGATATACTGATGCTCATAACTGCCCATTTCCTCCACTGCCGTATTCCCCATATGGTCTATGGAATCAAAAAATGCCTGCCCCAGCAGCATGATAAAGCAGCCTAAGAACACGCCCAGAAGGACCACAAAGCTGCGCATGGGATTGCCAAGCAGGGAGCGCAGGGCAAACTTTATATGGAAGGAGATCTTCCTCCCTGCCAGCATCCGCTTTCCTTTCTTTTTCCCGCCGTCCGCATTGCCGTTCAGCAGCAGGACCGTATCCTGTTTCAATAACTTACGGACCGACAAAAGGGCGGCAATGACATACAAAGTAGTAGGAATCACTACGCCCAGCACAGCATCAAGCGGGTCCAAATGCCCTGTTACACGCATGGGTTCATAATCCTGCAAGCCCAGTTCACTCATGGGCTGTGCCGCTGCCACGGAAATTACTGCTGTTAAAACACCGCCCACAAGTCCCGGAATTGCCGCAAACCCTGCATAATGTAACATAAGCCGTCCTTTTTTATAGCCGAGTGCCGAGAGAGTTCCAATCATCCGCTGTTCCGACTTTACTTTACGGCTGATAATAATGCTGATCAGAACCACCGCTACCAGAGGCAGGATACACAAAAGGACATAAGCCATGACAATAAACATCTGTGCCTGCTGCTCCACCATGGTAATGCGGGGATTTTCTTGCGCCGCAGAATAGGAGCGCATATAATACCGCTCATGCACAGCCTTCCGGAATCCCATGACATCTGAATCCGAATGATACCTTACAAGATACTGGCAGCCTGTATCGCCCAGGGATTCAAACTCCCTGTCCGTCATATAGCAGAGATAGAAGGTGGATATATTTTTGTAGGAATCGTCTTCACTCTCCAGCATATACAGATAATCCGGCCGCTGCATAAAACCGGCGACCGTATATTCTTTACCGGCAATATTCATATTGTCGCCGATTTTTATGCTATTTTCCACGGCATATCCCTCGGACAGGACGATTTCGTCATCATCCGCCACATCTTTCCCCTGTGTGATCTCATATAAATCGACAGTTAAGGTCCTGTCAAATATGCGGGCGGTAACACCCTTTGTTTCAATATTGATATAACGCTGTTCTTCCAGTGTTATGTCGTATGTATCCGCAAGTTCCGAGAGTTCCTCTTTAGGGATTTCCATGTATGTGCCAAAATGTGCATCCTCAATTTTATTCCGCTCATAAAAATCCACACTGAACGTAAGGATTGCATTTCCCGCAATGTTAAACAAAAAATATAAAAGCAGTGTCACAACAGTGAGTACTGTCGAAGAAAGATAAAAAGAACTGTTTTCCTTAATACTGCGTATATAGCGTCTGTTCAGTTTCATCCGAAAACCTCCTAATTAAAGTCGCTGCGCGACGGCACTAAAGGGTGAAGTCCCTTCGGCGCACACCTCATGAGAGAAACTTTCATTCGAAAGTGCACTCATGAAAGTTTCTCTCGTGCGCCTTCGCGACTTCACCTGCCCTGCTATAAATTTTACATTAGAGCCCTTGACATTTCTTAGCCGAACTTACAGCACAAGCTCTGCCGCAGGAATTTTTTGTTCATTCCTCCGGTTCTCACAGATTTGGCCATCCTTTAAACGGACGATCCGGTCCGCCATGCCTGCAATCGCTTCGTTATGCGTGATGATTACCACCGTCGTACCAAACTGACTGTTCATTTTTTCTACGAATTTTAAAACTTGTCTGGATGATTTTGTGTCCAGTGCCCCAGTCAATTCGTCGCAGAGCAGGAGTTTCGGATTTTTGATCATCGCACGGGCAATCGCCACCCTCTGCTGCTGCCCACCTGACAGCTCCTTCGGAAAACGGCGGCGGTATTTTTCTATATCCAGCGCATTCAGCACTTCATCCATGGCAAGCGGTTTTTCGGAGATATCCGCCACCACCTCGATATTTTCTTCCACTGTCAGGTCCGGAATCAGATTATAAAATTGAAAAACAAAGCCCACATCTTCCTTTCGATAATCAGTGCGCTGCTCCTGGGAGAGTCCCGTTATCTTTCTGCCGTCCACCGTAAGCTCCCCTTCATCCAGGGTGTCCAGTCCTCCCAGCATATTCAAGAGCGTGCTTTTCCCGGAACCGGACGGGCCTAGGATCACGCATATTTCTCCCTCATCAAGCGTGAGTTCGGCATGATCCAGCGCATAAACTAACGTTTCTCCGCTGCCGTATTTTTTTACTGCATTTTTTAGACTGATAAGCATTTCAATTCTCCTTTTTCCATGAAAATTTTCATTTATCCCAACACCACATCAAATGACATCATGACTGTAAACCCTGCAACATTTCCTAATCTCCTCCGCCCATTATCCTAATATTTGTTAGCCCAAACTAACCCTTGTGTTTAATAAATGCGACTATTGTTAGTAGCCGCTAACCTACTTTTAAGTATATTCCCCTTATCTTGCTGTTGTCAATAGAATACCAAATAATTTTTAAATTATGTTATTCTGCCCGTTCCCTCTGTTCTACGCTGACAGCCTTCGGCTTGTTTCATTAACTTTATAATGCATTTTTAGGACACGTTTTAGTACACTCAAAACACAAAATGCACTCCGTTCCGTTTTTGCGCCTCCTTGAATTGTCTGTCATGTCCACATTCATCGGACACACCTTCTTACACTTGCCGCAGGAAACGCATTTGCTCTCGTCGCATTTAATTCGCAGTAAAGCAAAGTAAGACATGGGTTTCAAAAATACAGTGATTGGGCAGACATACTTACAAAAAGCACGATTGTCTTTCAGGGTGAAAGCCAAGATGATACCGACTATGTAGTACAAACCATTTCCAATCAGGAACGCCCAAAACATGATCCGTTCCATATTTTTCGCCTGTGTGAGAAATAAGACACTGACAAAAATGAAAGATAGCACAAAGGTGATATACCTTATCCAGCCCCATTTTTTTCTGGGCTGCTGTGGTGTCTTATAAGGGAGCAGGTCAAGAATCATTGCTGTCCAGCAGGCATACCCACACCATCCCCGTCCGAAAATCAGCGGACCAAATATCTTTGCAACTGCGTAATGAATGGTTGCCGCCTCAAAAACGCCCGTAAAAAGATAGTACCAGAATCCTTCGATCTGCATATTCTCATTACAAAGCAGTCCAAGATAAACAAGCATATAGGTTCCAACCAAAAACTGCGCCACCCTGCGCGCGTGCTTATATCTGAGTTGATATAAAATAAGTCCGATTGTGATAGACGTTCCGATATAGCTGAAATTCAATAAATAAAATATATTTTGCATCGTAAGCCAAAGAGTAACAGCCACCGTTTCAAAAATCAACCACATAATGGCGGGCAGCAAGAACTTTTTTAATCTTCCTAATTTTGTCATATGACTCTGTCTCCTTCTTGAACTTCCATCAGTCACCGGAATGTTCTTTCGTCAATTTCTCTAATCGGGTAATACAAGTTTCGCTCCATCGACGGAGCATATCCATATACATCATCCCATATTCAATAGTCATGCCCCAATATATCGCTTGCTCCGGCTCATTAATCTCTTTTGCGTAGAAACTGGCGCTTACAGGAGGTTTCTCCATTTCTTTGAGAAAGCGGATAGAATACGCCTGCACCGCTTGGAAAAAACGAATGTTTTCCTCCAATGGCAGTTCCCCTCGGAAAAAGGTTCGCATGAGCAGCGGATTTTTATTCGGTTCCATACTGTCATCTGAAAGCCAACGTTTCAGTTCAAGCTTGCCCGCCTCCGTCACGGAAAAGATATTCTTATCAGGTTTCCCTTGTTGAGGGACCGTGACGTCCGTTACCCAACCACATTTTTTCAGATTTTGCAGTTCTCTATAAATTTGACTGGTCTGCGCCTGCCAAAAAAAATTGAGTGAGTCACGAAAAACCACCATGATTTCGTAACCACTCATCTCTTTATAATTCAACAATCCTAGTATGCCGTGTTTCAACATTTTGGTTTCCTCCCATATTCCACTTGTGTTATATTATAGTCCACAAGTAGAATATGGTCAAGACTGGGTTCACACAGAACGGAAATTACCAATAATTCCTTCTTTTTTCGAGCTGCATCAATGCATTTTTCTCTTTATAATTCATCGAGATATTTTTGTAATCTATCTACTAACTTCCCGACATGTATGCCGTCCACAAAAGAATGGTGGGCCTGAACAGATACCGGCATGATAACTCGTCCATCATGTTCATAGTATTTCCCCCAATCGAACAACGGCGTTGCATTGTCCTTTTTACCCGAATTGGTATGTGAAATATGGGTATATGTTACCCACGGCATGGGAGAGCATTGAAATACATCATTGCCAAGCGGCCCGGTAAAATATTCTTTTTGTTCCTCCGCTGTCCGCGCTGCCAGTTCCACATATTCTTTCATTGTATCTTGCATCGGAACATTGACAACCTTAAACAATTCCGTGTCCTTGTTCAAATAAGTAAAGGCAGTATCGACTTTATCAAATAAAACAATATTTTTCTCTAAAAAGCGATAGCGGAAAGCCTCAATTTCATTTGCACTTTTACATATTGCATAGACAAACGCAAGTGTAAATGAAAATCTCTGTTTTCTGACCTTCTCCAGAAAATTTGTAATGTCTACATTAAAAGTTACGCAAAATGCGGGTTCAACGCTGTTTCTAAAGACCATGCAATGCATAGCCCTGTCCCATGTCTTTTCATCTATGATCTTGTATGTATTTGCCATAAAATATCCCTCCAACGAGTTGACTTCCAGATTCTTATCCACTTTATCACATATTTTCTCTATATAAAAGCAATGCCGAGAAATCGCTGTCTTTGCGGTTTCCCGGCCCATTTTACTGCTTGAGCTCAACGCATTTCTTATCGTTCTTGAAACATAGTGTAACTTTACTATAGTATTTTGCCTTATGTTTCAATTTTCATTTTGAAAAACAGCATCGTTTCTGGAAAGAAGATACAAACAATATTGATTCATACTGATACCTTCTCTTTTGGAGTGCTCTGCCAACAATCGGTGTAAGCTGCGAGGTATTCTCAGTTTGAATTGTCCTGAATAATTTTCCAAATCATCCGGCTCATGAATCTCTATTCCGTCTTCAAGTGCAGTTTCAAGCCACGTTCGCTTTGCATCCAGTGCGTTTGCTACCGCAGATTCTACTGTTTCACCACAGGTAATACATCCTGGAAGGTCAGGATAAGAAACTACAAAACCGCCTTCATCCTTATCTTCCACAATCTCCATGCGGTAAGACATTGCCATATAATCATCCAGCGTCTTCATCGTTCTTCGCCTCACTTTCTACAATCTGTTTCACCATCTCCACATAAACCTTCTTAATTGGCTCATGTTTTGGTATCGTAATCGGTTGACACCCCGACTTACGAAATGTATAATGACTGCTGCCGTTTCTCGGAGCATTCATCTCATATCCATAACTTTCCAATACCTTACGCAGTTCATCGAACCGGAGGTCTCTAGATAAAGAACAAATACGTGTTAATAGTTTATCCCATTTTGACATCTTGAATACCCCTTTCAATATTATATGTGGTGTCATACGTGGTGTCAATAGATTTATATAGCGATTTTTAGGAGTTATCTATAACTCCGTCATCGGCGCATTCCTGAGAATAAACTCAATAAGTTTACTTGCTGAATCTCTTTCAAAAGGAAAAACTCTATTGAAATATTTATAATATATCAACAGAGACCAATAAACTTCATAGCCGCCTCTATCATACTCTTCTTCTGTAGGG
>JAAUZI010000067.1 GCA_014804645.1 Lachnospiraceae bacterium | reverse complement strand
GATACTTTGCTGATATCAATTACCCGGATATCCTCTGCTTTTTTATCCTCAAGAGCAAGTATTGCCTTTCCAACTAAAGTTTGAATACTGCTTACATCCGTCATAAATTTTCCTCCATATTAGCACATTGTTTATTTGTTAATATATAAAAATCATAAGTTTTCTGCGTCATAGCATCAATTGGAGTTCCTGTACTCTCCAAATATTGAAGCGTATCTCCAAGAATTTTAACCAGCGCCTGATCAATATTCTCAAACGCCATTTTACGTATCAAGTGTAAATTTGGCGCCTGCTTTCTACCGGGCTCTATATAATCGGCTATATATACTATTTTTTCCAAAGGAGACATACCGGGTCTTCCAGTTGTATGGTTCAAAATTGCATTTATAATATCCTGATCATGAATATTAAATTGCTTCATTGCCATATAACTGCCAACCTTGGCATGCAGAAGAAAAGGATTTTCCCTCTCCACTTCATTTATCGGAATATTATGCTTTTCACAAATGGCAATTTTCTTTTCATTGCTTATGCACTTTGCACAGTCGTGCAAAAGTCCGGCAGTTAACGCTCTGTTTATATCCTCATCATAACGCATAGCGAGAGAAGCCGCCGTATAAGCCACTCCCAGCGTGTGCTCGAAGCGCTTGGCATCTAAAGTTTTTTCCATTTTCTTACGTATTTTTTTGATATCCGCAGCTTTCATATCACTTACTCCACTTTAAACATTCCGATATAAACCATTCTCATAAATGTATTCTCTGACTTTCTCTGGAAGCATATAACGCACGGATTTTCCTTCAGCAATCCTATGCCTGATCTCAGATGAAGAGAGATCAAAAAATCTGGTTGGAAGAATGTGAACATCCGCCTGATATTCATAAATCAAATGTGTTGCAATTTTCCGAATCTTTTCTTCCGTTCCGGTTCCTCTTACAGAAGCAATAACAACACAATTACTGAAGATTTGCTTCGGATTTTTCCATGTTTCCATTGTAAGAAAACTGTCTGCACCTAAAATAAAGTAATAGGTGCTATCCGGATTCTCTTCTTTGAGTGTTTCCAGCGTTTCATAAGTGTAAGTCGGTCCCTTCCTGTCCAATTCTATGGAAGACATCCGAAAACCAGGATGTCCTTCTAATGCCAGCTTTGTCATATGCGCCCGAATATTTCCAGCAACAATCGGTTCTGCATCTTTCATATAGGGATTTCCGCAGGGAATAAAGAGCACTTCATCTAAATCATACTCTTCCATAGCCTGCTCTGCAAGGAGCAAATGCCCAAAGTGAATAGGATTAAAAGTTCCGCCCATGATACCAATTTTTTTTGCCATGATCGTCCATCACTCCTTTATTTGGGAAGTTCAATTTTTTTGTGATCTTTGTTTTCTTTATATAATACAATTTTTTTACCGATTACTTGTACTACCTGCGAATCGGTTCTTTCAGCTAATACTTCGGCTATTTCCTTTGGATCTTCTATACAGTTTTTTAACACCGCCACTTTAATCAATTCTCTGGTATTAAATGATTCACTGACTGCATCAGTCACTTCCGGTGTCAGACAGGATTTTCCAATCTGAAATACCGGATCTATATTCATTGCAAGTCCTTTTAAATAGGCCCGCTGCTTACTTGTCATTCTCTTGTAATCCCCTTTCTGACTTACTTGTAATAATCGAAGGAAAGTCCATACATTCGAACCGTGTCTCCTTCTTCAATACCAAGCTCTTCAAGCTGATCTAAAATACCGTTTAATTTCAGGAAATTCTGAAAGAATGTAAAGCCCTTTTCAGAATCCAGGTTGGTATATCCCAGCATTTTTTCAATCCGTGGTCCTTCCACGACATATTCGTCCGCTTTATCATCATAAATAACCGTATACGGCTCATCACTGCCGCCAAGCATATATTCCGGATAAAACTCTTGTTCAAAAATAACCGGATCTTTCGGAAGCTTGTCCAGCATTTCTCTGATATGATAAAGAAGCTGCCGGATTCCCTGTCCGCTGATGGCAGAAATTGGATACACCGGAATTCCCTTTGGTTCAAATTCATCTTTAATTTTTTGAACGGGATCTTCCTCGTTATTATCAAAAATCATATCTGTTTTATTAGCTGCAATAACCTGAGGACGCCTGGCAATCTCAGGATTATAGGCTTCTAATTCCTTATTGATCGCATAAATATCTTCAATAGGGTCTCTTCCTTCCGTAGAAGCGGCATCCACAATATGAATAATCACTCTTGTTCTTTCAATATGCCGGAGAAATTCAAATCCCAGTCCGACACCCTCAGAAGCCCCTTCGATCAGTCCGGGAATATCTGCGATCACAAAACCGTCTGCATCCGGCAAATCTACCACTCCAAGATGAGGATTTAAGGTGGTGAAATGATAATTAGCCACTTTCGGTCTGGCGTTGGATACCTTGGTCAGAAATGTGGATTTCCCTACATTGGGGAAACCTACCAAGCCCACATCGGCAATAACCTTAAGCTCCATCAAAAGTTCAAGTTCTCTTGAGGGCTGCCCCGGCTGTGCATATTTTGGCGCCTGCATGGTACTGGTAGCATAATGTTGATTGCCGTTTCCGCCGCGGCCGCCTTTAAGAAGCTCAAAACGTCTGTTTTCTCCAGACATATCTGCTATGACTTTTCCGCTTTCTGCCTCTTTGATCACGGTTCCTTCCGGCACTTTTAAGATCAAATCTTCACCGTTTTTACCTCTGCAGTTCCGTTTACTTCCGTTTTCGCCATCCTGGGCATGATATTTTCTGACATGTCGGTAATCGGTAAGTGTATTCAATCCATCATCAATTTCCAAAATAACGCTGCCGCCGTTTCCGCCGTCACCGCCATCCGGTCCGCCATTTGGTACATATTTTTCGCGCCGGAAAGAGACATGACCATCTCCGCCTTTACCGCTGCGCACATAAATTCTTGCCCTGTCTGCAAACATATTGTTATCCCTTCTGCCTGATTAGGTAAAAAGGGCTTCAAACAAATCGGATGTTTGAAGCCCAAGCATAATTCGTACTATTTCTCTACCGGATAAACGGAAGCCTGCTTTTTGTCTCTTCCTACTCTTTCGAATCTAAGTACACCATCGACCATTGCGAACAATGTATCATCTCCGCCGCGTCCAACATTGATGCCGGGATGGATCTTTGTTCCACGCTGTCTGTATAAAATATTTCCAGCTTTTACAAACTGTCCGTCAGCTCTCTTCGCACCAAGTCTTTTGGATTCGGAATCTCTACCATTCTTGGTAGAACCAACACCCTTTTTATGAGCAAAAAATTGAAGGTTCAGCTTTAACATGTTTTACACCTCCCTGAATTTGAGTTTTAAATACTGTTTGCCGTATTGCTTTACGACACCCTTTAATCCAAGAATAAGCGAATCCATAAGAAGTATGCCATCTCTGCTTATATCTTCCTGAAATTGAAGATCAATCATACCGGAATCTTCCTCTGTATTAATCTGCATCTTAGCATCGGTCAATACCTCAAGTGAATTGATGGTATTGATCACCAGCATAGATATTGCAGCACAGACGATATCTTCACCGGCATCGGCATAACCTGTATGACCTAAACAGGTCATTTGCTTATAGTTCCCATTTTTGGATTTTATAATCGTTATGGTTGTCATATTACCTTTTTACACTTTTAAGCGTTGATCTTGTCGATCTTAACCTGTGTGTATGCTTGTCTGTGACCGTTTTTCTTATGATAACCGGTTTTTCTCTTATACTTGTAAACGATAACCTTACGATATTTGCCCTGTTCCATAACAGTTGCAGATACGCTTGCACCCTTTACATCGCCGGCAACCTTAAGCTCCTTATCGCTTACGGCGATAACCTGATCAAATGTCACAGTCTCTCCGGGTTCTACATCAAGCTTTTCAACCTTGATCACATCACCTTCGGAAACCTTGTACTGTTTTCCGCCTGTTACAATGATTGCGTACATATGGGATACCTCCTTCTCATCAGCATAACTGATGTTTCTCGCTAACTATGGTGGTGCCAAAGGGCACACTTCGACCTCGTTATGCGGCATACTCATAAACTATAGCATTCAAAATGGTTGTTGTCAAGAATTTTTCGGGATTTTTGTACATATAGCTCATTTTTGATACGAGTCTTTACTCACTGCATATAATTCTGTCTCCCAAAAATCAAAGGGTGGTTCAACCTTATAATCAGAATCAAAATAATTACGTATGTATTGTGCGGCCCGGTGTTCACAGTATTTATAGTTGAGAACGCTTCCATCCTCATCAAGCTCAAGATTGTTCATAAAAATAGCATATGCCTGCTCTGCAAAGCTACTCTCTTCTTGTAAAATTTCACCGGTGTACTTAATTCCCTCCAAAAGAGGATAGTCTAAAGTTCCGTGGGCAAACCAGTATGAAAACTGACGAACAGCACCGCTTACATATGTACTAACCCTCATCCATAATCCTCCAAAATAATTCTAAACTCAACGATTTTATCATATCATATGATAAAATCATCGACAAGAATAGTTGGTGATTTCATCAAGGTTTTTCATTAAATAGCTATATTCATATTTTGAGTCATCTTCATTTTCCGTCAAATAACTGGTTTCAACTTGAACCAATATATTGTTTCCGGCTACTTCTAAATGAACATAAGAAACATAAATATTAGTATTTCGGGGAATCAAAATTTCATGCCATTTAATCACCTCATCGGTTAGCAAATCTCTTCGCCAAAAGCAATAAATAAAATAGTCATCATTCGTCGTTTGGTCAACATAGTATAAATATCCACTACAAATCCATGCTGTGTCTCTTATTGTTTTTACAACTTTTTTAATATTCCCTGAACCTAAATCCAGTTGATATATATAAGCCGCAAGAATATATAAATTTCCATCTTCGTAATAAATACCTTCTATTCTATCAAGGTTAATAGCAAAAATTTTTCCTTTTTTTGTCTCCAGATTAATTGCTCTAATGTTATTATTTCCATCTACCCAATATAGGGATCCCCCTCCTACTGTAAAGTTTTCTCCGTTTACCCAAGATAACGAATCCCCCACTATTTCTTGATTAGTCCCATTGATATCCATCTTACAAAAATAACTTTTCTGGTCAGAATGATTGTATGTTTTATAATAAATCTTATTATTATAAATATGAAACCTATCAAAACCTTCTCCTATTTTTTCTACTTTTCCTTTCTGCTCAGATACCCTGTAGAAATAATACTCTTTACCAAGTCCCTCGCCTGGTGCATAATCATTCACCAATATATAGTAAACGTATCCTTTATAATATGTTAAGTCCCATACATACCTATCACCAATAATTTTCCCATTTTCATCATACAAATGTTCTTCCGGAGGCATTGCATACGATACAACTATTTCCCACTGATTTTTACTTTTATCAAACCTATATATTGTATTATGGTCGTTGTCTTCTTGTTCCTCTCCATAAAACGCCATATTAAGCGTATAAATATATCTATTTCCTTCTGTACACCAGCCGTTGTAAAATAGATTGCTTCCGATTGCCTCATCCCCGGGAGCATCCGGTTCGATTTTCCAACCATTTTCATGATAAGCAGTTTCGGGATCATTTCTTCCTTTGTTAATAACTTCCCAAATTTCCGGCTTTAATATGTTCTCTAAATCACTCCACTCAAATAATATCGAAAATTCTGAAATACCATCAAATAACAGTAATCCCTGATACCCTATTAGAAATGGCAGGCTATCTGGACATCCCAATGGTACACTCCAGAACATGTCAGATCCCCCTGATTTTGCCCTGATAATTTCAATCAGCTCCTCCGGATAATTATCTATACTAAATAAGTCATCTAATTGATATTGCTTTCCGGATATACTGTTAAAGT
>JAAUZI010000066.1 GCA_014804645.1 Lachnospiraceae bacterium | reverse complement strand
TGTTGAGATATGCCCAGTTTCGTCTGTAGTTTTGCTATGATCTCGTCTTCCGTGAACCCACAGTCAAGGCCTATTTCGATAATACCTTCCGCTTTTCCCTCTATTTTTCCCTGGGACCAAGTTTCCTCAAATACTGTACACATATCCATATCTCCTTCCCTGCTCAAGTCATTGTAATCAACTTTACATCTTGTCGCTCCTGCCACTGCCATGATGACATGTTTATCTACATCATGTTCTCTTGCGTATTCTATGGCCTTATTCTTAGTCTCATTCAGCGGGCTGTTCTTGTCCAGCAAGATTTCCAGCAGATTGAACATATCTTGATTGTTCATATTGTGTAGAACCAGATTACTCTGTCTTGCCTCGACAAGGCGCATTTTATAGTCGTTTACGAATTTCTTCATTTGTCGCGAAATATTCAGCATTTCACAGAGTGAGATCGCCCCATCCCACGGCTTTTCACCATAATAGACAACAACCGTGATAACCGGAATGAATCTATCTTCTTTCTTCATTTTTGACAGGTATTCATCCTCTTGTAAAAACTTGTTTCCTTTGTATTTTTGAGCGTTGATCTCATACTGTTTCTTGTAGGCGCTATAATCATAACCCATGACCCGCATCGGCATGGCGTAGTGGACATATTCCTGTGATTCCATCCCCAGCAGCACAAGTTCAACGCCCTGCGCCAAAGAGTGCTTATGAACTTTAATCATATCTCTGGACGCTCCAATGCTCTCCATATAAGATTTATGCTCCGATATATAGGAGGCTTCCGCATCCTTGCTCGCCAGTTCGTCCGGCTTTAATTGTTGCTCTTTTCCTTTCATCCTCAATTGTCTTCTTTAGTATACTATTTTTTCTGTAGGCTGCAATGTTTATATGTTTTCATCGAAAACAAAAAGAGAAAACACCGATCTGGCATCCGTAAATGCGAATCTCATGTTTTCTCTATCCGTTGTAACTTAATATTAAGCCGTTAAAGTGATTCTGTCAAGACGGCACTTGCTTTTCTGTGCCCTGCATCATGGCGACATGTATTTATCATCTGTTTTTCAAACGCTCTATTTCTTGCAGTAGCTGGTCTATCTCCTGGGCCTGCTGATCCGCTTTCTGGATTGCGGCGTCTCTTTCCTGGCGCATCTCATCCCTCTCCTGGCGCATCTCATCCCTCTCCTGGCGCATCTCATCCCTCGCCTGAATTGCCATATCCCTCTCGCTCAACACGGTATTCACCTCTCTCACATACTTTTCTCTCGCCTTACATTGCTCCCGAATGCTCTCGTCGGCAGTCAGTTCATAAATGGTCTCAACGGCATCTTCCAGTACCGCACTCTGCTTTGCTAACATTTTTAATTCCTCCCATGTGGTGGCTTTGAAAAGGGAGGCCCAATAATCCGTCTTCCACTCCCTATCCTCCTGCGTCGCCAGTTCTATATGCTTTAAGTCTACCACACTCAGCACAAACTTGTCAGTAAAAATATGGTGATTTTTCACATTCATCATCTTGTATGTGGCATAGAATTCAGGATGGTCAGGAAATAATACAAAATCAAGGAATCCTATATGTATGGCCGGTTTGGCGTTGATATAGTCCTCTCCTCTGGACAACTGGTCATAATTGCGGCACAGGTACGACAGGGACCGTTCCGGCCAGTTTTCATACTTTATAACCTGCATCTCCAGATTGATGAGCGCCCGGTTATCCAGCAGCACGTTGATATCCAGTACAAATATCCTACTGTCAAGGCTTGCGGTAATGGCTTCACCCAGTACAATCGGGTTTTTGATCTCCACCTTCTCCACCTCTTCCGGCCGCAGATGCAGCAGGGAACAAATTAGATGTTTCAGCGCGTTTTCATTCTTCTGCAGCAATGCCTTGAACATATAGTCATTAGTCAAAGGATGCGGCAGGTCTCCTGTAGCCTGCATATATTGCAGTTTCCTGTTTTGTGTGCCCGGTGTAAAATCATTCATAAGCATGTCTCCTTTGTTTTTGTGGCTCCCGGCATATTGCCTGTTGATCCACAAACCATATTGGTAAAAAAGAGCGCAAAAATACACTTGAAAATACAAAACAGTCCGGGAAAAACAAGGGCAAAACGCCAGAAAATGAATAGTGTCCATATCGATTGATATGGACACAGTATATCATATATAATTACAAAATGCAAGCGTTTTGGGAGCAGCAAAATCTGTCTCAACTACTATATATCGTCTTCAACATATTGCAAATCCTGTAAAACGCCGGTTTAGGTTGGAAAACCGAGTCAAACAGCCTGGAATTGGTAGTGTCGCCCTGGCGGTAATGGTCTATCAGTCCAAAGAATGTCACATTGGTGATATTGGCGCTGCCGCCGCCTTCCTTATCCAGTTGCTTAAGAGACATGAAAATGGAGGCGTACCGCTGGCCCTGTTTCTCGAAACTTTCTTCGTCTTCCTCGTCAACTCCCACGGACAGTTCCGTGATATGGATTTCCAGATCCAGTTCCGCAAACTTGCGGATCGTGATTTCCAGAACGCCGATGGTGGGATAATCCACCCCCCAATACCCTTGCATGCCGATGCCGTCAATCAGACCTTTTTCCTTCAGCGACTCGCAGAGCGCATAGATGGCGTCCCTCTTTTCTGTCTGGTAGGTATTGAAATCATTATAGAAAAGCTTTACATCCTCGGCCGCGTATTTCCGGGCATAAGTAAAGGCCATTTCCACATAATCTTCCCCTATAGTGACATACCAGGGATTGGGTACACCATCATTTTCGGTACGGCATAGGAAGAAACTGTCCTTATCGCCTTTGTCCGGGTCCACGGCCTCGTTTACCACGTCCCAGCAGTACACCACACCGGGATAATTGTCCTGCACATGTGTCATCAGCTGTGCAATATAACTCTCCATGCGAAACAGCATGGTTTCCCGATCCACGTATTTGCCGTTGTCGGTATATCCCTCCCGGAAAAACCAATCCGGCGCCTGAGCATGCCAGACCAGTGTGTGGCCGCGCATCTGCATTCCATTTTGCTGGCACCATTCCAGCGTCGGATCAATGGTAGCGAATGAAAGCACAGGACTTCCATCTCCATCGCTGGCACTTTTCCTGGAACCCTGTTGATCCAGTATATAGCTGCTTTTCATCAGATTGGTCATGGTACAGCTGTTAAAATGCTTGCTCGCCACCGCCATGTACTCCGGCATGTTGAGCGTTTGATTTTCCAGAGTGCTGCCATTGAGTCCCACTCCCAGCGTAAAATAGTCGCTGCAATAGTCCTTCAGCGCGGGTTCTGTCAGGGCCGCCGTCAGATCATAGCGGCTGTTCCCAAACTCTCCCAGTACTTCCTGCCAGTAAAGGTCTTCCTCGGACAGTTCCTCCTCGGAGGAGATTTCCTCAGGCGTGGTTTCCACCGGTGTGCCGTCCTGCTCCGTATCGGCCTGGGAAACCGGCTGGCTCTCCGGCTCTGATTCCGGCTCCTGCTGTTCGGACGTGTCGTTCTGGGTTACTATGGTTTCATTGATATTTTCCACGCCCTGCTGCGTGCCACATCCGGCGGTGGGTATTACCAGGCAAAGTCCAAGCATTACCAGACATAGCCGTTTCAATGTACACTTTCTAATCATAATTGTCACCTCTGCTCAACTCCCTTAATTTAAGAGATCTCTCAGTACCTGCATCAGTTTTTCTATGTCAACAGGCTTGGGCACATATCCGTTCATTCCGGCATCCATGGCCTCCTTTCGATCCTCCTCAAAGGCATTGGCCGTCATCGCCACAATGGGGATCGCCGCCTTGGCAGAGTCATCCAGCGCCCGGATGGCTCTTGTGGCCTGATAACCGTTCATAATAGGCATCTGAACATCCATCAGAATCAGGTCATAAGTATCCGCGGGCATCTCTTTCATTCGCTCCACAGCCACGCTCCCATCGTCAGCCACGTCAATAAGGAAACCGGCGCCTTCCAGAATCGTCTGCGCAATCTCCTGATTCAACTCATTATCCTCTACCAGAAGGATTCTCTTGCCGTCGAAACGTGAATCGGATATGTCTGTTTCTTCTGTGCTTTCCTTTTCCATATAGGGTGCTGCCAGAACCTCCCGCAGCTCTGAGAGGAAGATCGGCTTGGAGCAGAATGCTGTGACTCCAGCCTCCCGGGCTTCCTCCTCAATGTCCGTCCAGTCATAGGCCGTCAGTATGATAATAGGCGTCATGTCTCCGATAGTTCTGCGAATCCGGCGTACAAGCTCTATGCCATTCATATCCGGCATAAGCCAGTCAATGACATACGCACTGTAAGGCTCGTTCTGTTCCAGCGCGAACTCCGTGCGGATAACAGCGTCCTTTCCCAGAGTCGTCCAGTCGGGATGCATACCGATGGCGGAGAGCATCTTGCTGACGCTGACACAGGTATTCACATCATCATCCACCACCAGCGCCTTGAGGTCAGCCAGCTGATCCAGCCGCTGGGACTTCAAAGGGCCATCGGCAACCCGGAAACGGAAACTTACGATAAACTCCGACCCCTTTCCTTCCTCGCTGTTCACCGTGATCGTACCGCCCATCATGTCCACAATATTTTTAGTGATGGCGAGACCCAGGCCGGTTCCCTGAATGCCGCTTACAGTGGCGGTCTGCTCCCGCTCGAAGGGTTCAAAAACGTGCTGCAGGAATTCTTTGCTCATGCCGATGCCGGTATCCTTGATCTGAAATTCGTATGGAGCATAGCCCTCCTGTGCCTCGGAGGTCTGGATTACGCGAACGCTGACCATACCGCCGGGCTTTGTGTATTTCATGGCGTTGCTCATAATATTCAGAAGCACCTGATTGAGGCGGAGCTTGTCACAGATGATCGCCTCGTTTACCACATCCAGCGTATCAATATAAAATTCCAGCTGCTTTGCTTTCACGTCAGCCTGAACAATGGTCTTCAGATCGTGCATGATCTCCGGCAGGCTGGCCTCCTTTTCCTCGATCTTGACCTTGCCGCTCTCGATGCGGCTCATATCCAGCACATCATTGATCAGGCTCAGCAGATGGTTGCCGGAGGTCAGGATCTTGCCCAGATAGTCCTGCACCTGCGCTTTGTTGTCGATATGGGTCACTGCCAGGGAAGTAAATCCAATGATGGCATTCATAGGCGTGCGGATGTCATGGGACATATTGTTGAGGAAAGTGGTCTTGGCATTGTTAGCATACTGGGCCTGGGCCAGCGCCTGAGCCAGAACCTCCTTCTGTTCCTGCTCCCTGCGGATCATCTCGTCGATATTTCGGAATCCCGCAAGGATAAAACCGCCCTGCCCGGATCCGTTATCTCCAACCTTTACATATGTATATTGAAAATGATGGTCTTCCCCGTCCTCCTGTATGCGGTAACTCCCCATATATTCCTCATTCGAGCGAAACTCCTCTCTGACCTTTTCCAGAGAAAGAGCCTGCGTAAGATACTGCCGGTCCTCCGGATGGACGCGATCCTGAATATACCGAGACAAAATCGGAGTATATGGATGTTCCTCCTGGGAATCCTTTTTCAGTCCCTCCGTCACATAGCCTTCCAATTTTATAATTCTGGCGGTTTCACGCTCCTCATTGATGGCAAAAACATTCGTATAGTCGCGGCTCAACGCCTCAACGATGGCAAGCTGCTCTCCCATCTCCCTGTTCGCCTGTTCCGTGGTGCTTAAGAGCCTCCTGCTCCAGCGGCCCCGCAGATAGAGCGTCAGGATAACACAGATAGCCAGGACGGTCGCCAGAGCTACGGCAAGCATGATCTCCGGATTGGCCTGCATATATTGCAGGAAACTCATATCCCCAATAGCATAGGAGGTGTATTTTGAAACCAATTGGTTCAGCATATCCCCCGGCATCTGCTGAATACATTTATTCAATATGGTAATCAGCTCGTGATCCACGCTGTCACGGACATACATCCGAAATTCCACGTTCACATCATTTACCATACCATAATAGAGAGAATTGGTGATATCATGGTTCACAAACAGCTGCGCCGCATATACATATACGTACGCGGCATCTGCCTCCCGATTCTGAACGGCCCGCATCGCCGCCTCTTCGGTGGGATATTTCATAATCTCAATATCTCCGCGAAGTTCCTGCACGCCGAGAACTCCACCCTGTAAACCAGATACGGCGACCTTTTTGATATCTCCCGCAAAGTCCTGGCGAGTCACCTTCGCCACACCTGTCGTCATGTAGGCGTCCGTATTGAATCCATGATAGGCGTTTTCCTCCATGGCAGCGCTGGGGTCGAGTCTGTCAATGACCACATCCACGCCATTGCTGTCCGCCATGGCGTAGTAGGCCTCCCTGTCCTCGGGTGCCACGATCTCATATGGCAGTCCGGCCAGTTCCATGACGCTGGCAAAATAATCCGGCAGAATGCCCTTTAATTCTCCGTCCTCCACATAAGAATAGGGCGCCCTGTCGCCAAGTGCGGTCATGGTGATTGTCTTCTCCCCGGAGATCACATCCTGAATGTATGCCTTCTCGCGCTCCGTAAATGAGAGCGCAGAGGAGTGAACCGGGCCGTAATATTTGTAAAACAATACGTTTTTCCAGTCGCCCTCATTCTGATCCATCTGCTCAATGGCATAGTTGATCTCGTTCAGCAGCTCTATGTCGTCTTTTCTGACGATCGCATAGAAGTTATCCTCCTTGATGATGTCCAGTGTCTTTTCATTTTCCGTCTTCCTCAAATCGCTGGAAAGAATCGCATCGATCTCGCCAGTCTGCAGAGCGGCCGCAAGGTCGTCGGAATCATCGTATTCCTTCACCTGATAGATAAATCCCTTATCCTGTGCAAACTCCACGAGGTCCTGATTCTGACTGCTGCCCGTCAGCTGTCCTACCGTCATATTATCATAGGTTCCGTAATCGTAGCTGTGCAACTGCGTATTATCGATCCGAACCGAGAGAATGGTACGGTTTCTGCCGATGGGTAGGGAAAAGGCAAAATGATCCTCCCGATCCGAGTTCCTCCGGGCGGAAGTCACCACATCGATCTCACCGCTTGCCAGCATGTCGAGCATTTCGCCCCAGGAATGATCATAACCTGTGTACTGAAAATTCAAATGGGAATACTCGGAGACAAGGTCGAGAAATTCGATGCCGTAGCCGGTCAGCCTGCCCTCCTCGTCTTTCATGTGATAACCATCAAAGTAAAAAATGCCGGCTTTAACAGTCTGATTATTGGACTGTTCATCGGCGTCTACTGCTATGAAATTAGACAGAAGAAAAAACAGACATATCGCAAATGCAGCGATTCTTTTTCTGCGAGCTCCGTTTATATTTTTCTGATTGTTCTGCATACTACATCTCCTTATCAATTCTAAGAGAAATTTCCCAGTTAGTACTACATGCGCAGCATTTAACTCATTGCACCATGATTTTATGCGCTTCAGCGCATATTCAATTCAAGAGAGTTAAATGCACAGCATTTAACTCATTGTACCACAAATCAAGAAGTGTGAAAATAAATTTATAGGATTTGTAAGCAAAAAAAGAATCCACCTCAGCCTCTGGCTGAAAACGTGAATTCCAAGAAAACAGTGCTGGTGGCCGGACTTGAACCGGCACGGTGTTGCCACCGAGGGATTTTAAGTCCCTTGCGTCTGCCTATTCCGCCACACCAGCTGACGCATGATAACTGGCAAACCCATTCAGTGCTTGCCTTATATTTTATGCACACTCCTGCCAGAGAATGCAAATGGATGGAGGTGGATTCGAACCACCGAAGCAATTTGCAGCAGATTTACAGTCTGTCCCCTTTGGCCACTCGGGAATCCATCCATGAAAAAGCGCTAACGCTCTAACCTAAGCCATTGTAGCATATGTCACCCTAAAATGCAACTGAATTTTTACAGTCCGCGGGGGCGTGCGCAGAGACGCGCGCCGCAATGTGAACCAATCTATCAAGTTGTCTTGTGTTTCAGTATCACCGCCGAGAACTTTGGCAGCGAAATCTTTACCTTGCCGGCATATATCGGATATTTCACAGGCTCCGTGGTATAACCGCCCTCGTTGGTCTGAATGAGCTGCACCATAATTCCGGCGCGGGGAATGTTCGCCTCCCACACCATGACTTCCTTCTCCAGATCGTAACTGTTGTTGTTAATCACAATCACACATTGTTCCTGACGGTTAAAACGCCCGTAGACCAGGTAATTATAGTCGGAATCAATATATTTGATGGAGCCGGTCTTTAGCTCCTGATTGTTCTTGTGAATCCGGATAATCGCTTTGTGGAAATCAATCAGCTCAAGATCCTCGTGTCCCCAGGGATATGTTCTCCTGTTGTCAGGGTCCGTAAAACCGCACACGCCCGCCTCGTCCCCGTAGTAGATCGTGGGAGCGCCCATCCAGGTCATCTGCATCACCACCGCCGCTCGAAACACGGCCTTGTTGATACCCTGATTTGCCGCCTCCGCGCCCAGAGTATTGGTTCGGCCCACCTTGTGGTTGGTGCGGGTCAGGAAACGGGAGTGGTCATGATTGGACAGTTCGTTCATAGCCACCTGCCAGCTGGGCATGGTCAGATTGGAACTATGGTGTTTCATAGCCCCCCAAAAACTGTCCGCATTGCCCAGAAGGTCCTCACGAAAATCATCGCTGTGTTTCTCCATGCCGGTCAAAAACCAGGTGACCGGCTCCATGAACGCATCATAGTTCATGACAGTGTCCCACTCGTCTCCCTGAAGCCACTCTCTGGTGTTGCCGTAATGCTCTGCCAGAATGATGGCATTGGGATTGGCCTCCTTCACTACCCGGCGAAACTCCCGCCAAAAGCGGTGATTAAATTCCGGGGAATGCCCCAGATCCGCCGCCACGTCCAGACGCCAGCCGTCCACGTTGTAGGGAGCGGACACCCATTTTGCGCCGATATGCAGCACATAGTCAAACAGCTCCTTGGAACCCTCATAATTCAGCTTGGGCAGGGTGTCGTGTCCCCACCATCCGTCATAGTCCCTATTGTAGGGCCAGTTGTTACTGTAAAAAGCAAAGTAATCCTTATACGGGCTGTCACCGGACACATGAGCGCCCTTCTCATAACCCTGCGCATTTTCGTAAATCCGCTCCCGGTCCATCCACTTGTTGAAAGAACCACAGTGATTAAACACGCCGTCAAGTATCACCTTCATGCCCCGGCGGTGCGCTTCCTCTACCACCTGGACAAAGAGCGCGTTGCTGGCCTCCAGATTGGCCTTGTTGGTCACACGGTCAATATATCTGCTCGCGTGGCTGTTGTCCTTATCCCCGGGAGCCAGCAGATTACCCTGATCGCTGACGATTCGCCCAAAATGGGGATCGATATAATCATAGTCCTGAATATCGTATTTATGGTTGGAGGGCGACACAAACAGAGGGTTAAAATAGATCACCTCTATGCCCAGATCCTGCAGGTAGTCCATCTTGTCCAACACACCCTGAAGGTCTCCGCCGTAAAATTCCCGCACATCCATCTGCGCCGGATATCGGTCCCAATCCTCCACCCGGTGCACATGTTCGCCGATATAGCAGTACTCATCCGTCAACACATCATTAGAGGTATCCCCATTACAAAACCGATCCACATATATCTGATACATGACTGCACCCTTGGCCCAGGCCGGTGTTTTAAAGCCCGGCAAAATGACAAAATCATAGTACTCGTTCACATCTCTGGCCAAGCCCCGCACATCATAGATGCCAAAAATTTTGCCTGCCACCACCTCAAAATGGTAGGCAACCTTCTCGTTCTCCAGCTGGAGTTCATGGCTGTAATAATCAAAAAGTCCGTCGGACTCTGCTCTGTTCATCAGATAGCGCTGACCCTTACAGACAAAAAAGACCCGGTCCACATTGTGCGTGGCCGTCCGAAACCGTATGGTCACTTTGTCATAGGGAGCCGGTTCCGCAGGGCATACATAGTCCTCAGTGGTATCTGTAAAAAGCCCTCTCTTGTTAAAAACAGGACGCATTGTTGCCATGTACATCTGGTTTTCTTCCACTCTGCGCACATGCTCGATATCCATTTAATTACCTCCCGATCTGCGCGGTATATACCACATTTATTTTAATCGATTACGATTGTCAGTGCAAGAGTTTGATTCCCCGAATTTCCCGGTACTATAGTACTAGTAGACAAACCCCTGTATCAGTAAAAAAGACAGCCGCTAAGCTGTCCTTTTTAGAGAAGGTATTTCTTTCTTATGGGGTATAGCAAAAAACTATATAATGTATTGGGGGGTTACGCATATTATAATAGCATGCCTCTCCATTTTTGCATAGTCTCATTTTTCACAAATATCACAAATTAGCCATTGTGTTTTTGTGCATTTTATACAATCATGCTCTCTGGAACAGAGCCTCAAACTCTTCCTGGCCTATCTTCTCTCTCTCCAGCAGCAGTTGCGCACAGTTGTGCAAAACGTGTTCATGTTCCAGAATCAGGGCCTTGGCCTTGGCATAGCACTCGTCAATAATGGCCTTAACCTCCCGGTCAATCTCCCCGGATATGGCCTCGCTGTGTCCCTTGGCGTGGGCAAGGTCCCGACCGATGAATACCTCATCGTCATCGCTGTCGTAGCAGATCACACCAATGTGGTCGGACATGCCATATCGGGTCACCATGCGGCGCGCCTCCTTAGTGGCCTTTTTGATATCGCTGGAGGCGCCGGTAGTAATATCCTTGAAAATGATTTCCTCCGCAATCCGTCCTCCCAGAGATACCATGATATCCTGCAGCATTTTACTCTTGGTCAGGAACATCTCGTCCTTCTCCGGCAAAGGCATGGTATAGCCCGCTGCTCCTAAGCCTGTGGGGATAATGGATACCGTGTGCACGGGCCCCACATCCGGAAGCACATGAAAGAGAATCGCATGGCCCGCCTCGTGATATGCGGTGATCTTCTTCTCCTTGTCAGAGATAATGCGGCTCTTTTTCTCCGCGCCGATACCCACCTTGACAAAGGCTGCCTCGATATCCTCCTGCTGAACATAAGACCTGTCTTTCTTGGCGGCGTTGATGGCGGCCTCGTTCATCAGATTCTCCAGATCCGCGCCGGAAAATCCCGCCGTGGTCTGCGCCACCTTCTCCAGATTCACATCCTCCGCCAATGCTTTGTTGCGGGAATGTACCCTCAAAATCTCTTCTCTGCCCCGCACATCCGGTCTTCCCACCGCCACCTTGCGGTCAAATCGACCGGGACGCAGAATCGCAGGGTCCAGAATATCCACCCGGTTGGTAGCAGCCATGACGATAATGCCCTCATTCACGCCAAAACCGTCCATCTCCACCAGCAGCTGGTTCAATGTCTGCTCTCTCTCATCGTGTCCGCCGCCCATGCCGGTTCCACGCATGCGGGCCACAGCGTCAATCTCGTCTATAAATACAATACAGGGGGCATTTCTCTTGGCGTCGGCGAACAGGTCTCTGACGCGGCTGGCGCCTACACCCACAAACATTTCCACGAAATCGGAACCGGAAATGCTGAAAAAGGGAACTCCCGCCTCGCCAGCCACTGCCTTTGCCAGCAGGGTTTTACCGGTTCCGGGAGGTCCTTCCAAAAGTACGCCCTTGGGAATCCTGGCACCCAGTTTAGTATATTTGGCAGGGTTACGCAGGAAGTCAACGATTTCCTCCAACTCCTCCTTTTCCTCTTTCAGACCCGCCACCATGCCGAAGTCGGTCTTATTCTCCCCGGCAAAAAGTCGAATGGCCCGGTGTCTGCCAAAATTCATCATTTTGCTGTTGCCGCCGCCCGAGTTTTGGGCATTCATCATCAAAAAGAAGAAAATGAACATGGCCGCAATAATCAACAGGGGCAGTATGGTGGTCAGAAAGAGACTCTCCCTCTCTATATCCTCCACGGTAGGTTCGCAACCATGCTCTCTGGCAATGCGCTCCACCTCGCGGATATCGGTGGCATACAGCTCCTTCACCACATCATTAAATACCACTTTGGCGTATCCGGTAGGCGCCTCCTTGTTGGGTGTAATGATAACTTCATTGACCACACCGCTGTCCAGATCCTGGATAAACTGCGCCTGGGTATAGTCATTCTCCTGCCGCCTGAGCATGGAAATGATTGCCAGCATAACCAGCAGAAACGCTATCAACATTAAGTAAGAACTAAAAAATCTATTTTGTCTCAATGAGTGCCTCCCAGTTCACTTTAGAACTTCACGATACCAATATAGGGTAGGTTGCGATACCTCTGGTCATAGTCCAGACCATAGCCCACCACAAATTCATCTGGAATCTGAAAACCGGTATAATCAACATGCACATCCACAACTCTGCGGTCCGGCTTATCCAGCAGCGTACACAGGCGTAAGGATCTGGGTCCTCTGTCCCGCAGCATCTCCAGCAGATAGCTCAATGTTCTGCCGGAGTCCACAATATCCTCCACCACCAGCACATCCTTGTCCTTGATCGACTCGTCCAAATCCTTTACGATCTTCACCACGCCGCTGGATTTAGTGTCCTTGCCATAGCTGGACACAGACATAAAATCCAGGGATACCGGTACGCTGATACGCTTGGCCAGCTCGCACATAAAAAAGCTGCCTCCCTTCAACACGCATACCAGATGTACCTGTTTGCCTTCATAGTCGCGGCTGATCTGCTCCCCGATGGCCTGTATCCTGGCATCCACCTCTGCCTCCGCTATCAAAATCTCTACATGCTCCGCCATATTCGCTCCTTTCGTACCTTTACAAATCTTCGTACTCCACTCGGAGAATCTGTTTCGTATCGTCGTCTATTTTGCAGGATTCGCAGATTCTTCCTCCCGCCACCCACAGAACATGGCTGCCCTGGGTCAACAGGGGAATGGTATCCCGCTCCTGTCTTGGTACCTTCTCGTCAACAAACAGACTCTTAATGCTCTTGTGCCCATAGCCCGATCGAGTGCGAATCTCCAGATAATCACCTGTTTGACGGGTTCTCCATTCCAACAGTTCTTCTATTTTATCACAATCCAGCCATTTCGTATACCGATTTTCCAAAAGATTCACACTTTTTTTTTCCAGGCGCTGCAGCCGCAGAACACCGCCGGGAACCCGACATTCAAAAGTTTCACCCGAATTTTGGGGTACCGGGATAGAGACGGTAAAGGCGGAGGATAGCGCCTGCGTCTGCCGCTCCAGAATCACACGGTCATAGCAGCGCACGGCCCGAATGCCCTGAGGAAGACAGAACTGTCGGTTGCCCGGCCGGACACACAACTCCAACACCTGCCCCACCTGTCCGGCTCCCATATCCCTGTGCATCGGGGAAAACTCCTTGAGCAGAGACAAAATAAGTCCTTTTTGTATGGCTCTGTGCAGAGTTTCAAAGGCAGAGCAGCGGATGAGCAGCCGATAGTCCTCCTCTCCGGACGACCCGCTGTGAATCGGTTCCCTCACGGTGCACAGCTCCTTTGCCTGCCGAAACTGCTCTTCCATATAATCCTCAATTTCCATGAAAATATCCGCCGTGCGGCACAAATGAGTCGTAGCGCCGCTGCATATTTCCCGCTCCGCATAGGGCAGAATATGTCGTCGGATTCTGTTGCGGGTGTAAACGTCTGTGTCGTTGGTACTGTCCTGACAATATGAAATTTCGCGCTGTGCCAGATAGTCCTCAATCTCCCTGCGCTCCAGGCCCAGCAGCGGCCGCACAACCTGTCCCCGCACCGGCCGGATACTGCCCAGACCCGCCAGTCCGCTGCCCCGAAACAGGTGAAACAGCATGGTTTCCGCCCGGTCTCCGGCATTGTGCGCCACCGCAATCTTCTGGGCCTGCCGCCGCTCCATCTCCCGAAAAAAAGCCTCATAACGTACCTGGCGTCCCGCCTCCTCAGCAGATAGACCCTGCTGCCGGGCAAGGGTCTGCACGTCCTTTTCCACCAGAGCAAAGGGCACCTCCAGCCGGGCGCACAATTCTTCCACATATGCGGCGTCCCGGGCTGCGTCGCCCCGGATACAGTGGTTGACATGTACCACATAGAGTCGGATTCCCAGCTCCCGGCTGAGTCTATGCAACGCAAACAGGAGGCAAACGGAATCTGCCCCTCCTGATACGCCCAGCACCACACCGTCGCCCGGTGCAAAAAGCCGGTATTCTCTGCAATATGCCATTACACACTGTTCCAGCTCATAGTATTGCTCATCCATACTCCTATGATAGCCATTTTATTAAAAAATGTCAATAATCCCCCATGCATATCGCAGAACATGTCTGCGATATTGCTCAAATAGAAATTTGAAAAATCTTTGATTTTTCAATCTATCTCCTCATCTGTGACTGTCGAACACCCCCAGCACCAGGACGGTCATATCGTCCAAAATGCGGCCCTGACTGCAGCGCAGCACAAACTGAAGCAGATTTCTGGCCATCTCCTCCGGGTGCTGCTCCCGCATGTCTTCCAGATACTGAATCATGGCGGTCTCATATCCGTTCTCCCGCAGTGCGTCCAGTACCCCGTCACTCATCATGACAATATAGTCGTTGTCGATCAGCTCACGGCTTACGCTCCGGTGCAGCGCGCCCTGCGCCTCCTCTTCCTCCCCCGCCGTCAGAATGCCCAGCGGCAGTCCGGGCAGGCTGATCTGCTCCACATAGCTGTTGCTTTTGAGAAAGGACGCCGCCGCCCCGACCTTGCGGAACACACACATGCCCTGATACAGGTCCAGACTGCAAATGTCCAGCGTGGACATATTGCGTCTCCCCGCCGCATCTCCCGCCGCCAGCAGGGCGCTGTTTACCAGCCCTACCGCCATTTCGGTCTCAAATCCCGCCTCCAGCATTTTCTCCATCATATCCAGCACCTGGCCGCTGTCCGCGCTGGCCTGTTCCCCACAGCCCATGCCGTCGGACAGCAGCACCGTAGTCCAACCTCTGTCAGACTGAATGATAGAGTAATTGTCGCCTGACACTGTCTCGTTTTCCTTCACCGCCCGGGCACTGCCGGACAGCACCACAAAGCGCGGTTCCTCCACAAACAGGTAGGTGCCCTCTCTATCCTCAATCTGCTGGGGACTGGTCACAGACACTACCAGCCGCCGTCCCAACAGTACCGACAGCATATCGGCCACCTCCTGGCTGCTGTGCCCCACCATCCGCTGGGTATGCATGTGCACCCCCAGTGTGGCCCCCATACCGCCCCGCTCCGGTTGATCGTTCTCTCCCTCCTGTAAGCTGCCGTCCCGCTCTGGCTGGTCAATATAAAAAAGGTCCAGCACCGTGATTCCCTCCTGTCTCAGAGCACGAACAACCAGCTTTTCCTCCCGCGGCGTCAGCGGCGTCAGCCGAAACACCTCCGCGGCCAGTCTCGCCATGATCTGGGACATTTCCTCCAGATTGTCGCAGATAACCTGTCGGCTTTCCCAGAGTCTGCGCTCCTCCAGCACCTGCTGACGGGATGTGCCCTCCAGCTGTCTCTGGCCGGGTTTTCCCCGATAGCTTCTGGACAGTTCCCGAAAACTGTCCGCATAGGCCAAAAGCCTGCCCCTTCCGTAATCCGAAAGCATCATGCTAAGCTGCTCCTGTCTCTCTCTGCCCACCGTTGTCAACATAATATCACCTGCTCCCTATATTCTCCGTCTGTCCGCCGCGCAGGCCTGTTCGCTGCGGCATTCACAAGTATACAAAAAGCGATCCATACTTTTTGTCAAAATATGGATCGCTTTCATCTATTTTCGTTGACAAACTTTCCTTATTATGTGTATCTCTCTATCAGCTGTCTCTCTTCCGGCGGCGGATCAGGATGATACCTGCAATGCCCGCTACCAGCACTGCGCATACCGCACCTATGCCGTACAGGATTTTCCCTGAACCTTCCTTTTGAGGCGTCTCGGGCTGCTCCTGTTCGGCGGATTCCTCTGTATCCTGGCTCTCCGGCTCTTGAGCCGACTCCTGAACCGGCTCAACAGAGGTCTCCTCGTCGGAGGATTCCACTGTTTCCTCTTTGACAGGTTCGGCCTCCTCCCCGACTGTCTCCAGTCTGGCGTCGTCCGCAAAGGCCCAGAAGGCCGGTTTTACCTGATAGTAGTCGTCAAACAGCAGGGGACATTGTCTCTGTGCGCCGTCCGCCGCGCCGCCCACAGAGTTGAAGGTCTGAAGCCAGGAGTCCTTGTCCACCACGCCCCAAAGGGTAATGTTGGTGATGTTCACTCCCTCCTCCCGCAGGCTTTTTACAGTGTCGTACAATTCCTTATAGCGCTGCCCCTGGATGGCAAACTCCGCCTCCTGGGTGGCCTCCGTGCCGTCATAGGCGCTGCTGGCCTTCATATCCAGCTCTGTGATCTGCACCTGCCCCACTATGGCCGAGTAGGCTCTGGCCGCCTTGGAAAACTCATCCATGGAAGGACTGCCCACGGTCTGATAATGGCCCTGCATGCCCATGCCGTCGATCCTGGTGCCCTCCGCCTCCTTCACGTCTTTGAGCAGCTGCTCAATACCCGCTCTCTTATTAGAAAACCATTCATTGTAGTCGTTGTAATACAGCTCTACCTCAGGGTCCATATACTGGTTGGCGTAGCGGAAAGCGTTGATGATAAACTCGTTGCTCTGGTACACAGCCCACCAGCTGCTGTTCTCCCCCGCATTGCGATAACGGGAGCCCCCGTCGCTGACGGCCTCGTTGACCACATCCCAGCCGTAGAACATGCCGTGATACTTGCTATCCTCGCCGGTAAAATGTTCCGCCATGGTCTTGATATACCACTCCAAACGACGGTTCATGGTCTCGGTGTCAGCATAGGGTTTCCCTGCGTCATAGTCCTCATGGAACCACCACTCCGGCGTCTGGGAGTGCCATACCAGCACATGTCCCCGCACCTTGATATAATCCTCGGGATGGCTCTGATTCCATTCATATATGGCGTTCAGCGTTCTCTCCGCCCGGCTGTAGTCCATTTTGGGCACCACCAACTCTTCCCCGTTCAGAGTCACCGTCTCCGTGCCGGGGCATTGGTTGTTGCTGTATCCGAACATGGCGTCGGGTTTAAGTTCGTTGCCCAGAGTGATGGCATTGAAATGCCTGGTCACAAGCGCCATGGTGTCCACGTCCTTCAGATCTGAGTTGACGATGGAGGTTCCTATGATAAAGTCCTGGTCCAGTTCACCCGGCACCACATCCCTGAGCCGCGGCACATCCGTCTGGATAATGCTCTCTCTGGTCCCCTGTTCCTTTAATTCCATACCTGTCATGTAATATGTACCCATCACGCCTTCTCCTTGTCCGTAATTAGTTCCCTGTTCCAAAATCCGAATCACCACCTGTTCAAGATTTCCCGACCAGGAAGGTGTGTAAACTCCCGTGAAATGTGTCCACACTCCCGGCTCCAAAACCTGACTCACCGTGCCGCTGCAGCCCTGACTGTAGATGGTATTGCCGTCCGCCGTGATGTAGGGAGATATCTCCACATTGCGCTGCTGCGAGGGTGCGTCCGCATAGTCCACCGGGTCCAGCATCACATAGAAACTGTAAATATAATCCTTGTCCTTCTCCACCAACCCCGTCACATCCTGGGAGAAACATTCATAATTGGAACTTCTGTTCGTGATCTTCCCGTAGCTGGTCACATCCCCGTAGATGGGTTCCGTATCCGCCTCTGCGGTAATTGTGGCACCGCCCCGGTCTCTGTACCACACGGAAATGTCATCCTCCTGGGCAAAATCCGGACATGCTATCAGATTGGTGTCTGCCTCGGCCGCCAGGCAACCGCTGCCGCAGGTCATCCCTATTGTCAGGATCGCTCCCACTGCCAGCACCGCTGCCATTGTACTCCTTAACTTTCTACGCATATCGCCATATCCTTTCCTGAATATTTTATAGTAAACGACATTTGTTATGTCGTTTACTATAACACTTAGGTTTATGATAGCATATTGTCTCCGAAAAGGCTTATCGTTTCTTGTCATTTACTGGTCTGATATTGCTAAAAAGGAGCCGCAGCATTTGCCATGGCTCCTTGTCAAAATACTATCAGTCCTCGGCCTTGAACACGATTTCATCCGCATTGACCAGACCCAGTTTCTCCTTGGCAATCTCCTCGTAATACTCCTTGGTCTGGGAGCGCTTGCGCAGAAACTCTATTTCCTCCGCCCTCTCCTTCTCCGCATCTATCTGAGCCTGCAGAGCGGCGGACTGAGCCTCCAGTGTGTCCAGTTTGTCCTGCAGTTTCATACTGCTGACATACACTGCCGCCAGAACCATCAACAGCGCCAGCATCACCAGAAACATACTGAAACGGTTCTGTACTCTTTTGCGATATGCTGCTTTCTTTCTTCTGGTTCGCGCTGCGGCCATGGCTCCCTCCCCGGTTGTATTCCCTATTGTCTCTTAAGACTTATTTTAAGAAGTTTTCCATAATTTTTCAACCTGTTTTTGCAAAAATTCCGGCTCTTTTTGAACAGACGTCCCAGGACGCCGCCCGCCGCATGTCCCGCCCTGCCCACAGGACGCAGGCAAAAGCCCAGACCTGCGCACAGTAAATCCCGCACCCGGCACAGAACCAGGGATATGTAGCGGACCAGAAAGCCGCTGACAGTCTTTTTGTACAGCAGCATCCCCGCCAGCGCTCCTATCACCGCAAACCACCGCAGGCTGCCGTTGCTCTCCCGGTGCATCAGCCCAAAAATATACAGGGCGCAGAAGATCCAGAAAGCCATATCCTCAAGGGATACCAGCAGTCCCTTATGGGGCAGCACTCTCCGCCATATCCGCAGAATATCGTAAACAGACGTAATCAGTATGCCCGAAACAAAGGCATATAGTAGAAATACATTTTCCTCCGACATCTTCCGGCTCCCTCATTTCTACCGAAACAGCCTGGAAAGCAGGGATTCCGACTTGCCAAAGGTGCCGCCTGTCACGTCTGAATAGGTGAAACTGTCGATTCTGCCGTCAATATCCACTTCTCCTTTATCCAGCATCAGCCTGCTCACATGCAGTTCCTGCCCCTTTATCATCAGCATTCCCTGCTCCGTCTCCAGCAGAATCTCATGCTCGTCAAAGGACAGCACATCGTTCACGCCCGTGATGCCGCATATTCTTCGGTTACTCATAGTTACCTTGTGTGTGCGTCCTCCGGCAGTGTTTAAGTCCTCCATAAGGCCCTCCTTCCCATCTGCGACTCCCTTAAGTATATGAGACGGGAATGGGGGATATTACTGATATGACAGCATTTACAGATATCGGAACAGCTCCTTGGCCTCCTCTTTTTTCACGGTTTCCTGTACATCCAGCACTTCCACCTTTACATCCTTGTTGCCGAAGGAAATGGTGATGACGTCTCCGGCCTTGACGTTGGCGGATGCCTTTGCCGGCTTGTCGTTGATCAGTACTCTTCCGGCGTCGCAGGCTTCGTTGGCTACAGTGCGGCGCTTAATCAGTCGGGATACCTTTAGGTATTTGTCCAATCTCATATTATTATCTTCCTCCATTTAAAGTTCCGTAACTGCCCATACAGCACCATTCCTGCAGAGCAATTTCTGCCCACTTGAGTGTGCAGAAATTCTCTGGGCACTGTACGGGCAGTTACTGTTTAAAGTTCCGCATATTCATAAAAAAGAGAACCTATTGCTAGGTTCTCTTGCGTGTCGTACCTTACTTGTTCAAAGAATCCTTTAAAGCCTTGCCAGCCTTAAACTTGGGAGCCTTGGAAGCAGCGATCTTCATAGGCTTGCCGCTCTGGGGATTTCTGCCCTCTCTTGCGCTTCTCTCGGATACCTCGAAAGTACCGAAACCTACCAACTGAACCTTGCCGCCCTTCTTCAACTCAGCCTCCACAACATCGGTGAATGCCTTCAGAGCCTTCTCTGCATCCTTCTTGGACAGGCCAGCCTGATCAGCCATAGCTGCAACTAATTCTGTTTTGTTCATGTTGAAATTCCTCCTCAATTGAGTACTGTTATTTTTTGACAGATTCTTCATATGCGAAACGTCTACATATATTTATATCTGCTTTTCCCCGTTTTGTCAAGGTATTTTCACAAAAACTATGAATCTATCTCAATTTTACTGTGCAGGAGCCGACTCTGGCGTGGGGGCGGGCGTAATTGAGGGCGTCTGAGTGTCTGTAACTGCCGTATCGGCGCCCGGTATCAGCTCCGCAAAGGAATAGGTGATGTCCTTGTACTCGCCGTCAACGGACACGGTGTAGCTGCGGGTCTCGTAACCGCTGCGGCGCAGGGTAATAATATGGCTCCCCTCGCTCTTGGCAAAGCTGGTAGGAGCGATTCCCACATAGTTGCCATCCAGATAGACCTCCGCATTCTCCGGCGCATCCACAAACACCTTGTACTTGGCCAGCTTGTCCTTATCCTCCTGCTCGTCGTTTTCTTTGTCCGCATCCACCTTATCCAGTGTGATATCCAGGCCCCCCGAGGGCTGTGCTACTTTTATATAGGTGGTCATGGTCTGGTAGCCGTTGGCCCTGACAATCAACTGGTGAATGCCATACTCCAGGCTCACGGGCATTGAGGCGTCCGCCTTTTCGCCGTCGATATACAGCTTTGCCGAAGAGGGATTCAGGGTGAATATGATGGTGCCATACTGAATCTCTGGAACCTCCAGATCACCGATATCCAGCGTGCTCTCCTCACCGCGGCAAATCGTCACCTCCTTGGTGCCTCCGCCGCCGCGCCTGCTGACCTTGATCTGGTAATGGCCTTCCGGCACCGTCAAAAGCATGTCCTCCTCGATTCTGCGTATGCTGGACTGGCCAATTTCCATATATCCGCCGATAAAATTCTCCTCATTTTGCAGACGCAGATAGCCGTGTCCCTGCTCGACATTGATGCTGAGAATGCTGCTGCCGATCCCCTTGAATGTCAGCACGTCCACGGGATTCAGATCCATGGCCTCTATCCGCATGCCCTGAGACAGGTAGATGGTGTCCCCTGTCAGCTTGTACACGTCCTCCCCTATAGTCACCTCGCTGCGCCGAAGATCGATCTCATAGCGGGAAGCGTCGGCATATACCCAGGCTGAAGGACTGATCTGCATGGTATTCAATCTCTTTTTGGAGCGCAGAAATGTCACGTCCACGATATCGCCCAACGCGATCTGCTCCAGAGACACCGCTTCGCCATATTTGTCATACAGATTGCTGGTGCCCTCCACCGACAGCGTATAGTTGCGGCTCAAGTCCAGGTTCAGCAGTGTTACCGTTCCCTCCTTGCTGTCTTTTTTCACCAGTATCGCCGTGTCCGCCGAATCGTAGCTGTTGGGACCGGCAGGCACAAACCCCGTACCCTGCTGCACCTCCTGAGATGCGGGGGGAGCGGGCTGCCCTGCCTGGCCCTCTGGCCTTATGCTGCAGGCTGTCATCAGCCCCAGCGCTCCGGCCAGCACAAGTATTCCCATGACCACTCTCTTTTGTCTCTCTGTCATCTCTACCTCTTTCCTGTGTTTTACAGCTGAAACACACTTTCCAGAAAACTCTTTCTTTGTTGCTCCTGGGCCAGCAGCTTATCCAGCTTTTCCTGATTGCGCTGGGGAATCCACGCCTTGCCGGAGTTGTAGTAAAAGTTTACGATCTTCCAGAATTTCTCCGGGTATGCCAGCCGGTAATACAGATCAATATATGCGTAGGCGCTGACCGGTGTTATCTTCTCATATGCCGCCAGTAGTTCCCGGCCCAGCGCCACAGGCCAGTCGGTCTTCTCCAGCAGCTTGCGCATCAGCAGATAAAGATCCCTGATTTGTCTGTCCCTGAGACATTTTTCAAAATTTACAATAAACATGCCCTGATTTCCGCAGAGAATATTGTGATACTGATAATCTCCGTGACAGTAAGCGTAGTCTTCCTGGAGCAGGTGCGCTGCAGGCAAGTCTGCTGCAGGCAAATTTGCTGCAGGCAGGTATGCCCGTGACATGCTTTCCTCATAGCTGCGCCAGCCCTCCGTCACCTCTCCGGCCTGTTCTATAAAATAATCGATACAGCCCAGCAGACTGTATTCAAACCGGGTCTTCTGGCTCTTTTTGCGCAGAAAGCGCTGTACCTTTACAAACTCCCGGTTGTGCTTTTCATACTCCTGCAGCGGAGAAAAACGCATCAGAGCCGGGCAGTCCTCCTGAGGCTCCAGCAACATGCACTGATGCAGTCTAGCTAGGGTGCGCACCGCCTCCAGGCACTCCCCACGGTCGTATATATTGCATTCCCGACCCTCTCCATAGGTCTTCAGAATGTAGGCCGTCCCATCGTTTTCACGAACGCACAGCGTCCCCTCCCGCGTGGGAACCAGCTGTTCCGCAGACACTGTACCCTGCTCCCTGATTCTGGACAGCAATTTGTCCAGCAGCGCCAGCTTTGCCTCATTGCCCTCATATTCCTTAAATACCAGCAGACCGTTACTCGTGTCACACAGGATCACTCCCCTGCCTTTCCTCGTCCGCAGGACCTCCACATCATATTGCTCCAGCAAAGCTACCGCTCTATCATTCACGTCCCGTACCTCCCATAAGATATGCTCGCTGAAACGGTTTCGGCGCATCCCGCCCAGCCCTATCCTATCTTATGAGAACCCTTTGGAACTTATGTTAATTTCAGAAAAATCTCAAACAGCTTTTCCTTGCTGTTATCCTCCGGCGTCTCCAGCACATGTTCCAGCATCCGCTGCAGCATTTCGCCCATCTCCGGTCCCGGTTTCATGCCGGCGGCAATCAGATCCTTGCCGCTCACCGCCAGATTTTTTACAGAAATACACTGTTCCCTGGCCACAATATCCCGGTACTCCCGCTCCCAGGCGTCCACAAACGCCAGTTTCTCCTCTCGCTGGTAATCGCTCTGAGACATGATATCGGCTCTCCTGACCATGAACAGCCCGGGGAAAATATCCTCCCCTATTCGATTCACTGCGCGGCGCACAAACGCCGGGGTGAGAGTAACATTGTTCCCGTAATCGTGGAATTCCACCAACCGACTGACTTTGACAATCGTGTCATTATCAAACCTGAGCCGCCGCAGTATTTCCCTCGCCATATCGGCGCTTACGGCCGGATGCCCGTGAAAATGAGTGATACCCCGTCTGTCCGTCTGCAGCGTGCAGGGTTTCCCGATATCGTGGAGCAGCATGGCCAGGCGCAGGTCCTTTTCCGCCGGCACGCCCAAAAGGCTGTGTAAAATGTGTTCGCCCACGTTGTAGCAATGGTGGGGGTGATTCTGGGGGGTCTCCATGCAGCGGTCCAGCTCCGGCAGAATCACGGCAGTGACACCCATGTCATACGCCTGCCGCAGATAGTCAGGATGAGGAGAGACCAAAAGTTTTACCAGCTCCGTGCGAATCCTCTCGGCACTGATATGCTCCAGGCTGGGGGCCAGTTTACATATAGCCCGTCTCGTGTCCTCCTCAATGTCATAGCCCAGCTGGGCGGAAAAACGCAGGGCCCGGAGAATGCGCAGGGCGTCCTCACCAAAACGTTCTTCGGCACAACCCACGCAGCGGATCACTCTCCGCTGGATATCCCCCATGCCATCAAATGCGTCCACAAGTCCCACAGTGTCGTTGTAGGCCATGGCGTTGATGGTGAAGTCTCTGCGCTGCAGATCCTCCACCAGCCGGGATGTAAACAGCACCTCCTTGGGATGTCTGTGGTCCTCATACTCCCCGTCAATGCGGTAGGTAGTTACCTCATAGCCCTCCCCGTCCTGCATCACCGTCACCGTACCGTGGGCAATGCCGGTATCCACCGTTCGGCGAAACAATGCCTTCACCTGTTCCGGTCTGGCAGAGGTGGTGATGTCCCAGTCGTCAGGCTCCCGTCCCAGAATACTGTCCCGGATACAGCCGCCCACCGCATAGGCCTCATATCCCGCCTCCGTGATTTTGTCTATAATATATTTTACTTTTTTAGGCAGATTTATTACCATATTTACCGCTTTCCCGCATATCGCAAGCTGTGCTTGCGATACTGCGTTAATCAGTATTTGAAACGTTAGTTTCAAACTTCCACTTTCCTGCATATCTGTAGTCGGCAAAGCCAACGGCTGTCCCGTTATACTTCATCAATAATAATGTCAGCTCATGAACTCCCGGATGACCTGAACGATACCGTCGTCATCGTTGCTGGCGGTGATATAATCCGCCGCCTCCTTCACCGCAGGCTGCGCGTTGGCCATGGCCACTCCCAGTCCCGCATAGCGAATCATAGAAATATCGTTGTAGCCGTCGCCGCAGCAGATCACATGTTGCCTGTCCACACCGATGATAGGCAGCATCTGCTCTATGGAGCTGGCTTTGCTCACGCCCAGGGGCATAACCTCCACGAAAAAGGGTTCCGAGCGGTAGATGCTGGCCGAAGAGCCATATTTTTCCTGCAGCTCTCTCTCATAGACAGCCGCCTGCTCCCCCGGCGCCGTCAAAAGGCATTTCTGTATATCAAAATCCACAAAGTGGGGAAAGTTCTCCACCACACGGATGGGCAAACCGTTGATTCGGGCCTCCAGCCGCACATATTCGTCCGGTTCAAAGGCGGATATCACGGTGTCCCCCAGATAGGAAATCAGTCCCATATGGCGCTCTGCGGCATATCGGTACAACCCCGGCACCAAATTGTTCGGCAGTGTTCTCTGATAGACCACCTCGCCGGTGCGGCACTCCACGATCCGGGCGCCGTTGAAGGACAGCAGATAGCCCCCGTATCTGGCCAGCTCCAACTCCTCCTCGCAGCGGCGCATGCCCGGCGTGGGCCTGCCGGAGGCCAGCATAACCTGATGCCCCCTCATCACCGCATCCCAGATCGCCTGCCGGGTATTGCCCGTAATCTCTTTTTTGGAATTGGTCAGAGTGCCATCAATGTCCAGCACCAACACTTTTTTCTCCATTGGTTTCTCCCGTCCGCCGTAAACCGGTTTCAGCGACAGAAGGGGAAACCTGCTGCCGCTGATCCTATTGTCATCCTGACTGATTGTTCTGCCGGGAATCCCTTCCCGCAGGATCGATTTATGATTTCTCGGACTAGCCCACATCATCTGCGGATTCCTCCGCAGGTTCATCTGCCGACTCCTCTGTACCGTCCTCTCCCTGCTCCTGCTCACTCTCCTGAATCCGTGCCGCCTCTACTTTCAGATAGTTCAGGTTTCCCTTGGGGTCCTCCACCGCCACAGTTTCACTGATATTCTCCAGATATTCCACCATGGTCTGATTCAGCAGCAAGTCGTGAATGTCAAGTCTCCAGGCCGGATCGTTGGCACCTATATAGTACAGCACATAATTGTAGCCGCTCTCTTCTGTGAAAGCCGCCGTGTCTCCTGCCTTGCGGTCGGCATCCGCCAGCCATGCGTTCATTTCCTCGCTCATGCTGTCGCTGCTCACACCCTCATACAGGCCGTCTTCCACACCGTTTTCGTCATACCGGTCACACAGCTCAATAAAGCTTTCCTCGGTGGCGGGACCATTCTGCCACTCCGTCAGAATAGTCTGAGCGTCTGTGGAAAGCGTGACGATAGCCCGAATGTCCACCGTGGGGATCTCCTCCCGGTATCTCCGGTCAAAGCCCGCCACCAGATAGCGGTGGCCTGAGGTGTCCTCCACCACAGTAGTGTCCCCATGCGTTCTGGCCTCGTCAAACAGCCAGTCAGCGAGCAGATAGTAGGAGGAATACATATAACTCTCGGCCTCATAGGCGTCGCCCCCGGCCAGGATCGTGATCTCCGCAATATCCGCATCCGCTTTGGCCTTCTCCATAGCTGCGGCTATCTCCTCCTCCGTGGGCTGATAAGCCACCTCATTGCCGTCCTCATCCAGCGTTACGCTGCCGTCCGGCGCAGTGGTGGGAAGTTCTGCTGAAACGACAGTCACACGATAGTCCACCACATCATAATTATTCCTGTGCTCCTCGTAATAGCTGTTTATCTCCGCATCGGAGGGTGCGGAATCCTCCGACACCTGCTCGTAGTAAGCGTTGGTCAGAATACCTTCCCGAATCGCCTTCTCCAGTCGGGATTCCGTGGCATAGCTGCCGAACATGCTCTTTATATACTTGTCAGTGGTCATGCTGTTCTCACTGGCCGCATCCCGGATATCCTCCATCATCTCCGCGTATTCTTCATCCGTGTTATAGGTGAAACCCGCCGCCTGAGCCGCAGCCTTCAGGGCTTTTGTGTGGCGGATATTCTCCACCGCCGTCTGTTCAAAGTAATCTCTGAAGGTCATGTCCGTCGAATACATCTGGTCATCAAGGTTGTTGATATCCAGGCCCATATAGGACAGATAATAGCCGCTCTGGGCAATAAAGCTGGTCCGCGCCATGGCGTAATAGTAGTCAAACTCCACTTTGGTTATTTTCTCGCCCCCTACATTGATATGTGTGCCGTTCACCGCCACATAGCTGCGAATGGGGAAAGATAGCACAAATGTTGCTAAAATCAGCACCACTGCAACGCCGATTATATCGCTGAATCTTTTCCGGACTTTGGCTCTCTTCTCCTGCTCCTCATATGCCTGCATCTTGCGGTCATACTTGGTCATGGCCTTGGACTCCTGCTGGGGAGCCTCCTGTTTGTTGTTCTTTTTAGACATTTCTTTTTCCTCTCTATTTTTAGTTCCGCTGCGGTATGTACAGCCCCCACCTGGGGAACAATTTTCGGCTGCGTAGTGCATGCATCCGCAAATTGTTCCGGGGGCTGTACATGCCTTGCTGATTTTAGTTCCGCTGAGTGCTGTCAACCTATTTTACAGGGAGGCCTCCAGGCTCTCTACCAGGTGCTGGATGCTGCCCTCCTCAAAGGGACATTCCAGCCCGACCGCAGGGATCATCTTGGTATAGAAATCGCTGGCGGACAGCTTGCAGAGTTTCAGGTAAGAGGCCCACGCCTCCTTAAAGTTCTTGTCCTTCCAGATCTTGTACTGCAGGGCACAGGTCTGCGCCAGGCAGTAGTCGATATAGTACAGCGGCGCATTGTAGATATGGAGCTGCTGCTGCCAGAGGGCGCCCTTTCCAAAGAAAGGATTGTCCTCATAGTCCATGTGGGGTCTGTACTCCGCCTCCAGCTGGAGCCATGCCGTATGGCGCTGGGCCGGGGTCATATCCGGATTCTCGTACACAATGTGCTGGAACTCGTCCACCATGCAGCCATAGGGGATAAAGATTGCGGAGTCCTCCAGGTGCATGTCGATATAGTCCTGTTTCCTGTCACCGAAAAACAGCTCCATCCAGTTCTCAGTGATAAACTCCATGGACATGGAGTGAATCTCCGCCGTCTCCATGCCGATATCCGCATGTTCACGAATGGGGTCCTGCCCGGACAGATAGCCCTGGAAAGCATGTCCACACTCATGGGTAACTACATCCACATCGCCGCTGGTGCCGTTGAAATTGGCGAAGATAAACGGAGAGTGGTAGTCCGGCATATAGGTCATATAGCCGCCAGCCCGTTTATTCTTGCGCCCCAGCACGTCAAACAGCTGGTTCTCCATCATAAAATCGAAAAATTCTCCCGTCTCCGAGGACAGTTCCCGATACATTTTCTGGCCTGCTGCCATGATCTCCTCGGGCGTGCCGGTGGGAGCGGGATTGCCCTGCTTAAAATACACGGCCTGATCGATATAGCTCAGTTTCTCCAAACCCAGACGCTTTCTGCGGCGCTCGTGCAGTTTCTCCGCAAAGGGCACAAAATACTGCTTGATCTGTCTGCGGAAACTTTCCACCTCTTTCTGCCCATAGCAGTTGCGGCCCATACGGTAATATCCCAGCTCCAGGTAGTTCTCATAGCCCATGGCCTTGGCCTGGGCGGTGCGGTTCTTAACCAGCTTGTCATATATCTCGTCCAGTTTCTGTGCATTTTCCAAAAAGAACTCCGTCTTTTTCTGCCATGCCTGCCTGCGGACCTCCCGGTCCGGGCTTACCAGATAAGGGCGCAGCAGAGACAGGTTCAGCTCCTTGCCATCAAACGGGATCTTGGCGCTGGCGATCAGTTGGTCGTACTCGGTGGTCAGCGCATTTTCCTCCTGGGACAGGGTGATTACCCTCTCGTCAAAGGCTTTCATCGCCACTTCCATGTTCTTGAACGCCACAGGGCCTATCTTGCTCTCCAGATAGTCCCGATAGGGAGACTCATAGAGCTTTTGCATGTATTCCAGCACCTGGTTTTGAAACACGGGACCCATTTCATCGTAGAACTTGCGCTCTTTCTCGTAAAACTCGTCCACCGTATTGATATCATGGCGAATATGGCCGATGGTCATCAGCGTGTTAACATGGTCGGTCAGCGCATAGTAGCGCTGGTGTATGGCAAACTGTTCCTCGCCGCTTTTCGCCGCCTCCAACTCTCGAGTCAAATCGGAAAGCTCTTTTCCCACCTTCTCAAAATCAACTCGCTCATAGGGCATATCACTGAATTTCATATGATTTCTCCTCTCATCGCCCGCTGTCAGAAATGCGGGCTACTCTAACTTAACATCATACCTTTTTTTTCGGGAATTGTAAACCTTTTCACATAATTTTCACCTTTAAATTCTTGCATTTTCATTTATTATTTTTAACAGAAGAAGCGAATGGGACGAACAAATTGATTAGTGATACCCTTCGCCCTGCCGATCCGCTGGTATCCGGACAGCCTCGATGAAAAACAGGATTCCAAATATCACGATTGAAAAAGATTGCAGATTATCTTGACCGGTTGCAATTTTTAGAAAAAGCAAAAAGTCTCTACAATATTTACAGGAAATAATTGACATCAGCTAACTATAGTGATACAATAAAAACACATCTGCTTGGATGAATCTATGAAAGGTGGAAAATCATATGAAACAAATGAATGTAAAGAAAGTTGTGGCAGTATTAATGAGTATGGCAATGGCCATGATACTTTTTACTGCGGTGATTCCGGTCAATGCCAGTGAACAGGAAACTGATGGGGTAGCAGAAACTATTGTAGCGCCCAGAGCAGTGGCTTGTCCTCATTGCGGCAGTAGCGTCGGGAGACACACAAGTACGGTGTGGAGCGACTGGTACCGCACAGGTAACGAGCGCAGTTGTACACATAATCACCTCTGGGGAACAGATTTGGAAAGACGGCGTGATGGAATAGAAACCGAAATATGTTCCCAGTGCGGCGTTAAAATAAGTTCAAGGAATCTATCAGAATCCAACTGGGCGGAGTGCCATGGGTTTGACTAAATAATAAAAAGGAAAAGCAGCCGAAACTGGTAATGGTTTCGGCTGTTTTGGAGAAAGGAGCATTTCATGAGGACAAAGGGATACAGGAAGTTACTTATGGGAATGTTGTTGCTATGCACCCTGGCTTTGGCTGCCTGTGGCAAAGAGGAAACGCCAGAACCCAATTACGGATATCTGCCTGCCTTTGTGTCTGTGCCGGAGAAAGTCACCAGAAATACACTCTCCTACCAATACGATGTTGCAAAGGAAGGAATTTATATGGTAACATCGGAAACAGGAGGAAACATCCGTTTATATGATCCTGATCGTGAGGAAGCGCAAAAACTTTTTTCTCTTCCGAAAAACGTAACGGCGCAAAGATTGTATGTAGGCAGGAACGTCCAGGAACTGCGGTTTTTGTGCGTAGCAGAGCTTTATGGAACGGATGCGGACGGCAATCTCAATGCTCAGGATATCCGCTATGCACTGCAATGCTATACGGAACAGGGGCAACTATTGTGGGAAAGTACTCTGGATGGTTTTTCTAGAGACAAACCATTGAATCCTTTTATGATCAAGTTGTTTATGACTGAGGATGGCAGTACCTTTATGGCTACAAGTTCTGATCTGTATGTGTTTTCGGTGGAAGGAGAACAGATCTGCAAACTGGATTATCCGATTGAAAATCTGGAAACTTCCGTGGGAACGTCCGTTTTTGCCAGTGATGAGACAGGAACGGTTTACCTGGCGGCACTTTCCAAACCTGTCGTTGGCGGCCTTGACGACCTGGGACAATACAAGATCTATCAGTGGAATGAGACATCCCGGAGTCTGGAGGAAGTGGACACTGTGGAAGGGAAGATGCCGTTGCAGACGGCGGAGGGGGATGGCCTTCTTTTCCACGACATGATCACTGCGTATCGCTACAAGGGACCCTCAGAAGAGATGGAGACCGCCTTTTCTTTAGAGGAGAACTTGATTGCTTATTACCAGATAAACAAAGTATTGAAGGAAGAAAATGGATGGAAAATGCTGCTGCGGACAGATTCCGGATTACAGATTGCCTCGCTTACGTGGGGGGTACGGGAAACAGAAAGCTCTCTTTCCATCGCATCTGCCAATGTAACTACAAGCTTAAAACAGCGGATATTACTTTTCAACCAACGCCACCCGGAGTATTTATTACAGGTCAGAGCGTATGGGTCGGAAGATGTTCAGGACAGGCTGCAGCAGATCCAATTGTCTCTGTCCGGTAAGACTCCGCCGGATCTGGTGGAGGCATGGGACATGCAGGAATATTTGAATTATGCCAGGAAAGGCTGGCTGGAGGACTTGTCCCCGTATGTTGAAAAGAGTGACGATGTCAGCCTGGAGGATTTTGTACCCAAACTGCGGGAGTCTCTGACGGTAAACGGAGGATTCTATGCGCTGCCGCAGGAGTTTTATCTGACAACTCTGGCTATTCCCAAAAGTGTGGCGGGAGACAGGAGCAGTTGGGATATTGGGGAATATTTGGATTTTATAGAGGAGTATCCCGATGCCTATTTTGTGCTCAGTGTCAATGTGCAGTCGGATCAGAGCGAGAAGAAAAGGGGTATTTTCCGTATTGCGCTGCGCAGGGGACTGGCGGGATTTATAGATGTGGAACAGGGAAAAGTAGATCTGGACAATGAATCTTTCCGCAGTCTGATGACTCGAATCAACAGTTTACAGTTTGATGAAAACGCCGGATCGGGACAAAAAGATTTGGAACGCCGGATAAATGACGGAGTAATTTTGATGCCCTATGTTTCCTTAAATAATGTGAATAGTCTGCAACAGTTAGAAAATCAATATCACCAGGAAATGGTACTCATCGGATTCCCCGGTGCGGAGAGCGGGAACGGCGGCGGTGAAATAACCATTGACAGGCCGACAGGTATTTCCAGCAGTTCCCGGAACAAGGTGGGAGCGTGGTGTTATCTGGAGGAATCTATAACAGAAGAGACTGGAACCGACTATACAAATGGATTTCCGGCCAGACAGAAACAGCTGACGGAAATGTTTGAGGAGGTCTGTAGTAATGCGGAGAATGTTGATGAGACAGATATGTGGAACCGCTATACGAATATGGTCATAGAAACCATCGATACGGCATCTTTAGAAGATCCTGCAATGAATCAGCTGCTGGTCATCATCTCCGAAGAAGCATCCTATTACTTTTCCGGCGTCAAGAACTTGGATGCGGTGATCGAGGCTATGGAGAGCCGTGCGGAATTATACTTAAACGAGAACAAATAATCATAGGACAGTATATGGATCAGAAACAGCAACGGGGCTGCCGCAAGAATACGACAGCTCCGTCTGCAGTTTGTAACAAATATTGTTTCAAGAGCTAGCAGTTCACCGCCGTCGGCGTAGTCGTAATCCGGCCTGTCATCCTTGGTGCCCAGGGCGATGCTAGAGCATTCTTTTACCACATCCATGCGAACGCAATAAATACTTGCATTTTATATTTGCTCCCTTATAATTATAGTTAAAAAGAGAAAGGCTTATTTATGAAAGACAAACCTCAATATTTATATCACGGAAGTCAATATAAGTTGGATATACTCATACCACAGCAGGCCGCAGGCGGACGGGACATTGATTCCATGAAAGCAATCTACGCTGCCGGGACGCTGAATGAAGTGATACCATTTGCCTTGCCAATCCGCTGGTATCCAGATAACCTGGAGGGGAAAAGGGATTTGGGGTTCGAACGTTTACTGTATGATGGAGGCTTACCATGAAAAAGAAATATGTGATTCCCTGTATAATTGCATTGTTGTCAGGAAGCTGCCTTATCGGCGTCCTGCTCTTTTTGTGGGACAGATACCGCCAGCCGGATTACCTGATGGCGTCTACAGTAGCTCCTGTTGTCTTGGAGGGCGGTATCCTTCAAAATCCCTATTCCTCTCTATCAGTTCCCACCCAAATCACAAAAATCGGTGAGGATTATTTTCTGGTGGATTGCTATCATAACCAGATTTTGACAAGTACGTCTCTGGACGTCCCGCTGGAAGAATGGTATGTGGTGACTGACCAGATCAACTGGGGACATACCATAGCTGGGGACGGCACCGTGTACCTAGCGGATGATACAGAAAATAACCGCATATTGATTTTTGAGAAGGCGGACCAGCGTTTTTACCTGACCCAGTCTTTTGAGGATATTGGCATACGCCCGCATTATATCGTCTATGACGAAGAGGACAAACGGTTCTATGCCCTGAGTTCCATGACCGGCGAACTGTATGTTTTCTACCGCCAGGAAAACTCCTCGGATGTCTTCTTGGAAAAAATATTGGCCGTCCCGGAGCTTAACAATATCTATGTGCGTTCTTTTACCATTGATAATGACACTATCTACTTTGTGACCACCAACGGAGTAATCATGCAAACCCGCAAGGAGGATATGGCAATTTTGGAATGCTGGCCCGTACCGGCCGAATATGCCGGAATGGTGCAGCTTACCAAAATCCAAAATTATTTTTACATCACAGTGTCCACCGACATTTCCGGGAATGCGGATTATGCCACTATTATTCGGGTGCGGGATCTTGCGCAGCTGGCCGATACCCCTCCCGAAAGCCTGTACTCCCATTTTACGCAGGGCGGTACCCCCTATTATATCTCCTACTTTGACGGCGCTTATTTTTTAACACAGCACTGCATGATTCCCGGAACCGGAGTCTGGCGTTTCCAAGCCACGGACGATGGACTGAACGACATTCAAGTGCTTTATCCGTAATAAGCAGCAACGGGACTGCCGTATAAATGCGATAGTCCCGTTTTTTTGCTTATTAGCAGTTCACAGTCATATGGTCCGCCTTGGGCGTCACGATGGTGTCGTTGCCCTCTATGCGGATATCTGCGCCGTCAGCGGATACAGCCCGCACATTCACCAGGCGCACAGTGTAGGGTTTCCCGGCGGTTACATCCAGAGTGATGGCTCCGGCGTGGCGGGACGCCTTAATAGTCAATGCCGCCTGGTTGTCCATGCCGTAGACGGTCCGCTCTGCGCTTGCCCCATTATGCAGCTCATAGACCCGCAGCTCCACGCCGTCGGCATAGTCATAATCCGGCCGGTCGTCCCGGGCGCCCAGGGCGATGATGGAGCATTCTTTTACCATCATGGGCAGGCTCAGGTAATCGTACTTCGCACTGTACCACTTGCCGCCCTCCTGTACCTGACCGGTGAGGAAGTCCGTCCAAGTGCCCTCGGGCAAATAGTATTCACCGATACCCTCATCGTTGAAGATCGGAGCCACCAGCAGGCTGTCGCCCAGCATGTACTGCTTGTCCAAATAGCTGCAGTTCCTGTCCGCAGTGTACTCCAGCACCATGCTGCGCATGGTGGGGATGCCGGTGCGGTTGGTGTAGATGGAGGCCTCATACAGATAGGGCATCAGGCGGGCTTTCTGCCTGGTAAAGAACCTGCATACATCCACTGCCTCGTCGTCATAGACCCAGGGCACTCTGTAGGAGGTGCTGCCGTGGAGACGGCTGTGGGAGGACAACAGACCAAAGGCCACCCATCTCTTATATACATCCGGCGTGGAGGTATGCTCAAAACCGCCGATATCATGTGCCCAGAAACCAAAGCCGCTCATCAGGAGACTAAGGCCGCCCCGCAGGCTCTCCTCCATGGACTCGTAATCAGACCAGCAATCGCCGCCCCAATGCACCGGGAATTTCTGGCCGCCCACGGTGGCGGAGCGGGCAAACAGTACTGCCTGGCCCTTGCCGCGCTTTCTCTCCAGCAACTCATACACACATTTATTGTACAGATAAGTATAGTAATTGTGCATTTTCTTAGGGTCAGAACCGTCAAAATACACAGCCTCGGTGGGAATTCTCTCACCGAAATCGGTCTTGAAACAGTCCACGCCCATATCCAGCAGCACTTCCAGCTTGTCTTGGAACCATTTCCAGGCATCCGGATTGGTGAAATCCACGATGGTCATGCCCGGCTGCCACATATCCCACTGATAGACCTGGCCGTTGGGACGTTTGATAAAATACCCCTTCTCCATGCCCTCTTTGAACAGATAGGACTCCTGCCCGATATAGGAATTGATCCACACACAGATATTCAAACCTTTGTCCTTGATGCGCTTAAGCATCCCCTCCGGATCGGGGAACACTCTCTCATCCCACAGAAAATCCGACCAGTGGAATTCTTTCATCCAGCAGCAGTCGAAATGGAAGGTACGCAGAGGAATCCCTCTCTCCAACATGCCGTCGATAAAGCTCATAACCGTCTTCTCGTCGTAACTGGTGGTAAAGGAGGTGGACAGCCACAGACCGAAAGTCCAGGGGGCGGGCAGGGAGGGCTTGCCTGTGATATCCGTGTAGGCGGTCAGCACGTCCTTCATGGTGGGACCGTCAAACAGCATGTAGTCCAGATATCCTCCCTCCACAGAGAATTCAGCCCGGGTCACCATCTCGGTCCCCAGCTCCATGGACACATTCTCGGGATGATTTATCAGCACACCATAGCCTTTGTTAGAAATATAAAAAGGTATATTCTTATACGCCTGCTCGGTGCTGGTGCCGCCGTCCGCGTTCCAGATATCAATACTCTGGCCGTTCTTGACAAAGGGTGTAAAATGCTCGCCAGTGCCATACAGCAATTCTCCCACGCCCAGGGACAGCTGCTGGCGTATGTAGGTGTCCGCATTGTCCCCCCGGTCGTAGTATTCACCCTTCCAGTCGGTCTTCATCAGCGCCAAATCCCTGCCGGTACTGCGGGTCAGCAGCTTTCCGTCCCGTTTGTAGGTCATGGACCAGGGTTTTTTGGTGATCTCCAGAGACAGGCTGCCGCTCTTAATGGCGATCAGCTCCTCCGTCTCAGTCACATCCAGCGGGCACTCCTGCAGATTCAGCTCAAAGGCAGGCTCGCATACCACTGCGCCCAGGTGATGGTAGGTCTGCACCCGCAGCACATTCACACGGGGAGAGGTGATCTTTACCGTCAGATTGATTCCGCCTAGGGTGGCACCCTTATTGTTGATATAGCCAGTGGGAGCGCAGATGCTTACCTCCGTGGGTGTTTTTTTGATAAAATAGGCCTCTGTAGGTGCAAAGCACCCGCAGCCTTCCTTCTGTAACCAACATCCGTTGCTGAATTTCATTGCTTGTCCTCCATTCGTTTATATTTTTCTCTTTCCATATATCTCTAGCATACCAGACGGCAGACAAAAATGCACGAAGAATTTATAAAAATATAAAAGAGCAGACCCTGTACGGATTCTGCTCTTGTCTGTTGTATGCTCTATCCTTGCCTACGATAGGCGAACACCGGCCTGTCGTTCTCATCCCACTCCACTTTCATCAGCATGGCATGACGGTTGGGGTCATACAGGGGATCTCCCTCAATTTCCTCGTAGGTACGGGCGTGGTAAACACAGATGTCATTGCCCTCCTTGTCCTTGGTAAAACTGTTATGGCCGGGACCATATATGCCCTTCTCCGCATCCGTAGCCAACACGGGGTAGCGCTCCTTAACCCAGCTCCTGGGATCCAGAAGATCCGCATCCTCTGTGGCGCTGAGCATGCCCATACAGTAGCAGGCCCCGGTGGCGCTGGCGGAATAGGTCATATAGATATGCCCGTTATGCTTTACCACAGCAGGTCCCTCGTTGACCCAGAAACCGATTCTCTCCCAGTCGTAATCCGGCGTGGTCAGCAGCACCTGTACCGTGGCCAGTTTGGTGCCGGACTCCATCCGGGCAATGTACAGGTTAGATATCTGTCTGCCTACGCCTACTTTCTCGGCCCAGATATAATAGTATTCGCCCCGGTTCTCCAAAATTGTGGCGTCCAGAGAAAATGCGCGGAAGGAGAATTCGTCCTCGTCGGCGCACTGCATCATCCCCCTCTCCACCCAAGCGTCCTTCATGGGATCCTGGCCGGTACACTCCAGCACATAGGGACGGATATGCCACATGCCCTCTCTGTCGTCACCGGCAAAATAGATATACCATTTTCCAAACAAATAATGTATCTCCGGCGCCCATATATGTTCGCTCATGGGACCGCTCTCATGGCGGGTCCACACGGTGATCTCCTCCGCCTGTGCCAGCTGCTCTATGGTCTCTGCATGGCGCAGAATAATCTTGTCATAGGCCGGAACGGAGGCGGTAAAATAATAGCTGCCGTCCGGAGCCTGACCCACAAAGGGGTCTGCTCTCTGAATGATAAAGGGGTTATTGTACTCCGTAATCGGACCGTTGATTTTCTGTTCCATATATTCTCTCCTGATTAAAGTCCCGCATTCGCCCTACCAGCACACATGGCAGGTGATGAATATCCGGCCGCTTAGGCGTCCGTACATTCATCAGTGCGCTGTCCGGGCAAATGCTGTTTTATGTCAGATCTCCACCGCCAGATGCAGCACGCTGCATGCCGGAATCGTGAATTTCAGGTTCTGTCCTGCAATTTCCACTTTGTCAAACTTCTCCGTATGTACCGAATCGGGATTCTCAAAGGTGTTGTGGGCATGCATTTCCCCGGTGAGAATCGTGCCCTCCACCCCTTTGACAGCGGTCTCTGTGAATACTGCCTCTATGTCATAGCTCTCTGTCGCGGACAGGTTGTTCAAGGTCACATGAATTCTGCCGTCCTTGCCAAGAGACACGGACTCATGAAGGTTCGGCACCTTCTTCTCGCCGCCTATCTCCTCGGTCTCCACATAGCTCTCCAGCAGCTCCGCATCCTGATGGTATTTGTACATGTTAAACACATGATACGTGGGAGTCTTGATCATCTTCTCTCCCTCCGTCAAAATCACGGCCTGCAGCACATTCACCAGCTGTGCGATATTAGCCATCTTCACGCGGTCACAGTGTTTGTTGAAGATATTCAGGTTGATACCCGCCACCAGAGCGTCCCTCATAGTGTTCTGCTGATACAAAAAGCCGGGGTTGGTGCCGGGCTCCACATCATACCAGGTACCCCACTCGTCCACGATCAGGCCGATCTTTTTCTCAGGGTCATATCGATCCATAATAGCGCCGTGACCCTTAATCAAGTTCTCCATGTACAGGGTCTTTTTCAGGGTCTTATAATATTTTTCCTCATCAAAGTCCAGTGCGCTGCCCTTGTTATCCCAGCCATCGGGATGGGTATAGTAGTGCAGAGACAGGCCGTTCATAAATCCATGCGCCCACTCCGCATGGGCATGGGTGGTTTTCAGCACGCCTTCCGTCCAGTAATAATCATCCACATTGGGGCCGCAGCACACTTTGTAGATCTCCTGGCCCTTCTTGTAATTGCGCACATAGGTCTGATATCTGCGGTACAGGTTGCCGTAGTACTCCGGCGTCATATTGCCGCCGCAGCCCCAGTTTTCGTTGCCCACGCCAAAGTAATCCACCTTCCAGCTCTCGGGGTGGCCGTTCTTGGCGCGCAGATCAGCCATGGGAGATACGCCCTCAAAGGTCATGTATTCCACCCATTCGCTCATCTCCTGCACCGTGCCGCTGCCCACATTTCCATTGATATATGTCTTACAGCCCAGCTGGCGGCACAGCTCCATGAACTCGTGCGTTCCGAAACTGTTGTCCTCTACCACGCCGCCCCAGTGGGTATTAATCATCTTCTTGCGGCTCTCCTTGGGACCGATGCCATCCATCCAGTGATACTCGTCCGCAAAGCAGCCGCCGGGCCAGCGCAGCACCGGAATCTGCATCTCCTTCAGCGCCTCCACCACATCGTTGCGCATGCCATTGGTGTTGGGAATGTCGGAGTTCTCACCCACATACAGACCCTCATAAATGCATCTGCCCAGATGCTCAGAGAAATGTCCCTGGAGTTCCGGATTGATATGTCCCATCTGATGTTTGGGATTTACATATAATTTTGCCATAATTATACCTCTCTCCTCTTTGTTTTATTAATAGTTAAAATAATATACTCTATTCTCAACTACTCTAATAGTAGTATGAATCAAACCCAATGTCAACAAAATCTACAAAATAAGTTTCACATTTTTTTTGAATTATTTTTGGGCATATTTACTTTTCACTAAAAAAGAACAAATTTTTGTTGGCTATACACCATTTTGAACTACTATAGCATTGACTTTATTTTATGAAATGCTATAATAAAAGAAGAAACAGATCAAAAGAAATTGAGAGCATTATTTCGGGAATTACCTGTGATATGCAAGAAAGAAGGTACTATGCTATATTTTCAATCAATCGGGGAGGCGGAGACTGTATTTAAGGCTCTGAGTACTCCTATGCGTCTAAAAATCATGGAGATGATCTATAAGGATGACAAGCTGAGCATGAATGATTTGGCAGAGGCTCTGGGACTGACCAACGGCGCGATATCCATGCATGTGAGCAAGCTGGAGGATGCCGGCCTGGTGAAGATCCGTACCACCTCGGGCAAGAGGGGCACCATGAAAATCGTTCGTCCCCGATATGACCGTTTGATGATTGACTTAGCGCCCATAAAGGATATTCGGCACTGCTACACAGACGATATTCAGGTCGGCTATTATACCACCTGCAGTGTGGCCCCCACCTGCGGTCTGGCCACCAACAAGGAGATCATCGGCTCTCTGGATGACGCCCGGGTATTCTCCTTTCCCGACCGTTTCAAGGCGGGGATTCTGTGGTTTGCCAGTGGCTATGTGGAATACAATCTACCCAACCATCTGCAGGCGGGGCAGACCTTGACCGAGCTGCAGATTTCCTTTGAAATCTCTTCGGAGTGCCCGGAATACAATGAGGATTATCCCTCGGATATCCATTTTTCCATCAACGGGGTCAATCTGGGTATGTGGGTGAGTCCCGGCGATTTTGGCGCCCGCAAAGGGTATCTGTGCCCTTCCTGGTGGCCGGAGCTGCTGAATCAGTATGGACTGTTGAAGACGCTGATTATCAATAACGAAGGCTGCTTTATCGACGGCACCAACAAGATTTCCGATGTGACGATTCAGGACCTGAATCTGAATTACAATAGCTATATCAGTTTCCGCTTTGAGGTGCCCAAGGATACTGCCAACGTGGGCGGATGTACTCTGTTCGGGGAGGATTTCGGAGACTACAATCAGGCGATTAAGGTAAAGGCCTATTATGAAGAGGAAAATGAGGGGTAGATACCCTTCTCACGTAAGCGCCTCTGTATAACAAAGTACATAAAAAAGGAACTGCCATTGCGACAGTTCCTTTTATTGTTTACTCTCAAAAGCTTACTGGATATCCAGGAACGCATTCTCCAGTGTCAGGCAGTAGTACAGATCGCCGTCCACAGCTACGCCGGTGTAGGACTGGTTGTGTACTGTACCGTTTGCGCAGGTAACTACAGCTACTACGTCCGCAGTGTCGCCGTTGTTGGTGATGGTCAGCTCAACTTGCGCGCCATCCATATCTGTGGTAAAGGTTCCCCAATCCCAATCGCACTCTGCGGTTGCAATGCCCTCATAGCCAGCACCCCAGCCGAAGTTATCCGCACGCATTACGCCGTACTCCTTGTAATCAGCGTTGGCGTCTGCGGAGTGTACCTCAGGCACATTCTGCAGCACTACCAGGAAGTTGTGCCAGTTGGCCAGACCGCTGGTGTAGTTGGTAAAGTTCACAGTTACAGACTCGCCGGAGGGAACTTCCACTACATCTGAGAACTCACTCCAGAAACCAGTGCTGCAGTCGGTAGCGCCCACTACAGTACCTGTGGTGGTCACGCCACTGTGGTCGATGGCAACAGGCTCAGCCTCAACCTCTGCGGGAGCTTCAGCCACGGATTCAACATTGGGATTACCCTCCAGGAACAGGCTTGCAACCTGACCATCGGTCAGAGCCTGGTCATAGATGTATAACTCGTCTACAAATCCCTTGTATACGCTGTCCCAATAGTTGATACCGAATAAGCACTCAAAATTATCCTCTGCGGTCAACACATCGGGAGCCAGACCGCCATATGTGCCCTCAGCCGCGTCAAATGCCAGCTCACCGTTCAGATAGAGTTTAGCTGCCACTCTGTCCAGACCGTCATCAGCAAAATTGTACACATCACCGGTGGCTACCAGAGTCACCAGAACCCATTCCTTCTTGCCATGGATGGAATCATCTGCTGCATATACCCAAGGCCATACGCCGGTCTCAGAGTTTCTGTCCCACACCACGGGGAAAATCTTGGCACTGCTGGTACCCCACTCGGTCTGGGTAATATTGATCCACTTAACCGTAGCATCGGTATCCGCCATACCCATATCGCTGCCAAGCTGCAGAGTCGGACCATAGTTGGAAAGTCTGTCAGCATTCACCCAGAGGGAAATGGTATACTCGTTGGTATTCAGTGCCTCCACGGGCAGTTTCAGTCCGAAATTGCCGTCAATATAAGTACATTTGCCCACAGGGCCGTCAGCATACTGTACAACGATGGGCTGCTCTGCGCCGTCCTTATCCACATAGGTGGAACTCTCCACCACGCCGTAGGTTGCGCCGGTGTTGCTGCCCACATCCTCGGACTGGATCATGGTCAGGATACCTTCGTCCGATCCGTCCATTGCAAAATGATACAGTGCCTCGGGCAGGGCCTCTGCATCGGCCAGACCGCCGGCCGGCTCATCCACAACACTCTCCTCGGGCGCACTGCTCTCCTCAGAGCTGCTGGGTTCCACACTGCTGGGTTCTACACTGCTTTCCTGAGTGGATTCATCCGTGGGCTGCTCCGCAGGCTCACTGCCACAGGCAGTCATCAAGGACATTACCATGGTAGCACTTAACAGTGCCGCAAAAATTTTCTTTTTCATGTTCCTACTCCTCCTATTAAAGTTCCGCATCCGCTCCGTCAACATTTATCCAGGCACTGACGGAGCAGACGCTGTTTATATCAAACGACACCATGCCGTCTGCTATCATTGATCCGTTCCTATTTATGAATTGTCGGCTATCTGCTGCTCGTATGCGGCGATCTCCTCGTCGGTGAGCACGTTGTATCCGTTCGGCCCAAAATAGTCGATCATAGCCTGCGCATGATACAGGTTCGCCTTCTCGGTGGCCTCGGTAGCATAGTCTGCCGCCTTGGAGGTACCCTTATCTACCAGATCATGAATACCGATCTTGTTGAAATATTCGTCACAGTAGTTCCAGTAACCGGCGATGGCCGTCCAGCCGAAAGGAATGGGCTGCATACAGCTCGCAAAATAGTTCTTCCAATGTGCCACATGCTCATCGTCCATGCCCTTGGTGTACATGGCGATATAGCTGTCCCAGATCTCCGCATCCTTGGTGATCGGTGCAGGCATAACGTCATACTTCAGAGCCAGACCGCTTGCATTTACGATGGACTCATCATTGTAAGCCTCCAGTCTTGTCTTCCAACCGTCCACGCCAAAGCTCATAAACTTAATCAGCTCATAAGCCTCACGAGGGTACTTCGTACCGGTGGTCACACCGCCAAAGTCAATGGTGGCGATGGAGTGATGATCCGAACCCGCATCCTGCTCAGACACTGCGGGCACCACAAAGGGGATGACATCCAGATTCAGATCATCAAAAGCCTCGGTTGCCCAAGTACCCTGGTAGGTCCAAAACGCCTCAGAGAACATGGCCACATGACCTGTCTGGCCGAACCATTTCTCCCAGTCACCCGACCAGTCCTCGTTCTCCTGGGTCTCAACTGCCGGCGCCACATAACCGCCCAGTTTCAGATCCGCGAAATCCTGCTCGCCTACAGCCCAAACACTCAGATCAAAGGTCTTTCCATTATATCCGAACTCACCGATGATATCCTGGCTGGCAGCGATACCATAGTAGGAGTCCAGTCTATTATATACGCCCAACCCATAATAGGCCATGCCATCGGGAGAATCCAGAACCGTGCAATCCTTAATCAGCTGGATCATCTCGCTCCAAGTCCAGTCCATGCCGGGTACATCCACGTTCAGAGTCTCCAGCACATTGCGGTCCACATACATCACACCGGGGAAAAACTTCACCGGCACACCGTATCTGCCGCTGGTCTGGAAAGTACCAAGGCCCGCACTGTTCACTGTGTCCGCCAGATTCTGGGTCTCAGGGTCAGCGTTCCAATACTCGGAGATGTCCGCCAGCAGCATGTTGGACAACGCAAAGTCCGCATCGGAATACATGATGCAGTCCGGCGCATTGCCGTTGCTCACCAGCGTATTCAGGGTTGTATTGTATGTAGCCACATTCTCATATACTGCCTTGACCTTGATGTTGGGATACAGTTCCATAAATCTGTTGGCCAGATACTGCACAGTCTCATCCTGGTCAAAATGGAAGTAGGTCAGTTCGATATTGTCGGTGGTCAAATCCGTGGCGGGATGATAAGTGATGCCGTTGATCACAACCTCCTCTGCCCGCTCCGTATTGCCGCCAGTGTTTCCGCCTTCCGTTCCCCCTGCGTTGCCACTCTCATTGCCGCATCCGGCCAGGCCAGCCACCATGGTAGCAGAAAGCAGTAACGCCAAAAGCTTGCTTCTCTTTTTCATAGTCTTATCTCCTCCTAATTTTGAGTTACGCAGATTTCGAGTCTATCTATAAAACATTTATATCACACTTCTCAAAAAAAATCTATATCTTTTATAGAAAAAACTTAACTTTTTTAGTCAAAAATAAAATTTTATGGAAAACATACTAAAAGAAGGTGCTGAAATTGTATATTTTATCAGCACCTTCTCCAGAAAAATTATCCAATATTAAATTCATCAAACGTTTTTGTTAGCAATCTATTTTCGGAGAATCTTATTCTTGGAGAATGCTATTCTCCTGTGATACCTACCCTGTCGATACTCTCTACAAAGTATCTCTGGAGTACGAAGTACATGAGCAAAATAGGCAGGATACTGAGCATCGTACCAGCCATGCTGATGGATTCGTTCAGGGTAGTAGCGGTGCTCTCCGTCTGGGCATAGGAGTTGAAATTGGCCGCAAACTTCTGCAGCTGCACCACCAATGTGGTCCACTTAGACTGGGTCATGACGCCGGACACATACATCCGGGTCAGGTAGGAGTTGTTCCAGTACCACACAAAGGAGAACAGGAACACCGTCAGGATCGCCGGAGCCGCAGAGGGCAGGGATATCCGGACAAAGGACTTAAAATAACCTGCGCCGTCGATCTGGGCGGCCTCGATCAGTACCTTGGGTACCTGCTTAAAGAACTGGTAAAAAATCAGGATAAAAATCGAGGCGTTAATGCCCTGGGCCAACAGTGAGGGCACCACGAAGGCCCACAGCGTACTCAGTATCTTCAGGTTTGAGTACAGCACATAGGTGGGGATCATGGTCACCTGACTGGGCAGGATAAAGGTAAAGATGATAATACCCATCATGATCTTTTTGCCCGGAAATTCAAATCTTGCCAGTCCATAGCCCACAATGGAGCAGGACAGCACGTTCAGCAGCGTGGGAACACCCGCCACGATGATGCTCAGTCCCAGCACCGGCCAGAAATTCATGCTGGAACCGGCCTGCGCGTAGTTTTTGAGGTTCAGACTGCTGGGAATCCAGTTGATGGAGGTATCCAACAGATCATCCAGCGTCATCAGAGAACTGCTGAGCATATACAGGATCGGATACAGGTAGATAAATCCGATACAGATGAGCAGCGCATACACCACAAACTGTTTCAGAAAACCTTCCTTCTCTCTGGAACCCATAAAGAATTTCTTGATTCTGTCCTTCTCCACGTCCGTCAACTTATGCGGTTTCCAGTTCCACTTCTCCCCGGAAACTGCTTTAGAACTACTTTTAGTAATCTCCCGAGCCGTCATAGGTTGAGTACTTGCGCTTTGTTCTTGCTTTTTCAATCTTCTTGGCATTACGGATTCCCCTCCTTTCAATACGTTTTACGGTTCTCGCCTCTTTCTTCATCTCACGTTTCGCGCGCTTTACCTGGCGCTCATACACATCCTTGCGGGCCATAAGCAGCGCCGCAAACAGCACTACGATCAGCACCACCACCAGGGAATAGAGCCATGCCATGGCGGATGCGTACCCATAACCCTTCTCCTTGGTACCCGAGAACATGGACTCCTGAATGAGGGTAATGATGGAGTTCTGCTCGTTGCCGGAGATAAACACTACCGTGTATACTACGTTCAGCAGAATCATGGGTTTGATGGTGGGCAGCGTAATCTTCCAGAAACATTCCCAACCGGAGCCGCCATCCATCTGCGCCGCCTCATACATGGAGCTGTCAATCTTCTGCAAGGCGGACAGGAAGATCAGGATCTGTACACCGGAATACCAGAGAATCGTAATCATGTTACTAAACAGCTCCGTAATACTGCTGGCCAGAGACCGGGGCAAAAAGCCCGAGATCGCATTGCCGATGGCCTGAGTATCAATAGTCGAAATAGTGGCCGCACCCTGGTCCGACAGCATTCCCATCACCGGGCCGCTGACCACGATCACCGGCAGGAAAAAGATCAGCCGGAAAAATCCTTTACACTTGATTTTTCCGTTTAACAGGATGGCGATAATCAGCGCAAACACCACTATCACCGGCACCGATATGATAGTGCTGAACAGATACTGAGTCAACTGGGGAGTAAAGTCCGTATCCACCAGCAGAATCTGTGTGTAATTGCCCAGCCCTACAAAGTTAAAGTTTTTACCCATGGGAGTGATACGGATATTGTTAAGTCCATACCAGAACGAACTTCCCAGAGTATAGATCAGAAAAATAGCCGCACCGATGATCCAGGGTGACACGAAGATCAATCCGGTGATGGCTTCGCGCCGGGCCAGACGCCCGGGCTTGATTTTCACCTTTGCCTTCTTTGCTTTTTTGCTCTCTTTACTCATTGCCATCACTCACCTACCTTATAGGACAAACCATCGATGGTCACGCCGTCCACTGTCACTGCGTCCTGGTTGTAGTTGATATAGAACACTACGCCGTTGTCATAGGTTACTCTGTTGACGCCCGCCGCCAGCATCTCATGCCTGACAATCATGGCGTCCCCCGTCAGCGCCGCCACCTGACGGAAATCCGCATCATACTCGATGATGGTATCCCTATAGGTGGAATACTTTGTGCTGTACAGGTCTGCGGAATTGGTGTAGATCAGGTCCGCCGAATCCTCATAGGTCACATAGAAGGAGGGGTATACCCCTGCCTCTATCATCTGCAGATGAAACTCCTGCTTGTTGGCCTCGAAGTTCACATATTCCGAGTACATGGGAACAATGCCCTTCAGCACGATGGAAAAGAAGGGAACCTCCTCGTCCTCATACATGAAATCCGATGTGCCCAAGGGCATGTCAAGCAGGGCCTCCGTGTAGTTCCACAGATAGGCAAATGGCTTTTCCAGGATCAGATTGGTCTGCCCGGCTATGTCCGCAATGCTGCTCTCGTAAGTGTTGGCCGTGAAAATCCGGTCATAGTAATTGCCGCTGTAGCTGTAGGAGAACAAGCTGTTGGAGATACCGGCCACCGCCAGATTATTCACGTCCTTGGAGGTGTAGCTCTTTACGAACTTATCCAGGTTGTAATCGCTTCTGGTGGGCAACAGATAGTTAAAGGTGTTGTATACATAAGCCCTGGTGTTGATCTCCAGTCTCCTCTTGTTCACTTTTTTTACAACGGTGAAAGCCGTGTTGCTCTCATCAGGGTTGGCCCACAGAGCATCGTTGTACAGATAGATGTCGTAGCCCGCCTCGGCGGAGTCCTGGATCAGGTCTGTCAGTGCGCCCGTGCCGCCGATTTTGCCGTCGGCCTTATATTTGCTGATAGGGATATTATACAAACCCCCCTTCTGCCAACCCTTGTAGATGGTCAGCAGCGTGTCAACGCCCGCCGCCTGCAATTCCCCATATATCTCACGGATCTGGTCCACGTTTGTCATGACCACCGCCCTGGTGGAGATCAGAAATTCTTCCCGCTCCGTTCCCAGGAAATCCACACGGGTTTTGTAGCTGTTGTCCTGCCTCTGTATCAGACCGTTGTCCAGCAGATAATTGCGGTAGGCCACCGCCATGCCCGAATATCCCGCATCCTCGCCGGAGAGCAGAATGTAACGCACCCGCAGATTGCCGTGGGTTCTGTCCACCTCCACGCTGGTCATAGTGCCGGAATTGGAGTTGTTCAGCGGCTGGATGTAGGTTCTGCGCACCAGGAACTTAGCATAGCACCTGTTGTAATCCACCATGACGCCGTTGGGCTGAGCCTCGATGCTGGCCCGTTTCTCTCCCTCTTCCACAATAGCCAGATAACCCAGCTGGTCATCCGTGTGCGCCATGCCGAACACCGGCGCCAGCACTTTCTCGGAACTGTTCACGGTCCGGTATCTGCCCCACAGCAAGGTCTCGGTGGTGGACTCCGTAAAGCCCGCATCCGCACCATAGATCATCTGGGAGTAGCCGCTGGCATAGCGGCCGTCCTTGTCGTCCAGGTAAATTAATGCGCCGTTGCCGTCCGGGATAAACATATAGCCCTCCTGGTTATCCAGGTAGCTATAGCCCAGAAAGGGGAACAGGCTCACCGTGCCGATATAGGTGTCTTTCCCATTCTCCACGAAGGACTCCTCCGGCACTTCCACCACCAGCGCATCCCCGTCCAGAGATACATTGACGGTCAGGCCGAAATCATATTCCTTCCAGTAGATCTTAGCGGTAAAACCGTTGCTTCCATAACTGTAATCAATGGTATTCTGACAACTCACCAGATCTACCTGATATGTGTCGTTTGCGTTCTTGATGGCGCTGAGCACCACGCCGGACTGCATGTAGGCAGTCCATGTCTTGTTGTTGGCTCCGTTATCGTCCTCTTCTGCAAGAGTGGATCGGAGCAGTTTGCCCGTGGCCTTGTTCTTCAAAATGATGGACATGGTAGGCTCGAGGAGATACAGTTCATAGTCCTCGCTCTCCGCCACCTTACTGTAATCAGCCGGTATATCGCCGCCGGCTGCCCGGGCCGTCAGATGCAGCTGCGGTATCGACAGCACCAGCAGGAAAGCCGCCACAAGGACACATATGCTTTTTTTCAATCCCTTAATTGCCAATTCGATACACCACCTCTCCGCCGATAGCACTGATAAATTCAAATACCTGTGCCCAAAGTACATAGATGATAAAGAGTAACAGTGCCATAATCAATATGGTAAACGCCGTCAGGCACAATACTTTGAAGGTCTCCTTGGCCGTGTAGTTGTTGACCTCCTTCACCGCCAGTACGAACAGCACCGCCACCCAGGCATAAATAGCGCAGTAGCCAAAACTGATCAGGAACTGCTCATTGATCGTCACCACATGGGACAGCAGGAACACCACCGGAATCAATGTCACATAGGGGGTCAAGCAGTAGGTGAAAGAACAAAAGATTTTCTTTACCGTGCCCTCGCCGTCATTGATGGTACACACCAGATAGTTACAGGCGGTCAATGCTGCCAGCACCACCACGACTGTGCCAATGTCGGAAAAGATCTCATAGCGTCCCTCCCGGACTGTCTTCTGCAGAAAACCACACAGATACTTGTTAATCATATATTCGAGTGTAAATATTACCACCAGAAGATTGGCTGTAAACAGGGACGCCCTTCCCTCTCTGGCGATGCCGTAGCAGCCGTCGATGGGATGTTTCATAAAATACCAGGCATACTTGAAATCTCTGACGCGCCTGTTTTCACTCAGCCTTTCTGACGCTTTGCGCAGCGGCTCCAAAATACCCTTTTTCTTATCCAGACTCTTGATGATTTTGCTGACCACCCACAGAATCACAATCGCCCAGATGATGGGAACGATCCATTTCTTCAGCCAGAGGTTACGCACCTCCCAGGTGGCGTCGGAGTAGCCGAGATAATCCTTTGCCAGCTTGGCGTAATACTGGGCCATCTCATAGTTTTCCTCCTGGAAGTAAGCCCGGCCCATAGCCATGTTGGCATAGTCGAACATGCTGTTCATCTTCAGCACTTCTTCCAGCGGCTCCTTGCTCTCGGTGTAGCGGCCGGTGGAGTACAGGTTCAGCGCCTTGTGCAGCAGGTCAGTAAACTCGGTAGGCTCGTAGACCTGGATCTGGGCCTTGTCGGAGTCTAATATGTACAGCCGGTCCTGCACATCCACATCAATGGCGCTCACCACGGTACACAGACCCACCCGCTGGTTGCCGTCGTCGGAACCGCCAAACACGAAGAGCGCCTCGCCCTCGCTGTTGAACTCATACACAAATCCCTGCTGGGATACCATAAACACATTATCATGGTTGCCCGCTGCCACAGCCGCCGGAATTTCGTCATAGGTGTCCGGCTCAATCACATTCTTGCCGGCGATGTTCAGCCGCTTTAAGGTGTTTTCCTCCTCACCTCTGGTCACTGTGTAAATCAGTCCCTTGCTGTCGATACACAGATTGTCGGGAGTAGCGGGAATATTGGATACCATCTTCGCCCTCTGGGCCTTGGTTGCCAGCGCCCTTCGGATGATGATCATGGGGGAATTTGAGGCCATGTTGGTGCCGAAATACCCCAGGAAGGTGCCGCCCTCTATGGGTGAAATCTCTACGATACCGTTGGTGTTGGACTCGCAGATCACATACATGATTCCTGCGTCGTTGACCACCAGCTTGATGGGCAGAAAGCTGAGCGCATCGCCGTACAGAGGGGAGTCAGGCTTGCCGTAGCGGTTCAAAAGTTGTCCGTCCGCGTCGAATTCAAATACTGCCTCCGCATCCCGGTCCGCTACGTACACATGTCCGTTCTCCGTCACAAATACCCCTCGGGGAGATACCAGTGTTCCCTCACCGATGGTCTGCAGCAGATTGCCTTCTATGTCGCCCACCACAATGCGGGCGTTTCCTGTGTCCGCCACATAGATCTTTCCCTCGTCCGTCACATGCAGGTCAGCGGGGCCGTTTAGAGCCTCATCGTCAAACTTGGTGATGGTCTCGTAGGGAAGATATGCCGTCTGCGTCTGAATCATATAGCCATAGCCGTCAAAAGTAAAGGTTCTGTAGGGCGCGTCGGCCACCACATTTATAACGCTGCCTGACAGCAGCAACACTGCAAAAAGGCTTAAGGCTATTGTTTTGAAATGCTTTATCATCTTTTTCATTTCTCTTCTCTCACCTTTTCCTTTACTTGATGCCGGAGTGTGCCATGGTGTTCATGACATTCTTCTGCAATATGATGAACAGTACCAGATTCGGAATAAACATAATCAGGGACGCTGCCGCCGCCATACCTTGACCGGCCACTGTATTGTTGGCATTGGCCAGCGTGTTCATGTAGAAGGTCAGCGTCTTCATGCTGTCGTCGTTCACAAAATAGTTGGAGGTTTCCATATTGGTCCAGACCTGCTGGAACACCAAAATGGAAGCCGTGGCAATGGCGGGTTTAATCATTGGGATAATGATCTTTAAGTACACCTGCCAGTCCGTGGCGCCGTCCATGTAGGCTGCCTCCAGCAGAGAGTCCGGCACCTGATCCACAAACTGCTTTACCAGAAACAGCGCCACCGGCATGGCCACCAGGGGCAGGATATGGGCCAGATAACTGTCGATCATTCCTGTTTTGCTGATAACCAGATATCTGGGAATCAGCACGGCGGTAGCCACAAACATGATGGCGGTCTGGTTGACATTCATCAGTGTATTCTTGGCCTTGAACTTGATTTTAGACAGTGCGAAGGCCGCACAGGTGGTCAACAGCAGGGACAGGAAGATTGTCACCAGCGTCACGATCAGACTATTGAATACATAACGGCTCATGGGTATGCCCGAGGTCCGGCTGGCCTTAATCAGGCTCTCAAAATTCTCCAGAGTTGCGTTTCTCACAAAAAAGGTAGGAGGAAATGCAAACAGCTCTTCCATAGGCTTAAATGCATGGTTGATAATGAATATGATAGGTAATGCCATGAAGATGACCAGGGGCAGCAGAATCACAATGATCTTGATCTGGCTCTTCTCAAATCTGGTTGGATTGATGCGATGTCCTTTATATGCCATATCTTTTCTCCTCCTTTCTAAAAGTCGTCTCTCTCCCCAAAGAGCCTGTCGGCCACCTTGGAGAACAACTGTACAATCAGAAGCAGCACCACGGATACCGCCGCTGCGTAACCCATCTCGTAGCGCAGAAAACCGTAGTCCTCAATATGGTTTACAATCAGCTGGGACGCATAGCCCGGCGAAGGATTGCCTGTCAGCAGCGTAAAGATCGTGCCCGCCTGGAAGGCATTGACGATGGCCATAACCGCCGCAAACAGCATCTGGGGTTTCATGCTGGGAATGACAATGTAAATCATCTCCTGGAACCTGTTCTTGATGCCGTCGATGGCTCCCGCCTCGTACAGGGATTCATCCGTGTTCAGAATACCGGCAATCAGGGACAAAAAGCCGATGCCCATGCTGGACCACAATCCGATGATAATGACGATGGGCAGCAGATAGTTGACGTTGATCAGCCAGATGATTGGCTCGTTTATCACGCCCAGGCTCATAAGCCAGTTGTTTAACAGGCCGGTCTGGTCACCGGAAAAAATAACTTTCCACACCACAGTCATTGCCACGCCGGCCGTCATGCTGGGGGAGTACAGAATCAGGGCGAACACTGTCCGAAAGCCCTTGGTCAGGTTACACAGCGCCCAGGCCAGAATAAAGGACAGTACATAGCCGCCTACGCCCACAATCAGAGCATACACTACGGTGTTGGGCAGTACATACTGCATGAACACTTCGTCATTGGTCAGCACGGTTATGTAATTCAGAAAGCCCACCCAGGACGGAAACTCAATGGCATTGAAGTTGGTGAAGGATAATACCACTGCCAACAGCACCGGCACCAGAATAAATACGGTAAAGGCCAGGCCGTAGGGCGCAATGAACAGATAACCGTTCTTGTTGTTGCTACGCTTGCTTATTTTATTCTTTTTTACTTTTGTCTCTGCCATAGATTATCCTCACCTCCTATTCTCTACCCAATATTTCACGTACAGTCTCTATGGTCGGTATATTGTAGTCCTCTATGGTATTACCCTCGCTGTCGATAAACTCAAATTCCTCCAGCTTGCGGTTGAACTCACGGTTGATGGTTTTCACCGCCTTGTCGATACGGGTCTGGGCCGTCTGCTTATTGACCACAATATCGTTAAAGGCATTGCTCATCTCACGCTCCAGCAGATACGTGCCGGGGACTCTGGCCACATCCACCACATGGCTCACCTGCTCCGCAATAATCTGTTTGTCGCTGGTATCCCAGGGCAGCTGCATGAAGGCTTCCATATTGGCCGTGGTCCACATGTATTCGTTGCCGTAGGTGATCTGTAAAGTCTGTCCGAACTCCGCCTGCACCTCCGTGGAAGACCACCATTTGACGAACTCCCAGGCCATGGCCTCCCGCTCACTGTCGGACTTAAAGATCACACTGCTCTCCGCACAGCCGCAGACCGTGCGATCTATGGTGCCGTCCTCCTGCACCATGCCGGGCACGAGGGCGATACTCCAGGAGTTCTTCAGCTCCGGCGCCGCATTGGTCAGCAGATTGTAGACAGCGTAGTCCGCCACCCCGATGGGCATGTCGCCGTTGCGGAAATGCTGATAAAAATTGTCAATATTGATGGGCATGTTATAAATGGTAAACAACTCTGTCAAATAGGTAAAGCCATCCACCGACTCCGCACTGCCAAGCGCCGTACCCTCCTGGGCGGTAGTTCCGTAAAGAGAGCCGCCAAACTGGTGAATCAGCGGTGTCGTGCCATGGAAATTACGCATCAGCAGCATGCCGGACACGGGCTGATAATAGTTCAGTCCTCTCATCTGCAGCTCCGGCAGCATGTCGATCACATCCTGCATCGAGTCCGGTACTTCCAATCCCAACTTCTCCAATATATCATTTCTGTAGTACAGCACCCAGAAATTCATGGTCTCAGGCATGGCATAGATGCCGCCGTTGATGCAGGAGGTCAGGAAAAAGCCTTCCTCATACGGGGACGCCACCTGCCGGAAATCATCAAACTGGGTCATATCCACCAGCGCTCCGCGGATGGCAAGCTCATAGGGAATGGTATAGTTGATGCCCGTAGCCACGTCCGGAGCCTTGCCGGAGGTGTTGGCCAGCACCAGCTTATACTGGTCGGGCATGATGGAAATATCCACCTCAATGCCCGTCTGAGGGGTAAAGTATTCATCGATCATTTTCTGCATGATCTGCACATACTGGCTGGAGCGATTTACCCATACCTGCAAGTGCTCCGGGTCCGTGTTGCTGGTGGAGTAAGCCTGGTCAGTAAAGGAGGTCACAAACCGCTTGATATTCATGCCCGCAGATACAAAGACATTGGGCTTTTTGGGGAGGACCGCATCCTCCTGGTAAATATAGATTCTGTCGATAGCCAGCCTGTTTTTAATCAGTGTGTCCACCGTGTTCGCCAGATGTCGGTTGGCGCTGGAGGCGCTGGTGCACAGCTCCGCCACACGGAAAGGTATCTCATCTGGCTCCTCCGCCAGGGAAATCAACTGCTGGGCAGCAATACTCATGGAGGAAAGAACGGCAACGGTTCCCTTTTTGCTCCCATATTCCTTTACCGTATCCTGCAGGGCATACAGCTGGTCGGCATAACCGTACAGCTGGTCCTCAATGTCGGGAATATAGCGGGACAGTTTCAAATCCCTATACTTGTCGGCATTGTTGCCCGCCACCTTGGTGATCTCCAGAGACAGGTCATTGATAGCGGACATAATCTCGTCCAGACCTTCCAGAATCTCCCGGATCTCATCGATGCTGATAGTGAAGGATATGGTATGTGTGCCCTTCTCCAGATACACGCCTATTTTCTCCCCGTTGTCATCTGTGAGGGTAGTCGTCTGATATTTGGTGGTATAGGCCATGGGGTAGGATTCCAGCTGCCGGTTAGGAATCTTCCCGTCTATCTCTATATTGAGGAATACCGGGAAGTCATTTTTGTCGGACTGCCGGTAATTCATTCCTATGTAATAGTAGCCGTCTTTGTACACATCAAACTGATATGTCACTTTCTGTCCGGCCGAGGTAAAGGAATCGGAATCGATGGTGTTGAGCACCGTATCCTTGACCTCGTAGGGATAGAGGCTGGTGTCGTACTCCGCTATGCCATGGATGGCAGAGTCGTTCCGATAGGTGAATTCTTCTCCCTGAAGCTCAATAAGCTCCTCTCCTTCCGCCCTCTGGCTGCCGGTGTATTCCGGAATCTGCTCTGGTGCGGCAAGCACCAGCGCGCCCAACAGAAAATTGCCCTCGCCGACCTCCAACCGGATCTCATGGCTGCCGGCCTCCAGTTCCAGCGTCAGGGGACGGGAACGTCTGTAGCTGCCATCGCTTAAGTATTTGCGCTCCCACTGAATCAGCTTATCCGGCACAGTCACGATCTCATTATCATAGCGGTCATAGGATTTCTCGCCACTGCTCACCCAGGTGGTCTCAAACTCCAGATTCCGGCACTCATAATAAGGATACTCCCCATCCACAGTCATGGCCAGACCTACGGGAAGTACGGATTCGTCATAAGACAGATAATCAAAGCCCAGATAGTATTGAGCTGTCACCGGTACATCCACCTGCAGAGTGACCACATCCCCTATGTGGAGATCCACCACTGTGTCCGCCAACTCATATCCCCTGGTCTCGGAGGTGACCTGACCTGACTCCGCATCGGCTATCCGGTCTGCCGCTCTCATGACCACTTCATCACCGGTATACATGGACGCTCTGTAGCCAGCGCTCACCTTAGTGTAGTTGTTGGTGATCATCTCGTTGACATATCCGCCGTCAGAGGTGTAAGTGGACACAGCACCTCCGTCATCTGTCTCGGCCCTCAGCTCCCTGCAGGGAACAGCGGACAGAAGCATGGTGGCAGCAAGCGCTGTGGCCGTCAATTTTGCACCGCTTTTCTGCTTCATAATGATAACCTTTCCTTTCCTTGTTTTATTTCATTAAATAATTAAGTATTTTAGTAAACCCTATACAATTCTAAGTTACTATGTTTTGGGCAAAAAGTCAATGCTGGAAATATATTTTTTTTGTGCTATTTTATATATGTGAGAGTGTTTTTTATTCTTGATTTGGGCACTCTTGGGAAAATGGACAAAATCGGGGGTGTATATTTGGAGAAATTGCACTATTGGGAGGAGGGAGATTTGAGTATGTTTCAGAAAAAACAAGGTTTGAAGATGACAGGATGTTTGCTTGTGGCTGCATGCCTGCTCACTGCCTGCGGTACCCCGACGGGGAATCCCGCAGGGAACTCCACAGGAGACGGGGCGCCGGTTGACACAGCTGCCGAGGTGTCTACGGAGGGGACCGAGGGCGAAGGGGCGGTGAATCCCGCCGCCAGCTATGTAATTCACACCGATACCTCGGCGCTGGATACCTCCCACGCCATCAGCGATACTCTCTATGGTATCTTTCTGGAGGATATCAATCATGCTCTGGACGGAGGCCTGTATGCGGAGCTGGTGAAAAATCGCTCCTTTGAGTACGGCGGCATCGCCAGCAATCAGAATAAGCATGGGTGGACGAGTGTTGACACCACGAAGGAGTTTTTGGAATTTTCCATTATAGACGGGTCGGAGGACGGAAGCTCTCTCCATGAGAACAATCCCCACTATGCCCGGCTTACCTGTACCAATGTGGGAGCGCGGCCGGGGATTTTCAACAGGGGATATCTAAATGGGATGAACCTTGAGGCGGGCGAAGAGTATGATTTTTCCGTCTATCTGAGATGTCCGGACGGCTCCGGCGGCGCTGTGACCGTGAGCCTGATGGATCACGGCTCTTTGCTGGCGTATCAGGAGATCCCGGAGGTAACTGAGCAGTGGCAAAAATATGAGTTTACATTGACGATAGATTCTTCCCCAACAACGATGGAGGAGGCGGTAGGCAGCAACATGGAAAACGTAGGTCCGGCATTGCTGGTGCAGATAGGCGGTGGCACGGTGGATATGGACATGGTGAGCCTAATGCCTGTGAACACCTATAGGGATCTGCCCATCCGCAGGGACCTGGGAGAGATGCTGGAGGCTTTAAACCCTTCCTTCCTGCGGTTCCCCGGCGGCTGTGTCATCGAAGGGCGGGATGAGGAGTCCATGTACAGCTGGAAGGATTCTATCGGCGGCGGCGCGCAGCTGACTGTGGGGGATGTGACCACCACCGGCGGCGTGGAGGTGCGGCCACAGAGCTACTCCATATGGAAGGGCTCCCAGAGCCATCCCTACTACACCACCTACGGCATTGGATTCTATGAATTTTTCCGACTGTGCGAGGCACTTGACTGCATGCCCGTCCCGGTGCTGAACGCGGGTATGACCTGCCAGGTTCAAAGCCCGAAATACATTGTGTATGACATAAACAGCGAGGAATTCCGCCAGTGCGTGCAGGATGCACTGGATCTGGTGGAGTTCTGCAAAGGCGATGACTCCACTTACTGGGGAAGCGTGCGCATTGCCATGGGACACGAGGAGCCTTTTGCTTTGAAATATATCGGTATCGGCAACGAACAGTGGCAATCCGAGTACTTCCAGCACTACCGCCGCTTTGTGGACGCCTTCAACGAGGCTGCCCGGGAAAATCCCGAACTCTACGGCGACATTCGGTTGATTGTGGCCAACAGCACCTCCTCCGGCGACCGGGTGGGCTGGAACTATGTGGAGGACTGCGCTGACTGGGGCGATGAGATCACCACACTGGTGGACGAGCACTATTACGAGTCCCCCTCCTTCTTTTTCACTAACACCCACCGCTATGACAGCTACGACAGGGACAGCCAGGCCAAGGTGTTCCTCGGGGAGTATGCCGCCCAGTCCAACACTCTGGAGGCGGCGCTGGCGGAGGCCGCTTATATGACAGGCTTGGAGAAAAACGGAGACGTGGTGGAGATGGCCTGCTATGCGCCGCTGTTCGGCAACCGGCTGGAGAGTCAGTGGAGCCCGGACATGATCTGGTTTGACAACGCCACCTCCTATGGTTCCGTCAACTACTATGTGCAGCAGCTCTACGCAAATAATAAAGGTATAGTGAATCTACCCACGGAGCTGACGGTGGACGCTGCGGTCTCCGGTGGTCTCTCCGGCAGGGTAGGGCTGGGCAGCTGGCAGACCAGCGTGGCTTACGACAATCTGACTGTCATCGACAACGCCACCGGTGACATACTGTATCAGGCGGATTTTGAGGACGGAGGGCTGCCCGCGGACATGGAAATCTGGAAGGGCGACTGGTCCGTAAATGACGGACGGCTGATACAGAGTCACACCGGCAATCCCAGCGACACCAATACCGGAGACAGTCTGTATATGGGAGACACAAGCTGGCGCAACTACACCCTGACTGTGGAAGCGGAAATTCTCTCCGGAGCCGAAGGATTTCTGATTCCGGTATGCGTCCAGGGCACGGACAACAACCTGTTCTGGAATATCGGCGGCTGGGGCAACACAGTGTCCTGTCTGCAGATTGTATCAGGCGGCAGCAAGAGCGGACAGATTACCGGCACTGCTAAAAACTTAAATCTGCAGCACGGCCGAACCTATACAATCAAGGTTGTGGTGGAGGACAGCCATGTGGAAGGTTATCTGGACGACACCAAATATCTGGACTACACATACCAGGCGCCCATGGCTTTGTACGAGTCCGCCAATGTGGACGAGAATGGTGACATTATCATCAAGCTGGTGAATCCCACGGATCACAGCATTGTAGTGGACACCCGGCTGGAAGATTTCTCTGCCGATAAATACAAGGACACAGCACAGGTGACAGTATTGTCAGGTGATTCCCTGACCGCAGTGAACAGCTTTAATGAGCCGGAAAAAATGATTCCCACAACGTCAGAGACCGCCATAGGCGCATCCTTTGCCTATGAGGCGCCCGCCTATTCCCTGTCCATCCTGCGGATCAGCGCCTCCGACAAGTAATGAAAATATAAAAAGAGTACGGGACTGCTCGCTGCCGTTCCGTACTCTTTATTTTGTTTCTTCACAGCCTACAGGACGTTGGCCATGAGTTTGCTGGCTGTCAGCAGGAAATTCTTGTCCGATTCCGACCAGCGGAATCGATCACTGAACGTCTCAAAGAAGAAGTACAAGTTCTCCCCTTCTTTGTCCTGATAGCTGAAACACACCATTCCCTCTATCCGGCTGTTCCGCAGGATCTCATACAACTCCCTGTTTACTCCCTCCAGATTGGCTATATGACCGGCCATCAAATAATGAGGGCGGTCCAGCACTTTTACCAGTTCATCATCTGTTATAAAGGCATGCATGTCCGGCACGGGCTGATAGTCCCCACTGGTATACAACGCCTCCTGCCGTCCTGCGCGATATATCCGTACACCGTCTATCTCAAAAGCCGCCCGTATCTGATCCATGATCTCCTCCATGGCACCCGTGCCCTCTGTGAACAGCCGGATACCGATATCCGCTACCACATCCGCCAGATACTCCGCCTTCTCCAGAGGGTCCATAGTATGGCGGATGGACTGCCCTTCCTCCGCCAGCTTTCCATGCTTGTCTTCCTCGTAGATGATAAAGCGGTTTTTGCCCTTGAACTTTGCCAAATACAGACATTTGTCCGCCTTTTTAAACAACTCATCATAGGTACTGCCATCTGTAGGCGCCAGACTGACGCCGATCGACAGAGTGACCTTGCAGCTCAAATTCTCAAAGGCGTTCTGCACCCTTTTTCGTATGGAGGTCAAAAGGGCACGCAACTGCACCTCCGTAGTGATCCAGTTGGTAAAGATAAAGAACTCGTCCCCGCCAAAACGGCCCACAATTCCCCGCCCGTTCAAACTGCTGTTGATAATGGAGGCAACCTGGCCGATAACCTTGTCGCCGTACATATGACCATAGGTATCGTTAATATTTTTGAAATTGTCAATATCTACTATGGCCATGTAATGCATCTCGCTGTCTGCCGCCAGCATCTCTGTCGCGTATTCTGCACAGGCACGCTTGTTCAGCAGGCCGGTGAAGGAGTCCTTGCCCTCCGCAGTGGCATAATAGGGAACGACATCCTCCTCCCGCTGGTCCAATATTCTGAGTATTCCCAGCACCACACGACCATTATCGTGTTTATAAACCACCTTGCCGTCAATATGAATCAGACCCATCACGGTCTTACAATAAGGGGTTGGTCCCCGCAGATCGCAGCTAAAATTCTCCTGCGCGCTGAGCAGATGCTGGCAGAACTCCTCCAGCTCATCCTGATAACTGGGCCGGGGATACATGGCTTTTACAGTCTCCTTGAACTGTTCCAGATTGCACTTAAGCAGCACGGTGGACCGGATTCCCACATAGCGGAACACGGCAATGCAGTCCTGCTCCACATCATAATCAAAGAGAAAATCCTGATACATGGACAGAAACGCCCT
>JAAUZI010000065.1 GCA_014804645.1 Lachnospiraceae bacterium | reverse complement strand
GCATGGTCCACATAGGGATTGTTGAAACGGTTTACCACCTCTCCGGCAAAAGCCTTGAGCTCCTCCTCCGGCAGTGTCAGGGTGGGAATCACCTCGTCAAAAATCGTCTTGTTCATGAAATCGCGCACGTCCTGATCCTCCATGGACTGTCTCACAATGTCATTGCCACAGAGCCAGGATGCCAACACAAAAGAGGTGTGAGCGCCATTCAGGATACGCACCTTCCTCTGCTTGTAGGGATGATGGTCATCGGTGAACACCACCGGCAGACCGGCGCCGGGCAGATCAAACTCCCCACTGATATCCTTATCCGACTCGATGACCCACAGGGCAAAAGGCTCGCCCGTCACCATGATATGATCCTCGTAACCCAGCTTTTCCCACTCCTCTTTCTCCGTGGCGCGGGGGTAGCCGGTCACAATGCGATCCACCAAGGTTGCGGTAAAGACGCAGGCCTCCTCCACCCAGCTCTTGAAAGCATCGGGCAGGCCCCAGTTGGCAATCTGCTGCATCACGCATTTTTTCAGCATGATACCGTTATCGTCGATCAGCTCCACAGGCAGCATCACCAATCCCTTGGACATATCTCCATTAAAAGTCTCAAATCTGTGATACAAAAACTTGGTCAGCTTGCCGGGAAAACTCTTGGGAGGATTCAACTCAAATTTATCATCGGCATCATACACGATCCCGGCCTCCGTGGTGTTGGAAACCACAAAGCGGAGAGTGTCGATCTCGGCCAGCCCCATGTACTTGTCATACTCATGGATAGCGTCCACCGCGTCGGCCACGCTGGTCACTACCCTGTTAATGATCTTCGCCTCGCCGTCTACATTGCCCCGCAGGGATACTGTGTACTGGCAGTCCTGCTTATGGAACATATCCAAATTGCCGAAATCAATGGGCTTAATCAGGACGATATCTCCGTCAAATTTGCCCTGCTCATTGGCAATGTCGATCATGTAATCCACAAATGCCCGCAAAAAATTTCCCTCGCCAAACTGTACGACCTTGACAGGTCTGTCCTTCTTACCGGTCATGTTTTTGTTTAATACTTCCATAACTCCTCCTCTTTTCTGCTGTCCCCAGCTTCTCTCGGCGACCGCCCCACACTGTCTTTTCTCCCAATACTCCGTTCCAGAACGCATGGAACCGCACACCGGATTGTTACATACGCATTTTCTAAAAAGTATGTACCCTCACGGGAAAATCCATGTAAGTACTTACATTTCTAATTTTACTTCTAAACCCCTTATTCGTCAAGAACTTAAAAATAGTTCTTGAAAATTTTTTCTAGATTAGCTATAATTCAAAATAAAGCAAATACTGTAACCGCTTACAAACATTTTTTCACTAATATTAAGCCCGTACAGGCAACGCGGGCATGGTATGTGTTATACAGACAGAGGTGAGATTTATGCATATGACGATATATGACATCTCAGAAAAAGCGGGGGTCTCCATTGCCACTGTCTCCAGAGTGCTCAACGGCAGCAGCAGCGTCAGCGAGAAAACCAAGCAGAAGGTCTTGGATGTAATTAACCAATGTGAGTACACTCCCAATGCCTTTGCCAGAGGGCTGGGACTTAACACCATGAAGACCATCGGTGTCATGTGTGCCGACTCCTCCGATCTGTATCTGGCCAAAGCGATCTACTATATTGAGCAGAAACTCCGAGTCAACGGCTACGACAGCATACTGTGCTGCACCGGCTACGATCTGGAGAGCAAAAAAAGCTGTATGAATCTGCTGATAACCAAAAAAGTGGACGGCATTATTCTGGTGGGTTCCAATTTTGTCTATGACAAAGACGCAGACAACCGCTATATTCTGGACGCCGCCGCCCAGGTTCCCGTGATGCTGCTGAACGCGGCGCTGGAGGCGCCCAACGTGTACAGCATCCTGTCGGACGACTTTTCCTCTGTTTACGAGGCCACACTGCAGCTGATTCAGGCGGGAGTGGAAGACATTCTGTATTTTACCAATTCCACCTCCTACAGCAGCAAGAAAAAGATGGCGGGGTACCGCAATGCTATGGAGTCCCAGAAACTGCTGCGGAGCAACAATCTGATACAGTTCTATCAGGGTTCCCACGAGGATATCCACGCCATGGCGGACCATCTGATGAAAATATACCAGAAGGGAATTCACTTTCACGGCATTATCGCCTCGGACGACTGCCTGGCCATGGGCGCTGTACGCTTTGCCCTGGAGGCTGGTCTGTCTATTCCGGAGGATCTGTGCATTATCGGCTACAACAACTCCCTGCTGGTACACTGCTGCGAGCCGGAGATGTCCAGTATCGACAATAAGCTGGAGACGCTCTGCCAGCACCTGATCGTCACCCTGATGGGAGTGCTCAGCGGCAACGAAATGCCCAAGCAGACTGTATTTTCCGGCGAAGTGGTACACCGGGGCACTACTCTCGCCAGCAGCCATGACTGCCAGAAATAACCTTTCGGCACCAACAGCAATATGCTATCACATATATTTAAAATATGGAGGGAAGAACAATGAAAAGTTTTATGGACAAGGATTTTTTACTTGAGACGGAAACCGCCAGAAAGCTGTTCCACGAATACGCCGAGAACACTCCCGTGCTGGACTACCACTGCCACATCAATCCCAGGGAGATTGCGGAGGACAGACAGTTTGACAACATCACCCAGGTGTGGCTGGGCGGCGACCACTACAAATGGCGCTTTATGCGCTCCTGCGGCGTGGACGAAAAATACATCACTGGGGACGCCTCCGACTATGAAAAATTCTGTAAATGGGCGGAGTGCCTGGGCAAGGCCATCGGCAATCCCCTGTTCCACTGGAGCCATCTGGAGCTGCAGCGGTATTTCGGCTACACCGGCGTGCTGAACAAAAAGACCGCGGACGAGGTCTGGAACCTGTGCAACGCAAAACTGCAGGAGCCTTCCATGAGCGTGCGCAACCTGATTCGCCAGAGCAATGTAACTCTGATCTGCACCACCGACGATCCCATTGACTCCCTTGAGTGGCACAAAAAGATCGCGGAGGACGACAGCTTTGAGGTGAAGGTGCTGCCCGCCTGGAGACCCGACAAAGCCATGAACATAGAGAAACCCGACTATCTGGATTATCTGGATAAGCTGGCTGCCACCGTGGGCAAGAGCGAGATCATCACGTTTGCCCAGTTGAAGGACGCTCTGAGAGAGCGCATGGCTTTCTTTGCATCCATGGGCTGTAACGTGTCCGACCACGCTTTGGAATATGTGATGTACTGCCCCGCCTCCGACGACGAGATCGAGGAGATCTTCTTGAAACGCCAGAACCGCATGATTCCCACCAAGGAAGAGGAACTGAAATTCAAAACCGCCTTCATGCTGTTTGTGGGAAAAGAATACGCAAAGCTCGACTGGGCCATGCAGCTGCACTATGGCTGTAAGAGAGACAACAACACGCAAATGTATGAGAAACTGGGCCCCGACACCGGTTACGACTGTATCAACAATTATGCGCCCTCCTCACAGATGGCGGATTTCCTGAACGCGCTCATCAAGGATGGCGAGCTGCCCAGAACCATTCTGTACAGCTTAAACCCCAACGACAACCAGGCCATCGGCTCCATACTGGGCTGTTTCCAGGACAGCACCGCAGTGGCAAAGATCCAGCAGGGCAGCGCCTGGTGGTTCAACGATCACAAGACCGGCATGCAGGATCAGATGATCTCTCTGGCCAACCTGGGCAACCTGTCCGGCTTTGTGGGAATGTTGACGGATTCCCGGAGCTTTTTGTCCTACACCAGACACGAGTATTTCCGCCGCATCCTGTGCAACCTGATCGGCAACTGGGTGGAGAACGGAGAGTTCCCCGCAGACATGGATATTCTGTCCGAGATCGTCACGGATATCTCTTACAACAACGCGAAGAGATACTTTAAATTTCCGCTGTAGGAATTGATACAGTACCGCAGGATTTCCCTGCGCCATACATGAGAAAAGTTCAGGATATGCGGAAAAGAGGAAAACTATGACACCTTTTATATGCAGCGGGCGACCGGATATCGACAACATAATTATCTACAAAGGGCTGCGTGGCGACACTACCGCCATGCAGCCGGACCACTACCATAGTTTTTATGAGATCTTCTGTCTGCTCTCCGGTAAATGTCGTTTTCTTCTCCGGGATCAGGTCTACGAGCTGGAAAAGGGAGACTTGGTGTTTATCACTCCCGGAGAACTGCACCACTCCCGGTACTACCCGGGCATAAGCTGCGAAATGGTGGACATATTATTCAAAAAATCCTTTCTCTACCAGGATGTGATAGGGGATGCGCCTTCCTTTATGGGCAGCATCCCCAGTCTGTATCTGGAGGAATTTTTTGAGCTGCTTTCCCACATGTTGTCCGAGAGCGCCGATCTGGACGAGTATTCCGACGATTTTACCACCTGTTATCTGCAGCAGCTGCTGCTGTTTCTTGCCAGGCATTCGGTGATGCACCAGCCAGAGCCAGAACTGATTAATGTGCGGGATGCGGACATACAGCAGGCCACCCGCTATATCTATCAAAATTTCCGCCGCCCTCTGACACTGGAGGATGTGGCGTCTGTGGCGTCTTTAAGTCCCACCTATTTCAGTAAAAAATTTAAGCTGGTCACGGGCATGGGTTTCAAGGAGTACTTGAATTATGTGCGTCTAAAACATGCCCAGACCGCACTGCTGACTACCGGCAACACCATCACGGATATCGCGCTGGAATGCGGTTTCAATGACAGCAATTACTTTAAGGACCTGTTCCGAAAAGTGTATGGGCGCTCCCCCAGGGAGTACCGAAAGAACCCAGATCCCCAGTGATGCCAATCAACAAACGGCGCCTGTCCAAAGCGAAAATGACTTGGACAGACGCCGTTTTTATACACTTTTATGGGAATTGGCTTAATATACCATAGCCTGTTCCTCGCCGCCGAGCACGCGGAGCGCTCCCTGGGCTAGAGCCAGCAGCTCGTCCTCGCCGGGATATACGGTGACAGGCGCAATCCAGCCCGCTCTCTCCTTCAGGGAATCACACACGTCCGCACCATAGGCAATGCCGCCGGTGAGAATGATCTGATCCACCTTGCCGCTCAGTACACAGGCCATGGAACCGATATCCTTGGACACCTGGAGCAGGAATGCCGCCTTGGCCTCCGCCGCCTTTTCGTCCCCCTCGTTGGCACGCTTTGTCACCTCGCGCATGTCGTTGGTACCCAGATATGCGTTGAAACCACCCTTGCCCACAACCTTGCCATAGACTTCCTTCTCGGTATACTGACCGCTGTAGCACATCTTGATCAGAGCGCCACTGGGCACTGCTCCCGCTCTCTCGGGGGAGAAAGCGCCGTCGCCGTCCAGAGCGTTGAACACATCCACCACCTTACCGTACTCGTGAGCGCCCACGGACACGCCGCCGCCCATATGCACTACAATCAGGCGCAGAGATTCGTAGGGCTTGCCGATCTCCTTGGCATATCTCTTGGCCACCGCCTTCTGGTTAAGCGCATGGAACACGCTGGTGCGGGGCAGCTCCGGCACACCGGAATATCTGGCGATGGGCATCAGCTCGTCCACAACCACGGGGTCCACGATGTAAGAAGGAACACCGATGGAATCACCGATTTCTCTGGCCAAAATACCGCCTAAGTTGGAGGCGTGCTGCCCCTGTACACCGATCTTCAAATCCGCCAGCAGTTCGTCCGTCACCGCATAGGTGCCGCCGGGAATGGGCTTTAACATACCACCCCGTCCCACCACCACATTCAGGGACTTAATATCAAACTGTTTCTCTTCCAATAAGTCGGTAATGATTTTCTTGCGGAAATCCTTCTGGTCTACGATGGAGGCATACCGGCTGATCTCCTCCGTGGAGTGCCGCAGGGTCTCCTCAAACAACAGGTTCTCGTCCTCAAATACACCGATCTTGGTGGAGGTGGAACCGGGATTAATGATTAAGCTCTTCACTGCCATCTGTCTCTTCCCCTTTCTCAAGTATGAGTTCCGCATCTGCCGCGTCAGTACCTTTTTCGTCAGATGCCGCTTTCCGCTTTTTCTCTTTTCTGGCTGTAATGGCCGCGTCGATCCCTTCAGAGACCAATTCGCTGGCCACTTCCAGAACAGCCTCAACAACAAAATCCATGACCTATACTCCCTTAGCCATCTCCGCTGCCACCACTGCCGCCAGGGCGATGGAGTTTACTTTAGTCTCAAAGGTATCGGAGCGGCTGGTCAGGATGACAGGCACCTTGGTTCCCGTCAGGATGCAGCCGTTTTCAGCTTTGGTCATATGTACAATAGCCTTGTATACATTGTTGCCTGCATGGATATCCGAGAACAGCAGGATATCTGCATCGCCCTGAATCTTGCGGTCCGTTGCTCCCTTGTGCTTGGCCGCCTCGGGATCGATGGCCAGATCCAAGGACAGAGGGCCGTCCACGATACAGCCGGTGATCTCGCCTGCCTCGTTCATGCGAGTCAGTTCTGCGGCATCCACAGTGACGGGCATCTTGGGGTTTACCACCTCCACCGCCGCCAGAGGAGCCACCTTGGGACACTCCACGCCGCAGGCTTTTGCCACAGGCACCGTGTTATTGATGATATGCACCTTGTCCTCCAGCGTGGGATAGGTGATGAACGCCACATCCGTCAAAAACAGCAGCTGAGGGATACCCGGCACCTCGAACACTGCCACATGAGACAGAGGATTGCCGGTGCGCAGACCCACTTCCTTGTCCAGCACGCTCTTTAAGAAATTCTTGGTGTCCACCAGACCCTTCATATACATGTCCACCACGCCGTCATGAGCCAGCTTTACCGCCTTCAGCGCCGCCTGGGTCATATCCGGCTCGTCAATAATCTGATAATCGCTCAGATCCATGTTCATCTCGGCTGCGATCTCCCGAATCTTGGCCTCGTCACCAACCAGAATGGCGTCCGCAATGCCTCTCTTCTTCGCCTCCCACACAGCGTGCAGCACTGCCTCGTCCTGGGCAGCTGCCACAGCCATCTTCTTCATACTGCACTGATTGACCTTGTCGATAATGTCATCAAATCTCATGTACGCATCCTTTCCTGCGGCCCTTCGTCCAAAAGCAGCGTTTTCCGCGGCTGCTCCGACCGCAATCCCGTTTTCTGTTTTGCTTTTTTTGCGATGGTTCCGCCACCGCCATCGTTAAAATAATAACACAGCAATTTGGGAAATGCAATACCAGTTTCGGCACAAAACAGCAGAAAAATAGGGCTGTCACAGCAGCCCTATGATCTCGTCCAGTCTGTTTACTTTGGCATACAAAAGTTTTTCCAGCTCCGGTTCCGCGTCCGTCTGGTCCGGCACCATCACCACCCGGCAGCCCGCCCGGGCGGCGCTGAGCACCCCGTTGGGGGAATCCTCCACCGCCATACATTCCCCGGGCTGTCGGTGCAGCTGCTCGCAGGCATAGAGGTAAATGTCCGGCGATGGCTTTCCCTCCTTCACCATCGTGGCAGAGATTATCTGGTCAAAATAATCCCGGATTCCCAGGCTGCCCAAGTATTTCTCCGTCCGCTGCATATCCGTGGCGGTGGCAATGGCCCTTCGGATTCCATGCCCTTTCAGCCAGGACAGCAATTCCAGGGCACCGGGTTTCAGCTCGATGCCCTCCTTGTCCAGCCGCTCCTCCATCAAGGCTTTTCGCCGCTCCCTCACCGCACTGTAATCCAGCTCTGGCCCGAACATCTCCCGCAATCGGGCCGGGGCAAAGGGACGTCCCAGGCTGCGCATGGACAGCGCCTGTTCATCCGTCATCTCATATCCAAACTCCTTCAACGCCATGGGCCAGAAAATCCGATAATATTTCTCCGTGTCAATTAAAGTGCCGTCCATGTCGAAAATCACTGTGTCCATGCGCATATACCTTTCCCGCCGCCCGCTGGAGGCAGGTCCCTTCTGCGTTCTATATGTTTATTTTTACCCACAAGCGAATAGATTTCTCATTCCGCACGGCGCAGGTTGTTCGATTGTGCAGCCTGTGCTGTACAGGAATTGAAAGACTTAACGCTCGTTAGCATATTTTATTATAGCATGTGTTCCTCCGTTTGAACAGCAGATTCATTCTGCCCCGTAGCCTGGCTCTCCACTGCGGCCTCCACATTCTGCCCTGTAGCCTTACCCCCACGTTTTGTCTTTCTGCGCCGCAGCAGACTGCGAATCACCAGAATCAGCACAAGCGCTGCAACACAGCCTCCCAACCCAAAGTATCGTGTGGGAATCTCTGGAGAAATTTCGGCGATTAGAAAGCTGCCGGGCTGTTCCATACCAAACACCACATAGCTGCCCATTATTCTGCTCTCCGCCACCGTTTCCCCCGCGCCCTGCAGAACACGTATCTCATAGTGCTTGGGAAGAAGACTTTGATGCAGACGAACGCTGACAGGTCGATCATAAAGCCCCTCTGAGGTGTGGATTTGCAGACAATATGTGCCCTCTCCGTCTCCTGTCACCTCCAGAACGTCCTCCGGATAGAAAATCCCTTCCACCAGTATGGCCGCCTGCCCCTGTGCCACGTTCGGTTCCTCTGCGGCCAACGCCGTAATCCATTTGGTATATTCCGCGGCCAGCACCTGGCTCTCCGTGATATGACTGTAGTCAATCTCAGGCCATTGTCCATAATACCCCTCTTTCTCCGGCAGCTTTGGCAGCTGTTCCTCCGCCAGGCCGCTGCCGTAAGGTATCTGCAGGGTCTCTACCTCCTCCTTGAGCTCTCCCTCCTCGTCCAGCACTACAAAGTGCAACGTCAGCAGTGCAAACTCCTCCGGCAGTCCCTCCCGGGTGACAAAGTCCTCGTAGTCCATGGGGATAGCGCCGCCCCCATAGCTGATGCCGTCGATTCCTGCCACGCTGTCTTTCACATAATAGTTGTCATACAGCATACCTTCGCTCCGCAAATCCCCGGCGATGGCTCCTATTTTCTCCCCCTTTACTTCCAGGTTGTTCATGGCGTCACAATAGTAAATCTCGCTGCCCATTCCCGCTATGCCGCCCACATAGCTTTTTCCGCCCAGAAATCCCGTGCTGAAACAGCTGCGTATGGTATAGTCCGACCTTCCGGCAATGCCGCCCACATAACTGCCTCCCGTACTCCGGATATCCGCATAGGATTCACAGGAGACAATGGCTCCGAAATCCGCCTTGCCCGCTATGCCGCCCACATAGTTTCTCTTGGCAACGACGCGACCCTCGTTCCGGCTCTCCCGCACCACCGCCTTGATACTCTCCTGAATGCTCAGACTTTCCGGCCCGGTGAAGGTGATATCGTCCTCGGGGTCCAGATCATGCTCAATCGCAATCTGTCCCACAATGCCCCCCACGCTTGTGTCCGCCTCAATCAGCCCCCTGTTCAGGCACAGCGTAATCTTGCCCTGCTGGAAACTGGCGGTGTCATACCACTTCTCTGTGACGGTGTCTCCCTCCTGCAGCAGTTCCTGCTGCAATTCATCGACCCCCGCATTTTCAATACTCTCGCTGGCGGCCTCGTCCGATGTGTCATTGATGGTAATGCCCTCATAGCCAAAGAGCTCATCCCTGATGTCGCTGAACATTCTCCGCAGTTTCCGGGCCTGGGCTATCAGAGCATCCACATCCGCATCCACCACGCCCTGGGCGGCATCCAGTGTGTCCGTCAATTCCGTCAGGTGATCCATGGCCGCTTTCAGCTCCAGGTTGAACACCTCCAGATTGTGGGACACCTGGCCGCTCTGCTGGGAGGTGGTGTCTGTCACCTTATGTAAATGGCTGCTGGTACTGTTCGCAAAATTAGACAGCGCATCCCGGTACTCCTGAGTATACTCCGGTCTTTCCCAATCTAGAGGATTATTCCAATCCTCGGAATCATCCCCTTCCCCGGGCCTGTTCCAGTCTATATGGTCGCCGCCGCTTACAGAGTCCAGCTCTTCACGCCAGTCCTCCAGCCGGTCTCCCAACTGGTCTCCCAGCGCCTGTCGGTCCTGCTCCTGCCCATCTGTCCCCACTGCTGCCGTTTCCCCGCTCTGCTCCCCGTCCTGTGATTCTCCCTCCGGTATTTCTCTCTCCTGGGATTCTCCTCCCCCTTCGGATTCCTGACGTTTTTCCTCCTCCTTTTCCTTGTCGCTGATAGCCCTGAGGTCGTTGGAGAGCCGATCAAAGTCTCCAGAAATACCGGAGAGTTCCTGATTGTATACATTCCACAGATCGTTGGTAATGTTCAGCAGATTGGATGCGGAGACGGACACGTTTCGCAGATTGGCATTCAGCTGCCTGGTGATGGCCATGGCCTGATCCCCGTAGGCGCTTAAATGGTCGTGGCTGGTCTCCAACATGTCCAGAAAAATGTCCATCTCCCGGTCCAGCTCATCCAGCTTGCCGTCAATGTATTCCACCTCCATAAAAGGCTCCATCTGACCGACAATGCCCCCCACATCCTTTCTTCCCAGCACATGTCCCGTGTTGGTGCAGTTCTGGATATACCCCTGATGCAGCCGCCCTACAATGCCGCCGGTGTTGTAGCCCACATGGGCATAACCCACCGTCCCCGCATTGCTGCAGAAATAAATCTTGCCATCGCTGAATCCGGCGATGCCGCCCGTATCCATATGGGCGTCCAGCTGCGCGCCGGAGGATGCCTCCTCCAGATTTTCTACAGTGAAATCCTCCAGCTCATACACCATATCGTTGGTATAAATATTAATATTTCCTCTGTTGGCGCAGTTGTTTATAGTGCCATGATTGCTGCCCACGATTCCGCCGCTGCGGCGATTTCCCAGCACCGTCACCTCCGCCGAGCAGCTGCGGATCACGCCGCTCTCCTCGTTGACGCCCGCAATGCCGCCCACTTCCTCCTCTCCCTCCAGCACACCGGAGACCTGACAGTTTACAATACTGCCGTAATTTCGTCCGACCAAAATCCCCACCTGACAACCGCTGCCCTGGGGCAGTATTCTGGCCTCCGACACAGACAGCTCCTGAATCACCGCCCCCTGCTGCAGATAACGGAACAAGCCTACCTGAGAGCCTTCCCGCTGAATCTCCAATCCGCTGATGGTATGCCCCTGACCGTCAAATATTCCGCCAAACACAGGAATCTCCAGCTCCGTGCCATTCAAATCCAGATCTGCCGTGAGCAGCACCCGCTTATCTCTGGACCACGCATCATAGGTACAGGCGTCAGCCAGTTCCCGCAGCTGCTCCACGGTGGCAATGCGGACAATCTCATACTGCCCTGCATCGACCTCCCCCATGTATTCTCCGCTGACATACTCCTCATAGGTGACCGCCGGTTCTTCCTGGGCCAATATCGGCAGACATTCGGAAAAGGCCAGCGCCAGAGACAAAACTGCGGCCAGCAGTCCGTTTCCCTTTTTGCGTATTACAAGATTATTCATGACCCTCCTCCTCTCTGTACTCCAGCAGCTCGCGGGCATTCTCATATACATCGCGGGCGCGTATCACCGCCCCCATCTCTCCGTCGATAACTCCGGTGAAATCGCCCTCAATCACACCGTTCACATACCCCTTGATATGTCCTGTCATACGGATGCGGCCGCTGGTGGGCAGGGGTTTCGCCACATCCCTTTTCAGGGTAAATGCTGTTTTTTCTATGATAATATCCCCCAACAGCAATGTCTGGGGCAGCATCAGCAGCACCATGACAATGGAAGTCAAAGTACCCCGCCCCAGCGCCAGACCGATGGCGGCCACCACTGCATTGGTGGAGACGCCGCTGATGATAAATCCCGCCGCCACCAACATAGAACCGCTGGTCACGATGGTGGGGAATGCCTGGTTCAGCGTCTGTATAATGGCCTCCTTGATAGACATATAATTTTTCAGTTCCATATACCGGCTGGTGATTACGATGGCGTAGTCTATAGTGGCACCCATCTGAATGGCCGACACCACCAGATACCCCAGGAAATACACCGGCTCCTGCTGTAGATACGGCATGGAGAAATTGACCCATATACTGCCCTGAATCGTCAGCACCAGCAGCACCGGCAGCCCCGCCGACTGGAATGTAAACAGCAGGATAATCATGACGAACACCGCCGTCAGTATGGTGATAATCACATTGTCCGTGCTGAACGAATCCCCCAAGTCCTTGTTGCTGGTGGAAGTTCCTACCAGATAGATATCCTCCAGATCATAATAGCGGGCCACCGTCTGACGAATCTCATCCAGCGCCGCATAGGTCTCCTCGCCCTCGGAGGGAACACTGAGTTCCAGTACAAAACGGCTGTACTCCTGCCCCAGCAGCTGATCCCTGGCAATACAGATCTGAGTGTGGGCGTTCTCCAGCATCTCCTCCAGATCGTCATCCAGTGTGATGTTGCCGCTCTCCTTTTGATCGTATATGTATAAGAAAATATCGATCAGCGGAACCTCGTACTCATCGATACCGCTCACCAAGGCCCCCAGATTGCTGTCGTTCACGGCGTAGGCCGCATACAGCAGTTCCGCCACCTCCACATCCATGTCGATCAACTCAGAAAATGCTCTGGGGGTCAGCAGCTGAGTCAGCATATAGCCGTCCATGGCCTCGATATTGGCCAGACCCATGACAGAATCCACGCAGTCCAGCCGCTCCAGCGCACGCAGTGCTCTGGCCTCCTGCTCATAATCTCCGTTAGGCACCAGCACTGCCAGCTGGTTGACACTGCCAAACTCCTGATTGACCATGGAGGCAGAGAACTTATTTTCACTCATAGTCTTGGCCTCCAGGCTGTTCACGTCATACACATAGGCCGCCCGACTGGAGAAAATAAAGGCCGCAACCAGTCCCACAATCAACAGGGGCGGCACGATAAATCGGGTGGCGACACAGAACTTTCCTACCGCCGTAATGTTAGGCACAAAGCTCTTGTGATGGGTCTTGTCGATGGCCTTGGAAAAATTCAGCAGCAGACCCGGCATCAGGAAGAATACCGTCACCAGACTCAGCACAATGGCCTTGGCCAGGATGATGCCCATATCGTAGCCGATACGGAATTGCATAAACATCATGGCGATCATGCCGGACACCGTGGTCAGGGAGCTGGATGATATTTCCGGGATGGCCTTGCTCAGAGCCACGATCACCGCCTCTCTGGCGTCCTTATCCTCATGCTCCTCCATGAAACGGTGGGCCAGAATGATGGCGTAGTCTACGGCCAGCCCCAGCTGCAGCACCACGGCAATGGAGTTGGTGACAAAGCTGATGGTGCCAAAGAGGAAATTGGTGCCCTTGTTCAAAATTGCCGCCACGATAAAGGTCATCAGGTACACCGGAATCTCCGCATAGGTGGTTGAGGTAAAGAGCAGCACAGCCACGATCACCACTCCCGCCAGCAGCAGTATCATGACCATATCCTTGCTCAGATCCGCCGCATCCCGCTCCTCCTGACCGATATCCGAGGTGTAATAGACATCATACTCCGACAGGGAATCCAACACCGACTCGAAATATGTTTTGGTGATCTCCTCCTTTGCCTCCCCCTCAAAGGTCACTGCAAACAGCGCCTCCATATCATGGTAACAGTCCGTGGAATCGTCAAAATCCAGCATACTGACCCCTTCCATCTCCCGGATCTGCTCCGACAGAGCCTCCGCCTCCTCATAGGTCACATTACATACCATGATCCTGGCCGTCCCATATGTAGTAAACTGCGCCTCCATCAGGTCCATACCCTGCCGGGTCTCCGTGTCTTCGGACAGATAGGTGGTCAGATCGTTGTTGACCTTCACCCTGTTCATGGAGATCAGACTGAAAATAATCAGCAGAATAAAGATCAGATAAAAACCCTTTCTCTTATCCACGATCATCGTAGCCAGTTTTATCATAAAGGAATTGCCCTTTTGCTCCTTTTCCATAATGGTATTCCTCCGTTTTTATTATATGTTAATTGATGTGTGTTTTTTTATCAACATCAGTTGATTTTCTATATGGGAAATATTATAATAAAAATAGGCCAAAAGACAATATTCAAAACTGGTTCGATTGTACATTTTGAGACATTTTTACTGGATTTGTTGATTTATGTTAAAGATTTTATGTTTTATTTATATTTAATCCATAATTGCGTCATTTACTGCCGCACAATGATCGGGGTACGAAAGAGAAAGAAAGGAGGCCAGCATGGCACAGGAAAAAATGGACCGCCGGGTTCGCCGCACAAAGGCCCTGTTATTGCAGGGGCTGATTCAGCTGATGAGCGAGAAAGACATTAAGGATATCTCCGTCAAGGAATTGTCCGATCTGGCGGATATAAACAGGGGGACATTCTATCTCCACTATAGCGATGTATATGATTTGTTGAATAAGGTTGAGGAAGAATTGTTTCAGGAATTCAATGAGATTCTTGAGCGGGATCTGACGGCGGAGAGCAGTCTGCCGGTGATCCCCCGGCCAGTGCTTTTGGACCTCTTTATCTTTCTGGATCACAACCGCGCCCTGGCCAGAGTGCTGATCGGCCCCCACGGCGATATGGCTTTTGTAAACCGTCTGAAAGAGTTGGTAAAAGAAAAGCTCCGCATGCTGATGGCTAATGCGGAACATTCCGTAAAGTATTTTGACTATTTTTACTCCTTTATGGTCTCCGGCTGTATCGGGGTTATCGAGTGCTGGCTGAACCAGCAGTCCCCGGTCTCCCCGGAGGAAATCGCGGGCTATTGCAGCGCTTTGCTGCAGGGGGGACTGCCCGCGGTGCAGTGAATTGGGACAGGGCAATTACATGCCGCGCCGCAGCGTCTCCAGCAGGGCCTGACAGCCCTCCAGTACATCCTCATAGGTGGCGTCAAAATTCCCGGAATACCAAGGGTCCGCAATATCCCTCTCCGTTCCCGCCCAGGACAGCAGGAGGGATATTTTATGCTCCGGGTCGCCGCCGCACATGCGGGTCATGTTGCGGATATTGGCCCTGTCCATACCGATCAGATAGTCATATTTGTTATAATCCGCCCGGGTGAGCTGCACCGCCCGCTTGCCCTCACAGCCGATTCCGTGCTCCGCCAGCTTTTTCCTGGCCGGAGGATAGACTGGGTTGCCCACGCCGTTCCAGATCTCCTCAGTGCTGGTGGCAGCTGAGGCGATGGTGAACTGGTGGGAGAGGCCGGATTGGGCGACCAGGTCTTTCATGACGAACTCGGCCATGGGGCTGCGGCAGATGTTGCCGTGACAGACGAAAAGTATTTTTATCATATCTTTTATATCCCTTCATAAGCCTTCAAACCTTAATATTTCAAGCTTTCTGGCACTTTTTTCATTTTTGGTTTTTTACCCTGAAACTGCGTAATTCGTTATAAATCTACGCAAATTTACGGGCAAATGGTGTAGTAATTGGTGTAGTAGATTGGTGCATTTCTCAACCTGATTTTCTCTGTTTCCCTTGCATATCAGTTTCTTTAAAGTCTAAAATTTTCGCCATCTGCTCCGCTGCTCGGTCATAGCTTGCATGAGTATAAACATTCAGCGTAACACCTACATCGGAATGTCCCATTACATACTGTAAGGTCTTAATGTCCATACCTACATTTGCCATGTTGGTACAAAACGTATGACGGAATACATGAGGCGTGATGTGTGGCAATGGTTTATCTGGATACAACTTCTTGTATTTCTTCATTGCCCAACGCATTTCATTTTCGATATGCAACGCCACTTTCGGTTTATCATCCTTGTCCAGCAGAAGAAAATTGCTGTATCCGTCAACAATCATTTCTGTCTTCAAGCTCTTGCGGCAACTAAGGATATTTTTCAGGCTTCGATAGACTTCCTCTGTCATAGGGATAAAGCGGCATCCGCATTCGGTCTTTGTTTTCTCAACATAATACTTTCCGCCCCGTTCCCGAACAAGCTGATGATCTACACGAATCTTCCGGCTTTCAAAATCCAGATCACTTTTTGTCAAGCCACAAAATTCGCTGACACGCATTCCCATTCCCAACAGCACGACAAATTCATCATAATACTTTGCGTAGGTTTTATCTTCACGGATAAAACCCATCCAAAGTTCCTGCTGTTCTTCAGTCATGGCAATCCGTTTTTGTGAATCGTTGGGAACAACATCGACCAGCTTGAAATCAAAAGGATTCCTGCGGATAATATCCTCATTATATGCCATCTGAAAAGCCGGCTTGACGACACCACGGACACTTGTAATGGTACTGTATCCTTTTCCGTCATTATGCAGCTTCATAATCCATTGCTGAGCATCAGACACTTTGATATCCCGAATCTGCCTATACCCAAAATCTTCCTTTTTAATCAGGTTTAGCACGAAATTATAGCCAATTTTGGTATTATAGCGGACACCCTGCTTCAGATTGATATAACGTTCTAAAAGGGCAATCACATTAATCTTTCCTGCAGAGTAGTCAATTCCATCATCAAGCTGCTTTTGGATTAATTTTTCCTTTTCCCGCAATTCTTTCAAATCGGAGGAATAAATTGTCTGCCTTTTTCCACGAATATCCGTATAGCGGTATTGATAAATCAGGTCTTTTCTCTGGCTCTCCCCTGTCTTTAAGACTCGTCCTTTATTGTCTTTCCGTTTCTCAGACATTTTCAAACTCCTTTCCGTAGTGGAAAGAGCCTTGATATGACTTATTCATTGTACCATATCAAAGCCGATTTTACACCACAAGATTCACAAAAATTAAAAGAATGCCATCTATGTCAGATAGAATACTCCTGCTCGATATACTGATCGAACAGGCGGCGTTTGATTAATCGCTTATTGCCAACCCACAAAACAAATCGGCAGTTTTTCTCATTGGTAAGCTCACGCAGTTTATTAATGCCAATCCCCGAATAAGCCGCTGCTTCTTCAAGGCTTAAATTACTCTTTTCCCAAATCGGAACTTCTTTCATTGGCTTTCGCCTCCTTCCATAAGTGCCTCCTTAAACGCACAAAAAGGACAGTCCAAACCTTTCCCATAGGTCTGTAACTGCCCTTGCGCTGTGTTGATGAAACCTCACATTTTTGGAGAATACGTTCCAGAATTTTTTATCTTCTCCCTCTGTTTTATCATATATTTTTTGAATTTTTCCTGCTCGTATGATGTAAGCGTATTGTTGTACAGCTTGTAGCTGTCCATGATAAAAATTTCCCCGCCAGCCCCCGGCTTTGTTTATATGGGATAAGCATAGAAGAGGACTGTAATGTCGTTGCGTATCGTTCAGATACAAACGCCAAATTCCTGCGCCAGCTCCCTTGATGTAATATACCCACTGACCAGAAGAATACTGACAATTTCCATTCTGCAGTCTGCGGCAGTCATATAGTTCCCTCCTTTCGTTCAGTCCCTTATTATCGTAAATGGTAAAGGTGCAAAACTCCTTCCTATTTACAAAAATTTTCAGAATTTTTCTAGTCAGTATGGGTGGTAACACCCGCATTGATTTTGGAACAGTCTGCACATGCAGACTTATCCCGTTTGCATTCCATTTTTGGAATAGCAAGCACTGCCTACGGACGTCCACAGGCTAAAACAGCAAGCACTGCCTATGTCATGACATAGGTTCATTTTTCAATTTTTTTCTGCCGGAATCTATTGAAAATCTGCTTGCTTTTTTCTGCTAAGGGACATATTCCCCTAACCCCTTTTGTAGAAAATTCATGACTTTTATATTGAGAAAAAAGTGTATCGCATTGGAAAATTTCTGCCCACTACGATATACTTTTAGTCCTAAAAATATTTCTTATGCCACAAATTTATCAATTCTTTTAAATTCATGTGTGAATAGACAATATTTTGAATAAAAATGTTGTGAAAAATTTTCTCTCATTGTGGTTGCTACTTATAATCTGCATACAAAACATTTGCCATAATATATAATGTCAAATATAAATATCATTGGAGGCAGTATGGATTATCAAAAAATATTAGGAGAAAATGTACGCTCACTAAGAATCGAACGTCAGCTAACTCAAGAACAACTAGCTGAACTATGCAATTTACACAGAACATACATCGGTGCAATAGAACGTGGTGATCGTAACGTAAGTTTGAACAACATTGTTAAAGTTGCTCAAGCCCTTAATGTTACCCCTTCTGACTTATTGCAATTCGATGGAAAAATACAAATGCAAAAGGAGGAACTACAAACATGAAATTTTGCAATAAAATAATAACTACACGTTCACAATATGCTGGTGCCGCCCAACATAAATGCCATTGTCCTAAAGGCCATTCTGGAGAATGTAATGAATTTCCATTCTTAGAGCATTTAAAGACCGTCGCCCCATCTGTTGCCAATAAAATCAAAAGAGATGCTACCATGACTACTGGTGCTGCATGGAAAAGTGAAAATGCTGGACCTAACCGTATTCTTAGATGGGTTATGATGTTAGATGATGAAGACCTCTTAGAATATGGCCTTGATATGTCTAAACTAAAACCTGGTGTCATTGCAAAACTACGCGAAAAAGCTGCTGATTATGATTCATGCATATTGGTTGCTGCGAAACTTACTTGGTTAGTGTATCAAATGGAAAATGCTCCCATTCCTCCTACTGAAATTCGTAAGTACTTAGAAAATCTTTTCGGAGAAATGGAGCCAAACTCTACTCTGTGTGTTATTTGCAAATTACCGTTAGACTTCAATCTCTTTAATTTAGCCGTTCGTGGAAAAGCAGCTATAGAAACATGTCATAAAAATCCCAGAATGCACAATTCTGATAATGTCGGATTCGGCCATAGAGAATGTAATATTGCTCAAGGGAACAAATCTCTCGATGAGTTTTATTCTTGGATTAACGGAATAATTAGTCGAGTTAATTCCGAATCATAATTCGAATGAATGCTGAATAGTATTTAACTGCGATAATATTTTTGCACGTGTTTCAATATTATTTTGGAACACGTGTATTTTTTTTATCCACTCTTCATCTCTTATTGGCAAGGGTATTTGTATTTCTTTGATTCTATTTCCTAACGTTCCTAATGTTGATTGAATAAAAACTAAATTTCTAATTTGATCTTGAACAATTTTCAAATTCATAAGATACACGAATTCATACGGTTCAATAGGTGCATCCTCACTTAAAGAAAAAATATCAATGTGACTTTGGATGACGCATTTAATATTATATTTATTTATTATGGCAGTCTTTCCAATTCTATATCTTCCATCTGCAATAAATAGAATATCGCCCTCCTTTAAATTCTGCTGTTTAGCATACTGTTCGTATATTTCTTCACTAACCGAATTGGTTGGATCTGACGATATCTCAAAATTGCTTAAATCAGAAGTTCTAATAAACGGTATTGTTCCTGTTCCATATGCATCACTCCCAACCTCATGTCCACTATGAATATTAAGATAGCCTTTCGCAACAAGCTCACCTACAGAAACAAATCGTTTGTTATCTTTATATTCTGAGATCAAAGTATCATTTTCAAAGTATCTAGGCACAAAATACTCACCTTTTAGATTAACGCTCTTCCACCATTCACTATTCTTATTTGAATATTCTATGCCAATAGATATAAAATCATCTGGCAATGACTCATTGTTTGAATTTATTGTCCTTCCTCGTCTATCATGTCCACAATTTTTTGCTACAGCAATTTTTACCTTCTCATATTTCTTATTACCTTTTTCATATACCAAAACATTTGTTTTTGTATCTGTAGACGGCTGGAATGTATTTCTAGGGCAATCAATCATTGCTAATATATTTCCATGTTCGCGTAAATAAGCCCATATATATCCTTGTGACCTATTTCCAAACAATCCTTCTGGAAGAACTATTGCCATCCTTCCGCCTTCTTTCAATAATTTCATACATAATTCAATAAATAATATCTGCGGATCTTGACTCTTAATAATATTATTCATTTTATACCATGTATTATCTTTGTTGGAATATGTCCACGAATGACCAAATTCATATTCACTCAATAATTTTTTATCCGTAATTCCTATCTTTGATCCAAATGGTGGATTAGTTAATATTACATCTATCGTTCCAAGAAGTGAATTATTTTCATTCGAACTATATATCATTTCAAGAGAATTCTG
>JAAUZI010000064.1 GCA_014804645.1 Lachnospiraceae bacterium | reverse complement strand
TTTTCCATGAGAGTACCTCGCCTTTCCCGTTTGTTGTTTTCGCCAAAACCATTATAACAGGAATCTTGGTACTCTCTCTTTATTTCTTTAGTCAACTGACAAAAACTTTACTCTATATTTAAATAGTTTCTCTATTTTCTCTATTTTGGGAACATCCTAACCTGGATAAACCAGAATAAAAATGATTTCACTGCTCATGCGGACTGCGTGAGGCACTATGCAGGACAACAAAATATTCTTTTCCACATAAAGCTGGGGCATATGCAGAGAAAATGTCCTGTCAGATCCACTTTTTTGTGATAAGTGGGGCACAGGGAGATAATTTTTCTGCATATGCCCCTTTTCCTCCTAAAATAGGGGAAACAGAGAGGATTTTACGGACAAATGGGGCACCGTGGAACAGTTTTCTTGTATATGCCCCACATACCCCCGAACCGGCATCAAAATTTTGCCACTTTGCGCAAGAAATTGTTGTTGAGTGCCTAATCTCATTTTCACTTGCAACATTTCTTCAACGACTTGTGGTACTTGGATTTATGCCTCCTCAGCACCGATCAGCACTTCTTTCCCGCAGAAAGCAAACCCATATTTTCGTATACGTTCCTCGGGGATTCCCTTTGCCGCCAGAGACGCCTGGTAGTCCTTCTCCTCTATCTGCCGCAGAGCCGCAGATACTGTATCGGACAGTTCCTTTTCTTTCGTGCCCTGCACCTTAAACTCCAGGATGATGGCATCGTCCTTTGCTATATCCTTTGGCTCCAGCATCACGTCATACCGGCCAAAACCGCTTTCCCGGTTGGAGGTGACTGTATACCGGTCAGACAGTTCCACCATCAGACCCAGCACGAAACCGTGGTAAAATCTCTCCGGCTCGCTATAGGGGCTCTTGCCTGTGTCAAAATAACTGAATATTTCCCGCGTTACCCTGTTCATGTAGATATTCATCGCATCCACATCTCCCCAAAGCAGCGCCTTGATAAAGTCATTATAATAGTCATTCTCGGAAAACCAGTCCCTCACTATGTCCTCAAACATGATATAAACTTCTTTGTTAGTCAGCACCAGCTTATAATATCTGCGGCCTGTCTTTTCCACAAACGTTGTTTCCAGTACCCTCAGATACCCACTGGCCAGCAACAGACTCCATATGGCGTTCTTTTTTGTAGAAAGCTGGTTATAGACGATCTGCTCGTCTATCTCCACTTCATGCATACCGCCACCCAGCAATTCCTCAAAGGTCTTCTTTATGTCAGCGCTGCCCTCCCGGAGCAATATGCTGATCAGCCTGTTGGAACTGGTATTGACCCAATAGGCCCCCACCATTTTCTTATCCAGAAAATTGATAATAGACCAAGGATTGTAAATATCATTTCTGCTGCCAAAGGAAAACCCATCATACCAGTCTTTGACCTGCTGTTTTTGATCCGACAGACCATATTCCTCCAGCGCAGTAAATACCTCCTCCTCCGTGAACCCAAAACTGTCTGCGTATTTTTCTGAAGTCGTTGTCACCACTTCCAGATTATTCAGGTCTGAAAACATGGATTCTTTGCTCACACGGGTGATGCCCGTCATTAGGGCGCGCTCCATATAGGGATTTGTCTTGAAGGTTGCACCAAATAGGCTCCTGGTAAATGCCGCAAGTTCGTCCCAATATCCCCCCGCATAAGCCTCCTGCATGGGCGTATCGTACTCGTCCAGCAGAATAATCACTTTCTTGCCATAATACCGCATCAGATAGTTTGACAAAGCGTTCAGGGAATCCGCTGCAATATAATCCTCCATATCGGCCGATATCTTGTGATATGCCTCTTTTTCACTGTTATTCAGCTTTCCGCTGTCAACAAGAAAGTCAAACTGGTTATACAGATCCTTAATAATTTGGCATATCCTTTTTCGGACATTCTGGTAAGAGGTCTCCTTTACCTTCGCAAAGCTGAGCGCAATCAAGGGGTATGTCCCCTGCAGCTGGCGGTACTTTTCCTCCTGCCAGATGGAAAGCCCCTCAAACAGATCGCTGCGCCCGGCATAGCCCACCGAAAAAAACTGCTCCACCATGCTCATATTCAGCGTCTTGCCAAAGCGCCGAGGACGGGTGATCAATGTCACGCTGTCTCCGCTTTCCCACCACTCCCGTATAAAGCTGGTTTTATCTATATAAAAATATCCCTCTTTTCGGATCGTTTCAAAGTCCTGTCGCCCTATAGCTATAGTTCTCGACATAATCAGCCTCACTTTCTACTATTCTTTCCGGCACATAACTTTCCTACAGTTATAATATATCCTTTTTTTACAATGAATTCAATCAATTTCTATGCCCTACCTGGTAAACTGCGAGATGAACTTCCACGCGTTTTCGCAGGTGTGACGCCTGCACTCATGCACCTGCCCGCTGACGCTGGCAAACGCCGTCCGGCAGACACCATCCTCGCTGTCATAATAATGAATGGTCAGATAACTGCCCCTCGACTCGTCATATAGTTTCTCGACCCGGTCGCCGGGGACGCCCCATATGGGGTCCTCCCACTCCTCTTTTTCGTCGTAGCTAAAAGCAAATTTCTTCTTCAGCTGATTGACCTGCGCCGCGTACAGTATCCGCTCAGATGCGGAATCCGCCTGGCAGGGTAATTCCGGCAGAGGGGAATCCTCGCCGCCCGAATAGAAAATGGGAACCGGAATGGTCATATTCAGACGGTCGCCGCAAAACAGCCCAAATGGGTCGTCCTTCATCGGGAACAGCGCGCTCGCGGGAGCAAGCCCTGCGAAAATCTCCGGATACTCCTGGAACATAGCCCATGTTTTCCCGCTGCCCATGGAGAACCCGGTTGCATAGATACGATGCTCGTCGATCCTGTAGCGCTCCTTGAGATGTTCAATCACTTCCACGACCTCTGTGGCAGTCACATTCTGATGATTCTCGAGTGAGACAAACAGGAAACCATATTTGTGCGCGACCTCGTACCAGCCCGACACAAAAGTAAAGAACAGGGAGGAATCGCCGCCCCCGTGGAATCCCATGACCAGCGCGGCCGGCCCTTTCTCGAAGATGTCATTGTTGTAGTAAGCGAAATATCCAACTTTATGCTCTGTGGTGTCTTTGAACATACTGCGGTTGTCCGGCGAGGTCTTCACCACCACGCTGCCGACTTCCTCCGTCATATTCATCGCCACGAAATCCGGCTCGATCTGCATATTGCCGCACCACATCTTGAATTTTCTGACAAAGGTCTTGAAATCTGCCTGATAGTCGGCCTGCTCTTTCACCAGCAGATTCTTGCAGCCCGCAAAAGCGTCATTGATCTCTTTCGAGTTTCCGACACTTAAGATCCCGATATCTCTGCGCTCCGGCTGCGGGATAACGCTCAGATTCTGCATGGAACACATGGCGGGCGTGATCTCACCCGGCCCCCAGAGATACTGGCCCTGCAAGGTCTTCAGCAGATTTTTGGCAACGTAGTCCGCCGACTCGCCAAAACTGTAAATGTCCGCCCTAAATACCGCTCCTCTGATAAAATAGCCCTGGAACTCCCGCGTAAAGAAATTGTGGATCTCCGCAATTCCGTCCGAATACCTCGGGTCCATTTTTGTTTCCGCTATGACAGACGCATACAGCTTCTCCGTCGCATTCTTCCAACCACCCTCGTTCGTCGGATATATAAAGAGAACGCTGGAATCCACAGCTGCCGCGATCTTTTCAAGTCCGCTCTTTTTGGCAAACTCGATCGCCTCATCCCTGTTCTGCCGGTTCTCCTCAAAAACCAACAGGAGCGGCGCACGAAAGCCGTAGTTGTTCGTCTGTCCGTCAATATCATTGGCGGGCACATATACTTTCAGGAAAAACTTGTCATACTCATGTTCCCAATACTTTCCCCCATCAGCCAGCGTACAGAGCGACGGCCTCTCCATCATTGCCATAAAGGACACTCCTCCAAAAACTTTTATTTCACTATAAACTGAGTATAGCACAGAATAGCCCAAATAAGAATAGAGTTTTACGAAGTAACCGTAATCGCCTATTCTTCATATTCATATTGTATAGGAAATTGTGCTATTTGAAGGAGGGATCTATAATCTATGGCTATCGGTTACTTAATCATACAGGCGCGAACGGCGAACGATGCGCTCCCGCTCAGCGGGGTACAGATTCGAGTCATGGACGATCAGGAGCGTAGTATCTATAATTTAACAACGGACGAAAGCGGTGAGACGGAGAAGATTGCTCTGGAAACTTTGGACGGGTCCCTGTCCCTGGAGCCGGATTTTTCCGGAACGCCTTTTATCAGTTATGACGTTCTTGCGCTTGCGGACGGCTTTAATTCGGTTCATATTGTCGGCATTCCGATCCTGGATGGGGAGACGGCCATTCAGCCGATTGAATTTGTTCCGATGCGGGAGAGGCAGCGCACCCCGACCGTGACGGAGATTCACATCGGCGTACCTGCCGTCTCCAAGAGTGGGCAGCGTTATCAGGTGGGCCCCGATACGGAGCCGCGCGTACTCCGCCAAGTGGTCATTCCGAATCCGATTACGGTACACTTGGGCAGTCCCGGCGCGTCCGCGTCCAATGTCCAGGTATCTTTTCCTGATTATGTAAAAAATGTGGCCAGCAGTGAAATATATCCCACCTGGCCGGATGCGTCCCTGCGGGCAAATATCTATGCAATTATCACTTTTGCGCTAAACAGAGTTTTTACCGAGTGGTACAGGAGCCGCGGCTACAGCTTTGACATAACAAACAATACTGCCTATGACCAATATTTTGTATATGGGCGGAATACCTATGAATCCATCAGCCTGATCGTGGATGAAATTTTTAATGAATATGTCCGCAGACAGGGACAGACTGCGCCTTATTTTACAACATTCTGCAACGGAACCACCGCGACCTGCTCCGGCATGTCCCAGTGGGGGACGGTCACGTTGGCAAATCAGGGACTCACTCCCCTGCAGATCCTGCGCTCCTATTACCCGAAGGATGTGGAGATCGCGGAGACAAACATTATTACCGGCGTTCTGTCCTCCTATCCCGGCAGCGCGCTTAAGACAGGGAGCACGGGTCTTGACGTACAGACGATCCAGACCTATCTGGAGAGAATTCGGCGCAATTACCCCGCAATTCCTGCGATTACGGATCAGGCGGGCGTTTTCGGAGAGAGCACAAGAGCGGCGGTTGCCAAGTTCCAGAGTATTTTCAGTCTGCCATCCGACGGCATAGTCGGAAAAGCTACCTGGAATAAGCTATCCTATCTGTATACCTCCGTGACCAGACTTGCGGAGCTGGACAGTGAGGGCACTTCCCTCGGGATCGGAACCGTCCCGCCGGGTTCGGTTCTGCGCCTGGGTTCATCGGGGCAGGACGTCATTACCCTGCAGTATCTTTTGAATTTGGCAGCCGAATTTAACTCTGCAATTCC
>JAAUZI010000063.1 GCA_014804645.1 Lachnospiraceae bacterium | reverse complement strand
TTTCAGCAGCCTGAAGTGGCGGAAGAGGAAGAACTGGAGCCTCAGCAGCCTGAAATGGCGGAAGAACTGGAGTTTCAGCAGCCTGAAGTGGCGGAAGAGGAAGAGCCGGAGTTTCAGCAGCCCGAAGTGGCGGAAGAGGAAGAGCCGGAGCCTCAGCAGCCTGCTTTAGATATATTTGAGCAAGTGGTTTCCGAGCCGGATGGGGAGTCGGAATCAGACATGGCATGGGAAACGGAGTTTGATATGTTCAAGGACCCGGAGTCCGAAATGTCTGAGCAGGTTGAGTCTGATATTTCTGAGCAGGCTGAGTTTGATGTGCCTGAGCAGCCGGAGTTTGACATGGATGAGCAGCCGGTTTTGGATATGGCGCAGCCAGAGGACTCAGAGCAGGGAGATGACGATCTGAGCAGCCTTTTAGAGAGTCTGGGAGCGGAAGGTCAGGAGATTTCTGATCTGCTGGACAAAGCAGAACAGGATGAGCCTGTGGATATGGTGGACTCTCTGATGCAGGAGTTGAACGAGGAGTTGTCTCCGGACGCAAGATATGCGGAGGAGGACTACTCGGACGAGATGGCGGAGTTGCTTGAAAGACCAAGCAAAAAGAAGAAAAAGAAAGAACGCGTTAAGAAGGAGAAGGTCAAAAAGGAGAAGAAACCTCGCGGCAAGAAGAAAAAGGAGGTACAGGAGCCTGTCGAGAATCCTTCGGAAGAAAGCTCAGAGAGCATCGAAGAAGGTACCATAGAGAGCGCGGAAGACAGTATTATAATCACTACGCAGCAGGAGGCGGAAGAAATTATCTCCGCCGAGGCGGCAGCGGGGGAGAAAAAACAGGGTTTCTGGAGTAAGCTTTTGAATGCGCTGATACAGGAGGATGAAGACGAGGAAGAACCGGCGGATCTGATCAGCGACGAGAACGGAGCGATTCTGGAGGAACTGGATAAGGAAAAGAAACAGGCAAAGGGAAAGAAGAAAAAGGGCAAGGACAAGAAAGGCAAGGACAAGAAAGCTGCCGAGTCAGAGGATGACGACGAACTCGAGGAGGATTCCAAAGGCAAGGGAAAGAAGAAAAAGGAAAAGAAACCCAAGAAGGAGAAACCTCCCGTTCCCGTAGAGGACCTGCTCCCCGGGAAAAAACTGCCGCTTAAAAAGGTAATGTCTATTATGCTGGTGATGCTGGTATTAGGTCTTGCCTATGTGTTAGTCAGTCACCTGTATATAGACTATGTCAACAAGAAGGGGGCGGAAAAAGCCTACTATGCAGGGGATTATATGGAGTGTTATAGTCTGCTGTTCGGACAGGACCGAAACGAAAATCAGGATCTGATGTACCACAGATCGGAACTGGCACTGCAGATGGAGCGCATGAAAGGAAATTACCGGAGAATGGTAATGGAGGGAAAGGAACTGGAAGCGCTGGATTATCTGGTACAGTGCGTCTGCCATAAGGAGGCGTCCTATCTGCAGGCACAGGAGTGGAACTGCATGGACATAGTTGAGGAGACCTATGCGGGCATGATCAGCCTGATGACAGCTAACTATGGCCTGAGTGAAGAGCGGGCTGCGGAGATTGTTGCGCTGAAGAGTGATGTGGATTATACACTTGCGCTGATAGAAGTGCTGGAGAAACGTGGCAGCGATTCCACAGCGGGAGATGAGTCCGAACAGCAGGAGTCGATTTCTTATGAGGATCTGCTGCCGGAGGAAGAGGAAAATTCGGACACGGCATTTGTTGACACCATGGAGTAAAACACGTATGATTGCAATAATTGACTACGACGCAGGAAATATTAAAAGTGTCGAAAAGGCATTGATTGCTCTGGAAGAGCAGGTGGTTGTGACCCGCAATCCAGAGGAGATTCTGGGAGCCGACGGAGTGATTCTGCCGGGAGTGGGAGCATTTGGAGACGCGATGGAACGCTTGGAAAGCTATGGTTTGGTGGAGACTATAGGCCAGGTGGCAGAGCGACGAATTCCGCTCCTTGGAATTTGCCTGGGACTACAGCTGATGTTTGAGAGCAGCGAGGAAAGCCCGGGAGTAAAGGGCCTTGGACTGCTGCCGGGCAGGATCATCCGCATTCCGGACGAAGGGGGACTGAAAGTACCTCATATAGGCTGGAATAATCTTAAATTCCCCAATGAAGGAAGGCTTTTTCGGGACTTGCCTGAGGATTCCTATGTGTACTTTGTGCATTCCTACTATCTGCAGGCGCGGGAGGAGGAGATTGTCACTGCCACCACGGAGTACGGTGCGCTGATTCATGCCTCCGTTGAAAAGGATAATATTTTTGCCTGTCAGTTTCACCCGGAGAAAAGTTCCGGTGTGGGAAGAAAGATACTGCAGAACTTTATTGCGGTGATAAGGGATGTGGGGGAATAAATCGGGAGGAAACAGATATGCATACCAAGAGAATAATCCCCTGCCTGGACGTGAAAGACGGCAGGGTAGTTAAATGTGTGAATTTTCTCAATCCCCGTGATGCGGGCGATCCGGCCCAGGCTGCGGCAGCCTATGACAGGGAGGGAGCGGATGAGTTGGTTTTTCTGGACATCAATGCCTCCGCGGACAGCCGCGCTACACAGCTTGAATGGGTGAGGCAGGTGGCAAGCAAGGTGTTTATTCCCTTCACCGTTGGCGGGGGCATCCGCACGGTGGAGGATTTTCGTGCCATTTTGCGCGAAGGAGCGGATAAGATTGCAGTGAATTCCGCCGCCATTATGAATCCACAGCTGATCAGTGATGCGGCGGAAAAGTTTGGAAGTCAGTGCGTGGTGGTAGCCATAGACGCCAAACGTCGGGCGGACGGCTCCGGCTGGAATATCTATAAAAACGGCGGTCGTGTGGATATGGGCATTGATGCGCTGGAATGGGTGAAAAAAGCAGAGCAGCTGGGAGCGGGAGAAATCCTGCTGACCAGTATGGACGGAGACGGAACAAAGGCGGGATATGATCTGGAGTTGACCAAAGCTGTGACTGACGCCGTGAAGATACCGGTCATAGCCTCCGGCGGGGCCGGAAAACTGGAGCATTTCTATGAGGCGCTGGTTGATGCCGGAGCCGAGGCGGTGCTGGCGGCCTCCTTGTTCCATTACAAAGAGCTGGAGATAAGGGAAGTGAAAGAATACCTGCACTCCCGGGGGGTTTCCGTGCGTCTAGTGTAAATATCTTTGAGCGTTTGAGAGGTGATTTAATGGCAATGATAAACAATGACTGGCTCACGGAGATGGAGCCGGAGTTTCGCAAGCCCTATTATGCCAAACTGTTTCAGTTTGTTAAGGATGAGTACAACAGTACACAGATATTTCCGCCAGCGGATGATATTTTTAATGCCTTTCACCTGACTCCCTTAAGCCAGGTGAAAGTGGTGATTTTGGGGCAGGATCCCTATCACAATGTGGGGCAGGCACATGGACTGTGTTTTTCTGTGAGGCCGGAGGTGGATATTCCGCCCTCTCTGGTAAATATTTATAAAGAGCTGTACGATGATCTGGGATGCAGGATTCCCAACAATGGTTATCTGGTGAAATGGGCTGAGCAGGGAGTGCTGATGCTCAATACGGTGCTGACTGTCCGGGCGCATATGGCCAATTCCCACAGAGGAAAGGGATGGGAAGAATTTACGGATGCTGCCATAGCGGCGCTGAATAAGCAGGACAGGCCCATTGTTTTTATCCTCTGGGGCAGACCAGCCCAGACTAAGGAGAGGATGCTGAATAATTCGAACCATCTGATACTGAAAGCGCCCCATCCCAGTCCGCTGTCGGCATACAATGGTTTCTTTGGCAGTAAACCCTTCAGTCAAACCAATCGATTTCTGGAGGAGCACGGAGTGGCCCCCATAGACTGGCAGATTGAGGATGTGTAGGGAATATGTGGAACTTCATAACAGGAGGCTAATATGGAAAAGATTAGGATTGCAATTATGGGATATGGTAATCTGGGCAGAGGCATTGAGTGTGCCGTGCGTCAGAACGAGGATATGGAATTGGTGGCGGTATTTACCCGCCGGGACCCTTCAGGGGTAAAAACCGTCAGCGGTGTGCCGGTATACGGGGCAGACCAGCTGTTGGAGAAAAAGGATAAGATCGATGTGCTGATGCTCTGCGGCGGATCGGCCACAGATTTGCCCCGGCAGACCCCTGAGTATGCCGGATATTTTAATGTGATTGACAGTTTTGACACCCATGCCAACATTCCCCAACATTTTGAGGCAGTGGACCAGGCGGCCAGAAAAGGCGGAAAGGTGGCAATGATTTCCGTGGGCTGGGACCCGGGAATGTTTTCTTTAAATCGCCTGTATGCCAATGCAATTCTGCGGGACGGAAGTGACTATACGTTCTGGGGCAAGGGAATCAGTCAGGGGCATTCCGATGCCATTCGGCGTATTCCCGGGGTGAAGAACGCAAAGCAGTATACGATTCCGGTGGACTCCGCTCTGGCAGCCGTGCGGGCCTGCGAGAACCCGGAGCTTACCACCCGACAAAAACATACCAGAGAATGCTTTGTGGTGGCAGAGGAAGGCGCTGACAGGGAGCGGATCGAGCAGGAGATTAAGTCCATGCCCAATTATTTTGCGGATTATGATACCACGGTACATTTCATTACCGAGGAGGAGCTCCTCAGGGAGCATGCCGGTATTCCTCATGGGGGTCTTGTGCTGCGCACAGGAAAAACAGGTGTGAACGGCGAACACAACCATGTGATTGAATACAGCCTGAAACTGGATTCCAATCCAGAGTTTACGGCCTGTGTGCTGACTGCCTATGCCCGGGCGGCGTATCGCATGAATCGGGAGGGCATGACGGGGTGCAAGACGGTGTTTGACGTGGCTCCGGCATATTTGAGCGCCATGAGTCCCGAGGAGATGCGGGCACATTTACTGTAGGTGCGAAGAGGACACGAGAAAGAGGAACGAGGAAGAGATGAAAAAGGAAGCATTTGTAACTAAGGCACAGATAGAGGAAATCGTAAAGACATACCCGACGCCCTTTCATATCTATGACGAGAAGGGCATCCGGGCCAATGCAAAGGCGCTTAAAGAGGCATTTGCCTGGAATCCGGGCTACAAGGAGTTTTTTGCGGTAAAGGCGACTCCCAATCCCTTTTTGATAGATATTCTCAGGGATTATGGCTGCGGTACAGACTGTTCCTCCATGACGGAGCTGATGCTGAGCCATGCAATGGGGATTCCGGGGGAGGATATCATGTTTTCCTCCAATGACACCCCGGCGGAGGAGTTTGCCTATGCGGCCAAAATCGGCGCAACGATCAATCTTGACGATATCACCCATATTGATTTTCTGGAAAAGACTCTGGGGTATCTGCCAAAGACCGTGAGCTGCCGTTTCAATCCCGGCGGGTACTTCTCTCTGGGAACAGATATCATGGACAATCCGGGCGACGCCAAGTACGGCTTTACCACAGAGCAGATGTTTGAGGGATACAGGATTTTGAAGGAAAAAGGTGTGGAGCATTTCGGTATCCATGCATTCTTGGCCAGCAACACTGTGACCAATGAGTACTATCCGGTTCTGGCGAAACAGCTGTTTGAACTGGCTGTAAAACTGAAAGAGGAGACCGGCGCCCATATCCGGTTTATCAACCTTTCAGGGGGTATCGGCGTTCCCTATCGCCCGGAGCAGACCCCCAATGACATTCGTGTCATCGGTGAGAGCGTACGCAAGGTTTACGAGGAAGTTCTGGTTCCTGCGGGCATGGGAGATGTGGCGATCTACACGGAGCTGGGGCGGTTCATGATGGCGCCTTATGGGCATCTGGTGACACAGGTAATCCATGAGAAACATATATACAAGGAGTATCTGGGGGTGGATGCCTGCGCCGTGAATCTGATGCGTCCGGCCATGTATGGCGCGTATCACCATATTACCGTGCTGGGCAAGGAGGAGCAGCCCTGTGACCATATGTATGACGTGGCGGGATCTCTGTGTGAAAACAACGATAAATTTGCGATAGACCGCATGCTGCCTGAGGTGGAAATCGGTGACTACCTTGTCATTCACGACACCGGCGCCCATGGTTTTGCCATGGGATACAATTACAACGGGAAACTGAAATCGGCGGAGCTGCTGCTGAAAGAGGACGGCAGCGTGCAGCTGATCCGGCGGGCGGAGACGGCGAGGGATTATTTTGCGACCTTTGATGAATTTGAAATATTTGATAAAATGTTTCCGGACAAATAGCTTCTGGCCGGACAGCGCCGGGGGATATGAGGATGCCGGATTCTGGCTGTGAATGATAATGTGAATGGTGTAAGTATTGCAGGATGTCTGCGATATGTCGGGAGGGAATATGAGATATCCGAAAGATCTGAAAAAAGGGGATACCATTGGTTTTCTGGCTCCTTCATTTGGCTGTAATACAGAGCCTTACAGAAGTGCGTTTGACCATGCGCTGGACAGATGGCAGGAAATGGGATACAGGACGGTACTGGGGCCTAACTGTTACGTGGGCGAGGGAATCGGTATCAGCAATACGCCAGAGAAATGCGGTGCGGAGGTTATGCAAATGTTCTGTGGGCAGGAGTCGGACGTGTTGATCTCCTGCGGTGGCGGCGAGCTTATGTGTGAGATATTGGAGCATGTGGACTTTGGACAGCTGGCTCAGGCGCCCGCCAAATGGTTCATGGGATATTCCGATAACACCAATCTGGTGTATCCGCTGGTGACACTGTGTGACACGGCGGCCATCTACGGTCCCTGCGCCGCCAGTTTCGGTATGGAACCCTGGCATGCGTCTATCCGGGACGCCTATGAACTGTTGACAGGCGCAAAGCGGGTGGTGGAGAGTTATCCCATGTGGGAGAGGGAATCTCTGCGGGATGAGGAAAACCCGCTGCAGCCCTACCATGTGACCGAGCCGTTGGCGATTAAGGCGTATGCGGGAGGGAAAATGATTATGAATCCCGGGGAGGAGAAAGCGGAGCTGTGCGTCACCGGCAGACTGTTGGGCGGCTGTATGGACTGTCTGGTCAATCTCCTGGGGACAAAGTATGACGGCACGGCGGCATTCTGTGAAAAATACCGGGAGGATGGAATTCTGTGGATGCTGGAGGCCTGTGACCTGAATGTGATGGGTATTCGCCGGGCCATGTGGCAGATGGAGCAGGCGGGGTGGTTTAAGCATGTAAAGGGCTTTCTCTTTGGCAGAGCCTTAAACAGCGAACCCATGATGGACTTGGACGCTTATCAGGCGGTGCTGGCTGTGGCAGCGAAATACAATGTCCCTGTGATTATGGACCTGGATATCGGGCATCTCAGTCCCATGATGCCTTTGGTGGTGGGCAGCGTGGCTACTGTGACCCTGCGGGGGAACCATGTGAGGGTGGAGATGGAATACAGATAGATAATAAGATAGCAGAGTTATGAGGACGAGAAATGCTTGGTTCATCTGATGGAACTGCCAGCAGGGTATCCTCTTTTTCGGTAATGCCATAATGCAAAGGGGTTTATAACCAAGAATGCATGAGGGGAGAGAGAATGAAAACAGCAGATTTCTGGAAACTGAAAAGTACGAGGATAATATTGCTGGTGGCTACATTTTTGGTGTTTTTATGTGTGGTTCGGATGTTGTGGCCAAACAGGGAATATCTATATGAAGGAGAAACTCTGTTTCAGGAGGGGATCGCTATCAGTGATTATCCCGTTTTTGAGGGAATCAGTCTTTCGCCGGGAGTGTACCGCGTGGAGCTTGTGTACTCCTGCAGTACAGATATACAGAATTTGTGCTGGGTGGAGGATGGTAATGTTTTTGCAGGCGGATTGCTGACGCATGGGGATCAGTTGTATAGTGGATTGTCCAAAACAGAATTTGATATGTGGCTCTTTGAGCAGACTGACACACTACAGATTTTGATCAAATATGATGGGCAGGGATATTTGCAAACAGGGAATCTGCGTATTTATGAGACTAATGGGCTGTGGGGAATCTGTTTGACCGTTATTGTGGCAGTAACGTTACTATTGCTGGCCATACTGATGCTGCGGTGGTATGACCGGCGGTATAGTATCTCGCAGGAAAATAAAAATGTGATATTTCTACTGTCTGTTTTGGTATTGGTGGTTTCTATTCCCTATTTGGCTGGAATGATGCCCTCGGGAGCGGATTTAACCTATCATTTGCAAAGAATAGAAGGTATCAAGGATGGAATTTTATCTGGACAATTTCCGGTAAGGCTGGAACCTGAATGGGTACATGGACATGGATATGCCAATGGTATATTTTACTGTGGTACTTTACTGCTGTTTCCGGCTCTGCTGCGGATTATAGGTTTCCCTGTTACCTTTTCCTATAATTGCTATGTCATAGCGCTCAATGTACTAACTGTGTGGATTGCCTATTATTCTTTCTACAAAATATGTGATAATAAATATATAGGTGTGGTGGGGAGCGCACTATATAGCCTGTCCGTTTTTCGAATATACAAACTGGTAATCACATCTGCAGTGGGAGAAGGAAGTGCGGTTACATTTATGCCGCTGGTTGTCTATGGTTTTTGGCGTGTGTTTACAGAGGATGTACAGGATAAAGCATATCGCAGCTGCTGGGTTCCGCTGGCACTTGGATATGCGGGACTTCTTCAAACGCATGTACTCAGCTGTGAAATTACAGCATTTCTGACTCTATTGCTGTGTACTGTGACTATTAAGAAAATATTTCGTAAAGAGACACTATGGGAATTGTGCAAGGGTGCCGGAGCTGCTTTTTTTCTAAGTCTCTGGTTTCTTGTTCCCTTTTTTGACTATTATATTCGGGAGGATCTGCATATCAAGCATGTGTGGGCGAGGCCGATTCAGGAAAGAGGATTATATTTAGCCCAGTTATTGTTTAACTGGTGGAGGCTTGGAGATAATGCGCTGATTGGGGAATCAGGTATGCGGCATTCCCATGCGTTGGGGGTAGGATTTATTCTGATATTAGGTTTTCTGACCTTTGGGGGATTGTGGTTTTTCGGCAGATTTAAAGATTCGGACAAGCAAATATATAAGGTGGGCAAGCTCTCCCTTGTTTTCAGTGCGCTGCTGATGTGGATGAGCCTTGAGGTCTTTCCATGGGATAAAATCCAGAATAGCAGTCGGCTGGCTGCGTCTCTGGTCAGTAGCTTGCAGTTCCCTAATCGTTTTCTGGGTTGGGCAAGTACATTTCTGGTTCTGCTGTTTTGCTGCTGTTTGTATTATTTCAGGGAAAGGGGACAGAAAATATCTTATTTTGTGGGTTTGCTGTGCGCACTGACGGGAATTGTAACTTCTGGCCTGTATCTCTACGATTATGTAATTAGGGACCACAATCATGTGATCCTGTATAATGATGAGGAGATGGGAAGAGGTTATATTTCAGGAGCGGAATATCTGGTGCAAGGTACACAGGAAGAAACATTGTTATATCATGCTCCTGTTACAGGCGGGAATATTTTAATAACAGAATATGAGAAAGGGGCGCTGCGTGCGGACTTCAGGTGTAGCAATGTCGGCGACCAGGAAGGATATGTGGAGCTGCCACTGCTTCACTACTATGGGTATCAGGCATATGCTGGGGAGGAAAGAGTGCAGTTGCCTGTATGCAAAGGGGATAATAATGTGATCAGGGTGCTCATACCAGCGGGTTTTGATATGCGGGTTACTGTTAGATTTGTCAGTCCGTGGTATTGGCGCGTTGCAGAAATCATCAGCTATATGATGCTACTGAGCTTTCTGGTGGTATATGTACGACACCGAAAGGAGAAGAAAAAGTGCGGAGATTTATAAGCGGACACAAACTGCTGGTTGGAATAGAACTGTTGGGGATGATTATATGCTTATTGTTTTGTTTTCGCCCAGAGAAACTGATATTTTCCGCAGATGCGGATGCTATAGCAGATAGGCTGCATATAGACGAGAGTGGCAATTACTATCTCAGTGATTTGTTTACGCTGCATCCCGGTGTGTATCGCTTGCGAATGTATTGCAGAGATCACGAAGGTATATTGTATCCCTCAGTGGGGGCTGTGGAGAGCAGTTTTCAGGCGCTGCGGAGTAATGGTGCCCCTGCTCTTGCTCATCGGCGTGAAATAGATATAGAGGCATATGTAATTGACAAGGTGGGCAGTGCTTATGTAATCTGCAATTATATTGGAGAAGCGGGACAGCCGGTGGAGGGAATTGAACTGTACAGGACAAGCGCAGGTTGGCGTATGCTGACATTTATTCTTTTGCTGGCGAATACGGGAATCAATTTACTCATCTGGCTGCGGGAAAAGATATTGAGAGGAGCTTTTTCCATAGAGCAGGGAACTGTGGCAGCGGTTTTGGCACTGAGTGTTCTGTTGGCTTATTTGCCATATTGTACAGATTATATGAACTTAGGTGCGGATGGAGCATTTCATTTATTGCGGATAGAAGGATTAAGAGAGACTTTGCTGCACGGACAACAATTCCCGGTTAGGGTACAGGAATATTGGCTGTATGGACATGGCTATGCCGTCTCCAGTTTCTATGGGGATTTGTTCTTATTCTTTCCGGCATTGTTGCGTCTGATCGGTTTCTCGCTGATGGATGCGTACAAATTCTTTGTGTTTGCCGTGCTGGTAGGGACGGCTGTGATCGCTTACTGCTCTTTTTACCGTTGTACAGGGAGCCGCTACGGAGCACTGCTTGGCAGCGTACTGTATGAACTGGCTCCTTACCATATCTATAATATTTACAACCGCAATGCTGTGGGAGAATATCTGGGTATGATGTTCCTGCCGATGGTAATCTGCGGATTCTATCGCATCTACACCCAAGATGAGAAGAAACAGGATTACAGGGGAGCAAAAGTCCCGTTGATTATAGGACTTAGCGGTATCCTGCAGTCTCATATACTGACCTGCGAGATGACAGTGGTGGTATTGGCATTGGCCGCGCTGGTGATGTGGCGGAAAACGTTCCGAAAAGAGACCTTGTGGGAACTGGTTAAAGCGGCAGTCGTTTTTATGTTAGTGAATGCATGGTTCTGGATCCCGTTGCTAAAAATGCTTGTTGTGGATGAATATAAGTTAGGTGATATCGTCACACAAGACATTCAATATATGGGAACAAGAATAGCTGGAATTTTGCAGATGTACCCTTATATGGGGGGTGGTCAGACGGAGATGTATAACTGCGAGCCGATTCAAATAGGCGCAGCTCTGTGGGCAGTCCCTCTGTGCTATATCGCTGTCAGGCTCTGCCGCAGGGAGAAAAGCGCCGCGAACCCATATGATAAAGTAATGAAATGGGGAACTCTGTTGGGGGTATTGTCCTTGTTTTTGAGTACAAGATATTTTCCATGGGATATGGTGGCACAGATACCGGGAGTAGGTCTGTTGGCAACAGCTATACAGTTTCCCACTCGGCTCCTTGCTATTGCGACATTATTTATTTCATTTATGGCCGCATTCTTTGTTCCATGGCTGAGAGAGGAAAGTGCTCATTGGAAAGTGCAGAACGCCAGTATGGTTATGGCGGGAAGCATGGTTGCGATTGTGGTGATTGCTCTGTGGGCAACGCTTTATCATGTCAATGAAATTTCCTATAATCTTGGACCAATCAGATTATATACTGCCGAAAATATGGGAAATATCAGTGTTGTAAACGGAGAGTATCTTCTGAAAGGAATGGATGTTCAGCAGATGCAATATCATGATCCTATAGCAGATGAGGGGCTGTTGTGGGGAGATTACGATAAGAAAGGGCTGACAATTAATCTCTATGTGGAGAATCAAACTTCACAGGAATTGTATATGGAGCTGCCGTTGACAGGCTATAGAGGATATGGAATCGATGCAGATGGGGAGATGGCGGTTCCCTATATTAGTGAGGAGAGAGGGGCGCATGGAGATCTGCGCATTGCCATTCCCTCGGGTTACGCAGGGAATATTCGGGTGGCATATAAGGGATTTTTGCTATTCCGGGTGGCTGAGGGGATATCGGGCGCGACAGTCCTGTTGTGGCTGGGAATCGGTTTAGTCAAGCGATATAGAAAGGTAAGGAAGATTTCTCGTGGATAAAAAGCAGAAAAAAACATTGTGTGTGATTCTATATATTCTGATTTTTGCTTTTACATCTGCTCCTGTCTTTTGCGGCTACGTGATGGAGGGAGGAGATGGTGTCATGTGGCTTAGTAGGATACGGGAGATGAGAGAAAGTCTTGCAGGGGGAGCCGTTTCGTGGTTCCCGTCCCCCGAGTTAATTACAGCTTTCGGTGGTCAGAGTGCGGCTTTTGACAGTGGAATATGGCTCTTACCGGCAATAGCTATGCAGATGCTGGGTGTGGGAGAGCAGATGTCCTTCTGTATCTTTACAGGTATGATCGGAATAGCTACCATGGGGTCTGCCTATTGGATGATGAGTTCTTTTTTTGAAAACAAAGTAACGGTGCTATATGGTGTATTATTTTATATGAGTTGTCCATACCGCATTTATATCTGTTTTGACAAGGCGGACCTGGGGCAGTCTCTGGTCTGGACATTGATGCCGCTGCTTGTAGGCGGACTTGTCCGGTTGCGCTTGGGACGGGGCAGAAAGGTAGTGTGGGGCTGTATATCGACACTTGCTTATGCGGGCATCTGGTATGCGGACGCAAGATGGGGTGTGATCATAGGAGGATGTGTAGGGGTATATCTGATGCTCTGGGAACGTTGGTTCGCCAGCCTGTTTTTGTTGGCGGCGGGAGCAGCGCTGTCCATGCCGGTAATCGTATATCTGGCAAGGTATCTAGTAAAAGGCGGAATGCAAGTATGGAATCTGCCCCTGGACAGCATTATGGGAAAAGGGTATACAATTGGCTTTTTCATGACTAACTGGACTTACCGGCCGGACATGCCAGGCTTGGGAATGGCACTTGCAGGCGTATTTTTGCTGATGATATGGATGTATTGGAGTGGATACGGCCCAAAGATGCACAAGACGATAAAGGGGCTGCTGACGGTGGCGGGAGTACTGACTCTGGCGTCTTTAAAATATTTTCCGTGGGATTATGTGCAGAGAGTGGGAGCGCCCTTTTTGCGTTTTGTAGGTCTGTTGGAGGCGCCAGGTGTATTCTGGATGCTGGCAAATATACTTTTTACAATTCCTGCCGCATGGACCATAGGGGAACTGCGAAAAAAACAGGATGTCCTGTGGCGATGGGTGATACCAGCCATTTTCCTGATTGCCGCTCTGGCTACGGCGCTGTATCTGTGCAATAGTTTATCTTACATGCGGCTTCCTATGGGACAGCAGCCTGTGAGTGGGCTGACTTACTGAGAGTGTTCCAAAATCTCATAAATTCTGCTTGTCAAAACAGAATTTATGTGGTAGAATCAATTTGTTGTAAAAATCACGCAATTGCTGGTGTGGCGGAATGGCAGACGCAGCAGACTCAAAATCTGCCGAGGGCAACCTTGTGTGGGTTCAAGTCCCACCACCAGCATTAAAGAAAATTTCTTGAAAATAGCGGATTCCCCGGTAAAAACTGAGGAAATCCGCTATTTTTTATGTGTGAAATACTTATCACAAAAGTGTCATACTTAACTGTTTGGTGAACTTTTTTGTCATAAGATTTGTCATGAAAATCACTATGAAAAGAGAGTACTCCCAAGCTTTCGGGCCGCCTCCCTTTGAGCTGCCTTGTTTTTATCCTCCATGGCATGTCGATATACACTTTTCATAACATAGTCTGTTTCCCATCCACCAGCACGCATAATATCGGCCTCTGGAACACCCAGGGCGCTCATCTTTGATGCAAAGTAATGGCGCAACTTGTGAAGAGAAAAAAGAGGAATACCGAGTTTTGTCTGTGCAGTATGAAGAAATTCAGCGATTTTTCCAGGGTGTCCCTTGAAAACATATCCCTGATCTCTAATTTTTTCCGCTATATCCAGAGGGATAATGACTTCTCTGGTGCTGGCCGTGGTCTTTGTCGTTTTAATGACCCACTCCTTAGAATCACTAAGAACTTGGGCTTTACTGATACTCACTACATCTCCGTCAATATCTGCCGGAGTGAGGGCACATATCTCTGAACGGCGCAGACCGTAACAGGCAAGGATGATAGGTATTTCATATTCGGTCCCCTTGGAGTAATCCAAAATTCGTTTTACATCTTCATCCGAAGGTATATATGGTTCGTTTTTTATTTTTTGCGGCAGGGTGGTATTTAACTTTAGGGTGGGATAAAAAATACTCAAAACAGCCGATATAAAGCCGTGGTGATTGCGTACAGTCTTAGGACTCCCTTTTTTTGCCAGCCTGTTAATTTCCTCCTGAACGTCAATAGCGGTAATATCATGCAAATTTTTATTAAGAAATGAATCAGGGGTCTGCCCCAGGATGGTTACGTATCCCCTTATTGTGCTGGGAGACAGAACATTTCTTTTGGACTCAATATATTTCTCCCCAGCGGCCTTGAAGGTAAGCTCGTTGTGTTTTCCTGGCTGAACTTTATTTAACTCTTCTGCCATGGCCTGCATAGCCTCTTTCTGAGTGGGCTTGTAGTCGAACACAACAGTGTAAGTCTTTCCCTTGTACATCTTTCTGATCCGGTAGGAGCCGGACGGTAATTTCTCAATTTTCATGAAATTATCCTCCCCGTGTAATATTTTTGGGCATAAAAATGCCCGGTAGCTTGATTTTTACCGGGAAAGATGATACAATTATTTCTGTCAAAACAAGAGTATCGGTTTTCCGGTATATATCTTTTGGCGCTGGCCCTGGTGGAACAGGAACAGCGCCATTTATAATTTATCACCAACAATTACCACATTTAGTATACCCGGCATCGAGCAACTCATCAAGAGATTTATCTGTAGTGGCATAATTTTCTTGTTTTATTTTGGCCACCGATTTACAGTTTGGATGGTGAATTTTTTTTGTGCTGGTGTTTAGCACATAAGTAAACTCGTTTGCATTTGTAACATCCGGATCTGACTCAGGTGTAGGTTCTGCAGTAGGCTCAGGTGTAGGTTCTGCAGTAGGCTCAGGTGTAGGCTCTGCAGTAGGCTCAAGTGTGGGTTCTACAGTAGGTTCAGGTGTAGGCTCTGCGGTAGGTTCAGGTATGTATTCTGTCACAGGCTCAGGCGTTAATTCTGACAATACACCTGTGCTTTCTGATTCAGTCTCACCTACTCCGCTGGTAGCAGTACAAGAAGTAAGTGTTAATACTACAAAAACAAAAAATAAAATATTCAAAACCACCCTTTTCCTGCTACAATTCATTCGCAACATAACAAATCCCCCTTATCTTTTAGTTTTTATCAAATTTTCGAGAAGAATAATTGTAAAATATATAATAACACACATTTAAATAATTATAAAGCCTATAATGCATTTATTTGTTTCTTCGACACTCTCATAATAACCTTTTTATACACAAATGTATCTTTTGAAATTCAAATGAATATTTTACATGCCCTTTGATATAATAGATACTATGAAAATACTGGTCTGGGAAGTGCGACACGACAAAAAAATATCCCTGCGCCAGCTGGAAGAACTATCAGGAGTCAGTAAAACAACTTTGAATGCGATTGGAAATGATAAAAGGATACCTAACATAGTCCAGCTGGAAAAGATTGCCAAAGCATTAGGGGTAAAGATATCCGACCTCTATGAAAGCGAATACAAGTAACGATAGCATAATAAAGACGTTCTTACAATAGATTTTTTAGAAATAATAAAAATGTCCCGGATACGGGAAATATGCGTTGGAGATATTGCAATAACTACCATCTTGCAATACAATAAAGCCAAGGGGTAAAAGACGAGTATACCATTAACGCATAGTTTGAGAGGGGGATTAAGGAAACATGGAAGAACTAAAGAGGAAAATTATTGAGATACTGGACCAATTCACGACAGAGAAAATGCTAAAGAAAGCATACGAGCATCTAATATTTTTACTCATACATATACAAAAATAACGGAGGGGCTGCCCCTCCGTTATTTATCTTTATAAATCATTTCCCCTTAACTATTTTGATATACTGCTTAATTGCTGCCCGCACGTCAGGATCACATTCAAGATACGCCTCAATTAATTTCAAATCATCGTCGTCACAATTATATGCCGTGCAAATATCACTCAAAATAGAATGGGGAAGATTTGAAATCATTTCTCCTTCTCCATATACTAACCAATCATAATTTACATTAAATTCTCGGCAAATGGTTCTTTTCATCTGTTCAGTTAAGCCACATTTTCCGTTTTCAATCTTTGATATTGCGGCTTTTCCAACCCCAAGGCGTGATCCAAATGTTTCCGAGGTAAGTTTATAAAATTTTCTAACTTCACGTAGACGTTCGTTTATTGTCAAAATATCACCTCCACAAACAGAGAATAACACACAAAAAAAATAAAGTCAATAAAAAGTTGAAAAAAGATACAAAAATGCTTGACAAAGTTAAATAAGTAGACTAAAATGTAAAAAAAGTAAACAGGAAAGGAGAAAATATCATATGTCAACCACGTTAATGGAAAATACAGAAAACATCCAGAACGATCAGTTAGAGGATATTGAAGAATACATTCGATTCTTGAAGTCCCTGAGCAAAGACGAAAAGAAAGAATTTCGCGGGATGATAAGAGGAATGCAGACAATGAAAGACATGACGTGCGGCAATGCTGTATAGGCGAAGATTAAAAGGAAAATAAGCGTCAGTTGCACCGGTGCAACAAAGAGGAGGTGATACAAGTGCCGCAAGTAGCAATTAATAAAAAAACATTTATCAATTAAATTGGATTTTCGGAAGAGAGGGGAGGTGAGAAAGATGGAAAACGTGGACAAAACAATAGATGCCATTTGCACTTGGATTCAGAAGAAATTGGAACATGACGGTGATAGGGGAATACATAATACACAAGATGTACCCCAGATGGTGAGTGCACTGGCAGAACTGGTAACTGCCAGTGCACATACTCCCAACTTGAAGATGTAGTTCTACTCGTCACCGAGAGAGTGAATGGCTGAGTATATTTTCTGCAGTGCATCAGTAAAGTCATCGACTCTTGCTGCTGAAGTGCGTTCAGCAGCATTCCATGACTTTATATACTCGATAGTAGCCTCGACAGCCAATTCCTTATCAGATTTCTTTTCCATGAAGAATTTTCACCACCTTTCTATATATTCCAGGCCTGCACACCTGGTAAGGCAATTATAGCACGGTGATGAGAGAAATAAAAGCAATAAAGATGCTAGTGGGGGAGGTAAGAAAGATGCCACGGGTGGCAATTAATAAAAAAACATATATGCTCAGGGACCTTGCCGAGTGGATAGAGGGTAGAATGTCCACCAAAGGTTTACGCCAAGAGGACGTGGCACAGTGGATTAATATAAATCAGCAGTCCATGTCCAGGCGGTTGAAACAGGCCAGAGAAGGAAAGGACGCATTTAAGGTAGGTGAATTATTTACCTTGCTTAAGAACCTGGACGCCACAGATGAGGAAATCCTGCGGCTAACCAAAATGTAAAGGAAACATAAGATGGCGACCCAATGGATGAAGGCGAGAAGAGAGAATTCCACGGGGTAATAAAAAGAATGCAACTCATGAAGATAATGTCATTTGCAGCCTCTAATTGAGGAATTCAGGCCATAAAAGACATGCAGCACAATAAAGGCAATAGCAAAATTTCAACCAATGAAAACGACGGGTTGATCAGACCCGCCGCTTTCACCCCTAATGTCTGTCGGATGTCATATTAACAAGTTTGACAAAAACAATAAATAAACATAGGAAACTGAATCCTTCAGGACTCATACTGCATATAAAGGTGTGCAATAAGATAAAGCAGCGTTCTCCATATGTTCCAACAAGCAAGAGGGTAATTTGTAAAGCTTTTTCCCAATTTTTTTTCATAGTCTTGCTCCTTTTGTATTTATTCTTGGGGCCACAAGCAATTTCGTACCAAGCGACCCCAAGCGAGCAAGACAAATTGGGTTGAATTGAGGTGCAAGACTATTTAGTGATTGGGAACACTAAGAGTCGGGAAATTTCGGGAAATTAAAATAAAATACAATATAACATAAAAAATATTGTATTTATCCTAAAATCTTGCTTTAACGACGCAAAACAAAATTCCGGAAATAAATTTACACATTGTTACACCTCTTTTCCATAAAGCATGCACACCCAAAGTTATTTTACTATATATACCACAATAAAGCAAGACATTGATGAATTTTTGAAGTAGTAATATTAAAAATAGGGAGGGAATACAGCAATGATTAAGGATACCATAATAGCCATTCTGGCGGGCATAGCCATAGCCCAATGCTTTAACCCACCGGATACTCCGGCAAGACTGGCGATCATCCTGATCGTGGCCGTCACCGTGTTTATGATACTGCTGGAGATGGAGGACCTGTGGGACAAGCGCCAGCTGATCAAGCAACACATCCATAATTTTCTCCACCAGATACGCAGCTGTATCCGCTGGTACCTGATCGGGTTGCGGACGTGGCCCAGAGAGACGGCGCAGCGGCGTCGCCGCCGCCAGCTGATACAGGATTACATACGGAGACTGCGGGAAATGTCACCGCAAGAACACAAAGAACAAATCGAGGAGGTGAAGTAATTATGATGTATAGGACGTGTGAGTACTGCGGGGAACATCTGGATTTTGGAGAAACCTGCGAATGTCTCAGCCATGAGCATGAAGAGGACTCTGCTCCTGCAGAGGAATCCGAAGACAAAAAAGAGCCGGTAGCAATCTGACCATTGCCACCGGCAAACCTATAGGAATACACCTATAACACTACCTGTTTATAGTGTACTGCCTGTAGGCCGAAAAGTCAAGAAAAACATTGAATTTTCGGGCTTTTTCTCTGATTTTTTTCGCAACATCCTTAAAATATTAAACTTGGAACCAAGTAGAACAAGGACAGGCAGACATGGCATACGAGAGAGACAAATACATCTTTGATAATTCTATCGAATACGAGTACAAATATGCAGGCCGGTACGGTGCCCCGGGGGAGAAGAGGGAGAAGAGAAAGAAACCCACCCCGGAACAGATCGCCAGACAGAACCAGACCAACCGGGAGAACCGGCTGCGGAGAAAGATAAAGTTCAACTTCTATCCAGACGACATATGGGCCACGCTGAAATACCCCAAAGGTACCCGCAAGCCTCTGGACGAGATCAGAAGGGACTTTACCCGGTTTATCCGGCGGATGCGCCGCTGGTATAAAAAGAGGGGAGCAGTATTTAAATACGTCTACCGTATCGAGATCGGCAAGCAGGGCGGAATCCATATTCACATACTGCTAAACCGGATCAGAGGAGACCCGGCGGTGGAGCTGCTGCTGGAGGATGCCTGGGATCCTGGGGCAGTCTACCGGACCAGCATCAAAGAATACGGCGGGTACCGGCTGCTGGCCGGGTACATAGCCAAAAGGCCGGACGAGGAGGTCTGGGAACAACTTAGTTTGTTTTCGTCATCGGAACAAAAGCAGCTCTGCGAGTATAACTGTTCCCGGAACCTAAAGGAGCCAAAGCCCATCAGGAGCAAAGCCAGTCACTGGACAATGCGGCGGCTGCTGGAAGACGGCCCCCGTCCTACTCCAGGCTACTACATAGACCGGGACAGCATTGTATCCGGTGTAAACTCCTACACTGGCATGAGCTACTACCGTTACACAGAGGTGCGTATACACCTGGTCAGGGGCAGGGACAGGCCCCAGAAAGGAACAAAATGGAACCGTTAAAGACTGTGAATCTATACATAGAGACCGATCTGCACGGCCCCCGACGGCAGGATGGCACAGTTATGTATATCCTGGAGGCCCAGACCTCAAAAGGCGCGGCCACCAGAGACAAGACCATCCCCATCCCAGACACCACAGAGCACCATCTAACACTGGAGGCATTGGAGGATGCCCTGGGGCGCATTAACCAGAGCTGCCAGGTTGAGGTCTACCTGACAGATTGCTACATAGCAGACGCCATAAACAGCGGCCTGATGCAGCAATGGCAGATCCGGGACTGGCAGACAGCCAAGGGCAAGCCGGTGACAGATGCGGACCTGTGGGCGGCCATAGCCGGACATCTGCGCAAGCACATAGTTACCTTGCACCCGGCGGAACATCACGGGTACCGCACATGGATGCAGAATCAGCTCAAAAAGAACAAACGGGAAATAGAAAGAAAGGGTTAGGTATGACAGAGGCATACAAAAACTATCACAACACATTTATGGAGGAGACGGCAGCACTCGCCGAATTGCTGGGTGGGATTTTGAACGGCTCCAGATCGGCGGATGAGATTAACCGACAGGCGGACCAGCACTTTGATAATCTGGAAACCGCTGCAGCAAAGTACTATGCGGATATGCAAATGGCTGGCCCGGCACCGGGCAGTAGAAGGAGGACAAGATGAGCAGATTTGAAGAATACATTGAACGTTTGTGCCGTAACGGCAAGTACACTCAGGAGCAGGCCCGGCAGCAGGCCATAAGCCGGGCGGTAGCAGAATACTATGCCGCAGAGAATGAGACAGCTCCCACGTTGCGGCATGAGTTTAATTGCCTCAGCGAGACGTAAGGAGGGCGCGCATGAATTTGTATACCATCGTGACCAATGACGCCTATGAGCTACCGGTCTTGTGTGACGTGCGGGTTAAAGAGGCAGCGGCATATCTGTCTACTACACCGGAGGGTATCCGGCGCATGATATGCAGGCCGCCCAAGCGATCCGCATATAAGCCCGTGATCACTGGCAAGGTTAAGCATGATCCACGGAAATACTACCGGAAATATAGCCAGACCCACGACCGGACAGAGTATCGCCGCAAATATTATCAGGACAACAAGGACAAAATAAAAGAAAAAAGGAGACAACAGCATGAAAAAACTGAATAACCGACAGGTTGAGATAATGAGCATTCTGGCGGACGGAACACCCAAGACATCCTCCCAGATTGTCCGATCCGGGAAAGGACTGACACAGAGTACCGTCCAAGCCGTATTGAGACAGGCCATGGCAGCAGGCTATGTAGAGGCTGTGGGAGTTACCCACAGCGGCAATGTACTGAGTCGGACATTTGAACTGACCGAGGCGGGCCGCAATGCTCTACTGGAGGATTTTGTGGACCATTACCGCAGGATCAGCGCAGCAATTCCTCTGCAGGATGCCATAGCGGCATTACAGGCTCTGGAAGGAGAGGCATAATGAGACAATTAACTCTGTTTGACGAGGATGAATTAACTGGACTTGACGACGGCGCTCCAGAGATTATGCGGAGCGCATGGAGGAAAGCCAAGCAGGATATGAAACGGAATTTCAGCGAATTGCAGGAAAAGCCATATGAAGAAAAAATAGAGCGACAAACAGGCATAGCCTGGGAGTTCTACCGGGAGATGCAAAGGCGTGGATGTGGTTGTCATGTGTCGGTAGGCGGCTTGGATAGCATCACCCTCTTTATATGGCTGCGCAGCATAGGCATTCAGGTTCCGGGCATATCCGTATCAGGAGTGGAGGATAAGAGTATCCAGAAGGTACACCGTGCACTGGGCATTGAGATCGTAAAATCCTACAAAAATAAGGTGGATATTCTCAATGAAATGGGATTCCCCGTCATATCAAAGAGGATCGCCGGTAAGATAGACCTGCTCCAGCATCCCACCGAGGACAATAAAACCGTGCGCCATGCGATTATCACAGGGGAATGCGGAGAGCAGGGGCACTTTGCCAAGAACAGCAGGATGAAACTGCCCCAGAAGTGGCTCAGGCTATTCGGAGGATATGAGAACGAAAATGAAGGTGTGAACTATCAACATCCAGACTTTCTCGTTTCCAATGATTGCTGTTATTGGCTGAAAGAAAAACCCTGTGATGATTGGGCAAAATCTCATAACTCCTTCCCTTATCTGGGAATGATGGCCAGCGAGGGAGGACAACGGGAAGAGGCTCTTGTGGAGCATGGCTGCAACTACTATGGAGCCACCGTCACCAGATCAGCGCCGTTTGCCACATTTATGCGTAACGACATACTGCAGCTGGCCCTCGAGATGGATAGATGGTACCACAAGCACACGGAACTGTTTGAGAGCCTATACTATCAGCAGCCCTATAGCCGGGATAAAAAAGGAAATCTCATCCCTTATGAGCCGTTGGAGACAATCGTACCTACGATATACGGCTCTATCCGGCAGCATGAGAATGGGAACCTATACACTACCAGGGCGCAGCGCACAGGCTGTTCTATGTGCGGCTTTGGAATCCATCTGGAGCAGCGGCCGCACAGATTTGACCGTCTCCGGGAGGATAACCCGAAAGAATGGGAATTTTGGATGTACCGCTGCTGCGAGAACAAAGAGACAGGCGAGATTTACGGATGGGGGAAAGTATTGGATTACATAGGCGTGGAATGGGAGGATGTACCAGCAGTGCAGATGGAATTATTTGGGAACGGGTTATAAAAAGTGCTGCCATGTTTCAGGCAGCACTAGAGATTAACGTCTTCGATGCTTTACGAGTATACCGATAATTCCCAAAATTGTAAAAGGAAGAATTTCAGGGTAAAAGAAAAACTTTGCACAAGGCACAAGCAGAGCATAAAAGCCTTGGAAAAGCCAGCAAATTGTATTCCAAGCAGTTACAACTTCCGAAAGCATAAACGCACCTCCTTTCAGGGGTTTTTGATTTTATATTACCATAGGAAAAGCGTAATAGATAGTATTGCAAGAGATATTTTATAAAAAATTTAGGAAAAGGAGCCAAGCCTCCGGCCGGGGTAACGCTATAGCAGGCTCCGAACGAAATGACCTACCAAGAATTTCTTCAAACAAAAATTGAAATTGCCACAGAAAGCGGTTTCGACATTGAACCTTCACAACTGAATAAAGCACTAAAACCCCACCAGCGCGCCGGGGTGGCCTGGGCGCTGCGGGGAGGCCGGAGGGCAATCTTTGAATCCTTTGGCCTTGGAAAAACAGTGCAGGAATTGGAATTCTGCCACATGGCAGCAGGCCATGAAAACGGACAGGCCCTGATCGTCCTGCCGCTTGGCGTAAAGCAGGAATTTACCCGGGATGCGATTTCCCTCCTGGGCTATGAGCCGCCGCGGTACTGCCGCACCATGGAAGAGGTCAGGGCAGCAGGCAGCCAGATCATTTTGACCAACTATGAGAGGGTGCGTGACGGGGACATAGACCCTACATACTTTGCAGCCACCTCACTGGATGAGGCCAGCGTACTTCGCAGTTTCGGCAGCAAGACTTACCAGACCTTCCTTGACAAGTTCCGGGGAGTGCCCTATAAGCTGGTTGCCACGGCCACACCATCACCCAATAAATACAAAGAGCTGATCCATTATGCCGGATACCTGGAGATCATGGATACAGGACAGGCATTGACCCGGTTCTTTCAGCGGGACAGCACCAAGGCCAATAATTTGACCCTTTACCCCAACATGGAAGAGGAATTCTGGCTCTGGGTGAGCAGTTGGGCATTGTTTGCCACTAAACCCTCCGATCTGGACAACTCCTATCCTGATACCGGCTATGTCCTGCCGCCGTTTGAAATTCGCTGGCATGAGATACCAGTGGTTTACGGCAAAGATGCCGACCGGGACGGCCAGATCCAGTTGTTTCAAGAGGCGGCAGCAGGCTTACAGGAGGCGGCGAAAGCAAAGAGGGACAGCATCACGCAGCGAGTAGACAAGATGCGCGAGATTGTAGATGCGTCCCCGGGAGAGCACTTCCTGCTCTGGCATGATTTGGAAAAGGAACGAGAGGCCATCCTGCAGGTCCTGCCGGAAACCGTGGATATTCACGGAACCATGGACTACGACCTGCGGGAGCAGCGGGTGATCGACTTTTCCGAGGGGCGGACACGGCTTTTTGCCACAAAGAAATCCCTATCCGGATCCGGCTGCAACTTTCAACGGTTCTGCCACCGGGAGATATTTCTGGGGATTGATTACGAGTTTAATGATTTCATCCAGGCGATACACCGCTGCTACAGGTTCGGGCAGGAGCAGACAGTGATCATTGACATCATCTACATGGAGAGTGAGCGCCAGATCAAGGAGGTATTGCTGGAAAAATGGAAGAATCACAATCACATGGTGGAAAAGATGATCCAGATCATCAAAAAATACGGCCTGTCCGCCGCCGGGAGGCAGCAGGCGCTAAAAAGGAAAATGGGGGTGGAAAGAGTGGAGATCAGGAATGATATATACTGTGCCGTACACGGCGACTGTGTGGAAGAGGTGAAAAGGATACCGGATAACAGCATGGGGCTTGTTCACACCTCAATCCCTTTTGGGAATCACTACGAGTATAGTGCCAATTATAACGATTTTGGGCACAACGAGGACACGGAGCAGTTTTTTCGGCAGATGGACTACCTGACACCAGAGCTTTTGCGGGTGCTGGCGCCCGGCAGGGTGGCGGCAATCCACGTCAAGGACCGCGTACTCTTCGGGAATGCCACCGGAACAGGAATGCCCACCGTGGAACCGTTTCATGCGCTGTGTATTAGCCATTACATAAAGCACGGATTTCAATATTTCGGCATGATCACCGTGGTGACGGACGTGGTACGGGAAAATAACCAGACTTACCGCCTGGGGTGGACGGAGCAGTGCAAGGATGGTTCCAAGATGGGGGTAGGCTGCCCGGAATACATTCTACTTTTCCGCAAACTTCCCACAGACCGCAGCAATGCTTATGCGGATGAGCCGGTAGCTAAGAGCAAGGAGGATTATACCCGGGCACAGTGGCAGATTGACGCACACGGATACTGGCGCAGTTCCGGGGACAGGCTGGTGGCAAAAGAAGAGCTGACAGAGATCTCTGTGGACAATCTGCAGGCGGTATACCGGCAATATAGCCGTCAGCACGTTTATGACTATCAGGAGCATGTAAAGCTGGCCAAAGATCTGGATAATAACGGCAGACTTCCGGCGACCTTCATGGTGGTGGCCCCTGGCTCCTGGAATGATCTGGAAGTGTGGGACGATATAAACCGGATGCGAACCCTGAACACCAACCAGACCCGCCGCCGTCAGCAGATGCACGTCTGCCCTCTGCAGATTGACATAGTGGAGCGGATCATAAACCGGTACAGTAATCCGGGGGACTGGGTGCTTGACCCGTTCGGGGGCCTGATGACCGTACCCATGCAGGCGGTCAAGATGGGCCGCAAGGGATACGGCATAGAGTTGAATCTGGACTATTATCGGGATGGGGTGGGGTACCTGGAGGCTGCAAAAGACGAGGTGGAGACGCCGACACTGTTTGACTTTATCGGAGGGGGTGATGCTGATGATTAACGGAGAGCTGGTAGTGGACAACTTCGCCGGTGGTGGCGGCGCCAGCACCGGCATAGAAATGGCTACCGGGATCAGCGTGGACATAGCGATCAACCATGACCCGGAGGCCATCAGGATGCATAAAGCCAACCACCCCAGCACAAAGCATTACTGCGAGAGCGTCTGGAACGTGGACCCGGTAAAAGCGTGTGGCAGCCACCCGGTAGCCCTGGCATGGTTTAGCCCTGACTGTAAGCATTTTTCCAAGGCCAAGGGCGGAAAGCCTAAGGATAAAAATATCCGTGGCCTGGCCTGGGTGGCGCTGCGGTGGGCCGGGACAGTAAGACCGAGGGTAATCATGCTGGAAAATGTAGAAGAGTTTAAGACCTGGGGGCCACTGAACCGGGGCCATAGGCCCATCAAAGCAAAACAGGGCATTACCTTCCGGAAGTTTGTCGGCCAGCTGCAGGCCCTGGGCTATCAGGTAGAGTACCGGGAACTGGTGGCTGCGGACTACGGGACTCCTACCATGCGGAAACGGTTCTTTATGATCGCCAGATGTGACGGCCAGCCGATTGTCTGGCCAGAGCCGACACATGCACCGGCAGATAGCCCGGAGGTGGCAGCAGGTACCAGATTGCCATATGTGGGCGCCCATACCCAGATAGACTTCTCCCTGCCCTGCCCCAGCATCTTTGACACGGCGGAGGAAATCAAAGAAAAATACGGAATCCGGGCAGTGCGCCCGCTGGCTCCCAAGACCTTAGAGCGGATTGCCAGAGGATTGAAAAAGTTTGTGCTGGACAATCCGGAGCCTTTCATCATTCAGTGCAACCACGGCGGCGAGAGAAAACCGCAGGGTATCAGAGAACCAATGCCCACAATTACCGGGAAACACGGTTTTGGAGTGGTAGAGCCTTACTTGGTGCAGATCGGGCAAACAGGGTTTACAGCTGACCGGAGCAAGGATGTGCGGGAACCTCTGACAACCATAGTGAGCAAAAACGAGCATTGTCTGATAGCTCCTAAACTACAGATGGTTGGAAATGGAGCAGGATTTCCGATAGACAGAAACAGGTACCCAGCCTATGTTGATCCTGAGAAAATGGACAAACTGCCTTTTGCGGACCCAGAAGTGGAAAGAGATATACAAGAACAGCTCCAGGCGCCAACATTGATACAGTATCACTCCGAGAAGTCAAGAGACGAGACCAGAGGGCAGCAGGTGTCAAAGCCGATCATGACAGTGGACGGTTCAAACCGATATGGACTGGTAAGTGCATTTATCCATAAGTATTATGCTGGGGAGACAAGATCGGATGCGTCAGATGTTGGAAAGCCACTACATACGATTACGGCAAGAAATGGTCAGTCTCTATGTGCCGCCACGCTGATACAGATGAATAATCATTGTGATGGCAGGGATATTAAAGAGCCACTGCGTACCATAACGGCGGGTGATGGGCATTTCGGAGAAGTCAGGGCGTTTTTGATCAAGTATTATGGCCAAGGCACGGGGCAGGATATCAAGGAGCCACTGGATACCGTGACAGCACAGGATAGATTCGGTCTCGTCACCATAGCTGGAGTTGATTACCAGATAGTAGACATTGGTCTGCGGATGCTGGAACCCAGAGAATTGTATGGGTGTCAAGGATTCCCAGAGGATTACATAATAGACCACGACAGCATGGGTAAAACATATCCAAGAAGTGAACAGGTGCGCCGCTGCGGCAATGCGGTATGTCCGCCGATCCCCGCGGTGCTGGTAAAAGCCAACCTTCCAGAGTTATGTATAGCAAAACGTACTGGAAATATGCGTATCGGTGAGGAGCAGGGCGGGCAACTGCGGTTTGCATAGGGGTAAATATGTCAAAGAGCATCCTGCAGGACAAGCGCGGTGGAGAATGTTACCTGTGTAAGCTGCTGCTGGGGATTGACACTCCGGTGGCCAGCCGGGAGGAGCACCATATCATGCACGGGACGGCCAACCGGCGCCTATCCGAACACTACGGTCTGAAGGTCTACCTCTGCCCTTATCATCACCGTACAGGGCCGGAGGCAGTACATAGATGCCAGCGCACGGATACAGCCCTCAAGGAGATGGCACAACGGACCTTTGAGAAAAAGCACAGCCACGAGAAATGGATGGAGGTATTCGGGCGGAATTATCTGTCCGAGGAGCCGGGAGATCTCCGGCGCCCGGCAGCAGGTACGGAACCTGACGACAGGCACGGAACCTGGCAGCAGGCACAGCAACTGTCAGTATGCCGAGACCCCGCCGCCACCTGTAAAAATCAGCAAAACAAGCCTTTTAGTCAAATTAATATATCACAAAATACACCAGCGGGATTCTGCTTTCTGGAACTGCCAGAACAGGATCCCGGGAAGGAGGGACCATGAAGATTTCAAAGTATGCAGCGCTCATTAAAAAAACACGTTTTGCGATAGTGGCCCATATGCCGGACGGGATATATCTGGGCACGGGTGCAAGCATCTATAAGGCAGAGGGTATCCCGGATATGAGCGGCAGAGAGCAGATAGGGGCAGTTTTGGATATAGAGCCCAAGAAACTCAAAAAAATCAAAATAGAGGAGAGACGCAGCCTGGAAAAAAGCAACATATGGGGATTAAATCTGGAGGATACCCCAGCAGCATCCGAACAGGATGCAGAGCGTCTGGAAACCGTGGCAGTAATAGACGGGGACTGCTGGGCGGCGCTTGCATACGATGCCGGGAAAATGCTTTTCTTCGATGAAAGCCTTCTGTCTCCCTTGGCAGACAGATTAAATAACGAGGATCGGAAACCATACATCAGGTATGCAGTAAGGTATCGAAGTGACGGATCCCGCTATATCGTAATCAAGGACGGCCTTGAGACGCTGGGAGCAATCCTGCCGGTGAAGGTTCTGACAGCCGGATACATAGACAAACTCTGGGAATTCTGCAACATGTGTGAGAACCAGTTCCGAAGAGAGGATCTGGAGCAGCCAGCACTGGAAATAACAGAAAATATACAGGAGGAAATAGAGGAAAACAATGAGTAATTTAAGATTTAGCGATAGCGAGCTGGACATCATGACAACCCAGCCCAACGCCCAAGCAATGCGCATAGGCCGCACTGAACCATATCACCTGACCTATGCCCGGGCAAACCGGGGCAACGACATATTAAACCCGCGCCTGCCGGGAAAACGCCCGGCGGCAGCAGGACAGGAGGAATAAAGAATAATGAGACTGATTGATGCAAATGTCGAGAACGAAAGGCTGTTAGATTTTATTACACAAAAAGACAGTGAAATACAATATGCGCTTGAGCATAAAGATAGGACAATACTCGAAGAAACTTTCTTAAATTATTTTAATGAGCAAAAAACTGCCTATGACGTGGACAAGGTTGTGGAGCAGTTAAGAGAATCAAAAGAAATATATCCTATTTGTGGCGGAGCACTGCATGTATACGCCGTAAGAATCGACAAGGCAATAAATGCCGTAAAGGAAGGAGGAATAAAGTGAGATACAAAAATCCAATTCCCAATGTAGACGATAAAGAGGTGGCAAAAAGTTTCTGTTTATCAGTCAAATATATATTTAACGAAGAGGTAACAATGGAAGAGGCGGTGGCGGCTATTGAAAGTTATATTAAAGAAAATGGAATACCCTCAAACTCCGTACATTTTGCCGAAAAGCCACAGTTAAGGACAGGAGGAGCGAATGAGTAGAATATTACCGATCCTATTTAACACGGAGATGGATAGAGCAATCCTTGATAACAGGAAGACGGCTACACGGCGCAAAATTGATATTGATATTTCCAATCAGTTTGATGTGGAGAGCGATGGGAAAACGGTAGTTGCTTATATCGACCAAGCCACAGGGGATAGTTATAACCCAGTGGAAATATGCAGATATAGACCCGGCGACATCCTGTACATTCGCGAAACATGGGCATTCAAGTGTTGCATTGACTGCATGGATATTGATGAGGATGATTCCTGCATGATCGGCAAGACATCAATTATCCACGAGGATAAGGACACCAGCTCCGAAGGTTGTTACATATACCGGGCCGATCACCCACACCCGGAGCGTATTATCTGGCGCCCATCCATCCACATGCCCAAGGCAGCCGCCCGGACATGGTTAGGGGTTACAGCCGTAAAAATCCAGCGTCTGCAGGAGATGACTCTGGATGATTTCCTGAAGGAGGGGGTAGTAATCCGCCCGGAGGCATTCAACGACCCAGAAAATGCTTACTTACAGGCCCAATCGGCATTTATTGATATATGGGATTCTACCATACCAAAAGAGCAGCGGGACATATATGGCTGGCAAGCAAATCCCTGGGTAACGGCAACAGAGTTTAAAAAATGCGAAAAGCCGGAAAGCGAGGGGTAAAAAAATGGCCGGGGAAACACAAAATATAAAATGGCTCAAATGGGAAAATCTGAAAGAGTGGGGAGAGATAGAATGCCCTATGTTGGACAATGAAATGGTAATGACCTACTACTTAGAGGATGGCCCTGTCTATTATTCCTACACTGCCCCGTTTGTAGATGAAGATGGAGACATCTGCTATTACCAATATGACCATGATGAGGGCTGCTGGGAAGATAGCATAATGTGCATGGGAGAGTACGAGGAGGGCACACGTTATAGGATGCTTTTTGGCAACCCGGAACTACTGAGGGAATAAGTAACAGCAAAAAATCCCCAGCTCCCGGGAGACCCGCGGAGCCGGGGAGAAGATCAGGAACGTTTTGCAGATGCAGCTGCCCGCAATTCAAACATTTTCAGCATATGCACCAGATAGGGCAGCTCCTTCTCCGGCAGCCGGTCCAACAGTTCCCGGAATCTTCCCACGGTATACCCACCGTGGATATCCCGATTAATAGCGCTGATCGGACATGGACAGTCTGTATGCCCAATGATATAGTCAACAGACACCCCATAATAGTCCGCCAGTTTCACCAGAGCATGCAAAGGCGGGGAATAGATGCCATTCTCATAATTGGACAGGTTGCTAACGGTTACACCCAACAGCGGCGCCAGCTCTTTCAGGTAGACGCCCTTCTGCGTCCGTAAGCGCCTCAGATTTTCAGATAATTTACTCATAATTAGCTCTCCTTTGTTTGCATTTGATATACAAAATAATACAACAGGAGCGCAAATATAAAAACCCCATGCGGCAGCAGGTTGAAAAGGAGATATGATGATAAAAATAGTATGTAACAGATGCGGGGAAGACATAGATATGGACCAATACCCCGGATACATAGCATGGAATTTCCGGGATCGTGACAATGGTAATATGACAGACCCGAATATCTTTGAAAACTGTGATTATTGTGAAGAGTGCATGGAAAAGATCAAAGAATTTATCACACACGGCCCAGCCCAGGCACCGACCGAACCCGTCAATATTACTGCCACTGCAGCAAACCCTGCAGAATCCACTCACCCAGCAGCAGACCAGATCCCGGACGATAAAGCGGGCGAAAGAAACAGCCAGATAGATATGGATAAGGTCAACGCCCTGAGAAACGCAGGCTGGAATATAGGCAAAATTGCCGAGGAGATGGCCCTGACTCCCGAAGAAATAGCCTTTAAGGTTTACGAGTACAGAAAGCAGAAAAAAAATCCATAGAAACCTGATAAATCCAGAATGTGGAGGGCATTTTTACATACCTCATGGCAGCAGGCCACATGTTTACAGAAAACATGCTCCAAGATATGGCGGAATTGGGATTCTTCCGTTACCCGGCGTCCCAGACCTACCACGGGACACACAACGGCGACCTGTACGATCACAGCATGGCCGTATACCACACCCTGCAGCATCTTACTGACCGCCTTAACATGAAATGGCAGCGCCCGGAGTCGCCGCTACTGATCGGTATATTTCATGACTGGGTAAAGCTGCAGAATTATGAGCAGGTTGGTTCGGGGGACGATTTGAGATACATACACACTGCACAAAGACTCTTCTCCGGACACGGCGAGGTAAGCATCATCTTGGCCCAGCAGTTTCTACAATCACATATTCAGGCACCGCAGCTGACCAAGGAAGAAATAGCCTGTATCATGTATCACATGGGAGCATTTACGGACCGCAAGGAATGGGACTACTATACAAACGCTGTCAGGACATACCCTAACGTTTTGTGGACCCACACGGCGGACATGGTAGCATCCCAGATCGAGGGCATATAGCCATACCCTAAGTTGCACCGGTGCAACAAATCCACCAACACGGTAACAGGATAGGAAAGGAACTAAAAACATGAATAAGAGGGTTTTACGTGAGTATATAGATGCATGCGAACTGATAAAAGAAACAGAGGCAGATATCCGCCGATTAACCCAAAAGAAAAAGACGATTATTCAGACCAATGTAAAAGGTTCATCTCCAGAGTTCCCATACACAGAGAAACATTTCAAGATTCAAGGAACAACCTTTTCTGTTGGGAATGATAATCAACTCAGATATGAAGAGAATCTTTTGAAACAAAGAAAAGAGAATGCGGAACAACTCAAACTTCAAGTGGAAGAGTGGATGGCGACCATTCCGTTCCGGATACAGCGGATTGTAAAGTATAGGTATCTAGAAAGACTAACATGGGAACAGGTAGCAAATAGGATGGGAGGGACTGCAACCGCAGACAGTGTGAGAATGGAATTAAATAAATTTTTAAAGTAATTTCGTTTTTTTCACTCTTTTCGTTTCTAGCATGCTAGAATTGTATCATGCCGGAGTGGGTTAAAAACCTCTAAGAGACTTCATCAAAAGATGGGGTTTCTTTTTTGCTTATTCTGATATAAAATAGGAATAAACAAAAGGAGGAAATTCATATGTCAAATGTAGAAAGAAAACTGAATAATATTAGATTAATGCAAAAAGGAAGGATACCGAAAGAATACCAACTTGCTGGCTGTTCCAAGAAATATCAATCAGGGTATGAAAAATATAATGTCATTTATAAAGAGATAGATGAATGCTCCGAACAGGAACTAAACAATTTAGAGATTTTATTGGAAAATGGTATAGAATCCGCAAAATCTTTGGAAAACTTTAAAGGTGTTTTACCACTAGCGGTTTCTATATTTACCATTTTTTTTTCGGTACATATGCAATCATTATCTGCTTTTTTAGCGTCAAATATCAATTTAAAGGTAAGTTTAGAAATGATTTTATCGTTTATAAATAATCAGTATACTATAATGGGGATAATTTTTGTGCTTATAATGATGATATATTTGTTTCTTGACTTAATGAGTAATAAAGCAATACGGCAAGACCAATATTTACTTTACATTTTAAGAGTTATTAAGAAAAAAAGAGAGATGGTTTAGATTATTCCATTTCACATTTTTAAAATACTACAAAAAGGATATTCTACCACATATATACCATCAAGGGCACCAGGTGTAAAACTTGGTGTTTTTATGTGAACAGAATCAGGAGGTAGTAGTGGCACAGAAGTGGGCAACGAAATTTTATAAATCAATCAGATGGATACACTGCCGCAATGCATATATTCAGAACAGGATTATGATGGATGGAGGACTGTGTGAGGAGTGCCATCGTAATCCTGGATATATTGTCCATCATAAAATCTTTTTGACAGCCAGCAATATATCAGATTCAGAGATCAGTCTGAATCATAGAAATCTGGAATATGTTTGCAAGGACTGTCATGATCTGTTTGAGGGACATGGCATCCGTCACGGTACTGCTCCATTGTGCCGGTTTGACGCGGACGGTCAGCCGATTTCGTTGAGAGATATAGATAGACTCCCCCCTGATTTTAGGGTGGGTATGCGCGCCCCGGGACCGTTGGGGGGAGATTGATTTAACACACAGGTCATCATAAGGGGGGTGTGGTATCTATGATGACAGACAAAGAATTTGAAAAAGAGCAAATCCGCAGGGAGGCAGAATATGACAGTATTTCGGGGTATATGGACAAGACTAAGCGGATTAATAAAGAGCTGCGCCGATTAAAAAAATTATTCACTGAAATAGATGAAAATAAAAAGAAATTGGTGCAGGCCACCATGGAAGACGTGGCATTTCTGACAGTGACCATGCAGGACCTCCGCGAGAGCATCAACCGCGAAGGAACCACAGTAACATACAAAAACGGAGAGAATCAATACGGCACGAAACAAAGCCCAGATGCACAGTTATATCTTCAGATGTCCCAGAAACAGACCCAGGCAATGAAGATACTGGTTGATTGCATGCCAAAGCCCGCGAAGATAGATCCAAACGGAAAGGAAGATGGTTTCGAGGAATTTGTAACGTGCAGGGAGGACGTGTGATCAGGTATCCGGCGGACTATAACCCTATTGCGGAGTACTGGGAACAGATACAAAACGGAAAAGTCGTTGTGGGAGACAAAATCCGCCGTACCTATCAAAAATTGATATATGACCAAGAACATCCGGGAGAATATTTTTACAGCAACAAACGCGCCAACCATATAATTGAATTTTTTGAAAATTATTGTCACCACAGCAAAGGCAAAGCAGGCGGACAGCGGATCAAACTGGAACTTTGGGAAAAAGCTATGTTGGCGGCGATATTCGGTTTTATAGATTCGGAGGGAAATCGTAAATACCGGGAGGCCATATTGATAGTAGCCAAGAAAAACGGAAAATCCTTGATTGCGTCAGGTGTTGGCCTGTATATGCTCGTGGCCGATCAGGAGCGGGGGCCAGAGGTATATGCGGTAGCAACAAAGAAAGATCAGGCTAAGATCATATGGATGGAATCTAAGCGTATGGTGGCAAAAAGCCCAAAACTGCGCAAGCGCATTAAGCCACTGGTAGCGGAACTCTCCTCAGAGAACTATAACAACGGAACTTTCAAGCCGCTTGCGTCCGATAAGGACACTATGGACGGTCTAAACGTGCATTGCGGGCTAATGGATGAGTTTCACCAGTGGAAGAATGGAAAAGGTCTTTATGACATTATAGCTGATGGTGTGACGGCCAGGGAACAGCCGTTGATTCTGATGACATCCACAGCGGGAACGATCAGGGAGGACATCTACGATGCAAAATACGAGGAGGCAGAACGGATTATAAACGGATATTTTGATCCCAACGGCTACAAGGATGAACACCTTGTAGCCTTTATATATGAGTTGGACAGTAGAAAGGAGTGGACCGATCCGACCTGTTGGCCGAAAGCCAATCCGGGGCTGGGGACGATAAAGAACAAAAAGGCCCTGGAGGCCAAGGTGGCAAAAGCCATAAATAACAATGTCCTGGTCAAAAATCTTGTATGCAAGGAATTCAATATTCGAGAAACATCCTCTGAGTCCTGGCTAACATTTGAGCAGCTAAATAATTTGGCCACATTTAATGTACAGCAGCTTAAGCCCAGATATGGGATTGGCGGATGTGATTTATCCAGTACGACAGATTTGACCAATGCAACCATAATATTTATGGTTCCTGGAGATGACCATGTTTACGTTCTGCAGATGTATTGGATTCCCGAGGATTTAGTCGAACGCAGAGTGAGGGAGGACAAGATACCATATGACATCTGGATACAGCAGGGATGGTGTCGCGCTTGCCCGGGAAATAAGGTGCATTACAAATATGTGGTGGACTGGTATCTGGAATGTCAAAATGAGCTGGACATATTTCTGTTTAAATGTGGATATGATGCCTGGTCCGCAACTTACTTTGTCGAGGATATGATGAACCATTTTGGACAGTCGGTAATGGAGCCGGTATCTCAGGGTAAAAAGACCCTGTCCAGCCCAATGAAATCCTTGGGAGCGGATTTAGAGAAAAAGCGGATTGTCTACAACAACAATCCGATGCTCAAATGGTGCTTGGCAAATACATCTGTAGACGTGGATAAAAATGATAATATCCAGCCCTGCAAAGGTAATCAAGGAACCAGAAGAATAGACGGGACAGCCGGATTACTGGACGCCTATGTGGAGCTGGAGAACCATCTGGAAGAGTATAAATCTATGATTTAAGGAGGCACAATGAAATTATTCCGAAAAAGAGAGCCAACAACAGACAAAATAAATGAAAAGGAGAAAAAGGAAGTCCTGCAGATGGTTACGACCTGGGGAGAGAACTACTATGCATGGAACCGGAGACTGTATGACAGCGACATCATCCGATCCTGCCTAAGGCCCAAAGTAAAAGCAATAGGGAAATTGGTGGGAAAGCATATCCGGGACGGAGATGGTGGATTAAAAGTGAACCCGGATGCAAATATTCGCTTTCTACTCTCAGAACCCAATCCGCATATGACCGGGCAGCAATTTCAGGAGAAGGTGGCAACCCAACTATGCCTAAACAACAATGCCTTTATCCTGATTATCCGAGACGAGAACGGAAAACCGCTGCAACTCTATCCAATTCCGTGTGTATCTTGCGAGACGACGTACATGGAAAATGAGTTGTTTCTGAAATTCTACTATCGGAACGGTAAGAGCGGTGTTTTTCCGTATTCTCAGATTATTCATCTGCGGCAGGATTACAACGAGGGGGATATATTCGGAGAAAGCCCAGCAAAAGCGATATCAACAATGATGGAGGTCATTGGGACAATCGACCAGGGCATTATCAAAGCGATCAAAAACAGCGGTATAATTCGCTGGCTTTTGACATTTAACACTTCTCTTCGTCCAGAGGATATCAAAAAGAACGTCAAAAGTTTTGTTGATAATTTTTTGAGTATTGAGAGCGAAACATTCGGAGCAGCTGGAACGGATTCAAAAGCTGATGTGACAAGGATTGAACCGAAAGACTATGTTCCAAATGCTTTGCAGACAGAGAAAACAGTTAATAGGATATATTCATTTTTCAACACCAATGAGAAAATTATCCAATCCCGTTGGACAGAAGATGAGTGGAACGCCTATTATGAGGCGGAAATAGAACCGCTGGCTATCCAACTGGGAGATACCTATACCGTGCGGCTGTTTTCCCGCAAAGAAAGAGGGTTTGGGAACCGGATTGTTTTTGAGTCGAGCAATTTGCAGTGTGCCAGCATGCAAACCAAGCTGGGATTTCAGGCTATGGTAGACCGAGGGGCCATGACGCCGAACGAGTGGCGGGCAACCATGAACATGACGCCATTGCCGGGCGGGGATGCTCCGATCCGCCGCCTGGACACACAGGTGGTTAATCTGGTAAAAGAAATTTTGAACAAGATGGATGAGAACAACGCCGTGATGATGGCGGGACTGATCACACAGCTGCTCAAGACAGCGGAAGGGGGAACAAGTGAAACACAGATTTGATATAAGGGGAGTGATGATTCCCAATGACTACAAATGGTATTATGACTGGTTCGGCGAGGACAGCACCTGCCCGGCAGATCTAAAAAAAATCCTTGACACATTCCAGCCAGGGGACGAACTGGAGGTGTACATCAATTCGCCCGGCGGAGTGATCGATGTTGGGTCGGAGATTTACACTATGCTGCGCAGCCATGCGGAGGAGACCAAGATATACATAACCGGCGAGGCCTGCAGCGCAGCATCTATAGTCGCGATGGCGGCGTATTGCGAGATGTCCCCCACCGCTCTGTTAATGGTACATTGCGTATCATCCGGGGCAAGCGGCAATCACAACGCCATGGAGAAAGCGGCGGAGATATTGCGGACAGCGGATGAGGCCCTGTGCAGTGCTTATGTGGCAAAAGCTGGGATAAGCAAGGACGAGGCTTTAGCCATGATGGAAAAGGAAACGTGGTTGACAGCACAGCAGGCATTGGACAGGGGAATGATTGATAAGGTAATGTTTGAGGATGCCACAACGCCGGATTTACTGGTGGCTGGTCCACAGTTTACGTTACCCACAGAGGCCCAAATGGAAAAAGCTAGGGCAATGATGCATCAGGAAGAAACATCCGGGAATTCCCCGGATGTTCTGTTATTACAAACAAAATTAGATTTTATGCGACTGAAAGGAGAATTGAGAGCATGAAAAGAAAAGAGTACGAAACAAAGAGGGCGCAGCTGATGAACGAGGCGCAGCAGCTGATCAACGAGGGCAAGACAGAAGAGGCTCAGAAAAAAATGCAGGAGATCACGGATCTGGATGAGCAGTGGGATGCCATTGCTCAGGCGCAGGCTAATTTTAACGCCTTGAACAAAGACCCGAAACCCTACGAGGGCATGGTGGGTTACAATGGCGGTGAAAAATTAGATGCGGGCCAGGAGAATGCACGGCCAGAGGCAGAACAGGCGTGGGCATCGAAGGAGTATGAGCAGGCATGGGCCAAGAGCATCATGGGAAAGCAGCTGACCGATATGGAGCGCAAGACGTTTGAAATGGTCAACGAGGCATATACGCATACCACGGACAACACGCAGATCGTGATTCCCAAGAATGTCTCGAAACACATTTGGGAGTTTGCCGGGGAGATGTACCCGTATTTCAATGCGGTAAGCAAGTCCTATGTAAATGGGACATTGAGCATGATCCAGGAAAAGTCGTCCACAGACGCGAAGTGGTATGAAGAGGATAACACCACCGAGGACGGGAAGGAAACCTTTAAAGAATTTCAGTTAAACGGCTGTGAGCTGTCTAGGGCAATCACAATCAGCTGGAAACTAAAAGAAATGGCGATTGAAGAGTTTATCCCGTATATCGAGAGAAAGATGGCCAGGAAGATGGGGGCGGCAGCAGGATATGGGACAACCCACGGGAAGGGCGCTATTTCCGGTCAGAAACCGGAACCTATAGGAACGGTGACAGCCCTGATCGCCGAAGAGGGACGTCCCCAGATTGTGACATATGCCAAGGGGAAGACACCGACATACGAAAACTTTACCAACGCCCGCTCTAAGATCAAGTCGGGCTACGGCGCTGGCCTGAAGGTATACGCAAACAGTTATACCATATGGAATGTGATCGCCAATGTGCAGGATGGCAACAAGCGCCCTATCTTTTCTCTGGACCCCCGGGAAAACGGGGGATTCAAGGTGCTGGGTATGCCCTGCATGGAAGACGATTCCATGGCAGATGGGGAAATCTTGATCTCCAACGCCGAAGAGGGCTACCATTTGAATATCAACAAAGAGGTATCCATGATGACCGAGGATCATGTCAAGCTGCGTAAGACAGATTACTGCGGCTATGCCATCATGGATGGCAATATCCTGACAAGTAAGGCACACGCCTTACTGACCTGTGCCGAGAACCTGCCGGAAGTGACTGAACAGACCACCGCGGATCAGACCGACAACAGCTAAGGAGACGGCCATGATTAAAGCAGAAGAGATCAGAAAATCCATGAGAATTACTCACTCTCTGCTGGATGAAGAAATTCAAAGCAACATTGACGCCGCCCTGCGCGATCTGCGCAGGGTAGGGGTCAATGTTGATCAAGATGACGCCCTCATAAACAAAGCCTGTGAACTGTATGTCAAGTCTCAGTTTGATTACCAAAAAAAAGGGGATCAATACAAAAAAAATTATGAGGCGCTGCGTGATGCCATGAGTATGTCGGGAGCATATCGGGAAGAGAGTGGGTGAACGTTGTGTATGATGAAATAATCTATTTCAGTGATTTTGAATCGGGAAGTGAAAGAGATACATACAGAGACCCGGTGGAGAAAGAGATCAGGACGCCGGAAATATTCGCCGAGAAAAAATCCATCAGCCAAACGGAATTTTACCAGGCACAAACAGCTGGTTCAAAGCCGGAATTGAAGTTTGTCATACCCGATTATCTGGAGTATAGCGGGCAGCAGTACTTAATTCATGCCGGAATACGGTATAAGATCCTGAGAACTTACCGCACAGATGGCAATGAATTGGAAATAACATGTTATGGAGGTGTTCGGGATGTCAGTGCCGCCGTCGGTGACGAAAATCAATAAGGATGGAGTAGAATTTGTTTCCAGTGTGGATCGAGTAAGTTACACCATGAAGGAGTTGTGTCGGGCGGCCTTGCGGGATGTTGGGAAACTGGTATGCAAACGATTCAGAACGGCATTTTACAACCATTTCAAACGCACAAAAGGCAGGGTGGGGAAGTTTACACAGTATTGGGTAAAGCATAAGTATGAAGACTACCCAAGTCTGCAGGTAGGCATAAAGCCCAATGCGTTTTATGGTGGTTTCCAGGAGCTGGGGAGCAGCAAAACGGCGAAATTGGGCCTCTTGTCAAGTGCAGTTGAGGACAATATTTCCGATATTATCAAAACGGAGAGCCAGTACCTGTCTGCCCTGGAGGATGAGGCACAGGCCCTGTCAATGATAAGTGATGACGACTACGAAGGGAATGGAGAAGAATGAGCGCAGACCTGAACAAGGAGCTGGAACGATTGACGGGAGCCTTTTGTGAAGAGGCTTTGAAGGATACAGAATATCCATACAAAGTGTTTAGCGCCAGAAGGATAAGCGAAACGGACGAAAAACAGATATATAGCCTGGAAGTCAACGTATGGGACCGACACAGGCATTACTCTAGGGCGGAGAGTTTGATGGATAAGCTGGAACAGAAGTTGCACCGGTGCAACCATTTGACCGACAAGTATCTGATACGTATTTTCAAGGGGCCGCGGCAGAATGTGCCGGATCCGGATAAAGAAATTAAAAGGGTAAGAGAACAATTTGAAATGTATGTCTACGAAAGGGAGGATGAGTAGATGGGAAAGAAAGCTTTTTCGGGATTTACCAAAAATACACCGGAGCGCCTGTTGATGGATGCAGGCGCTTTTTTCAAGAATTTCACCTATGAACCGGGAGGCACGGACAATGATACCTTTGACACCGCAGTGGCAGCAGGCAAGTTGATCGGCGCCACAAAGGGCGGCGGCGAATTTTCCGCCGTTCCGTCAATCAGGCAGATTGAGGTGGACGGAGTTAAAGGAAGGGCTGCGGGGCTTGAGGTGGTTGATTCATGGGAAGTATATATCAAGGCAACCATATTAGAGACAACAACAGAATCCATACAGGCTGCTCTCTGCGCTGCGCAGATAGATACTGCATCTGATACGACATACGATGTGATCGAGGGCAAGCCGGATATTGATCTGGCAGATTATGTGGATAACGTAACATGGATCGGTAAGCTGAGCGGATCGGATAAGCCGGTAATAATCCAGGTGTTTAATGCACTCAGCACCGATGGACTTAAGATTACCGTCCAGGACAAGGCGGAGGCAACAATTCCCGTGACATTTTACGGCCATTACCAGCAAGAGAGTCTGGACGCGCCGCCGTTTAGAATTTTCTACCCTAAATCCAAGGCACCCCAACCCGTGCAGAGCAGTGACATGGAATAACGGAGGGAAAAAATATGCGGAAAATCAATACAGCAGATGTATTTAAGACGGCAAGGCTCGTGAAAAATGCAAATTTGGTAGAGAGCATAAAAAAAGCTTATATGGAAGGGAAAAAGAAAGGCGCTGACACCGAAAAGGTGGGAATAGACGTAATCATGGATATCTTATATACATGTTGCGATGCAGGAATTGAAAAAGATTTTTATGAATTGTTGGCGGGAATCAGTGAAAAAAAGGCGGAAGAGATCGCGAATCAGTCTCTGGAAACAACTATAGCTGATATCAAAAAGATATGCGAGGAAAATGATATTGTAAATTTTTTAGGATCAGCATTCAGATTGAGCCAGAGTTATATAAAATGACAGATTTGATTTATAAACGGTATGGGGGAAATGCGAGAGACATTTTCCTCATGCCGTTTTTAGATGGTTATGAGATTATCAACTATGCACTGAATGCTGAATATGAAGAAAGAATTTTTTTGAGATGGGCAATAGGCTATCAATTTGTTATGGAATTTGAAGAATTTAAAAGAAATCTGGACGAGAACAGGCCCGTAACAGATAACAGAACGGCGGCGGAAATTTTAGTTGGAGTAAAGGATATAATAGGGTGATTTGATGGAAATTTTCAAACTAGTTGGTTCCATTTTTGTAAATACAGATGATGCCGATAAAAGCATGCAAAAAACTGAAAAAAACGCGGAGAGCATTGCTACAAAGTTCGGAAATGGCGTTAAAACCGTTGCAAAATGGGGAACTGCTATAGTTACTGCGACAGCCACCGCAGGGACAGCTATATTTGGGTTGGCAACAGATGCAGCAAGCACAGCAGACGAAATAGATAAGATGTCACAAAAAATAGGCATATCAGCGGAGGCATATCAGGAGTGGGCTTATGTGATGGGCCAGAATGGTATGGATGTTGATAAATTATCAACCGGAATGAAAACGCTGGTTGCACAGATGGATGCCGCTGCTAGTGGAACAAAATCGGCCCAAGAGAATTTTGACAAATTAGGAATATCCATTTACAATGCGGATGGGAGCCTGAAAGATCAGGAAACCATATTGAATGAGACCATGCATGCATTGGCAGACATGGAAAACGGTACCGAAAAAGCCAGACTGGCAACGGAACTCTTCGGTAAAGCCGGAATAGAAATGATGCCAATGCTAAACCAAGGGTCGGAGGCAATGGACGATCTGACACAAAGAGCGCATGACTTGGGCCTTGTGATGTCAGATGATGCAGTAAAGGCAGGCGTAACCCTTGGAGATACCATAGATGATATTAAGCAGTCGTTTGCTATGATCGGGACCAATCTGGGAACGGCAGTAATACCAATTATACAGCAATTCGCAGACCTTATAGTGGAAAATATGCCATTGATACAAGAATCAATAGGGGCCTTGGCTCCGATATTGGCAGATATGGCAGGCATGATTTTGCCGGTTATAATGGATTTGGCACAAACGCTGTTACCAATAATATTGGATTTGATAAATCAGTTACTTCCAGTGCTATCCCAGATTGCGGAGGCTATCTTGCCCGTATTTACCTCTTTGCTGTCAACTCTACTTCCGCCATTGATACAGATTGTACAATCTCTGGCGCCTTTGATAGTGACAGTTTTAAATGCAATAACACCATTACTCAGTCTGCTCATTGAGTTGCTGCAGCCAATTATTCAGTTGTTTGTAGACCTAGTTGATCCGATTCTAGAAATCGTGTCCGAAGCAATACAACCTCTGATTGAGGTGGTTTCAGTATTACTCACAACCGCGCTGAAACCATTAATTGAAGTGGTAAAAGCAGTAGGAACCATTTTTAGTGTGACACTGAAAGGAATGTTGGAGGGAGCAAAACCCGTCATAGACAATATCATCGGCATATTCAAGGGCATTACAACTTTCCTTAAAGGCATATTCACCGGCGATTTCAAGATGGCATTTCAAGGCATTGTGGATATTGTTTCCAACATATTTGGCGGAATCATAAATATTGTAAAAATCCCGATTAACGCAATTATCGACCTGATCAACGGCTTTATCGGTGGACTGAATAAGATCAAAATTCCCGATTGGGTACCGGGATTAGGTGGGAAGGGCATAAATATTAATCCAATTCCCAAGCTGTATACAGGCGGCCTGGTGGGAGCCGGAACGCTGATCTCAACCAATGAGCATGAGCCGGAGATTATCGGCAACTATGGGAATAAAACGCTGGTTATGAACAATGCACAGATCATCGAAACTATGATTGGGGCAATATCGGCAACAATGGAGTCCTTCATTGAGAGAATAACGTCTATTATCGGCAAAGATGCATCCGCCGTGGGAGACATTATCATCCCCGTATATATAGGCAATGAAAATATAGATGAAATCATTGTAAATGCCAAGGAAAGGACAGTCAGGAGATCAGGAGGGCGTGCGTATGCATAGTCTGCTCGTAATCAACGGTGTGGATTTCCCCACGCCGGAAGGAAGTTATGACGTCAAGTACAGCGCCGTGACAAACGAATACGAAGGGGAAAACGGAGAAAAAACAGTGGAGATTATCAGGGAGAATGTTGCCGCCATATCCGTTAGCTATAACGGCATGACTGAGGAGCAGCTGAATGATCTGCACGCCGTTCTTACCACCGTATGCACGGTTGTATTTTATAAAAAGGGTGTCAAAACAACCGCGAAAATGAAACTGTCAGACGTGAGTACGCCTAAAAAATATTATAAGCACGGGCTGTCCGTCTGGGGCATGTCTTTTAACCTGGAGGAGCTGTAGGAGGGCCGGAATGCTGAAACAATCAGAAAAATATTTTAATGCAATGTATACCACCAGCGTTGTGCGCAGCAGTATATCAGGGCAGATAGAAACCTTGACCGGAGAAATATATGAGTTGGAGGATGCCGACATCATCCCCGGTTCTCTTACAAAGAACAATAAATGTGTGAACGGCAGCAGCTTTGAAATCGGGGCAGTATACCAGGGAGAGTTAAATGTTACGCTGAAAAGGCCGTTTGACAGATACACCCTCATGGGCGGCCATATATCTTTTCAAGAACACCGACACCTACAGGATGATACCATAGAGGATGTGAATATAGGCAGGTTTTACATTGCATCAGCTGATAGGTCCCAAAGGCTGACTACTATAAAGGCAGTAGACAGCATGGGAAATCTGGACATTGATATTATAACCGATATGGTGGGCACTCCCTTTGAACTCCTTGCCGTGCTGGCGGAAAAATGCGGCGTGAATCTGGCACAAACAGAAGAGGAAATAGCGGCACTGCCCAACGGGCAGCAGATTTATTCTGTCACCGCGGATACTACAGAAACATACAGAGATTTGGCAGCATACCTGGGAATGATGACCGGGACCTTTGCTACAATAAATGCCGAAGACAAATTGGAACTAAGGGCCTACGCCCTGAAAAACTGTATGGAAATGCCGGTGAGTAAAAGGGCAAAAGGCAGTACTGTACTGGCGGACTATGTGACATACTACAAAGGTCTTCAGGCCCGTTTCATTGCCCAAGAAAATTATGCACCATATGAATATGTGGATGATACGATTGCAGACGGACTTATACTTGATCTGGGCGATATTCCCATTGTGAGAGGATTGCCAGAAACAAAAAACGCTATGCTGCAGACGTTGTTTGAGACAATAAAGCAGATTAGATATGTTCCAGCCGAATTTACGATAGTTACCAGCGATGCCGCCCTGGAACTGGGAGACAGAATAGGCATTACTGGAGAGGATGCAGATACATATATCACAAGCTATGACTGGACGTATCACGGATCAGAAAAAATAAAAGGGGCAGGGGACAATCCAAGGCTTAAGGCGTCCGGGGATAGGCAGTCCAAACGGATGGCGGAGCTGGAAGAAAAGGTCAGCGCAAAGGATGTAATCGTCCACACGTACACGAACATATCAGCATATACCATCAAGGATCAGGAGAAAGAGATCATCTCCATTAACTATGCAGCTACAGCCAATGCGCATCCCGTCTTTATCGCAACAATACCATTTACCACAGACAAAGACGGGTATGTGACGATCAAGTACTACCTGGACGAGGTACTAATGCCGGATGATACGGTGCGCCAGTATGTTTCCCGGGGAGACCACATCGTGACGCTGAGTAACAATCTGGCCGCAGAAAAGGACACCCGCCACACCCTATCCTTGAAAGCCTGCACCGAGTTCTTTGAGAGTGACACCCGGCAGCAGGCCGCAAAGATCGCCTCATTTGAACAATACATAGCCACAGGTAAATATACGGAGCAGCCTATTGACACAGCGCCGCCGGTGGCCTATATTGCCAAAAACACCATAAGGGCCGCCTTGTACGCCCAGGGACTGGCTGGAACGGAAGAGTGGAACGGTACTATCAACATTGCGGAGTACGTCACGGCCATGGAGCTGCCCATGCTGCAGATAGCCGGATTCACGGCCGCCAACAGCCTGCGGGATACCACCGGGTCGGGCAGAGGCATCACAGAGCGTATTGCTGCTTTCAATTTGCCTATGCTGCCCATAACAGGATTCCAGGCAACCCCTACACCAATAACAGAAGAACAACTCAATATTAATCAGGAGGCAGAATAAAAATGATCAAAGGACATGCAATAATTGAACTGAAAAACACAGTGACCGGGGAAACACAAAGGGTGGAGCATGACAACATGATCACCAACGGCCTGAAATACTGTCTGACGCCGTGGCTTGGAAAATATAGTTTTGCAAACACGAAAAATGCCCAGTACCAGACTACAGTAAACGCAAATAATGAAAGCCGGAAAACGAACAATGCATCCATAATGAATCATCTATTGGGCGGCATTTTCGCGTTTCAGAACACATTAGAAGAAAATGTGGAAAATGTAACCTTTCCACTGAACAATCCCCTAACGGGCAAAGCCAGCTATGATACATACAGCGGGATGGATTCATACCGCGGATCATATAATGAGGGCGAAAGCGGCCTGCAGGAGGATGGGAGCTATAAACATGTCTGGGATTTTACAACCAATCAGGCCAATGGACAGATAAGCGCTCTTGCGCTAACAACGTACAAGGGCGGGATATGCGGCTGTGGATTCAAGGATTGGAATCCAACCACGGAACCAAATATATCCGAGTCCCCTTTTATCGAATTAGGTCAAATAGCGATAAATACCGAGGATTCATCAACGATGTCTGCATTCGTTGATGTTACCCATAATGTAATTTATTATTCAACCGACAGATACAATACGCAGTATCACCCATCGTATACAGACAGACATCTGAGCAATAATAAAAAATTAATTTTAAAAAAGAAAAAATTCCCGCTGAACCAGATTAGCCCATTTTATGACTACTATAACCAATATATAGAAGAGGAGATCGAACTAACAGTACCGGACGAATTTGCCACATATGTCGGGACTAATAGCGTTTTTAACGAAATGACAGATAACTATTTATATATCTACAAAGAGGTAACTATACCCCCTGGAGGCTCATGCGATATATGGCGGATCAAAAAAACAGATATGTCATCAGATATCATATCCGTTATTAACACAACGCTATACAATTTAAAAATCGAAAATCAAAGAATCTGTTTCACAGGCTGTTATTGTTTTTTGTTCGGGGGTGGTCCCAAAGGGGAAGGCTATATTTACAGGATAAATTTGGACAACAATGATATAACGCTGGTAAAAGATCCGGAACCTGAATATTATACGCAGTTCAAGTTTATAGTAATTAACGGATATATTTATATAGGCAATTCAAATGGTTACAATAAGATTTTCTGCATTAATCCTGAAACATTGGAGATAAAATATCATCCTATTTTCATATGGAATAATGGATATGGTATCGAATTTAAAAGCATCGAAAGAATCGCCCCCAATATTTTTTTATGGATGAAGAAAGGCAACGTCCAATACGATTACGCCACCGTGAATATCATGGCCAACACTCTCATGACTATCAATAACCTGTCATCGCCGATAACAAAAACAGCGGCGCAGACCATGAAGATCACCTACACGATCCAGGAAACAGAATAATCGAAACTAAGGCCGTACCCTCAGAGGGTGCGGTTTTTAGTATAAAAAAAGAAAGCGAGGAAAAAAAATGGACAAAATCAAAGTAACTGTAATTGCCGTGGTATCGGCGCTGATGGGCTGGCTGGGGATTCTGGCCGTGCCGGTGTTTCTGCTGCTGGGGTGCAACCTGATCGACTATGGCACGGGACTGGCCGCGGCCAAGTACCGCAATGACGGAATCAGCAGCTACAAGAGCATCAGAGGTATCACCAAAAAGGTGTGCCAATGGCTGCTGATCGTGGTGGGGGCCTGGGTGGATATCCTCATCAATTACGCTGTGGAATGTGCCGGCATAGAAATCACCATCCCGTTTATTGTAGGTACGGTGGTGGCCGTCTGGCTTGTGGTAAACGAGATCATATCCATCCTGGAGAACATGATAGACATAGGAGTGACAATGCCGCCCTTCCTGCTCCCGCTGGTGCGATATATCCGGGAACAGACGGAAATCAAGGCGGCTATTTTAGGTCAGGATGATGCAGCGGAGCCGGAGGAGGATAACAATGAGTAAACGACCTATCATTGCCCTGGACGCAGGACACGGCCTGCACACGCTGGGAAAGCGCTGCCTGAAAGCCATAGACCTGGCAGAGACCCGGGAGTGGTGGCTAAATGACCGGATTGCAGATCGGGTGCAGGAGCTGATGGCATCTTTTGATTGCACCGTGATCAGGGTGGACGACACCACCGGCGCCAGGGACATCTCCCTGACATCCCGTGTAAAGACGGCCAATGCCGCCGCTGCGGACATATACATATCAATCCATCATAATGCTGGCATTAAAGGCGGTACCGGCGGCGGGACGGTGGTATATTACTGTTCCAGCGCTGCCGTCAGGCCGCTGCAGGCGCAGCGACTGTACAATGCCGTCACCGCCCGGACGGGCCTGTTTGGCAACAGATACAACAAGATAAATTATCATGGGTATTATGTGATCCGCAAGACCACCATGCCCGCCCTGCTGATCGAGAACGGATTTATGGATTCCAAAACGGACACACCAATCATCCTGTCGGCGACACACGCCGAGAGGACGGCGCAGGGTATTGTGGACTTTCTGACGGCGGAGTTGCACCTCAAGGCTGCCCAGGAAGGCCCCCAGCAGCTCCAAACAGGCGAGTTAATCGCAGCAGGCAACAATCAGCCCGTCTCCGGCTATTACCCGGCCTACACAGGCCCCAAGACCACCTTGTCCGCCGCTATGACAGCGCTGGGCCTGGACGCCAGCTATGCGCACCGTAAACTGATTGCCAAGGCCAACAATATCTCTGCCTACGTCGGCACCGCGGCACAGAATACGCAAATGTATAATCTGCTGGCAGCAGGTCTCCTGAAAAAGGAGTAGTTGCACTGGTGCAACTACTCTGAAAAATTTGTCATGAAATTTGTCATATAAATTAAAAAGATTCATGTTTTCAATGCTTATGGCAAATATATTGACGGGTTCAAGTCCCACCACCAGCATGAAAATGAGGAAATCGCTGAAACTCCGGTATTTAAGGTGTTCAGCGATTTTTTTCTGCCCTCCGTATTCAGAGGTATTCCGCATATTCTGTTCGCCAATTGGGTTCCACCCAGTATTCGGAGCCATCCTTAAGCCTTCCAATCAACCGATATTGAAACATTTCCCGGCGGATCAGCTCAATATCACTGAATGTGATGGAATCTCTTATAATCTGGTTTACCTCTTTTTCCGTGTACTTCCTCGTGGCGTCAAACTTCTGTACAATTCGGATCAATGCCAGAATTCTCATGGGTTTCTTAGACGGATATTGTGTCAGCCTGTCTTCGGAATCACAGTATCTTTTGAGTTTTTCGTAGTACAGTTCTATGTCCTCATTCATTGAGATAGCCTCCCTTACATTTTTTTTCCATTATATAGTTCTGTGACATATATGTCAACCAGGCTCGGAAAAACGCCCGGCAGAATCTTTTATGCGAGGTTTTCTGAAAAAAATGTAGATATATTGAGCAAAGCCTAGTATAATGTGATTGGCTGCGAAATGTTCAGGAACATGGGGAGACCGGACAATATGGGAAAAAAATCAGGGATATGTACCGTGCTGCTGGCTCTGTGCCTGACATTGGGCGGCTGCGGCGCACAGGAGGACAAGAGATGTATTGATATAGAGCTTTGGAGCAATCGCGATTATTCTCTCTGGAATCAGGAACTGGGTCAGACGATTCTGGAGTGTCCCTATGACGAGGTCCGTCTGCTCTCTGAGGGATACGAGGAGCTGGAGCGGGTATTGGAAGTGTTTAACGCGGAGAACGCCGGCTATGTGGGTTCGATGTACGAGAGAGGGATAGAAATAGTCGAGGAGGGTATAGAGAAATGGGATTTATTGGCGAAGACACAGATACTGCCTTTTTCCTATTCCAGAGAAATCACGGTTTTGCGTTCAGACGAGGCGGTGATCAGTCTGTTCATGGAGGACTATGCGTGGGCGGGAGGTCTCCATCCCAACTACTACAGTCGCGGCGTGTGTTTTGATCCCCTGTCGGGGCAGAGGCTGAGACTGGCGGATGTGGTCACGGATTATGACCGGATATATGATTTGGTACTGGAACAGCTGTCGTCAGAGGAATATATGGATCAGGATGGGAATTCCCGTCTCTGGCAGGGGTATGAGGAGACGGTAAATCAGCAGTTTTACCCGCAGGAGTCCGCCGATGAGGCGATAAAATGGTATCTGGATACGGAGGGACTTAAGGTGCTGTTTGACGCCTATGAACTGGCTCCGTATTCAGAGGGGGGCCAGGGACTGGGTTTTTCCTATGAAGAGCTGGGAAATCTGATAAAGCCTCAGTATATCTGCGGCAGTGAAGAGTGATTGGAAAGAAAGGATTCAGACTGTAATTATGAGATATCAGATAAGGCATGCCCTGGTGCAATACGGGGCGGACACCATATTGGAGGATGTAAATTTTGAGGTACACGACAGGGAGAAAATTGCCATCGTGGGTCGCAACGGCTGCGGCAAGACTACGCTTTTGAAGTTGATCGTGGGAGATATCCAGATGAACAACCTGGACAGCGACGAGGAATGCGGCATTACCATGGCGGGAAAGCAGGAGATCGGTTTTCTGCGCCAGGTGAATTTCGAGGATAAGGAGATCTCGGTGGAAGAGGAGATCAAGAAGGTCTTTGCGCCGGTCTTTGCTTGCGAAAAGCGAATGAACGAGCTGGAGGAGGCGATGAAGGAGTCTGACGACAGGCAGCTCCTCGGAGAGTATGACAAACTACAGCGAAAGATGGAGGCTCTGAGGGGGTATTCCTGGAGACAGGATATGGAGATCATGTTTCAGCGGTTTGGCTTTGCGCTGGAGGATATGAGCCGTCCGATAGGCAGCTTTTCGGGGGGACAGCAGACCAAGGTGGCATTTATCAAGCTGCTGCTGGGGAGGCCGGATATTATGCTACTGGACGAGCCTACCAACCATTTAGACCTGCCCACCATCGAATGGCTGGAGGGCTATCTGAAAACCTATGATAAGGCGGTGATCATCGTGTCTCATGACAGAATGTTTCTGGACAAGGTGATTGATGTGACTTACGAGATTGAATATCACAAAATCAAGCGCTACGCAGGCAATTACTCCGCCTTTATGAGGCAAAAGGAGGAAAACCTGGCCAAGCAGGAAAAGGACTATGAGGAGCAGCAGAAGGAGATACAGAGACTGACGGAATGGATCGAAAAATGGAAAAATACGCCCAGCAAAGTGGCGGCCACCCGCTCTAAGCGCATGGTGATTGAGCATATGGTCAAGATTGAGAAACCCAGACGGTTTGACACCAAGGCATTTCACGCCAAGTATGAGCCGCGGATAGAGAGCTACACCAATGTGGTGCAGGCCAGAGATTTGTCCATCGGATATGACCATGAGCTGGAAAAGGTGAGTTTTCTACTGCAAAAAAAGGAGCGCCTTGCCATTATCGGAGAGAACGGCAAGGGAAAATCCACGCTGCTGAGAACCCTGATCGGGGAACTGCCTGCTCTGGGCGGTGAGTACAAATTCGGACAGAATGTGGAGTGGGGCTACTTTGACCAGCAGAAGGCGGTGTTGGATGACGCAGACCCGCAGCAGACGGTGCTGGACAATTTCTGGGAGGAGTATCCCCGCTACGTGCGGGAGGAGGTGCGCAGCGCTCTGGGGGGATTTCTGTTTTCCGGGGAGGATGTGATGAAACTTATGGGGCAGCTCTCCGGCGGTGAGAAGGTGCGGCTGTCTCTGTGTAAAATGTTGCAGACCAGGCCAAATCTGTTGATTTTGGACGAGCCTACCAACCACATGGATATTGTCGGCAAGGAGGCTCTGGAGCAGATGCTGAGGGAGTATGCCGGCACGGTACTGTTTGTGTCCCATGACCGGTACTTTATCAGCCGTATAGCCACAGGGATACTGGAATTTTCTGCGGACGGTGTGACGCAGTATAAGATGGGCTATGAGGAATACCTGGAGCGGAAACAAAAGGAGGCGGCGGGATTGGTGGGCGGCATAGCCGCAGCTCGTCCTGCCGGGAAAACGGGAGCAGGAGAGGCCCGGGGGACCGGAGCGGGAGCATCGGCTGGCAGCGGTGTACAAGTCGGAAATGGATCAGCGGACAACACTGCCGATAGGGCGAAGACCGAGCCAACTTTGACGGATGTGTTTGACAAAAAGACATATTATAATCCGGGAAAGATTCGCTCCCGCCTGAAAAGCCAGTTGGAGAAATATGAACGCCTGCTGTCGGAGAGTGAGGGCAGGCTTGCGGAGCTGCAGCTGCAGCTTGCGGACCCAGCTCTGGCCAGCGACTACACTAAGCTGGTGGAACTCCAAGAGGCCATAGACGCGGAGGAGCAGAACCAGGAGAGTCTGCTGGAACGCATGCTGGAGACGGAGACAGAACTGGCGGAGATGGGCGAGTAAATCAGAGGGAGAAATGTATGAAATGCCGGGTGTCATAGGTTCCCGGCGGAAAGGATAGGGAGATTTATGGTAAAGCATATTATATTATGGACGTTAAAAGAGGAGTTGTCAGCGGAGGAGAAGACGGCGGTAAAGGCCGGGATCAAAGCCGGATTGGAGGGATTGGCCGGCAGGATTCCGGGGCTGCTGGAGATCAAGGTGTATACGGAGGGACTGCCCAGCTCCAATGTGGATTTGATGCTGGACTCCGCCTTTGTGGACGAGGCGGCGTTGAAGGGCTATGCGGTTCACCCGGAGCATGTGGCTGTGGCGGACGGGAAGGTAAGGCCCTATACGGCAGTCAGGAGCTGCATGGATTATGAGGTATAGTGTGCTGCAGAATTGTCCCTGCAAACGGATAAAATGCCTCCGTCATGGGGACTGCGCAGCCTGCCGAGAATATCACAGGAATGGCCGATATAGAGCCGCCTGTGAGCAGCAAGAGGATAAAAGGCAATCCAGGGATAATGCCTGTTATCCACAAAAATAATGCTTGCAGGATAAACCATATCGTGATAAAATCGGTATAACAAATTAATAAAGGAGGTAATGGCATATGTCAGGTACGATACGAAACGGAAAACAATTTTATAGCAGTATACAAGATGCGATTACCTCGGGGATTTTATCATCATTAAGATTCTGATTTGAACGCTCACTGAAGTGGGCGGACGAGAGTTAGAACTTTAAGCCGCGGCAGATTGCTGCGGCTTTTATTGTGCATAAAACATCCTCCCGGTATTTGCTAAAAGGCTCTTCATGCCGGACAGGCAGAAGACATATCGAAAGGGAGAAAGAGAATGAAAATTGTGGATTTAACAGTGGAATATGCAGCGGCAGCAGAGCTGCTTGCAAAGGATAATTACCGGGAGGAAAGGGAGCATGTAAGCTGTCTGCCGGAGGTAAGGGAATTGCCCGGACTGCAGGAACTGGCCCAAAATAGTTTGGGTGTGGCGGCTGTGGAAGATGACAGGCTGTTGGGATTCTGGACTTATATTGGGCCGTGGGAGAATGAATTTGGCTCTACGGCACAAGGAATTTTTACGCCAGTACATGCCCATGGGGCAATCAAAGAGAATAGAGAGGACATCTATTGCAGAATGTACCAGACTCTGGCGGAGAAACTGGTGCAAAGGGAGATTGCTTACCATACGATCGCCCTGTATGCCCATGACTCTGCGGCGGTGTCAGGATTGTTTACCTATGGCTTTGGAATGCGGTGTATGGACGCTGTCAGGGCACTGGAGGAAATTCACATGCCAGGCAGAGCAGATGAAACAATCGCCTGTAGGGAAAGTGGACAGACAGATTTCTCAGAGATAAGAAAATTGCGTGCCTGTCTGGGGGAACACTTGGGAAAGAGTCCCTGTTTTATCAAGATGAGTGATGAGGATATTGAAAGCTGGCAGAGGCGAAAGGAAAGTGGCAGTGTGCGGGTATTCACGGCGTGGAAGGGGGAAGAACTGGTTGCCTATCTGGAGATTACGGATGACGGAGAGAATTTTGCCACAGAGGATGCGGAGATGCAGAATATCTGCGGGGCCTACTGTGTGCCCGCATATCGCGGTCAGGGGATCATGCAGCATCTGTTAAACCATGTCATAAGGACTCTGAGAGCGGAAGGATATACGAAACTGGGGGTGGACTATGAAAGCATCAATCCCACCGCCCGGGGATTCTGGACAAAGTATTTTGAACCCTATACTTACAGCTTGACAAGAAGAATTGTGGAGAGTGCCTACAAGAATTAAAAAAGATTGGAGAGAAAAAATGAGTATACAGAAAACAGAAAAAATTGCATATGAGATCGTACCCCTGCCCAAGGAAAAATGGCAGGGCACACCCATTCCCATGCGTTATACCACCACAGAATATTATGATGTGGCGGTGAGACAGACGGCAGATGGTTTTCAGGTTACTTTGGAGAAAAAGCCCTTTGCAGAGCCGGTTAGTCATACCCCGGAGGAGTATGATTTCCCGGATAAACTGTACCAGGAGCATTGGGAGAAGGCTTACGCCTGGGGTGTGGTAAAGGACGGCGAGATGATTGCCTGTATTGAGACCTGTCCCGAGGAGTGGTCCAATCGCCTGATGGTGACAGAAATGTGGGTACACGAGGATTACCGCAGACAGGGTATCGCCCACGCACTGATGGCACTGGCGAAAGAGCAGGTCCGGCGGGAGAGACGGCGGGCGCTGATTCTGGAGACCCAGTCCTGTAATGTGGGGGCTATTGCGTTCTACCTGCAGGAGGGTTTCACTCTGATTGGCTTTGACTCCTGCTGCTACCAGAACGGGGACCTGGAGCGCAAGGAGGTGCGACTGGACCTGGGGATACTGTACAATAAAAAGCCGCAGCTGAAGAGGGAGGATATCGAGATTAGGCAGGAGACGGAGAGCGATTACCATGCCACGGAGGAGATGACCATGCGGGCTTTCTGGAACAATCATCACAGGGGCTGTGACGAACATCTGCTGGTACACAAGATGCGTAAGTCTCAGGACTATATGCCGGAAATCTCCCGGATTGCGGTGAAGGATGGCAAGGTCATCGGCTGTATCATGTACTGTAGGGCCTGGCTGAAAAAAGGGGAGGAAACACTGGAGATACTGGATTTCGGTCCTCTGTGTGTGGACCCGGACTGGCAGGGAATGGGCGTGGGAGAAATGTTACTTGCGGAGACTACAGCTCTGGCCAGAGAGGCCGGTTATCCGGGCATTGTGATCTTTGGAGAGCCGGGGTATTATCCCAAGAGGGGTTTCGTCACCTGCGACAAGTTGGGGATCACTACTGCGTACGGTGAGAATTATGATGCTTTTATGGGATATGAACTGACACCGGGAGCGCTGAAAGCCTTTGGAGGAAGTTTTCATGAATCCAAGGTATTTAATGATCTTCCGGCTGAGGAGGTGGAGGAACTGTCCAAGCAGTTCCCACCGCTGAAAAAACAGTATTTTCCGGGACAGTGGGATTAATGTGACAGGGGTATGCATTTATAGCCGGGCAGATAGGCGTCTGCCGACAGGCGGAGAAGGAGGAATGTTATGATTTATTATCAGGAAAAGGATATTCTGGTACGTTCCATGGAACAGACGGACGCAAAGATCATTTGTGACGAAGAGATTGCCCAGGGATGGCATCAGACGGTGGAAAAATACGAGATGCGTCTGGCGCATGCAGGGAAAGGGCTTTGCATCAGTCTGGTGGCAGAGTATCAGGGGCAGGTGGCCGGGTATATCAATGTGTACAGAGAGGGACTGGGCGGTGCTTTTGCGGGCAGAGGATGGCCGGAGATCGTAGATTTTGGCGTGCTGGAGAAGTTCCGATGCCGGGGAATCGGCTCCGTTCTGATGGATGTGGCGGAGCGGATTGCCGGAGAATATGCGGACACGGTGTGGCTGGGAGTGGGATTGCACAGCGGCTACGGCAGCGCTCAGCGCATGTATGTGAAAAGGGGGTATATCCCTGACGGCAGCGGCGCATGGTATGGAGAGCAGGTGGCGGCGCCCTACGAGAATTACTGCAATGATGACGATTTGGTGTTGTTTATGAGTAAGAAACTGGGATAGTGATAAGGCGGCAGTCTGGCAAGACGGCCGCCTCATTCTCAATTATTCTGTTGATTCTATGACTCGTCGGACTGTTTCAGCAGGTCGATATAGTTGATTAGCTCCTGTTGACGTTCCGGCGACAGTTCAATGACCGTATTCACAAAGTCGGAAATGGGGTATTGCCCTATCAGCTCTCTGCCTATGCTCTCTATGGGCGCTTTGTATTCTGTTCGATCCAGCAGATAATCCACCGACACATTAAAGTATTCTGCCAGCATACCCAGCGTTTTAAGATCCGGCAAATGGACATCATTTTCATAACTGGAAACAGCGCTTATTGACATATGAAGATAGGCGGCCAATTCCTTCAAAAAAATTCCGCGTTCTGTGCGCAGACGATACAGTTTTTCGCCGAGACTCATCTGTAAACTCCTGATTTTCTCTAATAAATTTAACAGTTATCTCATTTATTTTATCGCCTCTGAATAGAAAGAAAAATAGCAATATATACCAGCAGGAAAAAATAAAATGCAGAATTTCAACATTTTACTAATCGTAAAATTCAAAACTGCGGTAAATATTTTCTTAAAATCCTTTGTAATGAAATCGCAAGAATTTTACAAGTTATTTTTGAAGAACAATTTTTCTCCTTTTGTTATACTCATAACAGATTTAAGGAGGAGAGTCTGGAATGAATACAGAGCAGCAGAGAAGACACAGGAGAGAGACGGAAAGGAGAAGACGCAGACGGTTTATCAGGAGCGTATGCCGCATCTGTGTGATTATGGTTGCAGTGGGAATGGGAATAGCAGCTTTATTGTTGTATGATAAGACGGAACGCTGGGTTTTGGCCGGACAGGCCAACAGTCCAAGCGATACACGGATCATGGAATCGGCGGATACAGAGGCGCAGCAGGAATATCCGGACAGTCTGCTGACACTGATGGAGATGAATCCGGAGACAGAGCAGTTTGTGCTGGGATATTTCCAGAACAAGGATGTACATCCTGAGATCGATCTGTCCGGCGAGGTGGAGCAGGGCACCATTCCGCTGTTTCTTCAGTGGGACCAGCGCTGGGGCTATGAGACCTACGGCAGCGATTTTATGGCTGTCACGGGATGCGGTCCCACCTGCCTGTCCATGGTGTGGTGTGGACTCAGCGGCGAAACCCAGTGGGACCCGCTTGCCGTGGCAAGGTACGCGGAGCAGGAGGGGTATTATGTGAAAGGAGCCGGTACGGCCTGGGATCTGATGAAAATGGGAGCGGAGGATATGGGCCTGACAGTGGACAGCGTCGTATTTGACGCAGATCACATTCTGGCGCGGCTGCAGTGGGGCAGTCCCATCATATGCGCGATGCGGCCCGGCGATTTCACTACGACGGGGCATTTTATCGTCCTGACCGGTCTGGATGAGTATGGCAGAGTGACGGTATGCGATCCCAACAGCAGGGCCAACAGCGAGAAGAGCTGGGATGTGGAGGAATTGATTCCTCAGATTAAAAATCTGTGGGTTTATCGGTATGAGCCAGTATATTGAACTACAGGTTCAATGACAGACCGCCCCAAGCGTGTTATAGTATCCTTACAAGCACGGGAGAAAAGGCGCACACAGCAATAAACCAAAACCTTAAAAATATTCAGCAAATAATGTCTACAGACAATAGAAGCGTCTTGCGTGTGGAAAACAGTGGGTACCGCTCATAACAACATCAGGCTATGAGCGGTACTTCTGTGGGGAGGAGCAGTGATGAACAGAGCAAGGGCAATCAGATATGACAATGGAGAGATGGAGAAAGAGATTGCAGCGTATGATATTTCCCAGACCCATGAGGTGTAT
>JAAUZI010000062.1 GCA_014804645.1 Lachnospiraceae bacterium | reverse complement strand
TTGTCAAAAGGAAGTCTGCAAAAAGTCGGTGTGATACAGGCGCTGCTTAAAAATCCGGATATATTGCTGCTGGATGAACCGCTTTCTGGTCAGGATATCGCATCGCAACAGGTGTTTATTGACAAGATTAATGTGTTACGAAAAAATGGGGTTGTGATTCTGATGTCCTGTCATGAACAATTTCTGATCGATGCAATTTCAGACTGTGTGTATCAGTTGGATGGTGGAGTATTAACTCTGGTTAACCAACGTAATATAAAAGAAAAAACGTGGTATGTCTTAAATTTTACAAATGGAGATCAGTGTTTTGTACCGGAACGATGGAAAGGGCAATTGCAGTATGTTGAAAATGGATGCATACTTCGTGTAGAAGAGGAAGATTGTAATATTGTGATTATGGAAATGTTACAGGCAGGATGGAACTTGAGAGGTATGATTAATGAAAGCGATATGTGAAATGATCAGGTATCAATATAAACAATATATGATATCTGGAAAATGTGTGATGCCATTAATAGTACTATCAGGGACTCTGGGTATGATGTATAGTGTGGCTCCGGTTGAGATTGTGGGCAGTTTTTCCATAACAGGAATATTTCTTTTTGTTATTATGGTGTGGATTGGAAAGACAATTCAGGGAGTGGAACCGGAAGTGTCGGAGCAGGTGATGATATTAAGATTAAAAAGTGATCGAAAATATTACCTGTGTCAAATAATGTTTATGATGTGTATTTGTGCAGCAGTTACCGGAATATCTATTGTAGTACCGGTTTTTATACATATACTGAGTGGAAATGCGCTGTTATCACGTCAATTCATCTGGTCGGATTTTGTTGGGGGCGGACTGTTAATGTTTGCATGTTCGTTTACTGGCGGGATGGCAGGAGAATTATTTCATATACGGGTAATTAAAGATAAAAACATGGGAATTGGATTGACATTTTTTGTTGCCTTATTAGCAGTTTGTCGAAACGGTGTGATTGCGAAATTTGCCGCTTTTAAGTATATTCTCTGGATAATACCACCAATTTCAGACGTGGTAAGCTGGTTTACCAATGAAAGCTATTTTAATATGGGAGAAGTGATGATAGGTTTTGTTCTTCTTCTGATATACGGGGTAGTGATGGCTGTTATGAAGGTGGAATTGTTGAGGAGAGTGAAGTTTTGACAGATTAGGATTGAATTTTGAAAAGGGAAAAATAGGGGGACAACGATGGTAAAGATTTTTGTTACGGGAGACAATCATTTTGGCAGGAAATATGACCGCTATCCGGAGGTGAAGGACAAGCTGATACAGAGCAGATTTGATTGCCTTAGGGATATGATACATAAGGCGGAATCCGAGACTTGCGAATTGTTTGTTGTCACAGGGGATCTTTTTGATAATATCAACACTGTGAAGGTGGAGGATGTAAAGCAGGTTGTAGACATCCTTGCCATGTTTAGTGGAACAGTGATAGTTCTGCCGGGAAATCATGATTATTATACCGGAGATGAGAAAGTGTGGAAGGATTTTGAAAATGCATTGTCTTCCAGAGATCATAATGTCATTCTGATTAAGGAATTCAGACCTTATTCTTTCAGCACACATGAGGAGAAGGTGGTTGTATATCCCGCTTTCTGTCAGTCAAAGCATTCCAAAGAAAACAATCTGAATTGGATAAAGGATGCCGATATTCAAAAAACGGGCGTCATCAACATTGGAGTTGCCCATGGAGCCATCCGGGGAGTAACACCGGATATGAAGGAAGAATATTTTCTTATGACAGAAAACGAATTATCCGGCATTCCGGTAGACGCCTGGCTGATCGGACATACACATATTCCATATCCGGATGGCTTGGAGGAGGATTCCGATACAGCCGGATACAAGATCTTTAATGCCGGAACACACGAACAGACGGATCTTCACAATAATACAGCCGGAAATGGATTTATTATCTCTATTGAAAAGAAAGACTGCGTCGCAAAAGTCCTTGCAAAAAAATACATAAGTGGAAAAGTGCGTTTCTATGATTTGCAGATAACTGTTAAGCCGGACAGCGAGGCAGCTCTTGCCGATGCATTGAGGGCTGCGCTGGATGGAAAAAGCAAGAATGCCGTTGTCCGCGTAAGGGTATCGGGATCAATAAAGCAGTCGGAATATCAGGATAAAGAAAAGATTTACAGAGAAATCCTAGGAGAATATCTCACCTATGAGAAGGAAGACAATGAGCTGAGTGAGGAGATAACTGTAGAGAAAATCCGCACAGAATTTGCAGAGACCAGTTTTGCGGCACAGTTTATGGAAGCGCTCATGGACAATCCGACAGAACTGCAGATGGCGTATCAGTTGCTGCGCAGCTGTCGGGAAAACGAACAGTAAAAGCCTTCCAGGTGCTGGAAGGGCTATTACTGTAAAAATAGAGAGGTGGGACAAGCAATGAGGATAAAGCGTGTAGAGTGTGATCAGTTTGCCGGAGTTCAGGGGAGAGAGCTTGCATTTGATAATGGTCTCAACATTGTTGTCGGCGACAATGAAAGCGGCAAAAGTACGATGGTAGATCTGATCTATCAGATTCTCTTTAAGGATGTGAAACTTGATGGGCGCAGCGATTCGGATTTTATGGATAAGTATTTTCCCAAGAAGGTCAGTGGGCCCCAGGGAGATGTAATAGACGGTGTACTTGTGTTTGAGACATCCAACGGAAAATATAAGCTGAAAAAAGAGTGGGAAAAGGGCGAAGGCTCCTGCAGACTTACCTTGCCCGACGGGACTTCCATTAAAGGCGATTCTGCCATAAATGAGGTTCTTGCCGGAGAGCTGAAACATCGTGCCGGGGTGTACAACGAAATCGTATTTGCATCCCAGAAGAGAGATCAGATTGCGGTAGAAAGCATAATGAGGGTATTGTCAAAAAAGGCAGACCCTTTATCTGAAACCAGAGCGGACCTGACGGATACTCTGACGCAGGTTTCGCTTGAGACCGGCGGTGTTTCTCTCGAGAAGATTGAGAAAGCGCTTAAAGAGAATATGAATAATTTGATTGGCCGCTGGGACAGAAGTGCAGATGCGCCGGAGGGAGGGGCCAAGAGAGCAACTTACAAGAATGCATGGACGATGGGCGCTGGTCTGATAGTCAAAGCATACTACGAGATGAATCGCGTGCGGGAGATGCAGACGCAGGCCGAAGACGCGGAACGGGCTGTAGAGGCAGAAAAAGCACAGATTCGGGAACTTCAAAAGCTGAAAAAAGAGATAGAGGCGGAGAAGACAAGTTTTCAGAAATTCCGGGGGATGCTTGAACTGCGGTTCCATTTGTCAAAAGATATCAAAAATCAGGAGGAAAGAATTGCAGAGCAGGAGGGAGTACTGAAAAAATGGCCCGGTTTAAGCGCTGATCTCATAAAGGCCAGAGAACTTCGAATCAGGCGAGAGCAGGCGGCTGCCCACGAGCTTTATGTGAGAGCTAAGGCTGCCTGGCAGGAATTGGCCGACAGGAAAGCTGCATTTGAGAAATTAAGAGAAGTGGATTCAGCGGATATAAAAGAGCTGAGAGAATTGCTTGCAGAGAAACAAAAAGAGGCGAGCAAGCTGGCAGGAATAAATCTCGTAGCGGAGATCAAGCAGCTGGGGACTGTTCCAATTGAGGTTAAGTCGGCGTCTCGCGGAAACGCCTTGGAGGTGGTGGACGGAGAGGTAAACATTACAGAGGCTGTAGACATTACCGTGCCAGGCGTATTGGAAATGCAGTTAAAGCCGCGGGGCGTAGATGTGGAGGCTGTCAAATGCTCCATCCGGCAGATAGAATCTGAAATTAGAGCAATATATGGAAAATATGGAATTAGTGACATTGACGAACTGCAGTCATTGGCAGACGCCTACTCAGCTGCCAGGCAGGACGTTGAGAGATTGGAGCTGACCCTTGAAAGGATTCTTAGCGGCAATACATGGGAGGCTGTAAAGGCCGCAGGCGATGCGGTTCCGGCCGGTATCGAGACTACATCTGAGATCGATTGTCAGATTGCCGTTTTGTGTGGAGTTAAGTCAGTTGACACCTTTATTGGAGGTTTGGATGCAACCCTCAACGATTATGAGGAGAAATATGGGAGCATTGAGAAACTTCGGACGGCGATTACCAATGTCAAGAAAGAGAGAGATACGAATCAGGCTAAACTTGATTCCATGGAGGAAATACCGGAGGAATTCCGGGCAATAGATGATCCGGACGGGTACGATGCGGATCTTCAGGCAAAAATTGACGATTATGACTCGCAGATCGAGGCCCATGACGACAAACTACGTCAGGCAGAAAGAAATCTCGAAGAAAAATCGGCGGAGGAATATTCTGAGGAACTTCAGGAAAGAGAGGCTGAATTTGAAACCAGGAAAGTTGAGTATGAGCATTGGCTTAATATCTATAATGTGTTCTGCCGACTTAAGGAGCAGACTGTCGGCAATCCGGTTGAGGACATTGCGAAAAAGTTCGGGGAGTATCTGGATGTGATTACAGAGGGCGGTCTGGAATTGAACGCAATGGATGAACAGATGGCGGTAAAACTCGCAAGCGGCGCACATGCGCTGACCTATGACATTCTCTCCGCCGGGACAAAAGACACAATTTCGTTAGCATTCAGGCTGGCAATGCTTGAACATTTGTATCCGGAGGGGGACGGATTGGCTGTATTTGATGATCCGTTTACGGATATGGACCCCAAGCGGGTCAGTCAGTCCTGCAGGCTGATCCAAAAATTTGCTGAGAATAACCAGGTAATATTTATTACATGCGATGAAAAGTATAAGAAACTTTTGAAAGGAAATGTAATATCAGTTACGAAGTAATTTTCGTCAACTAAATTGCAAAAACGGGTTATTTTACAGGCAAAAATATCCGATAAATACATTAATATATATGCCATTTTGAACATATTATTGTCAGTGTGTTACCCTTACTCAAAGAGAGTTCTCTTGAGGCTCTCTTTACTTGGTATGGACAAGGGCAATACAGTATTGACAAAAAAATCCAGAATGAGTAAGATATACAATATGATGGCTTTGATGATTTCAAATGAATAGAAATACATATTTCCCAAATGCAGAGATTCGTGTATATGCAGGAAAGAGGTAATTATGAAGAATCTTACAAAGAACCAGAAAATTGGCATAATGGCAGCGGCGGTGTTGTTTGTGGCGGCGGTCGCTGTTGTTGTCGCACTGTTCGCAGGGAGGACAGGAGAAAACTTCCGATCCATCAAGATTGTGGAGACGAACGGTGCGGTGACTATAAGCCGAGAGGGAATCGGAGACTTGGATGCCGCCGTCAATATGAACCTGGTTTCCGGTGATTCTGTGCATACGGATCAGGATTCCTATGTAGTTCTGATGCTCGACGCAGACAAATATGTGATGCTCGGAGAATCAGGAACCATGGAGGTGATTGCGGAGGGCAATGAGGCCTGCGGCAGGACTTCCATTGTTCTGGAACAGGGCAGTGTTCTGAGCGAGATACAGAATCCTTTGGGGCAGGGCTCCTCCTATGAGGTGGTGACGCCCAATGCAACCATGTCAGTGCGCGGCACGGTGTTTGAAATTGACCGGGGAGCGGACGGACTGGTTTCGCTGCTGGTCTACGATGGAGCCGTGGCAATGGGAATGGATGGGCAAGAGCCTGTTGTCTGCAATGCCGGTGAATATATACAGTTTGAAGAAGGAAATCCGCCGAAGGTCGTTGTTGACAGAGCTCCTATCAGCGAAGAGGTGATGAATGAGCAGATGCGTCAGCGTCTGGAGAAGATAAACGAGTCGGGAAGAGGACTGAATCTGGGAAGTGCGCTGATTGCGGGGAATGAGCCTTCGCCTGAATTGTCTGATCTGGAGGCGACACCGGAGCCTGAGGTTACTCCGGAATCGGCAGAGGTGTCTGAGCCTACGGCTACACCGGAACCTGCCGCCACGCCGGAGGCCGAAAAAACGCCGGAGCCTACAGCTACGCCGAAACCCCAGAGAACACCGAAACCTACAGCTGTTCCGGTGCCTACCTCGGAGCCTATACCTGTTCCGGAGCCACAGCCTACGACGGAACCTGTTTCCGCACCTGCCCCGGTGCAGCCACAGCCTACGGCGGCTCCTACTCCTGAGCCTACATCGGAGCCGCAGCCCACGCCGGAGCCTACGGCGGTGCCTGAGCCGCAGCCTACAGTGGTGCCTGAGCCTACACCGGAACCACAGCCTACGCCTGCCCCCGCACCTGTGCAGGAGTGTACGGTGACTTTTGCCAATCCCTATGTGTGGGTAAACGGAACTCTTGAGAAAATGAGCGATGTGTACGAAAAGAACGGCACATATGTACAAAAGACCGTGGAGGCCGGAAAGACCGTGCAAGCGCCGGAAGAATCGGAAATTATTCCTGTCACCAACGACAGCAGCGTGAACTTGAGACTGGTTGGATGGTATCTTGACCGCGGCGAAGGGTGGAACTTTGACACTTATGTAGTCAATTCGGACTTTACGCTCTACCCTGTGTGGGAGGAAGTGACTGCGGATGCATCAGAAGGTGACGCCGAGGCTAAGAAGTATTGGCCTGTGATTTTCACGGGAGTAATCCAGAGCGAAGACGGAAGCTGCGCCGATATATGCGTTTGTCTGCCGGAGGGCACAAGTTCTATGCCTACGGAGAATTTGAACGGCGAGACGATCAAGGGCTGGGAAAAGCTCTATGGTGGGATATTTGGAACCGAACGGGTATGGAACACTCTCGTTGACAGCGTAAAGGGTGTGACTATTTTGAAAGAGTGGATTGACGCCTTTTAAGCAGTGCATAAATGAGGACGAAAATGAACAGTGGAAAAGGCGAAGTGAGAAACAGGTTTCTCTTAATTACAGTAGCTGCTTTTCTAGCGGGGTGCCTTACACTTTGGGCACCCCTTGAAAAGGTTGAATACTGGTTCTGTGATCTGCTCTATGTCAGGGAGAAACCGGTGGACAATCGAATCAAGATCATAGGGATCGATGAGAAATCTCAGGAGGAGATGGGGCCTTTTTCAAGCTGGACAAGGCAGCAGGCAGCAGATTTGCTGAATGCCTTTGACAAGGAGCATTCCCCGGCGGTCGTTGCCTTTGATATTAATTTTGTGGGGCAGAGGGATCAGGTCGGAGATGCGGCTCTGGCAGAGGCGGCCGCCGGTTTTCCTCATGTGGTCATGGCCTCCTACATCAACTATGGCACGAGAGTAGAGCAGTTAGGCAACGGGGAGTATCAGATTAATACCATGTATGTGGAGGATTTGGAACTGCCCTATGAGGCGCTGCGCAATGTGACGGCTCACGGCTTTACGAACGCAGTGCAGGATGTGGATAATTATGTCCGGCGTTCCTTGCTGGGGGAGGTTGTAGACGACAGCCGTCCGGAAATGGAATACAATTTTGCCTGGAGAATATATAGCGAATACCGGGAGTCGATGGGGGAGCAGCCCCGTTTGCCCGGAATGCAGGAAAATGGTATTTATGGATTTGATTATACTGCGGAGCCGGGCATGTATGAGGTCTACTCCTATGTCGATGTGGTGGAGGGCAGATGCGACCCGAAAGTGTTCCAGGGCGGCATAGTTCTCGTGGGCGCATACGCTCAGGGCATGATGGACCAGTATATGGTGCCCATAGCCAGGGGAGCCGTCATGAACGGAGTCGAGGTCCAGGCCAATCATGTGGACGCCCTTTTAAATCAACGCACCTTTGTAAATATTGACATATGGATTCAGGCATTGGCGGCATTTCTGATTGCAGGCTTTTATGCCTGGCTTGTAAGTTATAACAGCTTTCTGGTGAATACCGTGGGCGGTGTGGTTCTGGAAACAGGAATCATAATCGCCGCCAAGTCTCTGTACGGCGCAGGATTTTACTGGAAATGTTTCCTGCCCTTTGTCTTCATATTGCTCACTTTTCTGATGCGTGTGGCCACAGGATATCTGACAGAGCGGTTTCGTAAGCGGAAAATATTGAGCGTATTCCGAACTTATATGGCGCCTCAGGTGGTGGATGAGTTGGGCAGGAGCGGCAACTACAAGATAGAGCTTGGAGGACGCGAAAGAGAGATCGCAGTGCTGTTTGTGGACATCAGAGGGTTTACTTCCATGTCCGAGGGTCTTTCTCCTGAAAAGATCGTGGAGATATTGAACCGCTATCTGGGGATGGTGACAGAGGCAATTTTCCACAATGAGGGAACCCTGGATAAGTTCATTGGAGATGCGGTCATGGCGGTGTACAATGCGCCCCTGGATGTGGAGGATTATGCCTGTAAGGCCGTGCAGACCGGGCTGGACATTGTGAAGGCGGTTGACAGTATAAATGCCAGCCTTAAAAAGGAGTTTGGCATTGAGATCGCCTGTGGAGTGGGTGTTCACTGCGGCAAGGCGGTTGTGGGAAACATTGGCTGCAGCTACCGGATGGATTACACGGCCATAGGCGACACCGTAAATGTGGCGGAAAGGCTGGAAAGCATAGCGAAGGGCGGTCAGGTTCTAATCAGCAAAGATTTATACGAACAGGTTAAAGACCAATACAGTGCTGTGTATGCCGGCAGCCAAAGCCTGAAGGGCAGACAGGGCGGCATAGAAGTTTTTGTAGTGGAGGGAACGAATGGTACAGATGCAAGCGGAAAAAATACTTGAGATAGGAATTCAGCTGACGGCGGAAAGAGATTATGACGAACTTCTCTCCAAAATCATAGACTGCGCTATGGAGTTGACGGGGTGCGACGGAGGTACGCTGTACATCTTTGAAAAGGACCTTCTTCAGTTCTGTATTTTGAAGAACAAGTCAATGGGAATCGACCAGAAGGGCACAGGAGATGAAAAGTATCCCCCGGTGGCCATGAATGAAAAGAATATCTGCGCCTATGCGGCGATCCACAGGGAGTTTCTCAACATAGAGGACGCCTACAGCAGCAGTCAGTTTGACTTCAGCGGCCCGAGGGAGTATGACAAGCTCACAGGGTACAGAACGAAATCCATGCTGGTATTCCCGCTGATCAGTCATGAGGACAAGCTGATTGGCGTGGTGCAGCTTATCAACGCCAAGAATGAGGCGGGTGAGATTATCCCTTTTGGCGAGGACTGTGAGAAGGTACTGCGCTCTCTGGGATCTCAGGCGGCGGTGGCGGTGGCCAATATGCGCTATGTGCAGGAGATCGCGGATCTGATGATTTCCATTACACAGGTATTCACGGACGCCATTGATACCCGTATTCCATACAATTACTATCACTCCAGGAATGTCTACCTTTATGTAAAGCTTCTGGTAGATTATATCAACAGTCAGCATGAGGCCGGAAAGATAGACAAATACTATACGCCGGCGGAGCGGGACGAACTCTTGATGGCAGCCCTGATGCACGACATCGGGAAACTGGTGATTCCAAATGATATTATCGACAAGACCACCAGGCTGGGAGATAAGCTGGAACTGGTGTTGGAGCGTTTTGAGCGCCTCTCGCTGCTTTATAACATTGATTATCTGCAGGGCAGGATCAGCAAAGACAAGTGGATAGAAAAAAAGAATTATTTTCTGGATGCCCGGGAAAGGGTGGAGGAGATCAACAGAAAACCACGCCTTTCGGAAGAAGATACGACATATATCCGAGATATGGCAAAAATGAACTATACCGATTCCAATGGTCAGAAGATTACTTACCTGTCTCTGGATGAGGCGGAATGTTTGACGGTCAGTTCCGGCAATCTGACGAGCGCGGAGCGGGAGGTTATTCGTTCCCATGTGGAGTATACAGAGAAATACCTGCGGAAGATGAACTTCGGTGTGCGCTATCCCCACATTATAGAGTGGGCCGGGGCCCATCATGAATTTTTGAACGGCACCGGCTATCCGAGAGGTCTTAAGGGAGATGAGATTCCCTTTGAGGCGAGGATACTGGTGGTGGTTGACGTGTTTGAAGCGCTGACAAGCGCCGACAGGCCGTACAAGAAGTCCATGGAGGAGAAAAAGGCATTTTCTGTCCTGGAGGACATGGTAAGTGAGGGCAAGGTTGACGGGGAAGTGCTGGCACTGTTTAAGGAGGCCGTCTCCAGCGTTCAGAACGACTTGAAATTGTTTGTTCACCATGAGGAGGATGCATGGAAGTGATACTTCCAAATACTAATTGAGGCAATGCGGAAAAAGGTAAAAATGATAGAGATTATCCCTGAAATAGACAGAATTGAAGAATATGCAGAGCTGGCAGAGCAGTATTCTCTGGGCTTTGAATACAATGATTTTTTTGACCCTGATTTGCTGGACGACGAAGCAGGAATCAAAGAGAAGATCAGGCGGTACAGGCAGTTGGGACGTCCTGAGAAGATGGATACCATGCACGGCGCATTTTTTGACCTTGTCCCTTTCAGCTGGGACAGCGGAATCAGCAGACATAGTCAGTACCGGATGCAGCAGTCGGTGGAGATAGCGGCCAAGCTGGGATGCAGGGCTGTGATTTTTCACGCGGGACTCAGGCCCGAGTTTGCCAAAGGTGAGAGATATTACAGCAACTGGCTGGAGACCATGGCCTCTGTGGCAAGGAAACTGGCTGCTCAGTCGGATGTGGAAATTTATTATGAAAATGTGCAAGAGACATCCCCGGCGGAGCTGGCAGAGCTGGCGGAGCGTCTGCAGGATGAAGAGCGTTTCGGTATCTGTATTGATGTCTCCCATATGATGCTTGCAAAAGGAGCGTCCGCGGAGGAATGGATTCACAGGCTGGCTCCCTATATCAGGCACTTTCATCTGAATGACAGTCATCTGAAGACGGATGACCACCTGGCTCTGGGCTGCGGCAGTATTGACTGGAAGGAAGTATTCGGGCGAATCAGGCAATACGAACTGGGGGACAGGAGCATGCTGCTGGAAGTGAACGGGCTGCAGAAAATCAATACAAGTTTGGAATATCTGAAAAGGCTGGAGATAGAAAAGGCAAGCGATTTATAGACCGCTTGCCTTTTCCGTCATTCTATCTTCGTTTTTATATTGCAATCAGTCGCTGGGAATCAGCAGCACCTGGCCGATATTCAAAATATCACTGCTCAGTCCGTTTAAGCTTTTGATTGCGCTGACCGTCGTCCCATACCTTCGCGCTAGCTGCCAAAGCGTATCTCCCGAGCGGACGGTATACTCAAAATATGGGACGGGAGACGCTCCCGCAGAAGGAATTTTGAGTATCTGCCCAATACTCAGAGCATTGCCGGACAGCCCATTCAAATTTTTGATCGCGTCAACCGTTGTATTATACCTCTGTGCGATCAGCCAGAGCGAATCCCCCGAGCGGACAACATATTCAAAATACGACCCGCCCGTGGACTCAGATGTCGGAATCCTCAGCACCTGACCGATGTTCAGATTGTCGCCAGTCAGTCCGTTCAGTCTCTTGATGGCATCGACTGTCGTGTTATATCTGCGCGCAATCAGCCAGAGCGTATCCCCCGAACGAACGACATATTCCGTAACGCCGGCATCAGTGCCGGGCGGAATCACATTATCCACTCCCAGATAAGTGTTATACAGCGCCTGCCATGTGAGAGGTCCCACTACGCCGTCCGGACTAAGCCCCGCCGCGCTCTGGAATGCTGCAACCGCCTGCTGCGTTTCTCTTCCGAAATATCCGTTCTGCACCGGAGC
>JAAUZI010000061.1 GCA_014804645.1 Lachnospiraceae bacterium | reverse complement strand
CTTAATGGTGGATACCTATGTTTTTTATATGGCTTATTACACCAATCAGGTTTTCCCATGTAAAAAACTTACTTTTGTTATGGAACAACTAAAGAGTGACGAAGGCGTGGCCCTCTTAAATGCGTATGGGCTAAATAAGCTTGAACGTCACCAATGGCAGTGTTCTTTTGAAGAGAGATATAACCATATTGAAATGAAAGACTATATTCTTGATCAGTTGGGACCGGAAGAAATTCAAAAACTTAAAGCAAACGGAATATACTATAAGGAAGTTGAGGCATTTCGTGAATAAGGATGTATTAAATTGGGGGAAAAAGGAGATAGAGATATCGGTCATAGCAAATCATTTTGTTGAGAAGTATCTGAACAGCGAATTGAGTAAATGCATTGGACAGATATACGAGCAGGTAAGAGTAACCAATATTCCGTATGAAGTGTTCGCAGATGTGGAGTATGAGAGGAGCTTGAGGGCTTGTGAGATCATCGTGGTCTGGCTTGATCTAGAATTCCTTTTTCCACCGAATAAAAATATCTCCATGCTGAACCAAGAGGAAGTAGACATGGCATGGCGACTGTTAGAGCAGATCTATTATTACTGCGTTGAGAAAAATGGGAAGCAATTATTATGGATTTCCTTTGATAAGAATTGTAATTCATGGAGATATTGTGGTTGCCTTTTGTCTGAAATGAATCCGGCGGATGAACTCAATTATCGGATGATGAAGCAATTTAAGAGAGCATCCATCATTGATATTAATCAGGTAATTGCGTTGGAGGGTATAGAGCGGGCTTATTACCTAAAGCATACGGAATTGTGGAATATCAAATTCGGCAAAACGGTCATGAAGCGCCTTGCGGATGAGATTTATAAACAATTTAACGTGGCGCAGGGGAAATCTTTAAAATGCATAGTGACCGATTGCGATAATGTCTTGTGGCATGGGATTCTTTCGGAAGACGGAATGGAAAACATAGCTTACGACGGGATCCACAGATTATATCAGCGAGAACTTCTCAACCTTTATCAGCGAGGGATTATTCTTTGTATTGCCAGCAAGAATGATAAGGCGGACGTGGAAGCAGTTTTGGAACAGAGAGAAAGGATGCTCGTAAACCGCTCTCATTTTGTTTGCCTGGAAACAAATTGGGGAGATAAGGTAGAAAGCATACAAAGAATATCTGAAATATTGAACATCGGATTAAACAGTATTTTGTTTGTGGATGATAGTACTTTTGAAATCGAAAATGTAAAACAAAGAATTCCGGAAATCAAGACATGCCTTTTTGATGAGGACATTCTGGCAAAATTATCTGTTTTTAATCTGAGTATGTCGGTTGACAGCACCAACGTGGATATCAGACAGATGACGTACAGGGATAACGTAAAACGCGCCGAGGCAAAGAGTGAGGCGCGAACATATGAGGATTATTTAAAGGCATTGGACAGTAAGGTAAAGATCGAACCCGCAAAGGAAGAGGACATAAACCGAATCGCTGAACTGACGCAACGAACCAACAAGCTTACTAACGGGATGCGATTTACGGCACAAGAACTATTAAATAAGTTAAAGATGGATCATGTCTACAAGGTTGCGTTATCTGATAAATTCGGTGACTTGGGAGTGGTCGGTGCAATGAGCGTGTCAAGACATGGAAACATGAATTACTTGGAAATTTTTTGCCTTTCATGTCGCGCGCTTGGCAGAAACATTGAGAAACAGATGGCAGAGTTTATTAAGAGCAAAGAGGAAATCGAGAACTGCTGCTTTATTTACACAGGAAAGAATGACAACATGAAAACGATCCTTGGTGAGATTGGAGAGATTGTGTGGGATGAGATTTGACGTAGGAGGGCTAACCCTATGTTTATTACGGTAGAAGGACTTGACGCATCTGGAAAGTCAACCTTTATGAGTAAGCTCAAGGAGTGGCTGGAAAACAAGGGTGAGAAGGTGAAGATTATTGGTAAAAAGACAATTACCTATGATACCGATGATTATGTTGGTCGCTGCCTGATTCATTTAAATCATGTTTTGTTCGAGATTATTCCAGGAGATGACATGACTCGGATTCCGGATGATGCATGGGTGAAGATGAATGCTTCTTGGTTTTCGATCGTCAGCAATAATTTTTTTGATGAGCATTCCATTTTCCTGTCGGATTCCTGGATCTACAAAAGAGTGGCCAGATTTTCAGTGCTTGATGAGTATACGGAAGAACAGATGGAGGAAATGTTTGGAACTGCCAAAAAGGCAGATATTACATTCTTTTTGGACGTGCCACCGGATGTGACATATGGGAGAAGGGAAAGACATTCCCGAAAGGATTATGGATTTTTAATTACGGATTATAACCTATGTACACAAGAGCGTTTCTTGGATTTTCAAGGGAAAATCTATCAGAATCTGTGTAATCTTTCTGAGAAAAAAGGATGGATCCGTTTAGATGGAAGAAAAACAACAGAGGAAATCATGGAGGACGCAATTTTGGCATTAAGCCAGAAGTTGAGTGATGGTTTTGGAGGGGTGATAATCTAGTTATAGATTATGTGGCGTCGAATGGTTTGATGTTTGTGATTATTCTATTTTGAAAAGGCTACTGGGTGTGTCAGATGCGGGATTATACATAGAAAGACTAAATGGTTTCCCTAGACCGTTTCTCAAACAAATGAATCAGTGGTTTGGGCCGGAAGAGACTCTTTGTCTGTTGCAGGAGAAGGAGATTCGCATTGCAGAGGTTTCTGAACTGACTGGAACAACGCTAGTAAAAATCTTTATTCCAGAAGGGTAGCAAGAAACTGTGGCAGAGATGGCGCAAGAGGATCAGAACGAATACTGGAGTGCGGATTTCAGATGGTCGAAATAGTTCTCATGTTTGATTGACGTCAGTTTCATCAAGTAGTAAGTAATATGGCCGTTCATTAATGTATGGCATAACAATAATGTATATGGAGTGAAAAAGAAATGAAAAAGAAAGAAAAAAATCAATCGTCGTGGAATAACAATCTGTATGTTTTGAAACAACTGTTTACAGCTTCAAAGCTGAGACTGCCGTTCGAAATGCTGTTCCAAGTGTCCAAAGGTGTCACACAGACGTTGATTTATACCGTGCTGTTTGGATCCGTTATTAATTCCATCGCAGAGGGTCGAGAATTCACCAAGGTTCTTGAGTACATTCTGTTAGTGGCGCTGTTTACCGCTGCAAACATTTTGTTTCAATCATGGTTTCAAGAATCATTTCTTCCGCGCGATAATGCCAGAATCCAGAAATACATGCTTCTGAATGTGTATGCTCATGCGGCATCTCTGGATATTCAGCAATATGAAAATCCTGACTTTTATGATAAATACGTGAGATCGTTGGATGAAGCGGGAACAAGAGCCGGGAAACTTTCGAGTTCGATTGCAAATGCGGGTGGATTACTCACTACGGTTCTCTATTTGTTGTTCATTATTGTCAGCAAAGAGCCATGGACGTTGATCTTTGTACTGATTCCATTATTACCTGGATGGTTATTGGGTAAGAAGAAAAATAAAGTGAGCTATGAGCTCTATATCAAAAATACAAATCCGACTCGATGGACAAAGTACTTGAATCGAATCATGTATTTGAAGGAATATGCAAAAGAGATCAGAATCACGGGCATCTATGATGTTTTGACCCGCAAATATGACAGCACCATGGACGAGATTATTGCAAATGAAAAGAAATACGGTAGAAAAACAACCGCATTGACCCTTTTTATGGATTTTATGAATGATAAGGTTATCTACATTGGAATTCTTTTGTATGTATCCTATCTGATTGTTGTAAAGAAAAAGTTACTCATAGGTGATTATCTGATCATACAGAATGCGGTCGTTTCAATGACATGGAGAATTAGTGCATTGATAAACAGTGGTCTGGATCTGCAACAGTCAGGTAAGTTCGCGGGTCTCCTTAGAGAATTCATGGAAACGAAACCGTTAGCTTATGCCAAAAGCAAAGGAGAAACACCTGATCTGGAAATGGATTCCATTGAATTCAAAAATGTTTCTTTCTCGTACGATGGTTCAAACGAAGTATTAAAGAATATCAATGTTTCGATCAAGAAAGGCTCGCGCATTCTGATTGTAGGAAAGAACGGAGCAGGAAAATCGACTTTCGTAAAGCTGCTGATGAATTTATATCAACCAACGACTGGAGAGATTTTATACAATGGAAAAAATATTCAAGAGTATGATTTAAGCCAATATCGTCACGTCTATTCCACCGTATTTCAGGATTTCTGTCTTTATGCCTTAACGGTCGGGCAAAATGTTGTGATGGATAATTATAGTGAAGACAGGAGTCCCTATATCGAGAGAGCTTTAACGGAAGCGGATTTGATGAAGAAGATCAAGTTGCTTGAGGAAGGTATTTTGACTAATGTTACAAAAGAAATTGATGATAACGGATTTGTGCCGTCTGGTGGTGAGGAACAGAAAATGGCAATTTCTCGAGCCATTTATCAGGCGAGCAGAGTGATCGTGTTAGACGAGCCTTCCAGTGCGCTAGATCCGCTTTCTGAGGCTAAAATTAATGAACTTATGTTGAATGCTTCTGGGGGGAAGACGGTATTTATGATTTCGCATAGACTATCATCTGCCCAATATGTAGATGAAGTATTCTTGATCGACGATGGTGAGATTAAGGAGAGGGGATCACATGAAACCCTGATGAAGATAAATGGAAAATATGCAGAGATGTATAAAATGCAGCAAGAACAATATGCGTTGGAATGTGAGGCATAAAAGATGAAAGATGCAAAGAAGAAAAGAAAAGAGAAACCAGTCAAAATCCTGAAAAATAGTATTTATCTATTGAAATTAGTCTATCGCTTTTCGCCAATGCTATTTGCAATTACGATCATAGCAGCGGTTGCAGAGTTTTGCTTTACGTTTTTTAATCTGCTGTTTACCAAGAAGTTAGTGCAGGAGATTACGGACGGAAATGCTTTCTCCGTGATCTGCAGCATTATTGCTGTTTGGTGCATTGCATATCTGATTTTGAGATTTCTGATCATATCTATTGACAATTATTTTAGGCCGATTTATACAAAGGTTTTAATAAAAGGATTAGAAAAATACCTGTATGATAAGGCGGCCAGGGTGGACATCGAGTGCTATGATAACACGGAATATTACAACGAATTCATCTGGGCAACCAATAACAGTGGTGAAATGGTGACCGGTGCGTGTAATTCCATTGGAGCTTTTTTGGGCTACATATTGCAGATATCCGGTGTTGTTAGTATGGTTATCATCATTGATCCAAGCCTTTCATTTCTTACTTTTGTTTCTGTTGCAGCAAGCATTGTTGTTGCATCTTATCTTGAGAAAAGAAAGATGGAATATCGAAAGGAAATCGTCGGCAATGAAAAGATCGAGAGGTACGTGGAGAGAGTATTCTATTTACAGGATAGTGCTAAGGATCTTCGTCTCACGAGAATTCGGGAAGTATTGTTAACGGTCTATGAGAATGCTTATCAGAGAATTCAGACTACCATGAAGAAATATGTCGGAAAGATAAGCGTTGTTTCCTTTCTATCGACCTTTGGATTTCGATATGCCTTAAATACATTTGTGATCTATGCCTTCTTTGCCTATAAATTAATTGTAAAGGGGACCCTTGATCTGAGTGGTTTTGTGGTTGTAAATAAGGCGATGGTGGATCTGTACCTGCTCTTAAACCGTTGGTCCGGTCAGATCAATGCGTTGTATCGAAATGCAATTTACGTTGATACCATGCAGAAATTCATTAATTATGAACCGCGTATAGGATCAAATAAGAATGGATTAAGAATCGAAGGGATGGACGCAGTGCTGGAATTTCGCAACGTGACCTTCACGTATCCCGGTAATGATAAGCCTACGCTTCGTAACGTGAGCTTTAAGCTGAACGGAAAGGAATCGCTGGCGATTGTTGGATACAATGGTGCTGGCAAGACAACACTTGTGAAACTGATGATGCGCTTATATGACGTGGATCAAGGTGAGATCCTATTGAATGATAAAAACATCAAAGAATACAATCTTGATGATTACCGCGCAATGTTCTCATCAGTATTTCAAGATTTTAACCTGTATGCTTTGTCCTTGGCTGAAAACGTTAAGATGCAAGAGGTGACGAACGAAGACGAGAAGAACATTATATCTGCGCTTAAGCAGGCGGATTTCGGAGAGAAGCTTTCCACGTTTTCAGAGGGTGTCGATTCCCAGGTGACCAGGGAGTTTGATGAAGAAGGATTATTGCTGTCAGGAGGCGAAAAGCAAAAAGTTGCCATGGCGCGCGTCTTTGCGGGAATGGGAAAGATCGTGGTCTTGGATGAGCCGTCAGCTGCGTTGGATCCGATTGCAGAATACAACATTAACAAACAGATTATTGATTCTTCTAAGAAGAAGTCCGTAGTTCTCATTTCTCACAGATTAACGGCGACTAGAATGGCTGACCACATTATTATGCTGGAAAATGGAGAGATCATTGAGAGTGGCAGCCATGAAGAACTGATGCAATTAGACGGTAAATATGCATTTATGTACAAAGTTCAGGCAGAGCCTTATTTGAAAAAATCGGTTTGAGGTCATAAGAGAACGCAGTGTAACGTTGCGGGGACGGATGGAAAAATGAACCAAAAATATTTTATGAAAATGGCATGTGAGGCGGCCAAGATGTCAACATGCCTAAAAAGAAAAGTTGGCGCAGTGATCGTGAGGGCTGATTCTGTAATAGCTCAAGGAGCAAATGGGGGAGAAAGAGAGTATCTGAATTGTTTAACCATGGAACTGGGTGGAATCTGTTATTGGAAAAAAATGGCATATGTGCTCGCAAGGCGAGAACAAACGGATTTCGAGGAGGAGAGATTTCAAACAATCAAAAAAGAGGCGAGAACGCTTTGCCTGTCAACCTGCGCCGAGCGCAGGGCAATCTATCAAGTTCTAAATCGAGAAAAGCTTCAAAATGCTTCAATATATTGTACGACCTATCCTTGTCCGACTTGCGCAAAAATGATCCGATTGGCTGGCATAAAACAAGTTTGCTATATGTATGATTATGATGAAGAACGGGCCATCTGTCAAGAATCTAGCCGGATCTTTGAGGAAGCGGGAATTGTTACGGAAATGGTGGTACTGGATGACGAGATGGGGGCTGTTGGAAAACGTACAGAATATGAATATAGGGAAACAAATAACAAATAAGTACGGGAGAAATGATATGAGCGAAGTTGTTGCAACAATACGAAGGATCGATACGATTTACAATTTCATGGATAAAGTGGATGTTCTTTGGAATGAGGGTGTAAGACTATTGCGTTTCAATTTGGGGAAAACCACGGATTATGATGCGCTGACAAAGGACATTACTGCAGTTAAAGAGAAGTATTCTGGTATGAAGGTCATGATTGACATTCCGTATCCAGGAGAAAAAGTGAGAATTAGGTCGAATAAATCCTATGACGTTCACCTGGGAGATTGTTTCTTTTTTTGTTTCAATGACAATCTCTGCAGGGGTTCCCTGGAGTCTGTAAGACTAAGTTGCAGAATCGATCTGGCGCTCAATGATGCGGTGCTGTATAATGACGGGGAGGGAATGTTTACGGTCATTGAGAAGAAGGACGATGGCTATGTAGTAGAAGCGAAGGGGGATTTTCCCATGCTTGACAGTAAGTCTTTATCGATGAAAAGTCCCTCAAAAACTACATTTTCTTTAAATGACATTACGTCCGTTCCCATGGATTATTTGGCATTGTCATTTGTTGAGAGTCAGGAAGTGATCAAAGAAGTAAAAATGCTATTTCAGGATGCGAAGATTATTGCAAAAATAGAAACCCTTAAGGGAGTTGAAAACAGTAGACAGATTATAGATGCCGCGGATGGGATTATGATAGCAAGAGGGGATCTTGGACTGAACGTCCCGGTAAAGGATCTCTTTGGGATTGAAAAAGAACTGGCTGATTTAGCGAAGGAAAAAAGAAAAATTTGTTTTGTTGCAACGGATATTATGCAAACCATGCGGAACAGATTTTTCCCATCCAGGGCAGACATTAATGACTTTTATAACTTGATGACACTTGGCGTGGACGGATATGTTATCTCGTTACAATTAGCCGTAAGCGATCATGTCAGCAATGCGTTTAGTTATATGAAAATGATCGATGAACGGTTGCAGTGACAAGAGAAGATTGAACGGCGCGATCCTCAGGAATCCCGCCACTCCGATTATTTCTATTGAAAATCCCCTATGCATATTCATTTCATGAGGGATCATGGGTCAGCCAATCGCGCAGTCATTGATTGCCTGCATGATGGTTTCGGCATTTATGATATTTAAGTTGCTGCTGTGGGCAATAAGAAGGCTGCGCTGCACCGTTTGTTGATGATTCGGAGTGTCTCGTCGGCAGTATTTAGTATGTTTCGATGGCAGCATCTTCAAAAAGAGTCTGTGTACAGCCGGATTCCTTCACTTTGCATGAAAATAGGTGCGCCCTTGTTCTTTGGTCATGTCTTCAAGGTTATAATTCATGACAATACCCTGATGCAGGAGCTCATGAACGCTAGGGCGCAGGGAGTTGTTGAGACTAGTACAACATAAAATAAATAACAGACACAATTACAGGTTTGGTGCTTAATCCCATTTTGACACTTGGTAAGAAAAAAAATAGGCTTTGTGGCTGGTTTTTTGTCTTAACAAGTGTCAAAGATGGGATTTTATACATTTTGTCAATAAGAGAATGGAGTAGCCACTACTTGTTTATTGGCGGCTAATGCAATATAGCATATAATTAATTATCATATATTAGCGGGTGCTGGCATGTGTATTAAAGACAAAAGATTGGAATTGGAAAGGTAAACGAAGTAATATGTAAGAAACTGTAATGAAGGAAACTTTGTTACAGTTTCTTACATATTAATAACGGTAGCACATAAATAAATTAGGTAATATATTATGAATTAGGGAACCTGAGTTATTTTTTTAAATTGAAAAAAGAAATAATATAAATCTACAATATACATATATTCGGTGCAAAATAGGGAATTGGAATACCTTAAAATGAGTAAAAGTAGAATTATAGTTCAAAGGAATATTACCCATGAGTATGGATTATGATGTTGTAGCGAGAAGAATAAATGAAGAGCGTATAAGATTGGGATTGTCCCCAAAGGAAATGGCCCGCTTTATGTACAGCAACCAACGAAATTATAATAATGTGGAAAAAGGATTGCGCCGATTCAGTTATACGGAACTGAAGTATCTATGTGATTCGCCGGTTGATGTACAGTATGTGATTACAGGAAATAAACGTGGGAAAACTTTCAATGAGCATTTTACACACTATAAATACGAGCAATTGGTCAACATTATGAATTTCATATCTTCTGTAGGAATGGTGGTAGGTACTGGAGATGTACTAGAATATATGAACAAAATTTATTTTAGTGCGGAGGTTCTATCGTGTAAAGAGAGAAAGAAGACATTAGAAGTTAATATGTTCTACATAATACGGCGGATAAAAAATTATAGTCAGAAGGAGATGGCAGCACAGTTAGGGGTAGATGTAAAAAAGCTGAGAGATTTAGAAAATAACAGGAGTCTTCCGGATAGTGAGTTAGTTTGGAGGATGTACCAGATATTCGGGTTATCGCCAGCGATAATATTAAAGGATAAGGAGTGCTTAATTAATGAAATCTGCTTTGTGTTGGAGGGACTCGCTCCCGAAATACAGGCCAAGATTTTGGATGTTATAGAAGTGGTTTATTCTATTAGCCCTTGTAAGTAATGTTGATAATACTAATGGAGTTATTTAGTTAAAGAATAATCACGGACGGGTAGAGATAGGGAATATATTCCGGGAGCACATAAAGGAGATCTTTCAATAGTATATGGGTGCAGGTTGTATTAACCTTGGAAGTTGCAGCAGTAATTAGTTGTATCCATTGCGTATATGGAAGATATTAAAGGAATATTAAACCACTGGTTATATTTATATATAATGGGAACAGTGGGTAAAAGGGGTTGGAACCTTAGCAGGTTTATAGTTCCTTGTAAAATGATATAGAATAATGGCATATGGAGGCGTAATATGTCAAATAATCAAGTTGGAGATCGAATCAGGGAACTGCGTGAACTTCAAAACTATACAAGAGAAGCTCTTGCTGAGAAGGTGGGAATTTCTGCTAAATTTCTATATGAAATTGAAACGGGTAAGAAGGGATTTTCGGCGGAAACCCTTTGTCGTATTTCAAAAGCATTATCAGTTAGCTGCGACTACATAATGCTGGGGGAAGATAACTCACATCACAGTAATGAGAAAATTATTTGTGTGCTTGAAATGCTGGAGCCCAAGCAGGTCAGCAAGATGCAAGATATCGTCAAGATACTATATGAAATGTGTAAGGTATTGTAGTTTGATAAGAAAAAGCACTATTGAGCACAGATATACTTATTGCGTTCACTTTGTTAGATAATGAATAGAAAATACCATTGTTCGTACGGCGGCAGATAGATTTAGGTTTTGCAGTTGACATTTTAGGCAGATCCTTGCTGTTCATCAGTCGGTACACTCTCCCAATGCTAATGCCATAGTCACGCTTAAGGATGTATTGGACTTTGTAAGCCCCTAGCCGTTTGCCATAATCAGCATAAATATGTAAGATCATCTATTTCAACAGTGGAGTATTGTTTTATCCATTTGTCGAGAACGGATTGAGAAACATCGTATTCTTTACAGAGTTGAGATTGTGTCTTGCTGTTTTGGTAAAGGGAGACGAGGGCTTTTTAAAATCTTCATCGTATTTGGTATAGTTGTTTGCTGCCATATGGGCCTCCTTTTTGGTGTATAGTTTATTGTAACAGATAGTGCATGGATGTGTCCATTTTTATAGTATAGCTCCAAGGGAGAATTGAAATTAGCCAGAGGATATATGACATAGCTGCTACACAAGCAGCATTACAGCGCCAGAGTATATCTGGAGAAATTATAGGTAACCATCCCCAGTCTTGAGAACAGAAAGTAACTGGAAATTGGGGAAAGATTTGCGGAAATGGCTTGAGTTTCCGCAAATTGTAACCAGAAAGTGAGTATAGCGGCCCCAAGTACCAATCTGCTGGTTTTTGAAAGCATCAGAAGAGCAGGACCAGGAAGAGGGGTACTCAAAATAAGCCCCGCCAGTACCGGACTCTTGAAGACGTATTCTTCGATCTATTCAGACGACCAGCTTAAGGCAGAGCTGACGGTATGCCGGACGTTTTGTCCGGAACCAGAGCCTGACACCCTCTTTTGCGTAGGATAGTACGCCTGAGATGCCCTTTG
>JAAUZI010000060.1 GCA_014804645.1 Lachnospiraceae bacterium | reverse complement strand
TTTCAAAGGTCCGAACAGATCAAAGACAAACAACAGTACACCTAACAGGTAGGGCAGGGACAATACTCCTGTCTGCTCCAAATATATGGAAATTGCAAAAATAACCGCCACGCCAATTGCGTAGAGGATATTCAATCCCCTTGTCCACGGTGTCATTTTTCTTTCAAATACCGTGGAGGTATCCCTGGAACGCCTGAAATTCTCTGTCAGCTCTTCCGATTTTTCACCGATCAGATTATAGCTTTTGATAACGCCAATTCCCTCTGTAAACGACAGCACCGCATCCGTCAGCCTTTCACTTTGCTCCTGACGTCCCGCCGCCTCCCCCAAGGAAACCCGGTTCATGCTCCTGGCAATTACAGAAGCAAGCACTGTTACTACAACCGCAACCAATCCAAGCCGCCAGTCCAAAAAGGACATAAAGATCAATAACACCAGTGCAGAAAGCATATGGCTCATCATATTTCCAAGCGTTGACATTGCTGCTTCCTCAATAAAAACCATATCCGTACTCAAAACCGAGCTGATTTTTCCAATATTGCCTGATGTAAAATAGCCCATGGGCAGTTTACGGAGATGTCCGCCAAGCTCCATACGCTTATCCGTAAACATCATATATCCGGCAGCACTCTGGAGCCTGTCACAGCAATAATGAACAACTGCCTGTGCCACCACAACAGCAAACATCCCAAGCCCCACATACAGGCATTTCTGCCCCGTCATCGTATTCTGATGAAACCCGGACAGCACAATAAATGCCAGAAAAATCGGCATCTTTGAGAGAATGGATTCCACAAAGGCACACGCAAATGCCCCCTGTATCCGTCCTTTATATCTGCCTGAGAGTTTTAAGATTCTAGAAAATAATGCAAGCATTTAATTTCCCTCCTTTACAGCGTTTACTTTCCATTCCGCACTGTCCTGAGCCGCTTTCCACAGCTTTCGGTATTCCTGGCAGTTATCCATCAGTTCCTCATGTCTGCCCGTTGCCACTAATGAACCATGCGCCATCACACAAATCTGGTCTGCATTTTTAATTGCAGGCAGTTTATGAGCGATTACAATCAAAGTCTTATTTTTTACTAACTCTGTAATCGCGGCCTCCATTTTTTCCTCATTTTCCGGATCGGCATAAGCAGTGGCTTCATCAAGTACAACGATAGGAGCATTTTTCAAAATTGCACGGGCAAGGGAAATCCTCTGCCTTTGGCCGCCAGAAAGCATTTTTCCCGCGTCTCCTGCCAGCGAATGAATGCCCTGCGGAATTTTATCAAGAAACTCCATGCACTGTGCTTTTTTCGCTGCATCCAAAACTTCTTCATCCGTAGCGTCCAGCCGTCCCATGCGGATATTCTCCAACAGAGAGGTATTGAACAGATACTGATCCTGTGCCACATACGAAATCTTGTCATTCAATGCCGCAAGGCTCATATCAGTCAGATTCTGTCCCCCAATGGAAATCGCCCCCTGCTGTGGATCATAATAGTGGATCAGCAGTTTTGCCAGAGTGCTTTTGCCGGAACCAGATTCCCCAACCAGCGCTGTCTTTTGCCCTGCTTTCACAGTAAAACTAACATCATGCAAAACCTCATCTGTCGTTACTATCGGCTGTCCGTCCGGTCCCGGCTGTGTTTTCTGATAGCCAAATGTCACATGGTCAAAGCGGATACTGAAATCTTTCCCATGAAAAGTATCCTCCGTCTGTTTCAACGGCATCGTTTCCAATACCTGTTCCAAAGCAGAAATCTTGTAATTTAGCTGAGGCATTGTCGGCAGGAACCCCAAAGATTTAAGAAGCGGTATTCCGATACTGAGCGCCAGGCAAAGCACCAGGATCAGATCCGGCAGGGTGGAAAATCCACAGATGACAAACCAGGCGCCAAGGGGCAGGGTCAAAATAACCGTGCATGGAAGCAGGCTTGAATAAACCGCCATCCAGGGCCAGGCCGCTTTGTACCAGTCCAGCGTATAGTCCCGATAATCAGAAATGTCTTTACGGAAACGTTCATAAGAATCGGCATCCTTATTGAACACCTTTACAACCTCCATACCATTAATATACTCGATAATAGTATTATTCATTTTCTGCCCTGCCATATAATACGGCCCCATCTTCTTCATTCCGACAGAATACATGATCATCATGGCAGCAAAGCTGACAGGGATAGAAGCAAGCGACAGGAGTGCCAGTTTCCAGTCAATGAAGAACATGGCAGCATAAATCGCCAACGGAATCATCAGATTCGCAATCCCCTCTGGCAAAGAATGGGCCAGCAGCACTTCCAGACTGTCAACATCATCCACAAACAGTTTTTTAATCGTTCCTGTCCCCTTGTCTTGAATAAATCCCAGCGGTAATGATTCAAAACGCTTCTGCAGGGCTGTACGCAGCCGGAGCAGCGTATTGTAAGCCGCCTTATGGGAAACATCCAGCCCCCACCCATAAAGGAATGCCTGCAGACATAAGCAGACCATCACGCCGGTTACCCTTACAAACACATAGCCCGACTGGATGCCTTCTCCCATAACGAGCGGCGCAATCACCTGATACGCCAGTACAAAAGGAAGCACTCCCATCAAGACGCTTAACAGCACGATAAAAGTCGCCAGGTACAGTTCTTTTTTGTGCGGCCCGGCATACTCAAACACTTTATTGAACATTGTGTAAACCTCCTATTTGCAGAATTAAAATATCTCGAAGTTAGCTTTATCTAACCACGAGATACAGTTTACCAGTTATTCATGACTAATCCAACCCAAAAGCAGTTTGATTCTACCCAAAAACAACATTTTTTTATTTGATTGACTTCTGCTCTTTATAATTCTTCGGTATAACACCGTATTTCTTCTTAAATGCCGCGGCAAAATTACTTGGCTTGGAATATCCTACTGCGACAGATACTTCTGTAATATTCAAATCACTATCCAGCAAAAGGCCCGCTGCTTTTTCCAGCCGCTGTTCTATGATGTATGCATGAATTGAATTGCCAAACATCGCAGAAAACCCCTTTGTCAGTTTTGTTGTGCTTAGATGAACCATCTGAGCCAATTCTGAACAGGCAGGCGCAAACGCAAGCTGACTGTCAATGATCCTCTTTGCCTCAATGATAGAATCCCTTTCACTTTTTGATACAAATATCTGCCCGGTTGCTAATATATTCAATTCCAATACGGCACTCAGATATACAGAAAGCAGTTCCAGTATCTTGCTTTCAAGAAACAGATACCCTAAGCCCCCACAATACTGCGTGAAATCCTTCAGTTCTGCAAAAATATGTTCCATGTACGGAGTAACTGATATTTTTGATATGCCATAAAGCAGTTTTTTCTCGTACATCTCTGATTCGCAGGGTTCAAAATAATCACGGAGAATCCTCAAAAAATACTCCACGGGGATTTTTACATTCTTAAACAGGAAATCCCTTTTTCCCATGTAACACAGGTATTCCATTTTACCATGCCCTCTGTATATGCAGGATTCCCCTTTTGAAATATGGACGCCCTGCTGTTCATTAGCAATATTCCATGATACTCCTTCATTCAAACAGAACATCATCTGAATATATTCCTGACTATTAACCCCCTGCACATTCATGTCAGAATAATAATTCATTTCCCAATCAGAGAAAACTGCACCCTGCTTGGTAACAACCTGTGATATTTTTCCTTTCCCCATATCTTCAGGAATATTTATCGTTACAGTTTTAGGAGAATTGGAAAGCATTTCCATATAAAAACTATTCAAATCCTGACTCATATTCTCCATAAAACCACCTCAGTATTTTAGTTAGTTTAATCTAACTGCCAAAGTATACTCAACATTTGACACTTTGTCAAGTGCAGGAAATCGGCTTGGACAAAAACACCCATGGTTTTACTGCGCCTCTCTTACCAAGTCATACATAAAACTTCTCTCATCCATCTGCCGTACATTTACCAGACTCATACCCAAATGCTCATACTTATCTTTTTTCAGCTTTGCATCCGTAGAAAGGATCACCGGCAGATGATTCCGATCCGCCACCTCAAATGCAGTTTCCACAAGCGACCTCATAAACCCCTTTCCCTGATATTCTTTTTTAATAGCAAGCAACTCAATCTGTACAAACTGCCGCTTTTCGCTGCGGTACTTCCTCTCCAGGCTCTCCCCGCCGGCCTGGAACTTATCCATAATGCTTTTGAACCCCCTAAGCCCCAAAGCCTTTACCATTTTCCACATCATTTTAAGCGTCATTGCCGTAGGGTATGGATGGGTCGTGTCTGTCAGGATCAAAATGCCTTCATTTTCTTTTCCCGTAGAATAAACTGCATTACAATCATTGGCAACACGGATCATAGCCAATAAGTAATTAATCAGCCTTGTACGGTTTGGGTATCCCGGATAAAAGGGAACCATCCCGATTTCTTCATCACCATAGTCATAATATGCGAATGCTTCCGCAAACTGCCTCATCTCGTCTTCCGCCAGTTTTGTTGTTTTAAGCATCTTTTTTCCTCCTTGTTAGTTAGTGTTAACTATAGTATAATGGATTCAAAACGACTTTCAACATTTTCAAAGTCATTTATCCTAATCCCACAGCAAGGTGGTTCCCATGCCTAAGATATTTACCCCTGAAAGCAAAATTGATATCCGGAAAGAACTGTTGGAATGCGGCTTTGCCCTTTTGAAGCAAGGCGGGCTTGCTGCCGTAAATATTGATGTCATTACGAAGATGTGCTTTATTGCGAAAGGAACATTTTACAATTTCTTCAAAAGCAAATCCGATTATATGTATCAGATGGCGGTCTTTAAAAGGAATCAGGCAAAGGAAATGCTGCTGTCCTATCTGGGGACCAACCGAAAATTATCATCCCCCATCTAAAGTCCTACATAACGTGGCTGGTTGAAGAAAACCCGAATGTATTCTCTTACCTGAACGAAAAAGAACAGAAAAGGCTGCTGTCCTCATGGCCACAGGAATACATCGAAAATGAAAATAATGATGAAGCCACAATGAAAATGTTAATCGGTTATCTTGAATCCCCCAAAGAACCCATCGACTGGAAGTGCGCCTGCAATTTGACGAAGCTCTTAGCATTCAGTTTGTCATTTAGGAATCACTTTATTGCCACCGCATATGAAGAAATGAATACGGTCATAATCGAACAAATAGTGCAGTGCCTTGTGGAAAAATGAAATGCGTACACCTTGCGCCCTTTTTCAGTCAGGGCGACCATCTTTTAAAGCATATTCACAATCGCGATCAACCCGAACATCCCCATTCCAAGGCTTGGCATGACAATCCCCGGAAGGTCATAACACGGACATGTCCATTATAATTTCCAGCCCACAGCAAGTTCACGGGCATCAACAAACCGCTTGTAGATTCCGTTCCTCTGCATCAATTCTTCATGCCTGCCCTGCTCTACAATCCTGCCCCTGTCAACTACAAGGATCTAGTCAGCATTACGCACTGTTTTCAATCGGTGCGCAATCATCAGGATTGTTTTCTCTTTAGTCAGCGCATTAATTGCTTCTACCAGCTCCTTCTCATTTTCCGGATCTACATTCGCAGTTGCCTCGTCCAGAATAATAATCGGCGCATCCTTCATGATGGCACGGGCAATGGATATCCTCTGCTTTTCACCGCCGGAAAGGCTGGCGCCGCCCTCTCCGATTTTTGTTTCATACCCTTCCGGAAGCCGCATGATAAACTCATGGCAGCAGGCGGCTTTTGCCGCTTCGATTACCCGCTCCATATCTGCTTCCGGCTGCCCGAAACGGATATTGTTGGCTATCGTATCCTGGAACAGATAGACATTCTGGAATACAAAGCTGAAATTTTTCATCAGGCTGTCATAGCTGTAATCCTTCACATCCATCCCGCCCAGCTTCACGCTGCCCTCCTGCACATCCCAAAACCGGGAGATCAAGTGGCACAGGGTAGTCTTGCCGCCACCGCTTGGCCCAACAATGGCCGTGGTGGTCTTCTCCGGAATATGCACGGAAATCCCATCAATGATTTTCCGCTGAGCGTAAGAAAAGCTGATATTTTCCACGTCAATGTCAAAATTCTGCGGCGCGGCATCCTGTCCGCGGATATCCATCGGCTCCAGGTCAAGGATTGCCTGCGCCTGATCCACACTGAGGTCAACGGCCCGCAGCAGAGCAGAATAATTTCCGGCGCTGTCAAGGCTGGAATAAATCAGGAAGGAACTGATCAGCATGACAATACAGGTCAGAAGCTCCATGCTCCCTTCAAAATAGAAATTTATGGACAATACGCACATGGCAACCCCTGTCATCTTCGTGACAAAATTCTGCAGCGTCATGTAGGGAATGAACCGGAATTCCATCCTTGTATTGACTGCCACACTCTCGTCAATGGCATATTTCAATTTTTCACTCTTATCCCCCGTCAGGTTATAGGATTTCACTTCCGAAATGCCCTGAATATATTCCAGCACCTTTTCCACCAGCCCTGCGTCTGCGGCTATCTTTTTCGGCGCTATCTCACCGGAAACCTTCTGCAGCCCTCTGTTTACCAGCAAAAACAAAAGCAGCCCTGCCAGCGCTGTCAGACCGATTCGCCAGTCAAAAAAAAGCAGCACCGCTGCAATCAGGGCAGTAGTCAGGATTCCGGAGGTAGTCATCATCACCACGCGGGTAGCTACATTTGACAGGTTCTCCATCGTATTCGTTGTCACAGAGGTAATATAGCCAAGGCTGTTTCGATTAAAATATCCCATTGGCAGATAGCGGAGATGCTCAGCAATCTCAATCCTCTTACCTGCACAGGTATCATAGCCCGCTTCAGTCTGCAGCATGGTGGACCGGTATTTTACCACGGAACCGCCTGCGATACTGAACAACATGATACCAAGGCTTGCCAGAATCGTTCCGTTCGTTACGCGGTTCTCTATGACTTCCCCCAGCATAACGGCAATCGCCGGGATCTTTAATGCCTCAAAGAATGCCAGTAATACGCCAAATACCACGGACAAGTAAAACTTCTTTTTGTTTTTACCACCACAAAAATCAAAAAATTTCTTTAATATTTTAAGCATTTGCCACCCCTCCAATCTCCGTGAGTTTGTCTGCCCTGTCTTTCACCGACATATGTGCCTCCCACATATCCCTATACAATCCATTTTGTGCCAGAAGTCCTCCATGAGTGCCCTGGGCATCCAACTTTCCGTCTTTGATCACAAAAATCTGATCCGCATCCGCTATGGTGGACAGGCGGTGGGCAATGACGATCAATGTTTTCCCTTTTACCAGTTTTGCCACCGCAGCT
>JAAUZI010000059.1 GCA_014804645.1 Lachnospiraceae bacterium | reverse complement strand
TATACCCTCGTGGTATAACAATACCCCAGTTTATTTAAATAATTTTGAATTGACTCATATTCTTGTTCAGGGAATGATATTTCTTCAAACATACAATAAATGCTCCTAACAATGTAAAACATAAAGTTACAACGGTATATGTTCGCAGGTATGATAGCGCAGCTGCATAAATTCCCCTCTGTTTTGATCAAAAAGCTTTTTCAGTTTCTCGGAATATCCGGTCACGACCCATGGAAACTTTTCACTTATCTTTTGCAGCATTTGGGTTGCGTTTTTTCGTCGGAAAAGACCATACGATATTCTTTTGCTTCTCCTTCAATATGAAGTACCAGATTGTTGACAGGGATATCACTGCCATACTTTGTCTGATAGCTTTTGAGGTCTGTGTAAGCCCACAGGATTTTTGTAGTGGGAATTGCCCTGACCTTCGCGGCGGAGATATCATAAATCATCAGCTGCCCAAGCCGAATGCCCCATTTATCCATTGTCTTTGCACTAGTATAATCGGAGTCTATGGCAAATTCCGTATAACCTGAATTTGCGATATCCTGCATCAGTTTTCGAAGGTAGCCGCCCATGGCTCCTTTTATCAATCTGTAGACGGCGATGCAGAGCAGCACGATACCGCCTGCAAACAGAAGGATGGGATAGTATCTGCTTAATAATTCATCCAGCTTGCCGCCAAAGGCGTTTAACTGCGTGTAATCGGTGAAGTTCGCGAAAATGTATAAGGCATCCCGGGCAAAGAAACCAGTCAACAGCAGACCGGCGACAGTCAGGAACCCTGTCAGCTTGAGGGAAGTCTGAAAGGATTTTTTCTTCAACTCCTTTAACATGATTTATTTCCTCCTTTGAAACACAGCGTTACTTTTCGTTATATTGATACTTCTTCAATTTCCTGCCTGTGATGATACAGATCAAACTTGAATTTACTTTACACGATACATTTTTTTTAATCTTTGTGCCTCGTTTGCACAAAAACCGAATTTTTCATAGAATGGAATCTTATCAGGCATTGCACAGAGTTCTACAAAAATATCTGTACCGTTTATACCATTGTCATTTATGAATTTCATCAACTCATTGATTAGCATTTTTCCTATGCCCTTGTGTTGATATTCCGGTCTTACTACAACATCTTTGATATAATAGTCCAATCCCATATCGCCGATCATTCTTGCCATAGCTACTATTTTATCTTTGTCATACACAGACACTCTGAATAGTGTATTCTTCATAGCAAGTTCAGTTTGTTCCAAAGAAGGACTCTCTCCCCAGGCAGTAGTTTCCCACAAAAGAATAAATTCTTCGGCACTTAATTCATTATATTTGATGGTTAATTCACTCACGTCTATTCCTCCGTTAAATTCCGATTTGGCTAAATCAGAATAGTCAATCAAATTATACTCACTAACGACTAGATTTTACTTTCCGCACTGTGCATGTTGCCCGATTATGCGACATGTGCTGTGCGGAAACTTAAAAATCTTAACGTTAGTCAGTATAACTGCCTGTGTTCACACTCTCTTATTCAATTTCTCACAATAAAATTTATAAGCGCTTTCACAAAACAGCGGTCCAAGCTTTTCATCAAAAATATCAAAAGTTTCTTCGAGAACCTCTTCATCGTCCGTGGTAAAATATTTTATAATATCCGCATAAGCCTTAATACGTTCATCATTTTCAAACCGCGCAAAAACTTTTGTATATGCGTTGTCAAACAACTCATACACCTCATTACAGCTTGTTTCTTCCATACCGGAATCCGCGTCCGCAACTCTCCTAATACCACGCATGGCATAAGAGTAACACTCATAGCCCCAATTCAGAAAGAACTCATCAAAGCCTGCGCTATACATATCCGCTGTAAGTTTCCAAGGAGCTGCGATCTCTTGCTCAACCTCATCCAGCTTATTCCAGTCACCGCCGTTAGCGCTTTCCAATTTGTCGTTGAATTCGATCGCATACTGATTCCATAATTCATCATAGTCTTTCATAATATCATACTCCTATGAGCGGTAATCCGCATTGATTTTCACATAATCATAGCTCAGATCGCACCCCCAGGCAGTGGCCTGGGCGTCTCCCATATGCATGTCCGCCACCACTGTGACCTCGGGGGCCGAAAGAATTTTTGTGGCCTCCTCCTCGCTGTAGGAGACGGGATTGCCCTGGCTGTATACCACGGCCTTGCCCGCCTCACTCTGGAACCATAAGTCCACCTTGTCCGGGTCAAAGCTGACGCCGCTGTAGCCCAGGGCGCACAGAAACCGTCCGAAATTGCAGTCGTGCCCGTAGATTGCCGCCTTGCTCAGGGAGGAGCAGATCACGGACTTTGCCAGCGTCCGGGCATTTTCCTTGGTATCCGCGCCGATGACTGTGGCCTCAAACAGACAGGTCGCCCCCTCACCGTCCCCGGCCATTTTCCGGGCCAGATAAGCGGTGATAAAGTCCAGCGCCTGACAGAACGCGTCATAGTCCGCCCCCTCGCCGCATATCTCCTCGTTGCCCGCCTGACCGTTGGCCAGTACCAGCAGTGTGTCATTGGTGGAGGTGTCGCCGTCCACCGAAATCATGTTGAAGGAATCCACCACCGTGGCGCTGACCGCCCGCTGCAGCATCTCCTTGGAAATATTCACATCCGTGGTCAGAAATGCCAGCATGGTACACATGTTAGGATGAATCATGCCGGAGCCCTTGCTCATGCCGCCGATGGTCACGGTATGCCCGCCGATCTCCACCTCCACGGCAATCTCCTTGGAAATAGTGTCGGTAGTCATGATGGCCTGAGCAGCCGCCAGTCCCGCCTCCCGACTGTGTGCCTTGGCCGCTGCCAGCTTGTCAATTCCCGCGCAGAGCCGATCCACCGGCATAGCCATGCCGATGACGCCGGTGGAAGCCACCAGCACCGCATCCGCCGGAATGCCCAATAGCTTACCCGCATGCTCCGCCTCCGCCTGGCAGCAGTCCATGCCCGCCTGACCCGTACAGGCGTTGGCAATGCCGGAGTTCACCACCACGGCCTGGGCGAAGGGGGACTGGGCCACCACCTTCTGGTCCCATTTGACCGGCGCCGCCTTCACCACATTGCTGGTGAAAGTGCCCGCCACCCGGCAAGGTGTAGTGCTGAACACCAGCGCCATATCCTTTCTGTTCTGATATTTTACTGCCGCCTCTGCACCTGCGGCCTCAAAGCCTTTCGCTGCAGTCACACCGCCTTCAATCTGTTTCATATGCGTTCTCCTTATTAAAATAATTTGATTGCTTTCGTAGCAATGGAAGAATTAATATATTTATTCAATACGCTCCAACCAGTATCCTCATAAAAACCAATGATGGCAAACCCCACTTCTATTTGCCCTTGTATCTGGTCTTCTAACGTATGACTCCAACTATATCCATCTTCCTCTACAACAGCCCTTGTTTCCGGATCATCCATATGTTCAATATCTGCATAGGGTATCGTATTTTCTACACTTAATATTCCCTTTTCTAATTTCCCAACATTAAAAATATACTCTATCGGATTTCCAAATCCAGCCAGCAGAAGGCCATTCTTTTTCAGTACTCTTGCACATTCTTTCCACACAGGTCTTACATCATCAATGTAGCCATTTGACCATGGATGAATTATGCAGTCGAAACTTTCATCTTCAAACACAGATAAGTCCTGCATATTTCCCTGAACTGTTTTAATTCTGAGATTGTCTCTGGCTGCAACGAACTCGTCCTTTTCTAATTGTTTTTTACTGTTATCAAATACCGTTACATCAGCTCCCAGGGCTGCCAGTACAGGTCCCTGCTGTCCTCCGCCGCTGGCCAGACACAAAATTTTCTTACCGGCCAAACTGTCCGGAAACCAATCTTTTGGTACAGGTTTAGTAGGCGTCAGGACAATACTCCACGTTCCTTCTCTTGCCTGACTAATTATTTCACTTGATACAGGAATAGACCATTTATCATTTTTTTCAACACGCTTATCCCATATTTTACTATTTTCTTCAATATAACTCATTTTTTCTCCCGCGCTATTAGCACTTTCCAATTCATCATTGAATTCGACCGCATATCGATTCTATAATTCATCATGGTCTTTTACAGCATCATTTTCCTTGAAAAATCTGAAATGTCACTGATTAAACGCCGTGATATTTGCCTCGTTCAGTGTAAAATCATAGTAATTCAGGTCCTGCCGCCGGGTCCACCCCATAGTGTTCCAGAAAGCGTTGCCCACATCATTGCGAGTGAAAGCGATCAGACTCACTTTGTTGATGCCCTCCGCCTTCAAGGCGTTCATGCAATGCACCACCATGGCCTTGCCGATACCCAGCCGCCGATAATCCTCCCGCACACACACATGATACAGGCATCCCCGCCTGCCGTCATGCCCACAGAGAATGCCGCCAACGATGGCCCCATCCTCTGCCACAGCCACCACACTGCTGTCCGGGTTTCTCCTCAAAAAGCGCTCCACGCCCTCCTGGGAGTCGTCTAGGCTGCGGATACCGAAACCCTTTATTGTCATCCACAGGGCATACAACCCCGGGTAGTCCTCCGCAATCATTGTTCGTATTATAAATGTTTTCTCCTGCATTTCCTTTTCCTCTCCCTGTCATCGCAGACTGTATTTTATAATAAATTTGCATATGCGCTGTAATAATTGTTGATCTGTTCCTTCGTGCAGTTGAGGGTTTCATATATCGTCAACATCCAAAATCATCCGCACTTCCACATTCTCTGTGCCCAGCATAATCTGCTTTCTGGTCCCGTCAAAACGAAATCCGTATCTCTCGTAGAACTTTATTGCCCGCCGATTACCCTCAAGAACCCACACTGCAATCTTTTTATATGCAGAGAGTTTCTCTACAGCGGCGGACATCAGGGCGTAGCCAATCTTTTTATCATAGTATTCCTGTAAAATATAGATGGAAAATATCTCGCCGGTCTCCGGCAGGGCATCATCGCCGCATGTGCCATAGCCTACAAAGCCCACCACCTTCTGACCATCTTTGGCCACAAGAAGATTGTCAGGCCAGCGAAAGGCAATATCCGTACATTTTTCCAAAGTGAGATTTTCCAGATAAGCCTGGTCTACCAGCCCTGCATAGGCTTCCTGCCATGCCTTCCAGTGGACATACGCCTTTCCTCTGATCTCATCATCTGACTCCATTGGTTTGATATCGATACTCATTTCATTCCAGCTCCCTGGCAAACGCCACATTGTTTTTATCTCGTTTTCAGAAGTATCATTATCGCGGATATTCTTTATCCTTGCTTTGCGACAACTAAAGCCTATTTTCAAAAGCAGATTCCACATTATCGGGGGTCAGATCATACCATTCAGCACTGGTTTTTCCTACTTGAGACCCACTATCTGATGCATCTTCAATCGTATATCCTCTCTCAGACAGTCGCAGTCTGCCAACCCCATAGTAATCCTCGCTATCTTCTATACCTCCTGCAGTATCGAACGTCCCGTCTGTCTTCAGATCCATAAACCCTCTATATGGCAGTGTAAATCCGTATACCTCCTGGTCCTGACAATACAAAATTTCAAATCCAAAATCCAAATCTTCATTTGCCTGTATCCAAAGAACAAGTTCATCTTCCCCATTTCCATCCAAATCAAGGATTGTGAATTTCGTTACCCTTGCCGTTACCCAGTCTTCATCCGAAAACACCTCTTTGATATTTTCAATGTTTAACTTTCTATCTTCATCCCTATGATCTATATTGACAAAACCTCCATCCTCTAAAAGTATTGCTTTATACCTTTCTTCCATTCCAGATGACATATTTGCATCCTGTTGACCCACAGTACTGCCTGACTGTTCATCGTTTAAATTTTCAGAGACCTGCGGTCCTGCACTGTCTGTTTCGGAAAGCAAATCTTCGGGACTTAATTCATATTCCGCCGAATCATTTACTTTCTGAGATTCCATATCCGCACGATTTCCATTGACCGTGCAGGCACTGAGCAGGCACAATAACGCCATTCCCGCTAAGACCACACTAATACATTTGTTTTTTCTACACATGGCCTTACTCCTCCGCTGTTTCATAATTACATGACATACGAGTGAAAAACGTCTATGTCTGCCAATTGCTTTATAACACACATTGCAATTTTACAGCTTAAAAACTGCAATGTGTATTTATTTTTTTCATATCTCCCTTTTGAGAAAAGTGTTCCTATTTACCGTTCCACAAACCGAAATTTATCACTTCATTCCACGAATGATCATCGTTACAGAAACGGATGTGTCCCACTGCTTTATTCCCTCTCTGTACAGACGGAGTCGCTCATCATATTTAGAATTGATAACTGATATTATTTCATCGGCATGATCGGAGTGAACTGACTGAATAGCCTCTATATCATTTTGACGTAATGCTTCAATCATTAACTCTGCCATCTTTGTTGAATACTTTGGAGCATCCGGAGTAAGATCAATTATTGCATATCCGGTTGTTACATTTGTAAAACCATTTTTCTCCATGGATGCGGGAATTTCGGACTCAGACTTTGGAAATCTGCAGACACTAAACTTTTCCAAATCATCTTCCGATTGCTGAAAACTCTTCCAAAAAAGTTTTTCTTTTTCTGTTATCTCAAGGCATGGTGCAACACAATGGAGCCCTTTTCGTGCGGAAAGGCACAGACATACGCCACCTGATTTCAACACTCGCCTTTGCTCGCCCCAAAAAGCAGTCGGCTCTACATGCTCCTGAACCGTGTTGGAAATGGTAACATCAAATGAATTATCCTCGAAAGGGAGTTGCGTGGCGTCGCCTTCTTTAAAATCAACACCTACAATGTTTGCTTTTGCAAACGATATAAAATTGCTGTCCCTGTCGATTGCAGTGATATGCGCATTGGGATACCATCTGTGCATGGATTCTGCGAGCGCTCCTGGACCGCAGCCAATCTCCAAAATCCTCAACTTAGCGCTATGGTCCAGATGAAACAGATTTTTATACTGCTCAAAAAACATATCGTCAAATCTTAACTTTCTACTGAGATACAGTGTCATGATACCTTGCACATGCTCTGACCAAATAGTATTCATATTTACCTCCGTAAATCCTGAATTGTTAGCGCAATCATAACCTGTCTTTAACGGGTACGCAATTCCGAAAAGGAAGTTTCATATACCAATATGTATAGACCTTCTCATAACCTAGTTTCAAATACAAATTTACTGCCGTCGCATTTTTCTTAACGACTTGAAGGTATGCGTGGTGTGCGCCGTTTTCTTTTGCATGAGCAATCAAGGATTCACAGACTGCCCGACCATAGCCATGACCACGGTACTTTGGACTGACCACAACGTTTTGGAGGAGCATATACCCCTGCTCCACAGCTGCCGATGCGCAGGCCACCACTTCACCGTCCTTAATCACAGAACAGTAAATTGTATCAACAAGGACTTTTGAAAGCATCTGACGAAATGTTTCCTGTTTGGTTACATCCGTAATTTCCTCAAATGCAAAGTAGGCGCTTAACCATTCCTCCGTGGGTTCTTTTGAAAAAGCACACGTTCCTTTTTGAAAAGATTTATCTTTCAGATCCAAAATCATCACATCCGTCGGCGTGACAGCCTCGTAACCGCGCGCCTCAAGATATTCGTTCAGCTTGGTATCCTCTTCAGTCAATTTGAATACGCAGGGCAGGTTTGCCTTTTTATAGATTTCTTCACAATAAGGAACCTTGACATCAAAACTGATTGTAGAAGGATAGATAGCACTGACTGAATTTGCCCGATTCGTATGTCCATTGGCAAATCGCAGGAGCCACCCATCATATTGCAACGTATCAAGCGCAACATGGGCATTTGATGAAATTTCCTCAAAAAAACGTATTTCTTTATTCATTGTTCTCCCTCTCATTTCTATTCACCAAATCCCCGCTTAGTCGCCCTCCTCGCAATCTATTTTCAAAGACGCAAAACCTACGGGAAACAGGGCACCAGCTCCAGGCCCTCGCTCTCAGGCAGTCCAAAGAGCAGATTCATATTCTGCACCGCCTGTCCCGCCGCACCCTTTACCAGATTGTCCAGCGCGCCCATCATGATAATCCGGCCTGTACGCTCGTCTATCACAAAGTTCACATCCACATAATTGCTGCCCTCCACCCACTTGGTCTCGGGGCAGACGCCCTTATCCAGCACCCGGACAAACTTTTCTCCGGCATAATATTTGTCATATACAGCCTTGATCTCCTCATAGGAGGGCAGACTCCCGTCCGCCTTGGGCTGCAGTTTTGCGTACTCCGTCACCAGAATGCCCCGGTTCATAGGTACTAAATGAGGGGTAAAATTGATCGCCAGCTGCCGCCCCGCCGCATAGCCCAGCTGCTCCTCGATCTCAGGGGTGTGTCTGTGGCTGGCCACGCCGTAGGCTTTGATGTTCTCGTTCACCTCGCAGTAGAGGTTGGGCACCTTGGCCCCCCGCCCTGCTCCGGAGGTGCCGGACTTGGCGTCCACAATCAATGTATCCACATCAATCAATCCCTCCTTCACCAGAGGGTATGCCGTCAGGATGGAACAAGTGGTGTAACAGCCGGGATTGGCGATCAGTCTGGTCTTGTCATTTATCTTGTCCCGGTTGATCTCACACAGACCATAGACGGCCTCCTCTATAAACTGAGGGGATTTATGCTCTATCTTGTACCACTGCTCGTACACCTTCACGTCCTTGATCCGATAATCCGCAGACAGGTCCACAATCTTGACCTTTTGCAGGATCTCCTCGGTCAGCAGCCCCGCCAAAAAGCCCTGGGGCGTGGCTGTGAAGATCACATCCACCTGCTCCGCCAAAAGCGCCAGATTGTCGTCCTTACACACGTCCTCCACGATCTGGAACATGTTCTGATAAACCTGATAATATTTCTGATCTATGTAACTTCTGGAGCCGTACCATTTGATCTCCACATCATTATGTCCCATCAAAATACGCACCAGCTCGCCGCCTGCGTATCCTGTAGCTCCTATGATTCCTGCTTTTATCATGCCTTACTCCTATCTGCCCGCTCTGGCAGGCCGTGTCAAATATATTCCCTGCTGTTTCTTATTCTTACTGCCAGTTATCTCTCCTGCAATCATACCCTATTTTAGGTTAAAAGACAACTATTTCCTGTAGAATACCAAGGGCTATGGGGCCAAAATCCTGCCTATTTCCCCATGCGGGGGAAGCTATCACAATTTTTTATCCTAACCTGGATAAGCCGGAACACAAGCGAGTAATCCATATAATTTTGCTGCTCACAAAAACTGTGTGGGGCATATACAAAAAAATTCTTTCCCAGTGCCCCACATAACCAGGGAAATGTGCTCTTTTTTCCTGTGACGGGGCATATATAGAAAAAATACCCTGCAAGATCCCATTTTTTTGTTATAAGTGGGGCACTGGGGGATATTTTTTGTGCATATGCCCCTATACCCCAGAACCAGCATCAATGTTTTGCCATTTTGCGCAAGAAATGGTTGTTAAGTGCCTAAAAAGGGTACAAAATCACATTTTTCCTGTATAGACCCCGCCCTACCAGCAAGTGCGCTCCCCTCCCGCCGCGTGGCCCTCGCCTTGCAACGTACTCCTATCATGCCACACAAATTGCATAACGTCAAGTCTATTTTTGAATATTTATTCCATTTATGCATAAAATCTACCACTTTAATGCATATTTTACACATTATATGCAAAAACATTTTTCATTTTATGCAATTTTAGGGCTTGCAATCCCCGTTGAAATAGTATATAGTATCCCTAGTGCAACATTAAAAGCGAAAAAGAATGCAATACCGCAGGCTCCCTGCGGTATGCGGAAAGAGGTAAACATGAAAGAGAAAGTTATTTTAGCGTATTCCGGCGGTCTGGATACCACCGCCATCATCCCCTGGCTGAAGGAGAATTATGATTACGAAGTAATCTGCGTGTGTATCGACTGCGGACAGGCCGAAGAACTGGACGGCCTGGAGGAGAGGGCCAAATTCTGCGGTGCAGAAAAACTGTACATCCTGGACGTGATCGACGAGTTCTGCGACGAGTATATCATGCCCTGCGTACAGGCCAACGCCATCTACGAGAACAAGTACCTGCTGGGCACCTCCATGGCAAGACCCCTGATCGCCAAGAAACTGGTGGAAATCGCCCGCAAGGAGGGCGCAGTAGCCATCTGCCACGGCGCCACCGGCAAGGGCAACGACCAGATCCGTTTTGAGCTGGGCATCAAGGCTCTGGCTCCGGATATCAAGATTATCGCCGCTTGGAGAAGCGACAAGTGGAACATGGATTCCCGTGAGTCCGAGATTGCGTACTGCAAGGCTCACGGCATTGACCTGCCCTTCTCCGCTGATTCCTCCTACAGCCGTGACCGCAATATCTGGCATATCAGTCACGAGGGTCTGGAACTGGAGGACCCAGCCAACGAGCCTAACTATGAGCATCTGCTGGTGCTGGGCACCACGCCCCAGAAAGCGCCTGAACAGGGCGAATATGTGACCCTGACCTTCGAGAAGGGTGTACCCACCTCTGTCAACGGAGAAAAGATGAAGGTGTCCGACATTATCCGCAAGCTGAACGAGCTGGGCGGCAAGCACGGCATCGGTATCATTGACATTGTGGAAAACCGCGTAGTGGGCATGAAGTCCCGTGGCGTATACGAGACTCCCGGCGGCACTATCCTGATGGAGGCACACCAGCAGCTGGAGGAACTGATTCTGGACCGCGACACCTATGCTCTGAAAAAAGAGATGGGCAGCCGCTTTGCCAGCCTGGTGTACGAGGGCAAATGGTTCACTCCCCTGCGCGAGGCGGAGCAGGCTTTCATTGAAAAGACCCAGGAGTATGTGACCGGCGAAGTGAAGTTCCAGCTGTACAAAGGCAATATCATCAAGGCGGGAACCACCTCCCCCTACTCTCTCTACAATGAGAGCATTGCCTCCTTTACCACAGGCGATCTGTACGACCACCACGATGCGGAGGGCTTTATCAACCTGTTTGGCCTGTCCCTGAAGGTTCGCGCCATGAAGATGCAGGATGCGGATAAGAAGTAAGTTGTATGCACAGATAACAGGAGGAGCCGGAAACCGCAGCGTTTCCACGGCTCCTCTTTCTGTGCCTCACCCCGGCCCTGTGTACTTGGGGGGAATGTGCAGTACTCTATTTTGCGCAAAATTGCAAACCTTTGATTCCGATCCTGGGTTATATGGGGCATATGTAAAAAAATATCTCCCTGTGCCCCATTTGTCCATAATATCCTCTCTGTTTACCCTATTTTGAGGAGGAAACGGGGCATATGCAAAAAAATTATCTCCCTGTGCCCCACTTATCACAAAAAAGTGGACCTGTCAGGACATTTTTTCTGTATGTGCCCCAGCTATGAGGAAAAAGCAGATTTTCTCGGCTTTGGGGAACTTGTGAGGGGCACTAGGGATAATTTTTTCTATATATGCCCTGCATACATAGTGCCTCACACAGTCCGCATGAGTAGGGAAATCATTTTGATTCCGGTTTTTCCGGTTTAGGAGACATATATGAAATATCTTATCATCGGATATCTGATCTGCATGAATGTGGCAGGATTTTCCAGCATGGGAATAGACAAGAAAAGAGCCATCCGCCATCAGTGGCGCATCTCCGAGGCCACTCTCTTTCTGATTGCCCTGCTGGGCGGCAGCCTTGGCTCCATCATCGGGATGCAGCTCTTTCGCCACAAGACGAGACACTGGTATTTCGTCTGGGGTATGCCTGTGATTTTCTTTGCGGAGCTTGCGCTGGTGTTTCTGCTTGTGTTAAAATGAGTTAGACAGCGCAAGAAAAACAATCAGGAGAGATAATACATATGCTGGCACTACAGATCACCAACACTAAAAATTTCATGGCACAGCTGCTGACAGGGGATTGCTTTGATCCCTTTCTGCTGGCGGAGGCTGTCGTCTCCACAGCCCACACCTACACCATAGACGGGCATGTGAACAGGGAATTTTTCACTTCCGAAGAGCGTGAGAATTCCGATATCTGCCCCTATGATTTTGCTCTCTGGCAGGATATGAGGGGACTGCTGTTCCAGCTTATCAAGGGCAAGCATACCCCGCTGTACTTTAAGTTTGTGCTGCACCTTAAGCCGGAGTCGGTGAGTAAGCTCCTGGCCGCCAACAGCTGCAGTCTGCCCCCGGAACAAATAAAGGCCCTTGTGCTCACCATAAAGTACGATGGCTCCCACGCCGTACTGACGACGGGCACCGCCTATCATACCTTTGTGATGAACAAAGAGCCTGATGCGATATGGGACAAAGCCCTGACTGGGTATCTGTCCCGCAAAAGTATTGCCTACGAAACTCTGTAAAAATCTAAAAACTATTGCCACATGACGCCGCCGCTGTTATGGTGTCGGCGTCGAGACAGGCTCCGGAGTGGGCCATGGCAATACCGCCTCTGCCGGTCTCTCCGGGTTATCCGCCGTCTTCTCCTCGTCCAGACACTGCCGAATTACCCTATAGTAATCGTTGCGCAGAATATAGGCGCTGAAATTGTACCGATCCTTCACGTCCTGCCTTGCCATTTCCATATAGGCGTCCTGCTCCTCCTGTGACATTTCCACCTTCCATGTGGTAGTCTGAGCCTTGCGGCTGTAGGCCACAGTGTCCGACACGAAACTGCGGTCCATGAAAACCACCAGTCCCTCCTGATCCGAGAAAATATCCCTTCCCGCATACATTCGGGAGTCATAGTCAAAGCCGAACAGATTCAACAGCGTGGGCAGCAGGTCCATAGAGCAGCACACCTTGTCCACCACTATCGGCTCCTCCATAGCCGCATTCCACAGAATCAGACTGTTGCGGTAGGTGTCCATGTCCTGAGACACATCCCGCCCCGCCAGTTCCTGGTATTCCTCCTGGGTCATAGAGTAGGGATAATGGTCCGCACTGAGACAGATCACCGTGTTTTCCAGCTGTCCGGCGGCCTCCAGCTGCTCCAGCAGATTCGCCATGGCCTTGTCCAGCTCCATATGGCAGGCGATATAGGCCCGGGCATTCTCCGACATGTTCAGATCCTGCACTTCCTCCTTGTGCCAGCTGGCCATTCTGTTGCCGGAAAAGGTATAATACATATGGCCGGAAACCGTCATATAATACACGTCAAAACGATCTAAGTTTACGTACTCCGGCACAGTCCCCAACATCATCTCATAGTCCGAGGCGGGCCAGGCGTTCACATGCTCCATATAGAAAAGCCAGTCCCCATACTCCTCCTCAGACAGATCACCCAGCTTGGAAGCCTTGAAATCATAGCCCAGGTTGGGGTGAGACCGATGGCGGTCATAATAGGACAGGGTGTTGTTGTGATACGCCCAGTTGTAAACCCCCTCTGTGGCAAAAAAGCGGGGCAGAGTAAAGGCCATATCCTTATCCGCGCTGGTGCGCATACTGTGCTGTCCATCAGGAATCAGCCCCGTGGTGTTCATATACTCTCCATCGCTGGTGCTGGTGCTCCACAAAGGCACATAGAAATTGTTGAACACAAAACCGGAATTCACCATCTTGTACAGGGTGGGAGTCAAGTCCTCCCTGACCGCATAGGGGGAAAATCCCTCCGCCGTCAAAAAGATCAGGTTATATCCCTTGAACATGCCTGTATACTCGTTGCGGTTGGTTGGAGTCACCTCTTGCAGATATTGTGCCAGCCACTTCGTCTCCTTGTTGTCCTGAGACAGCTGAACCAGCTTATCCATGTCCAGATTCCACACATGGGGCGAGGTGTCCAGCACCGGCTCCGGAGTGGCCTGTACCTCTGCTGTGGGGTCGGTTCCCACCTCCGATTCCGGCGTCTGCCCTTCTCCCATCCCGGATTCATCCAAAGCGTCCGACGATTCTCCGCCGCCCTGGGCCAGCTGCTGCCCAGGCTCCTCCCTGTCAGAACGGGAATCCGATATCCTGTCCCACATGGATGATACCATCTCACCCAACTCATAAGCGCCATCCCGCTGAACCATGGTGATCACACCCATTTCCTGCATCACCGATAAGGGGTCATAAAATTCCCGGTAATCCTCCGCGTACATTGTATCCAGCAGATTGCCTATCTGCATGACGCTGACGCTGTAGATCAGCGCCACGCCCGCTATCAGCCCCATGCGCAGTTTTTTGATCGAATTTAGGTGGGGCAGCTCCCAGGTGGTAAGGTATCTCCAGAAACCCACTCCCACCAGCGGCAGCGCCATCAGTATCAGCAGAGGCAAGGTGTGGAGCAGTCCCGTCAATGCCTCCCGCCAGTAGTTGGTCAGCGCATCTTTTCCCCCCAACATCATGCCCTTGATCTGCAGAGGCTGCTGGAATATCCGAAAATACACTGCCTGCACAAAAAAAACCATATATTCCAGTATGGTCATGATCCAGAAAGCCTTGTGCCTGTTTCGCCTGGGCAAACTGCCGCTGACAAGCGCCTGAAGGGCGGCAATCATGGCAATCAGCCCCAGAGAGAACACAGGATTTATTCCCACCAGGCCAAAGCATCCCAGGTGGAACACGATCTCCATATAAATTAATATTCCCGCATAAACAAACCAACTCGACATAACTTTTACTTCATCCTTCGTCCCTTCAACCTAATACGCTGTAATTTCTCCTCATGCAATGTGCGGAGCATCCCTTCTCACATCTTTTATCTCTTCGTCTTGGGATTGAAAATCAGGCTCGCCAGATAGCCAAAAATCAGCGCCGCAGAGGTGCCCACCGCGCCGGCCTTAAAACCGCCCGCCCACAGGCCCAGCAGTCCCTGCTCGTCCACCGCTTCCTTGACTCCCTTCATCAGCACATTGCCAAAACCCAGCAGCGGCACGCTGGCGCCAGCCCCGGCATACTCCTGAAAGGGCTCATACCAGCCAAACACACTGATACAGGCTCCCAGCACCACCAGCAGCACCATGATCCGCCCCGGCATCATCTTAGTCTTTTCCATCAGTATCTGCACCAGGGCGCAGATCAGTCCACCTACCCAAAAAGCATTGATATAGTCCATTCGCCACACTCCTTCCTTATGGAAGTAGTATCTGCGATAATCCATAAATCTATTCCTGCGGCCACAGTATAACGCCCAGAGAGCGCATCCTCACAGCACTATCCCGGCATGTCCACGTCCGGTTCGTCAAATTCTGCCGTCACGTAGAAACCCCGGGATTTCTCCTGAATGTCAATAACTCTGCCTGCCCGGGACTTCAGTCTGTAGCGAAAGGGAATGTTCCCCGACATGGCCAGGGACGGATCAATGGTGTAATAATAATTGCTGGGCAGGAGTCCCTCCGTGACAGTCACATTCTGCCCCACTTCCAAAAGGCCCTGCCTCTCCATCTTAAACTCCATCCTGCGCATATTTCCTGCCGCCCTTCTGCCCCTTTTGAAAAGAATTGTACTAAAAAAAACAGGGCAATGCAAGAGGTATTCACAAAATACTTTCTCTACTTTTTCTATAATGCCTCCAGTACCACCCCATGGGCGATTCCCGGCACACTCTTTCCCTCGTTGAAACTGGTCTTGCTGAGCAGGGCGCCGGTGGGCAAAAACAGAACCTTTTTCCAGTGCCCCTCCTCCAGCTGTTTCAAAATATAGGCTGAGAGCGTCACTGCGCTGCAGCCGCAGCCGCTGCCCCCGGCGTGGGTGTCCTGAGACTGCGCGTCAAAAATCTCTATCCCACAGTCCATATGCTGCTCGGCGATATCATACCCCTTGTCACGCAGCAACTCCAGCAGCACCGTCTGCCCTACACTGCCCAGATCCCCGGTGATGATCCGGTCATACTCCTCTGGCATCACATTAAAGTCCAGAAAATGCTGCACCAGCGTATCCGCCGCCGCAGGCGCCATACAGGCCCCCATATTCATGGAATCCTTCAGCCCATAATCCACGATCCTCCCCACGGTCATGCCCGTGATCGCCGCCCGGGGCGGCCGCCCCTGAGGGCTGTTCTCCTGCTCCGCTCCCAGAATGAAAGCGCCGCTGCCCGTCACCGTCCAGCTGGCGGACAGCGGTCTCTGATTTCCATATTCCAGAGGAAAACGGAACTCCTTCTCCGCGCTGGCAAAATGGCTGGAGGTCACGCAGGCCACATAGTCCGCGTACCCTGCCGACACCGCCATGGCCCCCAGCGTCAGAGACTCCCCGCAGGTGGAACAGGCGCCGTAGACTCCCAGCAGCGGGATCTGATAGGAGGCAATTCCAAAGGAGGTCGCGATGGACTGTCCCAGCAGATCCCCGGCAAAGAGATACCGGATATCATCCTGCGTCTTTCCCGCCTTTCCCAGAGCCATGTAGACCGCGTCCTTCTGCAGATTGCTCTCCGCCTCCTCCCAGGTGTTGCAGCCGAAGAGATCATCTTCGCCCACCAGGTCAAAGAGATTGCCCAGGGGGCCTTCCCCCTCCTTTTTTCCCACAATGCTGGCGCTGTTTAAAATATATACCTTATTTTCCAGCGAAATGCTGGATTTTCCTGTCATCTGTTTCATGTCTTTCCCCTTTCCGCATGTCAAATTTCTTTTGCAGAATAGTATTACCTTCCCAGAGAAAAACATGTATAAAAAGGCGGAAACTCTTTACAAGTTCCCGCTCTTTTTCATTTCCATAACTGCCGCAGAGACATTTATTCCGTCACATCCACAGTGATCAGATACTGGCTCACCGCATACACCACCTGGCCGTTGTACTCCAGCTGGGACCAGCCTGTGTTCGGATTGACGCCTATTCTGTGGGCGTTCTGGCCATTGCTCAGCTGTGTTACCACCGTTGTCTGCCCCTGATCTGTGCTCGGCTCGCTGCGCAGATTTGTCACATCCTTGGCCGTGACAAACTCGTCCACCTTATCAAACTCCATACCCAGAGGGTTCTCCGGCTCAGAGAATTCCTCTGAGGACATCCCCTCCTCCTCCGAGCTTTGAGTCGTATCTATCGGGGTAGTCTGCCCGCCCCACGCGATGGAATCCTGAGAACTCTCCACGCTCGGCCCCGGCAGCGGACCCGAATGCTTGGCATGAGTGATCTTCCACACCGCAAAACAGAATATCACCACCACCAGAATCAATACCACCATGCCTATCAGTACCTGCATGGGATTCAATTTTTCCTCTTCCAGAGCAGATGCTCTGTCGTCTTCATAATTACGCCTCATATTTTTTAACCTGTGCCTCTATCAAATCCATATCTTCAAAATAGTTGATACGCATTGCGCTCTTGACCTCGGACAGTGTCTGCGCCGCCACCTCGCGGGCCGTTTCGCTCCCCTTTTTCAGGATATTGTATATCTCAGGGATATCCTTTTCATATTCCTTGCGCCGCTGCCGGATAGGCTCCAGTTCCTCCTGAATCACACTGTTTAACAATTTCTTCACCTTCACGTCCCCCAGGCCGCCTCTGGTGTAATGGTCCTTCAGCTCCTGCAGGCAGGAATACTCAGGCAGATACCTCTCGAAATGCTCGTCCCGGCAGAAAGCGTCCAGATAGGTAAATACAGTGTTGCCCTCCAGATGACCGGGGTCGGACACCTGAAGGTGCAGCGGGTCCGTATACATGCTCATAACCTGTTTTCTCACATCCTCGGGGCTGTCCGCCAGATAGATACAATTCCCCAGAGACTTGCTCATCTTCGCCTTGCCATCCACACCGGGAAGACGCAGACACGCCGCATTCTGCGGAATCAGCGCCTGTGGCTCCACCAGCACCGGCGAGTAAATGCTGTTAAACTTGTGCACAATCTCCCGGGCCTGCTCGATCATGGGCAGCTGATCCTCGCCCACCGGAACCGTGGTGGCCTTGAAAGCCGTGATATCCGAGGCCTGGCTGATGGGATAGGTGAAAAAGCCCACCGGGATACTTGCCTCAAAATTCCGCAGCTGAATCTCATTTTTTACCGTGGGGTTGCGCTGCAGCCGGGATACCGTCACCAGATTCATATAGTAAAAGGAGAGCTCTGTCAGCTCCGGGATCTGGGACTGAATAAACAGCGTGGATTTCGCAGGGTCCAGACCGCAGGAGAGATAATCCAGCGCCACTTCCACAATGTTCTGACGCACCTTCTCCGGATTCTCAAAATTGTCCGTCAGCGCCTGGGCGTCCGCAATCATAATAAATATCTTATCATACTCGCCGCTGTTCTGCAGTTCCACTCTTCTTCTCAGGGAACCCACATAGTGTCCCACATGCAGTCTGCCCGTGGGCCTGTCCCCTGTCAAAATAATCTTGTCCATATAAAGCCTTTCCGTTTTCCTGCTTATATTGTTGCCCTTTTGCCCCGCCTGCACACCGCCGCGGGAGAGACAATCGCAATCTCTTATCTATATTACCATTTTTTTACCCATATGAGAAGAGAAAATTTTACATTTTTCCGAATCACATTTTTCTCAGGCCCTTGGGATAGTGGTTTTTCATGATTCCGGCGGCCAGCTTGCCCCATCCCAGGCTATAGCCGTCCACCGTGACAAGATACCAGCCCTTCTCCCCGGCAAAGGGGAAAGTCGCGCCGCCCAGATAGTCGGCCGCCCCTGGCATATCCCCCTGCCGCTCACCGCTCAGGCTCACCGGGCAAAGACGCTGCGCCTCCCCGGAGCCGAGGGCCAGCGCCAGCGCGTGGGACGGCTCAAAGCGGTTCTTTTTCAGGGCGCCAAGATGCAGGCCAGGACGCAGCACATGCAGCCCCCTGAGGGCGGGCATGTCCACCGGGGCCAGATACAGCTGCTCGCCAAAGCGCAGAAAGATTCCCTGGGGCGGATTTGTCAGCGTGTCCGCCGCAAACTCCAGATACTCCCGGCAATCCTTTTCCGAAAGGCCCTTTTCCGTCCCGCCCAGACTCCCTGCCCGCCCTGGGGAGACGCCGTCCTTTTGCAGCACCGCCAGGTAATGTCCCTCCCCCCGCAGCCTGTGGGGCCAGAGCCGCAGAGTCCGGGAAAGCTCCGGCACTGCCGCCCCTGTGGCCCAGTCAGACCTGCCGGGGGCAAAGCCCCAGTGCGCCGGGAGCGCCCCTTCTGGCAGGCACCGAGCCGGGTCCAGAACCGTCATCTCCGGATGCCTTTGCAGCAGTCTGCCCACACTCCCCTCGTTCTCCGAAGGAGCAAAGGTGCAGGTGGAGTACACCAGTCTGCCGCCGGGGCGCAGCATGGCTGCGGCACAGTCCAGAATCCCGTCCTGCCGCCGGGCGCAATTCACCACGTTCTCCGCGCTCCACTCCTCCCCCGCGTTCTCGTTCTTGCGCAGCATTCCCTCCCCGGAGCAGGGGGCGTCCACCAGGATGCGGTCAAACCAGTCTGGGAAAACCTCCGCCAGACGCTGCGGCAATTCATTCAGAACCAGGGCGTTGCGAATCCCCAGCCGCTCCACGTTCTCCGACAGTATCCTGGCTCTCTGGGGATGAATCTCATTGCTCACCAGCAGCCCCCGCCCCTGCATTGCTCCGGCGATCTGGGTAGTTTTTCCCCCTGGAGCGGCACAGAGGTCCAGCACCCTCTCCCCCGGCTGCGCCCCCAGAAAGGCCGCCACGGCCATGGCGCTGGGCTCCTGAATATAATAGACCCCCGCCTCATGGTAAGGATGCTTGCCCGGACCTTCTTGGGTATAGTAAAAGCCGTTCTCCTCCCAGGGCACCGGCTCCAGCCGCCAGGGGCTCAGAGCCAGAAAGCGTTTCCGGGCCTCTGACGGGCCAAGCCCCCCTTTCAGCGGATTGACTCGCAGCGCCCTGTGTCTCTCGCCCTCCAGCGCTCCCCGGAAGGCCTCGTATTCCGTTCCCAGCTGGGACTGCATTCTCTGTAGAAACTCCTCCGGCAGCATGATCTATCCCCCTGTGTCTCCGATTTTACGCCTGCACTTAGTATTTTACTCATTGTACCTTGGCTCTGTGCGCCTTGGCGCACTTTCTTATCAGTAGAGTTAAATGCATAACATTTTACTCATTGTACCACGATTTCACGCGCCAGGCAATCCCGTCAGCTCCTGTCATGCCTTCCCACCAGCAGCATGACCTCGTGGGCCAGCAGCGGGAAGGAGGCCAGCAGAGCCAGAATCCCCCATTCCGCCCACTGCAGATGAGTGGTGCCGAAAGCGGCGATCAAAAAGGGAATCTCCGTCACCGCAACCTGGAGCAGAAGACCCAGGATGCAGGCCAAGATCATCAGTTTGTTCTCCAGATGGTTCATCCGAAATACGGAACGCCCCATGTCCCGCATTCCCACCGCATGAAACAGCTGGCTCATCCCCAGCACGGTGAACGCATAGGTCTGGGAGCGCCGCAGAATTCCCTCCTGGGCCATCATCCTTCCCATGTTTTCCAGGGTGAAGGGCAGATGCTGGTTTTTCATCGCCAGAAGGGGAATCAGGAAAAAGGCGGTCAGGCTGATAGCCGCGATCAGCAGCCCGTAAAAGCAGGTGCAGACCAGACCTCCCCTGGCAAACAGGCTTTCCCCCGGCTTTCTGGGCGGATGCTGCATCAGCGATCCGGCGTCGTTGGGGTCAACCCCCAGCGCCAGCGCGGGCAGGGAGTCCGTGATCAGATTGATCCACAAGATATGGCTGGAGCGCAGCGGAGAGGCCAGTCCGCAGATCACAGCCAGAAACATGGTAGCAATCTCGCCCAGGTTGGAGGAGAGCAGGAAAATCACGGACTTGCGTATATTTTCGTAGACGCCCCTGCCCTCCTCGATGGCTTTCTCGATGGTGGCAAAATTGTCGTCCGTAAGGATCATGTCCGCAGCCTGCTTGGCCACGTCCGTACCGGCAGCGCCCATGGCTATGCCAATGTCTGCCTTTTTCAGAGAGGGAGCATCGTTGACTCCGTCTCCCGTCATGGCCACGATGTGGCCCGCCTGCTGAAAACCCGTGACGATCTGCACCTTCTGCTCCGGCGCCACTCTGGCAAACACCCTGACCTGCGCCAGGCGCTGCGCCAGTTCCTCCTCCTGTATCTGACTCAGTTCCTGGCCGGTCATGCACTGCTCTCTGCTCTGAACGATGCCGAGCTGACGGCCGATGGCATAGGCCGTATCCACATGGTCCCCGGTGATCATCACAGTCTCCACCCCCGCCTGGCGGAAGGTGGCCACCGCACCTGCTGCCTCCGGCCTGGCCGGGTCTCTCATGCCCACCATGCCCAGAAACGTCAGACCCTGCTCCTGAGGCGTCTGTCCCCCCAGGCGCATGGCCACCGCCAAGGTGCGCAGCGCCTCGTCCGCCATGCGCTCCATGGCCCTGCGGATCTGCCGGCTGTGTCCCGGCTGCAGGGGCAGACACTGTCCATGCACCATAATATGTGTGCAGCGCCCCAGTATCACGTCCGGCGCCCCTTTGACATAGGTGACTCCGGTGTTTCCCCTGTAGTGAAAGGTGGACATCATTTTCCGCTCAGAGTCAAACGGCAGCTCACGGCGGCGGGGCATACGCTTTTCCAGTTCCGCTCTGTCCACGCCGAAACTGCGGGCCAGCTGCAGCAGCGCCAGCTCCGTGGGGTCCCCGATATGGTCCTCCAGCACTGCGTCGTTGCACAGAACCATTCCCTCCACCAGAGCCTCATACTCCTGTCTGTCCAGTTCCTGCACAGGCAGCATCCTCTGGCCCGCATAGCACTGCTCCACCGTCATACGGTTCTGGGTCAGGGTTCCCGTTTTATCCGAGCAGACTATGCTCACTGCCCCCAGGGTCTCCACGGAGGGCAGCTTTCTGACAATGGTATGTACCTTCACCATGCGAGTCACGCTCAGAGCCAGACAGATGGTGACCACCGCCGGAAGTCCCTCCGGCACAGCCGCCACAGCCAGGGAAATGGCGGTGAGCAGCATCTCAAAGAGATTGCGATGCTGCAGCAGGGCAATGCCAAAGAGGGCGGCGCACAGCAGCAGGGACAGAATGCTCAACACTTTCCCCAAGTCCCCCAGTCGTTTCTGGAGGGGAGTCTGTTCCTCTTTTCCATCATTGATCAGGGAGGCAATTTTGCCGATTTCCGTGTCCATGCCCGTGGCTGTCACCAGGCCCAAACCCCGGCCGCCGGTTATCACCGTGGACATGTAGACCATGTTCTGTCTGTCTCCCAGAGGCATTCCCTCTTGCCCTATAAAGACGGCGGACTTGGCCGCGGGCAGAGATTCCCCGGTCAAAGCGGACTCCTCCGCCTGCAGCTTGGTGCTCTCCACCAGGCGCATATCCGCCGGAACCTGGCAGCCCGCTTCCAGGCTGACCAGATCTCCCACCACCAGAGTGGAGGCCTCCACCTCCTGCAAATCGCCGTCCCGTATCACAAAAGCCTTGGGGCTGACCAGTTTTTTCAGAGAATCCAGCGCCCGCTGGGCCTTGCCCTCCTGTATCATGCCCACCACGGCGTTGCTCACCACCACTACGGCGATAATTATGGCGTCGCTGGTCTCCTCCAGAAAGACAGAGATCGCAGCGGCCGCCAGCAGCACATAGATCAGAGGATCATTGAGCTGTGAAAAAAAGGATTCAATCACCGTCTTTTTCCGTTTTTCCTGTAGAGCATTTTTGCCGTGAATGCCGTACCGCCTGACGGCCTCCTGTCCAGTCAGCCCTCTCTCCGCGTCGCTCTGCAGCTCCCTGCAGGTCTCCTGTATACTCTTTGTCTCAAACATTCTTTCTCCCTTCCGCATATCACAGGACTCTCCTATGACATTGCACCAGCCGGTATTGGGAAGTACAAACTTCCCACGCTCTGTACTGGTACAACCTATGTGGCCTGGCTCCAAAATATGCCGGATATATGCTGCTCTCTCCCCACACTGCGTCCGTCAGAAAATGTTTCTTTTCACACTCTAGCCAGTAAACAGCTTCAGGTAGATAATCGTTCCTAGGAGGGACGTCTGAAAACGTCGGTGCTTGGTGAGGTCTTTTCGAGCCTAGCATCCGTTACGTTTTCAATCGAGCGAGAGCGTGCCCGTATAGGAATGATTATCTGCCTGGAGCGTCCTCTGCTGGCTACCCTGTGAAAAGTAACCAGAAAATTGCAAATATTTGCCAATAAAAAATAAAGTTGTTGCAACATTCTGAAAAATCCTATATGATGGGAATATACATATCTATCAACCAAATACGCACGGAGGATTGCGATGCCAATTTCGTGACTGCCTGGCCTATTTGCCGTAGAAAAGGAGAATACAACATGGGATTCAGAAGTAACAAAGTAGTTCTTATGAAAGCTATTTCCGAATTGAAAGATGCTGATTACTCTCGTGAGCCGGAACTGAGCCAGATTTACAGGCGGCTGCAGCAGGGCCGGGGACAGTTCGCTGAGGCGTTTGACAAGAATATCAAGGCCGTCATGCAGATCAGCTCTCTGGATCTGACAATGCAGTATCAGAATGACAAAATCGTTGACATTTCCCGCAGAATCGCCAGGGCCACCGAATCGCTGTTCGGCTCCGGCGGCCAGACGTCCGGACGCTCCGGCAACGCGCACGAGGAGATGACTCACAACATCCTGGAGGTCTCCTCGGAGGCGGACAATGTGTATCGCAAGATAGAGACCGCTCAGGAGGAGCTTACCACGATCCGGGAGCTGTCGGAACAGACGGTCCAGATGTCCCACAGCATGCGCAGCGATATGGACTCCCTGCAGGGCTTTATCGGCCACCTGAACGATGTCATAGAGGGGATCGAGACAATCTCTCTGCAGACCAGTCTGCTGGCGCTGAATGCCTCCATAGAGGCTGCTAGGGCCGGGGAGGCCGGGCGCGGTTTTGCTGTTGTAGCCGGTGAAATCCGTGAGCTGGCGGAGAGAACCCAGCAGTTGACCAAAAACATGAGCGAGTTTGTGGACAATATCAAGGACGCATCCCAGAAGACCGGAAACAGCACCCGCGAAACCATAGATATTTTGGACAGCATGACCGGAAAAATCGAAAATGTCTGGTCGCTGAACAGCGAAAATCAGGAGCATGTCTCCAAGGTCAACGAGACGATCAGCTCCATCGCCGCCGTCAGCCAGGAACTCAGCAGCTCCATGACAGAGATGGAAAACCAGCTGCGGGACAGCACAGAGTTCATGAGCAATGTCAGCCGTGACCTTATCAAGGCCGTGGAACCGGTGGTGGATATAGAGAAAACGCTGGACGACACAGTGAAACAGATGGGCAGCATGACGGAGGACGCTTTCTATCATCTGGAGGACGAGGAGTTCGCCAAATATGTGAGCAACGCCATCACCGCGCACAACACCTGGCTTGGCAATCTGCAGAATATGGTGAGACAGCGCACGGTACTGCCGCTGCAGCTCAACTCAACTAAATGCGGTTTCGGACATTTCTACTATGCCCTCACCCCGCAGATTCCCCAGGTGCTGCCCATATGGAACGCTCTGGGTGAAAAGCACCAGCGTTTCCACCAGTATGGAGCGGATGTGATTCAGGCACTTCAGCGCGAGCAGTACGGTATGGCGGAGCGGATTTGCAGCGACGCCGAGAATTACTCCAAGGAACTGATCGCGGACATGGAAGAAATGCTGCGGCTTATCAAGGGATAATGCCCGGGACGCCGATACATATATATACTGACTATCATTAGTGAGTATAAATCATAAAATTGGAATGTTCCTCCCATCCACCGGATATAGATAGTAAACGATATTTCCAATACCGCTTACTATGAAACAGCCGGAGCGGATGGGAGGTTTTTGTATGGACAAAAAGCAGAGCTGGTGGCAGATATTTTTCAAGGCGGCGGCGGTGGGCGGCACCATGACCGTCCCCGGAGCCAGTGGAGGCACCATGGCCATGATTCTGGGAATCTATGAGGAGCTGATCGAGGCGGTAGGCGGAATCTTTCGGCATTTCCGAAAAAGCCTGTGCTTTCTGACCCTGTTTTGCGCGGGGGCGCTTGCCGGCATGGCCCTGCTGGCAAGGGGCGTGCTCTCCCTGTTGGAGCGCTACCCTGTTGTAATCAGCTATTTTTTCCTGGGGGCGGTGGCAGGGGGAATCCCCCTGATCTACAGACAGGCAAAAATCAAAAAAATAACCTGGCAGGTGCTTTTCTGGCCCCTGACAGGTCTGTTTATCGTCTATGGTCTGGCATCGCTGCCCGAGGGGCTGTTCGCCGCCGACATGCCCTCTCTCTCCTATTTTCTGTGGCAGTTTCTGGGGGGATGCATTCTGGCTGTGGCCCTGATTCTGCCTGGCATCAGCGTCTCTCAAATGCTGTTGATGCTGGGGCTGTATGAGCCGGTGTTGACGGCTGTAAGCCGACTGCAGTTCACCTCCCTGATTCCTCTGGGACTGGGCGCTGTTTTCTGCACCCTGCTGAGTACCCGTCTGCTGGGCAGCGCGATGGAGCGCCATCCCCGCCCCACCTATCTGCTGATTCTGGGCTTTGTGCTAGGCTCTCTGGGGGAACTATACCCCGGACTGCCCAAGGGCTGGGAACTGCTCTTTGCCGCGCTGGCCGCCGTGGCGGGCTGTCAACTGTTCTCGCGCCTGTCCCGCAGGGCGGAATGAGCGGGCCTTACTGTCCGGAGCTCTCAATCAGCGCTTTCAACAGGTCCGGGTAGGGGAAGGTCAACTCCCTGCGGTCTAACAGACCAAAGTTCTCCCCGTCTCCCTCAAATGCATTGTTGTCCCACCAGATGCAGGGAATGCTATATTCCCGGGCCTTGCTCACATAGTAGTTGGCCCACTGGACGCGCTCGTCCTCATTGTTCTTGTTCATGGCGCCGAATTCTCCGATAATCACCGGCACACCCTTGCTCAGAAACAATTCATCCAGCAGTTCCATCAGATGGTCGATATCTCTGGTGTCATTGTCCCAAGTGGACCTGCCCGCTGTATTCAGCGCAAAATCATAGGGCGTGTAGGCATGCACCGACACGATCAGATGATCGTCCTGGGGCAGCACAATACCCTTCAGCGCCGTATCGCTGGAGGAGGCTGCATAGCCCGGCACCATGAGATTGCGGATGGTGTTGTTGCCGCCGGTGGCCCGCACCGCGTCCACAAACACCTGGTCCAGATAGTTGACCACATCCCGGCCTTCCTGGTCACCGCCGTTCCACTCCACACTGGTTCCTATTTTTCTCGGCTCATTCATCCCCTCAAAAATCAGGTGCTCGTCATAGTCCCTAAAACGGGTGGCAATGGCGGTCCACAGAGCGTTCAGCTGCTCCGCAGCCGCGTCCTTGTTCTCCTCGGAGGGAAAGTGCCAGTCCTCATGATGGATGTTTACAATCACATAGACACCCCGGCCATAGGCGTAATCCACCACCTCCTGTACTCTGTCCATCCATGCGGGCAGAATATTATAGCTGGGGGCGCCGCTCATCTGGCCTCCCCATGACACCGGAATGCGGATCACGTTGAATCCCTGGTCAATAATCATGTCGATCATCTCCTGGGTGGTCCTGGGATTTCCCCAGGCTGTCTCCGCACTTACGCCAGCCTTGCTGCTGGTGGCGTCCAGAGTATTACCCAGGTTCCAGCCGATCTTCATATCCTTCACCATATCCATGGGGGCCACATCCCTCATCGTAATCTCGAACTCCTGCATCTCTTCCTCCTGAGTTGATTCAGTTTCCTCTAAGGCGCCATTCTCCTCACTCTCCACAGTGCTCTGCTGCTCTGTAGCCTGCTGTAGCGGCGGCTGCACGATGATGGCGGTGGGACCGTCCGAACTGATATTTCCACATCCTGCCAGCCCGGCTATCGCCAATACGCCGCACAATAGTATGGTCAACATTTTCTTTTTCACAGTATACACCTCTCCACACTATATTTTTCTTTCTCTTTATGCTATCACAGAATGAAATAGCTTGGCAACTGTTTTCTGCACTCAGATCAATTTCTATTCCCACAGATGCAGCCGTACCCTGCTCTGAAAAGAAAAATGCATAACTTACAGCCAGTTCAGGCGGCCGGTAAATTGGATTTCCGCGCTGCCCTTGCGAATACCGCCTATTTCATAACAGTCGTAATGTTTCTCCACCGTCTGCATTACTTGTCCCTTTTTGGTCTCGGGAACAACAAGGATGAATCCCACGCCCATATTGAAAGTCCGCAGCATCTCCTCGTCGCTGACCCTGCCCTGGGCCTTGATATACCGGAAAATCGGCAGGATGCGTATAAGGCTCCGATCAATCTCCGCGCAGAGTCCCTTCGGAATGATCCGGCACAGGTTTCCGGCGATACCTCCGCCGGTGATATGCGCCATCCCATGCAGGCAGTCCGTCGAAAACAGCTCTTTGATGGCTTTATAATAGGGGGTATGGGGTTTCATGATCTGCTCCACAAAAGTGATCCCCTCCACCTTGTCCAGCTTGATTTCAGGCATTTTTTCCATCAGCAGCCTGACCAGTGAATAGCCATTCGTGTGCAGTCCGTTGGAGGCGATTGCCAGCACCGCGTCCCCCTCCCGGATCTTGGAGCCGTCCACCACCCTGTCCCTGTCAACAATCCCGGCAATGCTGGAAGTGAGGACATATACCCCCGGATCAATGACTGACGGCTGTATGGAGGTCTCCCCTCCAACAAGAGAGCATCCGTTCTCCGTACAGGCCTCGGAAATTCCTTTTACCAGAGATTTTATGATATCCTTCTGTGCATTTCCGCAGACAATGGTGTCCAGCACCGCCAGGGGCCTGGCTCCCATCACCACTATATCGTTGACCAGGTGATTTATCATGTCGTGGCAGATAGACTCCGTGTAGCCGTATTCCATGGCCAGTTTCTGCTTGGAACCCGGCTCCTCCGACTTCAGCACCAGCACAGGGTCTTTGATCTCCTGAAAGTGAATATCATACAGGGACGCAAAAGGCCCAAGGCCGTTCAACACCCTGGCGTCGCCGGAGCAAAGGTACGCCGACATCTCGCTTTTTATGGAGTCCGTATAAGAAATATCGACCCCTGCCTTGCTGTAGGACAATCCTTCCTCCACCTTTTCATTCCCGGAGAGTATCTCGTCCACCGTCACACCCAGCGCCAGGCCCAGATCATATAGAATCTCCACATTGGGATAAGCGCTCCCGTTCTCCCACTTAGATATGGCCTGAAAGCTGATGTTCAGCTTATCCGCCAGCTGTTGCTGCGTCAGGTCCAGATTTTTTCGCTTTGCCGCTATGAAATTTCCTATTTTTGTACTATCCAGCACTTTTTCCTCTTTTCCGCGCCACAGCGCATGTTTTTTCAGGAAACATCATAGCATATGCCGCCCGATGAACTCAATAACCAGCGGGCAGAGTTTTGGAGCCTGACTCAACCGCTGGTAGAAAAGGTGTCTTGCTATTAATACTAACAAAATAAAAATTTAACGTCAACAGGCAGAGAAACGGCTAAAACTTCACGACCGTCACTCTGCCTGCCATAAGCTGTTCTACATTCCGGATTCCTTCTGCCTGGCTCTCACCAGATACCAAAACACTTCCCGCCCCAGTAAATCAGCCCCAGCACCCAGCTGGCGAAGATGCCGTACAGGATCACCGGACCGGCTATCGTGAAAATCTTACAGCCCACGCCGAATACCTGTCCCTCTTTCTTATACTCGATGGCGGGGGCAGCCACCGAGTTGGCAAATCCTGTGATGGGGACCAATGCTCCGGCGCCGCCCCATTTCACGATCCTGGGGTAGAGGTTGAAACCCGTCAGCACCACGGAGCACAGCACCAGAATCAGGGAGCACCAGCTGCCCGCGCTCTGCTTATCCAGCCCCAGTTTTTCACAGTAGTTTAGGATAAACTGCCCGATGCAGCAGATGATGCCGCCTGTGATAAACGCTTTCAGCATCTGCAGGCCCAGATTGTGGGTGGGCGTCACCTGCTTTACATATTTTTCATACTCCTGTTTTTGTTGTTCGTCCATATCATATACCTATCCCTTTCTATTTAAGTTCCGTAAGAGTTCCGCATATTCCCTCCCAGCATTATCCCACCGCCCTGTGCAGTTCCTGCCAAAAATAGAACAGGGAACCGCAGACCTTACCCACGGCCATGGCCAGCACGGCGCAGCCCAGCCCGTGGCGAAACGATATCCGCCGGGTGAAGATGGGGATGCTGTCCAACATCTCCGCGATTGCCAGCGCCAAACATCCCACGAACATGCCATAAAACAAACCGGAGATGCCGAGAAATCCCTGTCCCAGCGCCTCCCACAGCCACCCAAGACTCGGCAGCTGCCCATCCAGCCACGCGCCTATCTGGAGATAACGGTGGAAAATGCTGAATATACAACCTATGATGGTTCCCAGTATCACCATGTCCTCATAAAGCCAAATCTCCTTTGCAGAATGGGTTTTTCCGGCAAAACGGGGAATCAGCCCCACGGCACTGAGCACCGTGAACACTCCGGCCGCCGCCAGCAAGCCAAAGCTGAAACCCGCCAAGGCAAGCACACACCATATAAATATCTGCATCAGGCGTCCACCTCCTTGCTCTCACGGCTTGCAGTGTCCACCAACGCCTTGTTCACGTCCTCCTCATAGTTGCGCATGGACACTTCGATGGGCGTGGGGTCTTTGGTGATGCGTCTGCCGCCGATATGGTTAAAGAAAACAATGATCCCCAGAGCCAGCCCCAGACTGTAGGCCACTTCCAACACATTCAGTTCCCCCGGCTCCCTGCCCATGGCAATCCGGTAAATTTCGGTAAACACCTCATTGATCCCCACATCATTGTGAAAGGCTATGAGGGTAAATCCGGTTCCGAAGAAACTGACCAGACAGACCAGCGCCACCTTGCACCACAGCTTCGGCCCCTTGTACTTGGGCACCTGCACCCGCTCCAGCACCACGTCCGCCTCGCCCACAGACTGGACAGTGATTCCCGGGCAAGTCTCCTCCATCATGGCGATGATCTTTAACACGCTGACCACGCAGCGCTGTTGGTGCGCCTTCCCTGTCCATGGCATTTTCCCGCTGCCTGCGCTCTTTCCACCTTGGGTCTGGTCGCTCTCCGTGAAATGATGCACCTTGATAGCCTTGCACTTTGCCAGCGCCTGCTGGTCCGTACATTGCAGAGTGGCAATGTCCTTCAGAAACACATCCTCCTCCTGACACTCTACATTGCGGTCACATTTCAAATACACGGTTATATTCGCCATGGCTCTCCCGGTCCTTTCTTATTCCTGCTTTACTATGCATAACGCAGACAAATATCTAAAGTTTTGATTATTCATGTCCAAACCGTCAAGAACTTATGCAAACACCTTTTTTAAAACAAAAACAGAGCCATCTGCCCCATTACGGCAAATGACTCTGTTCTGCTTATCATTTTTGCGCTACTCCCACATCTTAAACGAAATATTCATATCAACATTCCCGCTGATTCCGTTTATACGGCCTTTCTCGGAATACTGCCACACGCCGTAGGCGTAGGGATAGTACAGGTCCTCCCCATAGTAGGCAAACCATCTGTCATAGTCCTTAAGCCGGTCCAGCTCAAGCAGCAGCAGCGCCGTCTCCATGTTGTGGTAGAACATGGACTTGTATCCGGCCGCATCTATGGTATCCAGAAAAGCGATTGTCACATTGGTGCGCTCCTGGGGCGTCAGCTGATTCATCCGCGCCGTGGGCTCGCTCACCTTCTCCACATCAAACACCACGGGGCATTCGATGTTGTAGGGCGCAATCCGCTCCAGCACGAAATTGGCCTCCTCCACGGCCTCCTCCTCTGTGATCGCCTGGGAGAAAAAGTACACGCCCACCTTTATGCCGTTGTCCAGCGCGCCCTTGATATTGGCCGCAAAGGTCTCATCCTCCACCAGCTTACCGCTCTCATAGCCCCGCAGTCCCAGCCGCAGAAAAGCAAACTCCACACCGTCCGCCGCCACTTTTTGCCAGTCTATCCTGCCCTGGTACTTGGACACGTCGATACCCATGTGGGACACCACCTGATCATTCTCCACATATTGAAAACGGCCATTCTCCAACACCTGCAGATTCTCCTGTAGATAACCGTGCAGCGGTATCTCGCTCTGAATCGGCACAAAGTGATACTTGCCGCCGCTGACCAGCACAATATCATTGGGATACAGCGGGCGCAATGTCTCCAGCGCGGACTGACCATCCGCCAACTGCACCCGTATCTCTCCCAAAATCTCCTCCTGCTGATTGTTCAGCGCCGCCTCCATAGCCCTATCACTGTCCGCCTGTGCCTGGGCCACGGCCTCCGCTATTTTCTGGTCCAGCTCCTCCTGCGTGTACATGTTTTCTCCCGCCATCTGAGCATTGCCCAGAGTCTGCTGAAACCTGTCGGTCTCTCCCGTCTTGGAATCAATCCAGGAATATACCGCAATCGCCAGTATCATAACCAGAAACAATCCGCCAAACGCCACCGCCAGCCCTACAAAATAGGAGATCGTATTCTTTCTCCTCAGTCGCTTCCTGCGCAGTCTGCTCTCCTCATCATATGGACTCGCCGCTTTCTCCGCCTGTCTGTCTGTTCTATTCTCCTCGCTCATCTCGTACTCCCATCCTTCTGTGCAATCCATCCTACATTTCTACTATAATCGAATTTATGTGGATTGGGAAGAGAGAATACATAAAATTTATTATTTTTTAAGGAACCCTTACTACTCCACTGCCAGCTGGCGCATATGCAGCAGAATCTTTTTTTCCAGACGGCTCACCTGCACCTGACTGATGCCCAGGATGGCGGCTACCTCCGTCTGAGTATGGTTGCGGTAATAGCGCAGCACAATCAGCTGCCGCTCTTGTTCCTTAAGCGTTCCCAGGAGCTGCTGAATCAGCAGATGGTTAATCAGCCTGTCCTTCTCCGGGTCCTGGCTGCTGCCCGTGCTGATGCTGCCGCAGCCGCCCTGACCCGCCGCCACCTTGTCCACCAGGTAGATCTCGCTGCCGTCATCCTGATACACCGAGGAGTAGATTGACTCCACTTTTGTCTCCGACTCCATGGCCAAAATGATATCCTCCGGCGATATCCCGCTCTCCCGGGCAATCTCCTCCAGCCCCGGCTCCCGGCCCAGCTCTCCCTGCAGCCTGGCTCTGGCCATTCTGATTTTCATGGCCCTCTCCTTCAGGGTCCTGGACACCTTCACCGGCCCATCATCCCGCAGGAAACGCTTAATTTCCCCGGTAATCATGGGCACCGCGTAAGTGGAAAACTTCACATCATAGGACAGGTCGAATTTGTCCACCGCCTTCATCAGACCGATGGTACCGATCTGAAACAAATCCTCCGGTTCCACTCCCCTTCCCAGAAAGCGCCGGACAATAGTGTGCACCAGTCCCAGATTTTTCTCTATCAGTACCTCTCTCGCTTCTTTATCACCGGCCTGTGACTTCGCTATCAGCACTGACACATCTTCCATATATTCCTCTTTCCGCATACCGCGACAAATGATATTTCCCTCCGCCCGCAGGCACTGGGTTCTACTCTTCTATCAGGGGATAGGTGCCGAGCTTTTTGGTCATCCGCACCACCGTGCCCTGTCCCGGCTCGCTATGTACCTCCAGTTCGTCCATAAAAGCCTCCATAAAGGCAAATCCCATGCCCGAGCGATCGTACTCCGGCTTGGTGGTGTACAATGGCTCCATGGCCTGCTCCACATTCTCCATCCCCTTGCCGTGGTCCTCCACCTCTATCCGCAGCACATCCCTCTCCAGGCTGCAGCGCAGCTGTACCTTTCCGGGATGGATGATCAGGTAGGCCGGCTGGCTGTTGCCGTGTTTGCCGTATCCGTACACATTGTCATAGCCGTGGATGATGGCGTTGGTCACTGCCTCGGACACTGCGGTCTTGATATCCGCCAGCTCCTCCAGAGTAGGGTTTAAGTGGGCCACAAAGGCAGCCACCGCCACTCTGGCAAAGCTCTCGTTGAGAGACACCGCATCAAACTCCATGCTCATTTCATTCTTCCAGGGCGTCCTCTCGGTCACGCCCTCGCTTTGCTGTAACTGCTTTTCTGCTGTCATATATCCGCTCCTCTTTTCCTTAAAATGATTCCCCTGTATACTCGCCGCTTTGTCAGTCTATGATCTCAATCAGTTTATTCAGTCCCGAAATGCGCAGAATCCTGCGAATCTGCGGGTCCGCATGGATGGCGAACACCTTCCCCCCAAAACAGACAATCTTTTTGTATCTGCCCATAATGATGCCGATTCCCGAGGAGTCCATAAACCTTGTATCCTCAAAATCGAACACCACATTTTCCACCTCCTCCCGCAATATATAGCTGTCCGCCGTCTCACAGATATAGGACGACTTGTGGTGATCGACCTCCTCCGGCAGCCTGACCATCAGGCAGTTTTCAATGATCTGAAAATCTTCCACGTTTCCCACCTCCTGTTAGAGTAACGCATACTCCCTCTATTTTTTGCACAAAAAGAGAACACATCCTTTTCGATATGTTCTCTCTTCCTTGGTAGCTTATATATTTTTCAAACTGTAGCTTACTGGGCAGCCTTCAGCCTTTGGATAATAGTTCTCGCTGTGGCTGCGCGGTCTCGCAGCGGGTATATTTGTATAAATTTCTCCAGAGCGACGATTGCCTCCTCACCACGTCCCACATTGTCATAGCAACGCCCCAGGGCATAGTAGGGATCACCGTTGTCAGGGTCGTACTCCACCGCCTTTTCCAGCAGGGGAATGGCTTCTTCATTGTTGCCGTTTAGGTAAAGTGGATTGCCCATCTCATAATATACTACGCTCATATAAGGACCGATAGCCTTAAACAATAGCTGATACAGATTCTGGAAAGTCTCCGGGGCCTCCTCCAGCACCATGTCTGCCTTGATCTGCTCCAGCATGTCCGCAGTCTCCGAAAATCCCTGATTCCGCTCATTGCTGTTCTCGGCCTCCTGCATTGCGCTGAGATACCGGATCGCGGCGTTCAACAGCTGCTCCATAGATTGCAGAGTACCATCTGTGCCCGCATAGCGTTCCAATTCGTTCTGCAGCTCCACTCTCTGCTGCTCTATGACCTTTACCTGATTCTCCAGATCAGAGATCGTGCTGTTCTTGGCGTCAATCTCATTGGATATTTTATTAATCTCCTGCTGGGACTGGTTGAACACATTGGTGCGCACCGAGGGCACCACCAAAAAATACATGACCGCCACACCGATCACCATACCCAGAAAAAGGTTAAACAGAGTGCCCACGCCGCTGCGCCGGGGTTCCTTGAATCCCTTGGGCTGGATCAAAACCTCGTTCTCCGTCTGGTAACGCACGGCCTCCTCCCGGTCCTTGCGCCTGCTGACTCTGCCCGTCTCGTCCGGAGCCAGCATCCGGTCCACTTCCCGCATATAGGTGAGAGTCTGAATATTGTTGCGGTCCATCTCCGCACATTTCACCAGCTCCCGTTTCGCCTTGTCCCACTGCTCGCTGTCCATATACAGCAGCGCCAGCAGCTGATGCGCGCGAATAAACTTCGGATTCATGGACAGCACCTTGCGCAGCTGAATCACTGCCAGGTCCCTGCTGTCCTGCCTGCAATACGCCAGCGCCTGGTTGTATTTTTTGATCGTCTGATTGATGGCGTCCAAGCGGGACGCGCTGGCCTGAATCATATTGATATAGTCGTCGGCAATATTTTTGTCCGGGCGAGTGTTCTTGCTGATAACCCACTCGCTGAGCGCCGCAACGGTCTCTCCCATCTCAAAGTACACCAGCCCCAGCAGATTGCGGGCCTCAATATTGTTTTTATTGAATTTCAAGCTCTGTCGCAGACTGGTGACAGCGCCGGTCAGGTCTCTGAGTCCAGCCCTGGCCAGTCCCTCATTGTAGAACAAATTGGACAAAACCATTATCCGTTTATATAAAGACACATCCACTCCGCATGAAGTACAATAGTCATGCTCCGACAAGTGGCAGCCACAGTTATAACAAAACATGCTGTTCCTCCTGCTTATCTTGCGATATCACTGTTCTTCTGTTTCCTGTACTTCCTGGAGCATCCGCACCAACAGATCCGCCATATCGGTCAGATCCTGATTATATATGGACTCCTCCGCATCCTCCACCTCTAGGCTGGGATGAAATTTCTTCAGTTCTTCCTCAAAATTAATCATAGCTACCTCTTTCCTCAATGTAATGCTGCCTTCACTTCCCCTGCCAGATACAGGGAACCGGCGATATAGATTCTCTCATGGGGGGGCCTGTCCGTCAATATGGCCCGCAGCGCCTCCGGAACGGAAGGGTACTGCAGCGCCCTAATCTCCGGGTAGGCTGCCAGTTCCCGCTCCAATGCGTCGGGAGCCGCCGCCCTGCTATTCTCCAAATAGGTGATGCTCAGTCTGTCAAACAGGCCGCTGTGTATGATACGGCGCAGCATGGCAGGATAGTCCTTGTCCCGCACCACGGCAAAGAGCAGATGTCTGCTGCCCTTATGTCCGTCCGCCGCCACGGACTCCAAAAAAGCCCGCATACCGTCCTCATTGTGGGCGCCGTCCAGATAGACTCCCGCCAGCACCTCCTCCATGCGTCCCGGCCAGAAACAGGCCCTTACGCCTCTCTCCATAGTCTCCGGCGTGAGCTGCAGCCGCGCCTCTCCAAAAGCCGCCTGCTGCCGTTGTGCCAGCACTTCCAAGGCCCGCAGGGCCAGGCTGCAGTTCTCCATCTGATACCTGGCGATAGTGGGGATAGACAGGCTGACACTACCATAATAACGGGAAATATAAGAAAAATCAATGTTTTTATTACTATTTTTTAAGAATCTGTAGTCAATCTTCGACACGGGATACGAATCCGCCGACAAATAATGTGCCCGCCCCCGTATCACTTCTCCCGCTTCCGGGCAGTCATCCGCGTAAATGACAGGTACGCCCTCCCGGATAATCCCCGCCTTCTCCCCGGCGATGGACCCCAGAGTATTACCCAGATATTCCACGTGATCGAGTCCGATATGGGTGATGACGGCGATCTCCTTGCGGGCCACCGCGTTGGTGGCGTCCAGCCGGCCGCCCAGACCGGTCTCCAGGATACAGTAATCCGGTTTCTCCCGTGAAAAAATCAGCATGGCCATGAAAAAAAGATACTCGAAGAAAGTGGGATGATAGCCGCCGCCGGACTCCAAAACCGTCCAGTCCAGACTGTCGTAAACCTCCAGAAAAGTCTCCAGAAAGGTTTCCCGGCTGACCATCTCTCCATCTGTGACAAAGCGCTCCCGCACGTCCTCCAGATGAGGGGAGGTAAACACTGCCACCCGCTTGCCCGCCGCCTCCAGCACACTGCGCAGATAGGCGCAGACCGAGCCTTTTCCGTTGGTCCCCGCCACATGGAGGATACATAGATCCCTGTCCGGATCTCCCAGATGATGCAGGAACCCCCGGGTATCCTCCATGGTATTCTTGGCGGTAAACTTCGGAATATTCATCATATACTCCACCGCCTGATCGTAGGCGGTGATCCGCTGTCTCTTCATGTTCTGCGCCCCTTTGCCGGACGAGCCTACCGGCTCAGCTGCTGCAGGCGCTGTGTCACCTGCTCCATCATCTGCGTGTATTTTGCCAGTTTTTCCTTCTCCTCCTGAATCTTGGACTCGGGAGCCTTGGAGAGAAACTTTTCATTGGACAGCATACCGTTCACACGGGCCAATTCGCCCTGCAGACGTTTCTCCTCTTTTTCCAGACGCTCGATCTCCTGCGTGATATCAACCAGCTCCGCAAAGGGGATATACAGGGTGGCGCCGGGAATCACCACGGACACCGCATCCTCCGAAATACCCGCCTTGTCCCGCTGCATAGCCACCTCGCTGGCATAGGCAAGGGAGGCAAAGAACAGTTTTCCCTCTGTAAAAATATCCAGAATGCTCTGCTCTGTGCTGACCACAAACACACTGGCTTTGCGGCTGGGCGGCACATTCATCTCGTTTCGCACATTGCGGATGCCACGGACAGCCTCCTTGATGGTCTCGATGGCCTTCTCCTGGGCCTCATAGCGGCGCTCCTCGCAGTACACCGGCCAGCTGCTGATCATGATGGACTCCTCTTTCGATTGTAAGCTACAGAAAATCTCCTCCGTGATGAACGGCATATAGGGATGCAGGAGTTTCAGCGCGTCGATCAGCACGGTCTGCAGCGTCCACAGCGCCGCATTCTGGCTGGCGGCATCGTCCGTGTCGTACAGACGAGGTTTCACCATCTCGATATACCAGTCACAGAACTCATCCCAGATAAAATCGTACACCTTCTGAACCGCAATACCCAGCTCAAAGCTCTCCATATTGTCGGTCACATCTTTGATTAACGTGTTCAGCTTGGACAGAATCCACCGGTCCACAGGCTCAAGATCTGAGGCCGCAGGCTCCGTCACCTCCTTGCCCTCCATATTCATCAGAATAAAGCGGGAGGCGTTCCACACCTTGTTGGCAAAATTGCGGCTGTTCTCCACCCTCTCATAATAGAAACGCATATCGTTGCCGGGGGCGTTGCCGGTGATCAGCGTCAGACGCAGGGCGTCCGCGCCGTACTGGTCGATGATGTCCAGCGGATCAATGCCGTTGCCCAGGGATTTGCTCATCTTCCGTCCCTGGCTGTCCCGTACCAGGCCGTGGAACAGCACGGTCTTAAAGGGTTTCTCACCCATCTGCTCATAGCCGGAGAAGATCATGCGGATGACCCAGAAAAAGATAATGTCATAGCCCGTCACCAGCACGTCCGTGGGATAAAAATACTTCAGATCTTCAGTCTGGTCCGGCCAACCCAAGGTCTCAAAGGGCCACAGCGCGGAGGAGAACCAGGTGTCCAGGGTATCCGGGTCCTGGGTCAGATGCTCATGGCCGCACTTGGGACAGCGCTCAGGCATCTCCTTTGCCACCGTCACCTCCCCGCACTCATCACAGTAGTAGGCGGGAATCCGATGACCCCACCACAGCTGGCGGCTGATGCACCAGTCGCGGATATTGTCGGTCCAGTTGTAATAGGTCTTCTCCATGCGCTCGGGAATCAGCTTGATCTCGCCCTTTTTCACGGCCTCCACCGCAGGCTTGATCAACTCCTCCATCTTCACAAACCACTGCTCTTTTACCAGAGGCTCAATGGTGGTCTTGCAGCGGTCGTGGGTTCCCACATTGTGAGAATAGTCCTCGATCTTCACCAGCAGACCCTGTTTTTCCAGTTCCGCCACAATGGCCCTGCGGGCATCATAGCGGTCCATACCCGCATAGACGCCGCCGTTTTCATTGATGGTGGCGTCATCGTTCATCACATTGATCACAGGCAGGTCGTGGCGCTTGCCCACCTCGAAGTCGTTGGGGTCATGGGCGGGGGTGATCTTCACCACGCCGGTTCCAAACTCCCGGTCCACATAAGTGTCGGTGACAACGGGAATGACCCGGTTCATAATGGGCAGCATCACGCTCTTGCCGATCAGGTGCTGATACCTCTCGTCCTCGGGATGGATGGCCACCGCCGTATCGCCCAGCATGGTCTCGGGACGAGTGGTGGCAAAGGTCAGAAACTCCGTGTCGCTGGGAGTTCCGTCCTCGTTCATGACAGGGTACTTGATATGCCAGAGATGCCCTGCCTGCTCCTGATACTCCACCTCCGCGTCGGAGATGGAGGTATTGCACACCGGACACCAGTTGATGATCCGGGCGCCCTTGTAAATATAGCCTTTCTCATGCATTTTCACAAATACTTCCGTGACGGCCCTGTTGCAGCCCTCGTCCATGGTGAAACGCTCCCTGTCCCAATCGCAGGAGGAACCCAGTTTTTTCAGCTGGGAGATAATGCGCCCGCCGTACTCCTTTTTCCAGTCCCAGGCCCGCTCTAAAAACTTCTCCCGGCCCAGGTCATGCTTGTCGATGCCCTGTTCCTTGAGCTTTTCGATGATCTTGACCTCCGTGGCAATGGAGGCATGGTCCGTGCCCGGCTGCCACAGAGCATTGTAGCCCTGCATCCTCTTGAAACGGATCAAAATGTCCTGCATGGTGTTGTCCAGGGCGTGGCCCATGTGCAGCTGCCCGGTGATATTCGGAGGCGGGATCACGATGGTGAACGGCGTTTTGCTGTGGTCCACCTCGGCGTGAAAATACTTTTTCTCCAGCCACTTTTCATACAATCTGTCCTCTATGCCCTTGGGGTCATAGGTCTTTGCTAATTCCTTGCTCATAACTCTGCTCCTTTTTATTTTAGTTTCATACATCAAAAAACCCTCTGCGGACCTTCCGGTCCGCAAAGGGCGCTGTCGCACGTTACCACCTTTGTTTGCCGGCATCTCACGATGCCCGCCTCAATGACTTCCTTCAAAGTCCTATCCGCTAACGGGGATAAACCGTGATTCCCTACTGTCGGCCCGGCGTGGGCCTTGGTTTCAGGAACCGGCTCGAAAGCTACCTTCAGAACGCCTTCCTTCAAGCGGCCTCCCAGCGTGTCTCCACAGCCACCCTCTCTGGCAAGGGGTCATTCCTACTCCTCTTTGTCATCGCCTTTGTCTCTTTAACCTATCTTAATGAACAAAGCGGATTTTGTCAAGACGGATTTTAGCCGCAAAATCAAATAATGAGATAATTTTACCTGTACGCCTCACCTCGTCTCGGCCAGATACATCGACACCCTGCTCTGTATCACCCGGCAGGTCTCCTCCAGATCCTTGACCCCCGCAAAATAAATGGACGCCTCCTCTATAACAATATTGCGGATGGTCTGGTTTTCCAGTGTGTCTATCCGCACATGCTCCATCATGGCCAGCTGTTTATCCCGCTGCTCCTCGGTCAGATCTGTCAACCACTCCAGTCCGTCCTCCTCGGCGGAGCCACTCTCCGACAATCGGCGAAACTGCATCTTTCCGTCCGCCGTGTAGGCGTACTGTTCATCCGCCAGCTGCTCCATGCCCTTCACAAATAGCTCCCGGTTCGTGTAGTACAGGTCAGTTGAGTCGGACTCCTCGTTTAACAGATAGTACTCCCAAAAAGCGTAGGCTCCCTCCTTGCAGGCGCTGCGGCTGAGAATCCCCATGCCGCCTCCGGTGTAGAAATAACAGGGGCTGCCGTCGCTGCTGGGATATCCCTTGTACACCAACGGCTCCCCATACATATTCTCCCAAGCGTTGCATGCGGAAAAGCCATAGGCCAAACCCTGTTCCAGAATGGGGCGTTTCTCTTCCAACATTTTCCCCCAGTCGTCCCAGTGGGCAGCGCTGTCCGTGGTCAGACTCTGCACTCTCTGCAGCAGTTCCCGGAAAGTCTCTCCCTCAAAATCACACTGTCCCAGATCCAGCTGCACATACTCCTCCAGGGTGCCCTTCAGACAGAAATCCAGCACATTCTCTTTGGTCATTCCCTCCTGAATCACAGCATCGGGGTGCTCCTGCAGCCAGTCCAGAAATTCCTCCACGGTCCACCCCGGCTCCGCCCCCAGCTCCGATTCCCTTCCCATCAGCGCATCGATGTTGAAGGTGGCGGGGATGCCGTAGAGGGCCTCTCCCCTGACATAGTACTCCAGCGGACCCTCCAGATAGTCCTCCCGGTCTATGTTCTCCGAGCGAGCGATGTAGGGCGCCAAATCCTCCAGATACCCCTTGGACAGATAGCGTTCCATGTCCTGGTAGCTGACAAAGGAGAGGATGTCCGCGCTCTCCGAGGCCAGCAGCCGGGTATTGACGCACATAAAAATCTCCGTATCCAGATCAAATCCGGTGGTGTTCTCTGTCACGGTCACACCCTTCAGAGACACGGACTCCGTGACAACGCGGTACTCCTGGCTCTGCCGATTAAAGGCCGCCACCAGATCGTCCACCCCGGGCAGAATGGGACCCACATGGAGCCAGGTGATGGTCTGTTTGCCGTCGGTCTGCTGCTCGCCAGAGACCTCTCGGAGTCTGGCAAGCTCCACAGGTCTGTCATACCGTGCTGTCTCCCAGCTCAAAAGCAGCAGCTCCCCGTCAGAGTTCTCCTCCATGAACTGCAAGTTGTTTCCTGTCAGATCACAGTCCGTCAGCTCCAACAGCTTTGCCGACTCCTGCCGCTGCGGGTCATAGGAGAAAAGGCCGCTGCCCTCCCGCATCAAAAGACTTCCCTCTCGGCGCGCACCCAGCTGTCCATCCCCCCATATCCTGACGGCTCCCTCCAGCTTTTGCCCCTGGTATTGCAGCCGGACCAGCACCGGCTCATCCGCGGGGCCATCCCGATAGGTCGCATACACATCGCCCTCTCCGGCGGCGCACATATCCAGATAGCTCTCCCCGGGACAGGGAATGCTGCCCTGGTAGACGCCCTCCTCGTCAAAAAGCAGCACCTGATCCCGGCTCAGAGCGTAAAAATGCCCCTCCCCGTCCCGGGCCAAAGAAAATAAAATCTCTCTCTTGCACTCATAGGTCTGGCGCCACAGCTGCTCCCCCTCCACATTATAGGCCGCCAGAAAGGACATACCCTCCCTGCCCCGGCCCGCCAATGCCAGAATCGGGACCTCCTCCGGCTCCTGTGTAACTGTCAACGCCTCGACAGAGTCCCCTGCTGTCTGAAACAAGGTGACAGGCCGATTCTCTCCGCTCAGAGCCAACCCGCCCACACTCCAGGTTCCCTCCTCGGACCACTCCGCAAAATACAGCATGTCCTCCGCAAGCGCAAAGGAGCGAGAGACCGGCCAGTGTTCCGGCGTAATCCCCGTATCCCACACCTGTGCGGCATAGAACACAGACTCTCCCTCCGTCCGCCTTACCATATCCGCCGCAGCGTCTGCCCCGGAACTGTTCCCACAGCCCGCCAACAGGAGAGCCACGCATATCACAACGAAATACTTTTTCATTCTAACTCCAATCTACCCGTTTCAGCGGGTACTCAGAACTTCTTCATATTGTCCGCTCTTTCCGTATATCACACGACTTTACAAGTAAATTGTATATTTTCGTCCCATACCTGTCAATATTGAATACTTTCCGATTGATCATATGATCGCCCCAAAACTGGACTGGTAAAAAAGTTCCATTTTGGCACTTTTAGAATATCCACTTTTGTGTAAAATAGAGAGCAATCCATCTGATTCAGAGAGAACTAAAGCCGCTGTGCGGCGGATTGTGAGGAAATCTATTATGAGAAAAGAAAAAAAGCAAACCGAAAGCCCGGAAGTGAGAAAGAAGGGTTATGTGCTGCTGATTGTCGGCGCAGTGCTGCTGGTGGCAAGCCTGATCTTCACCGTATATGCCCACAGCCACAGCTACGCCGATTCCATTCTGACCGGCACTCAGCTGTCCGAGGTCAAGGAGTTGATAAAAGCTGTCGATGCGGGAGAGTCCGCCGGAGACCTGGATGCGCTGAAGGCCCAGCAGACCCAGCTCTCCGACTTGAAACTCAGCCAGGAGCGCCCCTATTCCTATGGGCTGACCGCCCTGTTCCTATCCCTGCTGCTGGCAGCCAAGGGCTTGTACAACGCGCTGATCGGCACGGTGAAAGCTGAGGAAAATATCAAGCGGCTGGCTATGGCGGGACTGATGGCGGCTCTGTGCTATATCGGTTTCGCAGTGTTCAAAATCGATATTCCCGTGGGACCCGGCAAGACGGCTTTCCATTTCGGCAATGTGTTCTGTGTGCTGGCCGCCCTGCTGCTGGGCGGTTTCTGGGGCGGCCTGGCGGGCGCCATTGGCATGACCATAGGCGATCTGACCACCGCCTATGTGACCAGCGCCCCCAAGACCTTCCTGCTCAAGCTGTGCATCGGCCTGATCGTAGGGCTGGTGGCACATGGCATTTTCAAGCTGAGCCGCACGCACTCCAAAAAATATATAACAGGTGTTACTATCCTCGCATGCGTCTGTGGCATGGGCTTTAACATGGTGGCTGACCCGCTGGTGGGTTACTTCTACAAGATGTACCTGCTGGGCGTACCCCAGGAGCTTTCCGCAGCTTTGGCCAAGATGGCCACCGTCACCACCGCCGTCAACGCCGTGGTGGCCGTCATCGCCGCCAGCATCTTCTACCTGGCGCTGCGGCCCGCCCTGCGCAAGGCCGGACTGTTTATTCAGGTGACGCCCGAGAAGACGGATATGAGCTAGATAGGTATAAATAAGCCCCTGCGGGAATTCCCGCAGGGGCTTATTCTTTTCATCAGAAATCCACCTCTACATTGCCCATGGAGCAGTCGATATCCATGTATTTGGCAGCCCCGTTGTCAATGGTACGATCCATCACCGCTCCCGCAAAGCTGTCTCCGTCTATATCCATGTTGCCCGCCACACAGCTCAGCTGATAGTTAAAGTCCTGTTTCTCTCCCTCCAGCTCCATGCTCACATTGCCCATGGAACAGCTGATACTCGCGCTTTCATTGATTGCTCCGTCAAATTCCATATTGCCTGCACCGATGGATGCCGACAGAGTCTGTACCGTCACGTCATCCGCCCGCAGCTCCCCTGCGCCCAGAGACACCTCCAGCCATCCAATGTCCATATCCTCCATCAGCAGCTGTCCCGCGCCGATGGACGCCTGCATATTATCCACTGTCATATCTCCCAGCTGCAGCTGCCCGGCGCCCAGGGATACACTTATCATATTCAATGAACAGTCCTCGGGCAAGTATAGTATAATCTTGCTGTTTTTGATCTCCTCAGCCAGATTGGAAGGACGCACGGATCTGACATACAATACGTCCCCTTCCACATAGGCCTGCATCTTCCCTATGCTTTTACCCTCAATATAAATATTATCATCACCGGAATCCTTGATTTCCACCATGCTGCCGCCGATATCCAGCGTCAGCTGCTCTACGCCGCCCTGGCCGATCAGCTGTTTCTCCAGATTGCCTTTCCAGGTCGTGTGATTGCTGTCAAACATGGAGACTTCATCAAGTTCATAGCCCACGAATTCTCCCGCTCCTCCGTCCCCAAACAGATTGCCCAGGTCCACCCAGTCGCCGCCGGCGTCCCACAGCATTTCATCCATGGTCTCCCGACCATTTCTCCCTCTGCCCAGCATATAGAGCACGCTGCCCACGATAATCAGCACCAATGCCAGCACAAAACACATTTTCATAAATTTTTTCATAATTTCCATGCCTTTCTCTATTGAAATAGTCGCTCCTCTTTATCCGAACCCCTATGCCTTTTTCTTTTTCCGGGAAAACAGACGGGAGATACCGCGAAAGATAGCCGGTGTAACAATTCCCGCCATGGCCACTGTCAGCATCATGAAGAAAATGCCGATGCCGACGGTGATAAAACCGCCTCCCACAAGACCTACCCCGGCCAGTGGGTGCAGGCCCATGCCGGCTACGCCCACCACACTGAGGAAGATTCCCACGACAAAACATATCAGAGCGGCAACACCAAAGCCCAGTATCATGCAGAACCAGGCCGCTATCAGACTCAGCACCACTCCCAATGCCCCGGCTATGAGACCCACCGCTCCCGCAAGCAGACCGCCCACCACCGGCAGACAAATAATACAGGCTACCACGATCAGTGCAATAATGCCGCCGGATAAAGGTTCCTTGCCCGCCCTCTTGGATTGTCCTCCGTTCTCCGCCCCGGCATTTTGCCATGTGGGAGCGGGCTGGGGAGCGCTTTGCCACGGATCTGCTGCCGCCACTGTGGCCGCCGGACTGGGAGCCGGTTCTGCGGCGGCCCCTCTCCCCTGGGGGATGGCGCCGTACTCCGTCAACTCCCTGCCCGTGACGGGCTTACGCGGCTCATAGCCGTCCCCGTAGCCCGCGCCGTACAGATCCCGTCTGATATTCTCTGCCACCCGTGCCGGATTGCCCAAAGCCTCTATCACCGTCTGCTCATTCTCCGGGCCTGCGTCCGCAAAATAATCCTCATAGTACTGCAGGGCCTCCTGCCGCTCCTGCTCGGATATATTTTGCAGCAGCGTCTCCAGCTGCCTCATAAATTCTGTCTTGTTCATACTTCTCCTCCTTAACCTTTACCCCCAAACAGCGAAGTAACTTTTTTTGAATAGCTGCGCCATTCGCTCTCGTACAGCTGCAGCTGCGCCCATCCCCTGCTGGTCACTTTATAATAACGCCTGTTACGTCCTGCGCATTCCCTGTCATACACCTCCAGACAGTCGTCTTTCTGTAGACGGCGCAGCACTGGATACAGCGTGGATTCTGACAGGTCTATTACCTGCCGTACATCCTGGGTGATCTTATACCCGTATGTTCCTTCCGGCTCCTTGGACACCACTGCCAGTACAATGGCATCCAGCAGAGCGGCACCTGTATTAAATACCATGTTCTTTCCTTTCTGATTAATAGTTTTAAGGTTTCGCATCCGCCATGTCTGGGCAGGTGCCGTACTATTTCTCCATGCAATATTATATGGCGTATAATATTACTTTTGAACATACTATACGGCATATAATATGCTTTGTCAATCTTTTTTTATAACAAATATCTTTTTATTCGTAAAAAAAGACCTCCCACTGCACCGCTGCCCGTGAGAGATCTCCATAATGTTTCTTGATATTTGTATTTCACACCGAGACGGTGCCGGGGTTCTTTGCCCCTCTGGCGGCCTGCTCCTCCAGGGCCTGCTGGCGCAGACTGTTTTTGTGTACCACAACACAGGACAGCAGCAGCATACCGCCGCAGATCTGCCAGGGAATCCAGTGGGCATACAGCATATAGAGAGAGCTGAGAGCCAGCAGTATATATGTGATTCTCGTTCTCCGGGTATGGGGACGAATGCGCACCACCAGGGAAAAAAACAGATAGATGCTGCACAGCGCAAATATGGGTTCCGTGTGAATGGGCATCAGGCCGATCAACACCCCGAAAGACACCGCAATGGCCTTTCCTCCACGCCCTCTGTGAAACAGGGAGTAGGCATGTCCCACAACAGGCGCCGCTATAATCAGAGAAAAGAGGCAGCCGCTCTCCAGTTCCAGCCGCAATGCCATATGCACGGGAATCACACCCTTGAAAATATCACCCAGCAGACAGAGCATACCCACCGGAATCCCCGCGTGCTGCATGGCGTTGGCCGTTCCGGGGTTGTGGTCGTCGCTGAGCTGTACTATATCCACTTTTTTAATCAGTTTGGGCAGATACTGGCTGAACAGAATGCTGCCGCACAGTATTCCCACCACAATCATTATAATCTGATGTCCCAGCATGGTCACACCTCTTTTTCATCCTCCGTGGCCGGCCTGCGGCATTCGCTCTCCGGCGCCTCCCGACAGGCGTCTTTTTGCAGGATAAACTCGCAGATATCCTCCGCCGCTCTTGCATTTATCACCTGATGCTGTCTCTCTATCATCCGCCTGCACTCCTCCGGGCTGGCCAGCAGCTCCATGACTGCCTCCACCAGTTCTTTCTCGGAGTCTGCGCTGATGGAAATCCCGTGGGTATTGTAAAAGGCTTGGTTGCAGTCCTCACATCCCGGTATGGGTCTGGTGTGAGCCAGCGGAATGCCCGCCACAGCTGCCTCCGTGGAAGTGAGTCCCCCGGGCTTGGTGAACAGAAAATCCGATGCCGCCAAATATTCCGCCGTTCTGTCTGTAAAATCCAGCACCTGCACTCTGGCGTCCTCTCTGTATGCCTCCCGCAGCCTGCCCTTCAGTTTCTCATTGGAACCGCCCAAAATATACAGATTATCCTTTTCGCTCATGTGCGCCACCAACGCCTGCACCAAGGTATCAATCTTTCCATAACCCATACTGCCGGTCATAATCAGGATACAGTATCCCTCCAACGCCATGCCCAGCGCCTTTCTGGCATCCTCTCTGGAGGGAAGAGATATAAACCGATCTGATACCGGAATGCCTGTGGGAACAAGTTTTCCCCTGGGAATACCCTTTTTTACATACTCCTCCAACAGTTCCTCATGGGCTATAAAATAGTAGTCTGCTTCCGTCTCCTCCGTAAAGGGAATACAGGTGTAGTCCGTCCCTACAAAATAGGTATGAATATCAGGTCGACACTCGTGCTTGCGCAACATGTAAGTAAGCGCCTCCGCAGGGAAAAGATGGGGCATGACGACAGTGTCG
>JAAUZI010000058.1 GCA_014804645.1 Lachnospiraceae bacterium | reverse complement strand
GGGTCCGAGGGGACCGACCCTGTTGAGGAACCCGATCCATCCGAGGAAACCGAGCAGCCCGAAGCTGCCAACGGTGAGAATACCGATAACACCGAGGTACACACAAATGAATTCGACCTTGAAAAAGGAACGGTTCTTTTAAATAACGGCATAGAAATGCCTGTGGTGGGTATCGGCACGTTTACTCTTACCAGTGAACAGGCGTCGGATTCTGTTTACTGGGCTTTGGGAGACGGCTACAGCCTTATTGATACCGCTGCCGCTTATGGAAACGAGGTTGGCGTGGGACAAGGTATAAAACGTGCCATTGACGAGGGTCTTGTTAAGCGTGAGGATATTTTTGTCACAACAAAGCTTTGGTTTGACAACTACACTATGGAGGGAATTGACGCTGCCCTTGAACGTCTTGACCTTGAATATATCGACCTGCTGCTTCTGCACCAGCCTATGGGCGACTATATCGGCGGCTATAAGGCAATGGAGCAGGCTGTAGAACAGGGCAAGGTAAGATGTATCGGTATATCGAATTTCTCGCAGGAGCAGTTTGAGGAAATTATGGCAATAGCAACAATTCCTCCCGCCATAAATCAGGTGGAAACTCACCCATATAACCAGCAGCTTGAAATGATAGACTATATGGACAAATACGGTACTGTTATAGAAGCGTGGTTCCCTCTCGGCGGACGCGGTCATACACAGGAGCTTTTTGCAAATGAAACTATTTCGGGAATAGCGGAAGCTCACGGCAAATCCTCGGCACAGGTCATTCTCCGCTGGCATTTGCAGGCGAGACATATTGCGATACCTGGCTCAAACAATCCCGACCACATAAAGGAAAATATTGATATCTTTGATTTTGAACTTTCCGAGGAAGAAATGGAGCAGATGAGCGCGCTGAACACGGCTGTACCGTTCTTCGGCGGATTTGCGGGAAACGGAAGCGGCGGAAACGTTGACCTCGGCGACGCTGCAGACCGCTGGGGACTTGATGTTGGCGACTGATTTCAGCCTTTAAACCCTAAGGTATAAACTGATAAACAAAAAGAGACTTCTCACGGGGTCTCTTTTGATTTATAATGTAATTATAGAGTATAATAACGGGAGTGATAATATTATGAAAAGAATTGCGGCTTCGGCTGTTTCGGCAATAATTGCGGCGGTAATGCTAAGCGGCTGCGGAAGTGCAGATCAGGCAGTAAATACCGCTTCGGCACAGAAGATGATAAGTACTTCCAAGGAGGAAAAAAATATGTCCGCAGACATTAAAACAAACAGCGGATATTATGCAGAATTTCCGCAGGAAATTACCGAGATACCGAGGGAGTATTTTTCAGCGGCAAATGAGCAGGGTACTCTTGAGGAGCTTTACTACGATACCTATGAATCAATGACATATGATGAGAAAACGCAAACTCTGAAAAAGCGCGCCATAGTTTATCTGCCCTATGATTATACTGATGAAAATAAGTATAATGTTTTTTATCTTATGCACGGCGGCTGGAGCAACGAGACAACGAGCTTAGGTACGCCCGACGATCCGTCGGTGTTCAAAAATGTTATTGACAATGCCATTGCAAGCGGCGAAATTGACCCGCTTATCATAGTTTGCCCCACATACAACAACACAAGTGAATCGGACAGCGGCGATTACAGCCTTGCGCTGCGGCTGACGGACAATTACCACAACGAGCTTATGAACGACCTTATTCCCGCAGTTGAGGGAAAGTACAGCAGCTATGCCGAAAGCGCGTCGGCGGAGGATCTGACAGCGGCAAGAGACCACCGCGGCTTCGGCGGATTTTCAATGGGTTCCGTTGCGACATGGCATACCTTTGAATACTGCCTTGACTATTTCCGATATTTTCTGCCCATGAGCGGAAGTCTCACCACCGACGGCAGTTACATGGACAATATCGTGAAAAATTCGGGACACGGCTGGGACGATTTTTTTATTGCGGCGTTTACGGGTACCGACGATTTTGCCGCTTCCGCATTTGAACGGCAGATCGAAAATATGCAGGATTACACTGACAGCTTTAAATATGCCGACAACGAAAGAGACGGCAACCTTACCTACCGCAAAAAGGAGGGATATTCCCACGACGGGAGGGCTTCAATGGAGTACACATATAACGGTTTGTTAAGGTTCTGGCGGAAGCCTGCGGAAAATAACAATGCGGATAATTCTGACGATTATAAGGAATATTACACAAGGAAAACAAAAATTTCCGACGTAATAAACGACACCGCTTTCGGAGATTACGGCAGAATGATTTTTCCCGTGGACGAGGGCTATTACAGCGGCGATACTCTTGAAGCTCTGCGGCTGACCTGGTACACCCGCATTGACCCCGACAAGACGGTTGAAATTGCAAATTATATGAAAAACCGTGCCGAAAACGGCGACACGATTTTCTACGATATTTACACCGACGAGGAAAAAGCAGCCGACCCCGAAAAGGCTGACACGGGGCTGTTTTTCTTCAAGGGAAACTCGGGAGAAAAGTTTGCGGTTTGCAATGCGGGCGGCGGCTTTGCCTATGTAGGCGCAATGCAGGACAGCTTTCCCCATGCGCTGGAATTGTCCAAAAAGGGTTACAATGCTTTTGCGCTTATTTACCGTCCGGGGGCGCAGACCGCCTGCGAGGATCTGGCAAGAGCAATAAGCTTTATTTTTGAACACGCAGAGGAGCTTGAAATCGATACGGAAAATTACTCTCTGTGGGGCGGCTCGGCAGGAGCGAGAATGTCCGCATGGCTCGGCTCATACGGCACGGAATATTTCGGAGGAAACGATTTGCCCCGCCCCGCCGCGGTAATTATGCAGTACACGGGTTTCAGCGATTACAGCAGAAACGACCCGCCGACATACGTTTGCGTAGGCGACAGCGACGGAATTGCAAGCTGGCGCGTAATGAAAAGTCGTCTCGACAATATGAGCGCGCTTGGTATTGATACCGAATTTCACGTTTATTCGGGTCTCGGTCACGGCTTTGGAATAGGTACGGGAACTGCTGCTGAGGGCTGGCTTGACGACGCTGTATCATTTTGGGAAAAACAGATTGAGAAAAACAATATTATTTGACATTTTATAAATCATGCTTTATAATTTAATTATAAATAAAATATAAAAAAGGAGTAATTTTTATGAAGAAGAATTTCGGAACAAAACCTTGGTTTTATCCCCTCCCCGTGCTTATTATCGGCACATATGACGAGAACGGAAAAGCCGACGCAATGAACGCCGCTTGGGGCGGACTTTACGGCGCAAATATGGTGGAGCTTTGTCTTAGTGCAGGACACAAAACTACCAAAAACATCAAGTCCAAAAAGGCGTTTACCGTAAGCTTTGCGGACGCTGCTCACGTTGCCGCCTGCGATTATGTGGGAATAGTTTCCGCAAACGATACTCCCGACAAAATGGAGAAAGCGGGCTTTACCGTTACAAAAAGCGAATTTGTGGACGCTCCCGTTATCAACGAGCTGCCTATGACGTTGGAGTGCAGGCTTGTTAAAGTTACCGAGGAGGGCAACATTATCGGCGAGATAGTCAACATCGGCGCAGACGAAAGTATTCTTGACAGCGATGGAAAAATTGATGCCGCAAAGCTCCGTCCCATTGCGTTTGAGCCTGTTGGCAACGGTTATTATGTACTTGGCGAAAAGGTCGGAAATGCTTTTTCGGACGGAAATTCGCTTAAATGATCTGCATAAAAATTATGAATGATAAACCGTCCGAGAAAAATTTTCGGACGGTTTGCTTTATACCCTAAGGTTAATACTGATATACCAAATGGAACTTCTCAAAAGAGTGAATATATGTTAAAATAAAATTACAAACTAAAATCACAAATAAAATGAAAACGGAGGAATTTATTATGGAATTTGTAACCTTGAACAACGGAATTAAAATGCCGATCTTAGGCTACGGCGTATATCAGGTTTCTAACGAGGAGTGCGAAAGGTGTGTGCTGGACGCGATCTCAGCAGGCTACCGCAGCATTGACACGGCGCAGGCTTACGGCAACGAGGAGGCTGTGGGAAACGCTGTGAAAAAGTGCGGAGTTCCCCGCGACGAGCTTTTCATTACCACAAAGGTCTGGATATCCAACGGCGGCTATGAAAAAGCAAAGGCTTCTCTTAAAGAGTCCCTGAAAAAGTTGCAGCTTGACTATATCGACCTTGTGCTTATCCACCAGCCGTTCAACGATTATTACGGCACATATCACGCTATGGAGGAAGCCTACAAGGAGGGCTGGATAAGGGCGATCGGCGTATCGAATTTCTACCCCGACAGACTTGTTGATCTGTGCAGCTTTGTTGAGGTAAAGCCTGCAATAAATCAGGTAGAAACTCACGTTTTCCAGCAGCAGAAAAGGGCTCACGAATATATGGAAAAGTACGGCGTACAGCACCAGTCATGGGGTCCGTTCGCAGAGGGCAGGAAGGACTTTTTCACAAATCCCGTGCTGACGGAAATCGGTCAGAAGTACAGCAAAAGCTCCGCGCAGGTGGCTTTGCGTTTTCTCATTCAGAGCGACGTTGTTGTAATTCCTAAATCAGTCCACAAGGAGCGTATGGAACAGAACATTGACGTGTTCGATTTTACTCTTGACAATACCGATATGGAAGCTATCCGCAAGCTTGACGAGGGCGAGAGCTTGTTCTTCTCCCACTATGACCCTGCTGTTGTTGAAATGCTTACGGGACTTCACAGATAAGGAGCTTTAAAATGAAAAGGATAATTTCTTTGATTTTATCTGCGGTATTGGCGTTATCTCTTTCAGCCTGCGGAAACGGCAATAATGAAAATGCCGATATTTCCGAACAGCAGGCTATTGCGGAAAACACGTCCGCAGAAAATAATTCCCAAAGTGAAAGCAATGAAGATACAACAGGTGAAAAAAGCGATACCAATATCCTTATCGCATATTTTACCGCCGCGGAAAACAGCGGTGTGGACGCTGTAAGCTCCGCAAGCTATTCAATGGTGAACGGCGAGGCTGTCGGAAGACTTCGCGCGATCGCAAATATGATACAAGCCAAAACAGGCGGCGAGCTTTTCTCAATTCAGACCTCGGTGATCTACCCGACCGACGGCGGCGAACTTATAGAATACGCCGCGGAAGAGCAGGCAAACGACGCGCGTCCCGAGCTTACAAGCCATATTGATGATTTGGAGCAGTATAACGTTATTTTTGTTGGCTATCCAAACTGGTGGGCTGACCTGCCGCAGGTGATGTACAGCTTTTTTGACGAGTACGATTTTTCGGGAAAGACGATAATTCCTTTCAACGTCCACAACGGCAGCAGGCTTTCACGCACCGTTGAAACCATTGCAGAGCTTGAACCCGAAGCGACTGTTGAAACAAATGCGTTTACGATAAGCGAGCATAATGTTCCCGAAGCCGACAAAGAAGTTACAGACTGGCTTGAGGAATTGGGTTACTGATATGAGAAAAGTAATTGCGTTTGTTTTCTGCATGGCAGCATTATTCGGCGGGTGTAAAAAAGATACGCCCTCCGATAATAATATTGGAACGATGAGCAGCGTTGTTTCGGGAAATCAGAATACAGACAGTCCCGAAGTCCGAACGGGAATTATAGCAGAACAAATTTTAAACGGTACGGACGGCGAAATTCACTACAGCTATTATCTCCCCGAAAATTACGAAAGCGGTAAAAGCTATCCTTTGGTAATGACAATGCCCGGGTACGACAGAATGTGGTTCGGGGAAAATTCATCGGGTTCAAATCTTGACTGGAACGGTTTTCTCGCATGGACGGAACTTGACGAGGAAATGATCGTCGTGTCCGCACAGCTTACAGACTGGGGTGAAAAATCTGCTCGTCAGGCGATAGAACTTACCGAATATTTTACAGAAAATTTTTCGGTGAATATCGACAGGATCTATGCGGCTGGATATTCCGCAGGCGGAGAAACCATGTCACGGGCGGTATCAATGCGACCCGATTTATATGCGGCGTATCTTCACGGCGCTTCACAGTGGGACGGTACATTTGACCCTGTTGCGGAGAACGGCGTTTTCGTGTATATTTTTATGGCGGAAAACGACGAATATTACGGCTCACAGAGAGCGAGGGACGCTTATGACGGTCTGCATGACGCATACCTGAAAGCGGGTGTAACCGAAGAAAATATGGACGATTTCATTCGGCTTGATATTCCCGACGACGATTATTTCAACAGCCATGGTATTTACAATTATCACGGCGGAGGGAATATTGTATTTGATAATGAGGAGATTTTAAAGCTTATTATTCAAAAATAAATTTAAAGTAGTATTGATTAATACCGAAAAAGGTTGCATATATCCTTTCCTCGCTCCTGCGCCATATGGACGGTCTGATAAGTCCCGCCGTATCTATGCTGTTCGTTATAATAGCAAACGCAGATATCGCCCAAATCCACAAGACGAGAATTTCGTATCTTCATACAATCCTTATGATAAGCCGCCGACAATGTTTCAACGCTGTCTGCGGCTTTTAGTATTCGGTAATATTCATTTTTCTGCGGCATACTCCACCTTGAGGTCTGCTCCTCCGGCGGGCAGGGCAAAATAAGATGTAATTTTATATTCGGATAACATTTTTTTAATTGCAGTACGGTATTTTCACAAAGCATATCCCAGCCTATTGCGCCGCCTGCGTAAAAATCAGTTGCTCCGTTTTCTATAAATTCAATAAGAGTTTCCCTAAGGCGTTCGGATAATGTGTCCGTTATTTTAATTATTCTGTGTCCCGTGAAAAAACAAGATTTGCTCATAATATTTTACCTTTCGTTTATATGTATTAGAAATATATACTATATTGCTAATACATATTATATCACAAACAAATCAATATGTCTATACTAAAAGCTGCGTAAATTCAAGGAACTTACGCAGCTTTTAAAATTATGTGTTGTTTTCCGTTGCCTGTTTTATCATAAGCTCAACCATACCGAGTATGCGTTTTTGCTCATCAGGCGGCAGCTTTTCGATTTTCGCCGAAAGCTCGGAAGCCCTGTGGTCGTTGCTGTAATCGAGAACGTCACAAAATATAGCGTCAGCCGACGTCTGCAAGCCGTTCAGTATCATAACGAGCTTTTCATACCGAGGGAACGAAGCTCCTCTTTCAATGGTTGAAATATAATTCGTAGCAACGCCCAGCTTTTCAGCAAACTGCTCCTGTGTCATTCCCAATTCTTCACGTCTTTGCTTGATTCGTTTTCCTACCCTTTTATCAATCACGGTTTCACCTCATTTTCAATATCGCTAATACATAGTATAAACCTAAACGCTGTAATAATACAGAAACGCTAATACATTTTATATGTATTAGCGTTATATAAAGTGATAAATTATTTAATTTTATTCAAACCAAGCATACGTAAATATAGAATGTTATATTTTTGCACAGAAAAATGATGTAAATTTGCATAAATTAAAATGGTAATATTTGTTAATGCTTACAAATATTTTTTTGGAATAAAAGTTTTTTATGAAATTTTGGGGAAAGGGGTCTAAAAAGTGTCCTTATATATATAGGGGGGTATTTTTTCAGACCTCTTTTGAACCCTTTTTGAACCTTGACAATTTAATCATACAGCAGCGAGAGATATACGCTTGTATTGACGGAACGCAAGCATACCCGTCTGCGGAAACGGCATATCGGAGGAACTGTAGGGCTGTATGGAAACTGCAAAAATATTGGTAAATTTTACTAAATAATAAAAATTCTTTTATTTATATTTAACGAAAATAAAGAAAGTTGCCTGTTTTTTTACGAAATCGGGCAATTTTTTTTGACTATATAAGTAGAGGGATATTTTTTTGAACCTTGACAAATTAATCATACAGCAGCGAGAGATATATGCTTGTATTGACAGAACACAAGCATACCCGTCTGCGGAAACGGCATATCGGAGGAACTGTAGGGCTGTATGGAAAAATAAAAATAAAAGGAGGCAACATTATGGAAAATACAAAGACGAAAATTATTAACGGTACAAAATACATAATAAAATCATTTTTCAGCGATGAAAGTTTAAGTACGACAGTTGAAAAAATCCAGCGTATTATTGAAAATAAAATTATCAGCGAAATTAAAACCGCACCGCTTAAAGATGAAGAAGCTTGACGCGGCAGGCAGAATGTGCTATAATTTTTGTAGTGCTTCTGCTTGTTTGACAAATCTTTTGAGTATGGAGGATCTTATGAATATGTTAAACAATGCAGTTAATAATTTCGCAGTTACCGCTCTTTATGCACGTCTTTCCCAAGACGATATGCTTGACGGCGAGAGTAATTCGGTAACAAATCAAAAAAAGATTTTAAAAAGGTTCGCTGATGATAACGGATTTTTGAATACCCGCTGTTATTTTGACGACGGCGTTTCGGGCACGACGTTTGAGCGTGAAGGATTTCAGAAAATGATTTCCGACATTGAAAAAGGCGAAGTAAAAACGGTTATTGTGAAAGACCTTTCTCGCTTGGGACGGGATCATTTGCAGGTCGGTTACTACACCGAGATTTTCTTTCCGCAGAATGATGTGCGTTTTGTTGCGATTTATGACAACGTTGACAGCGCAAACGGTGATAATGAATTCGCACCGTTCAAGAATATCATGAACGAGATGTACGCCCGAGACTGTTCAAAGAAGATAAGGGCGGTATTTCAACACAAGGGAAAAAACGGCGGGATACTTAGCAATCATGCGGCTTACGGCTACAAAAAAGACCCCGCAAACAAAAATCACTGGCTGGTAGATGATGAAGCCGCCGCAGTTGTAAAGGAGATTTTCAGACTTTACTTAGGCGGCTTGGGGACGTCAAAAGTTGCTGATTACCTTAATGAAAAAGGTATATTGCCGCCGTCAAAATATCTTGAAAAGAAAGGTATTCCGACTTGCGCTCCATACAAAGATGACTGCCAATGGAATGCGGCAAAAGTCAATCAGATTTTAAAACGCCGTGAATATTGCGGGGACATTGTTAATTTCAAAACGTACAGAAAATCCTACAAGCTGCACAAACAGCTTATTAATCCCGAAGCAAATCAAGTGATAAACAAGGGTGTGAACGACCCCATAATTTCCGAGGAGGATTTTGAGGCGGCGCAAAAATTACTTGAAAGAAAACGCCGTGTACCTTGCGAAAGAAAACCCGATATTTTTCAATCGTACATTTTTTGCGCTGACTGCGGCAGCAAAATGTATGCGAGAACCAATGACTATTATTTATGCAGCGGCTACGCAAAGGGCAGGGAAAAATGCTCCACGCACAGCATAAAAAAGACTGTACTTAAGGAAATTGTTCTTGAACAGATACAGGAGCTTGTTGCCGCCGCAAAATTCGACAAGAAAAAATTTGCGGAAAATATCTGCAATAAAATGAACCGCACAAATTCAGATGAAATCAAGAGAATGTCTAAAGAAACCGCCAAGCTGAAAAAGCGTAAGGCAGAATTAAGTAAAATAATCCACACGCTTTTTGAGGACAGAGTAGGCGGTAAAATCTCCGAAGAAATGTACTTTGAAATGCTTGCGAATTATGAGAACGAACAGGCTGAAATCAAAGAAAAGCTTGCGGAATATGACAAAAAAATCTCGGAGAACGAGGTCATCAAAAATGATATTGACAGCTTTGTCAAGCTGGTAAATCGGTATGATAATATTACCGAAATAACTCAGCAGATTTTAGCGGAATTTGTTGACAAAATCTTGATACATCAAGCCCAAAAGACCGATGACGGAAAGGTGCAGACGATTGAAATTTATTTCAAGGGCGTTGGTGTTTTGAATTAATGGAAATGTTTCCCTTTTAAAATACAACTAATCCTCACTTTCCAACAAATACAGCGGATTATGTGTAAATTATACCACATTTCATAAAATACTTCAATGTGGCAAATCAATAAATTTGGTTAACTTTTTTGACATAATCCGCCGATTTGCCAATTACGTCAAATATTATGCCGCTTTATGAATTTCCTTGCTGATAAGACGGGAGATAATGTCATTAAGACTTTCGCTTGTAAAATTGAACCTCGTCTTTACTATGTAAGTCGTATGTCCAATTTTGTACTCCGTCACTTTCTCGTAAGGCTTGTTTACTAAGGCGGTATTTGTTTGTACATTGTTTACCATTTTTCTCCTTTCTGTCTATCGACTTCGTTTCTCCTCTTCACCGAAAATGTATATAAGACCGTTCAGAAAGCAAAATCACGTCAAAAAATTTGATATTTTTCAAAAAATCAGCGATTTTAACAATTTTACACAGTATACCGAAGTCTTATTTGTACAAATAAGACTATACAAAATTATTCAATAAAATGCAACAATAAATTCTCTGCCAACTCCCTAAGCTCATTTTCCTTGACCCTAAGAAACTCGGAATACTCATAAATACTCTGTTTCGGACTATCCTCGGATAGTCCTTTTTTCATTTTAAGTGCTTCGGAGCGGAT
>JAAUZI010000057.1 GCA_014804645.1 Lachnospiraceae bacterium | reverse complement strand
GGACGAGTATAAACAGGCCGAGGGAGATCCCAAGGTCAAGAATAAAATCCGTCAGAAGATGATGGAAGTTTCCCAGCGCCGCATGATGCAGAATCTGCCCCAGGCGGATGTGGTTATCACCAACCCCACCCATTTTGCGGTGGCTATACAGTATGATCCGGATGTGGCGGACGCACCGTTGGTGCTTGCGAAGGGTTCGGATCACCTGGCGGCCAAAATCAAGGAAGTTGCCAGGGAAAATCATATTGAGATCGTGGAGAACAAGCCCCTTGCGCGAATGCTCTACGCCAATGTGGAGGTAGGGCAGATGGTGCCGCCGGAGATGTATCAGGCGGTGGCGGAGGTGTTGGCCTTCGTGTACCAGCTGCAGGGTAAGATATAATCTTTCAAAAGACTAGATAAGGAGGAGCCGGATATGAATTTTAATATAGCAAAGATGTCAAGAACTGATGCCATCGTGGCAATTTATATTCTGGTGGCCTTCCTGATGTTTATTATCCCTCTGGACGCGTGGATACTGGATGTGTTTATGGCATTTAATATCGCCATAGCATTCACGATTCTTTTTGTGTGTATGTTTATCCAGGAAGTGCTGGATGTGTCCTATTTCCCTACGATCCTGCTCTTTACCACCATATTCCGTATCGCCATGAACGTATCCTCCACCAGGCTGATTCTGACCACCGGTACCTCCGGTAATGTTGTAAAGACCTTCGGAAAGTTTGTGGGCGGCGGCGACCTGATCGTGGGAGCCATCATCTTTATCATATTGATATTGATTCAGTTCCTGGTAATCAACAAAGGTTCTGAGCGTGTGGCTGAGGTTACGGCGAGATTTACGCTGGATGCCATGCCAGGTAAGCAGATGGCCATTGACGCGGACCTGAATACTGGTGCTATCACGGACGAGGAGGCCAAGGAGCGAAGAGATAAGATACAGCTGGAATCCAGCTTTTTCGGTTCCATGGACGGTGCCGTGAAATACGTAAAGGGAGATGCAGTAGCGGGTCTGCTGCTCACTGCCATCAACCTGATAGGCGGTATCGCCATGGGCGTACTGCGCAGCGGTATGGATGTAGGTACGGCGCTGGACAATTACGGCATTCTGACGATAGGTGACGGTCTGGTAAGCCAGATTCCGTCCCTGCTGATTTCCCTGTCAACAGGTATCCTGGTGACCAAGGGCGGCAAGGAGGCGGAGTTTGGGCCTGTTATCATCAAGCAGCTTTTCGGCATTCCCAAGGTGATGTACTTCGTGGGTGCCACTCTGTCCATCTTAGGTTTTGCCACAGAGTTGAACACTATACTTTTCGTGGGAATGGGTCTGCTGTTTATTGTGGGCGGCAGAGGTATTGCCGCCAATCTGGAGACAGCCTCCACCGAGACGGCTGTGGACACGGAAGAGGCGGCAGCGGAGGAAATCCGCCAGCCGGAGAACGTGAACAGTCTGCTGCAGGTGGACCCCATCGAGCTGGAGTTCGGTTATGGCATTATCCCCCTGGCGGATGCGAACCAGGGCGGCGATCTGCTGGACCGCGTGGTGATGATACGTCGCCAGATGGCTTTGGAACTCGGTACCGTGGTGCCCATTATCAGACTGCGTGACAATATCCAGCTGAATCCGAATCAGTATATTATCAAGGTCAAAGGCATACAGGTCAGCGAGGGTGAGATCCTCTTTGACCACTATATGGCAATGAACCCCGGATATGTGGAGGAGGAGATCACGGGTATTCCCACCTTTGAGCCGTCCTTCCATCTGCCTGCCATATGGATCACGGAGGGCCAGCGTGAGAGGGCGGAGAGCCTGGGCTACACGGTGGTGGACCCTCCCTCCATCATAGCCACCCATTTGACGGAGATTATCCGCCAGTACATTTCCGAGATGCTGACCCGGCAGGATGTGCAGAATCTGGTCAACAACATGAAAGAGACCAATCCCTCGCTGGTGGAGGAGCTGGTTCCCAAGCTGCTGGGAATCGGAGAGATACAGAAGGTGCTGCAGAATCTGCTGAGAGAGGGAATATCTATCAGGGATCTGCTGACCATAATGGAGACTCTGGCAGATTATGGAGCTACTACCAGAGACACGGACGTGCTTACCGAATATGTCCGCCAGAGCCTGAAACGTGCGATTTCCAGACGGTTTTTCCCTGCCAATGAGACCAGCAGTGTTGTGACTCTTGACCCTAAGATCGAACAGGAGATCATGGGAAGCATCAAGCAGACGGAGACAGGTGCTTACCTGAATCTCGATCCCGCCCGCTCCAAAGCGATTTTGAACTCGGTGGAAAGCGAAATGCAGAAGTTGGAAAATCTGGGAAAAAGCCCGATTATCATCACGTCCCCCATCGTCAGAATGTACTTCAAGCGGTTGACGGAGGACTATTACAAGGAATTGATCGTAGTATCCTACAATGAGATTGAACCTGATATAGAATTACAGTCAGTAGGGATGGTGACAGCGTAATGATTATAAAAAAGTTTACGGGGAAAACAGAGGCGGAAGCCACGGAGGCCGCTCAAAAGGAGCTAGGCAGCGGCGTGGTGATCATGAGCGTCAGACAGATCAAGCCCAAAGGGGTTCTGGCGGCCTTCAAACCGAAACTGACGGAGGTGACTGCAGCTATGGAGGAGGAGTCGCAGCGCAGCCCCTACGCGCAGCGGGAGAGGACGCAGACTCCGATTCTCACACCTGCGGCTCCAAGGACAGAAAACGCGGCGCAGCCGACGCCAGTCTCCGGGGCGACCCGCAGCATTGAGGAAAAGCTGGAGAACCTGCAGACTCTGCTGGAGAGTCGTCTTCAGACCGGTCAGTTCCTGCAGCCCGATGGCCAGAGAGCAGGAACAGAGAGGCAGGAGGGGACGGCAGGGGAGATACTTTCCGGCGATGCGGAACAGTTTGGGCAGGAGGGCTTGTCTGAGCCGGCAGAAGATGAAGAGCAGAATGATGAACTGAAGAAATTCCGTAAGTTGATCTACGATACCATGCTGGATAATGAGGTGGACGAGAAGTATGTGGAAAAGATCATGGAGGAGATCGACCGGATACAAAAACCAAACATGCCCTTTGACTATCTGCTGGCCAGCATTTATCAGCGCATGATTCTGAAATTCGGTAAGACGGCGGAGGATACGGAGGTGACCCGCAGGCCGCAGATCGTCAGCTTTATCGGACCCACCGGCGTGGGAAAGACCACCACGATTGCCAAGATAGCGAGCCGCTATGTAGTGGAGCAGAAAAAACAGGTGGCGCTGTTGACTCTGGATACTTATCGAATTGCCGCAGCGGAACAGCTGCGCACCTACGCCAACATACTGATGGTGCCTTTCCGGGTGGTGTACACGGAGGAAGAGCTTGCCACAGCCCTGCAGGATTTCCGAGACTATGAATATATTTTGGTGGACACCCCGGGACATTCCCCTCAGAACAAGGAACAGCTGGGCAATTTGAAACACCTGCTGACACGGATGAGACAATCCGGGGAGTGTCGCTTTTATCTGGTGCTGAGCGCCACCACGAAGTATCGGGATCTGATAAAGATTGCAGATAGTTATCATCAGATTGCGGATTATCAATTGATTTTTACCAAGCTTGACGAGACGGAGGCGCTGGGTAATCTGTTGAATATGCGGCTCTATACGGATGCGAACATTGCCTATGTGACTTGTGGACAGAATGTACCGGACGACATTGAGGTATTTAATCCCCAGAAGACTGTGAAAAAGCTGTTGGGCGGGGGAAGGCAGTGACGAGTCATATCATTTTAGGAAAGGATACCATATGGATCAGGCTGAACAATTACGAATAATTAAAGCGGGCCAGCAATCCAGGCCGCTGGCCAGAGTGATAACCGTCACCAGCGGAAAGGGCGGTGTGGGCAAATCCAACACCTCCATCAATCTGGCGATTCAGTTCCGAAAGATGGGACAGCGGGTGATTATACTGGATGCGGATTTCGGGCTTGCCAATATAGAGATCATGTTCGGCACAGTACCTAAGCATAACCTGTGTGATCTGATCTACCAGGGGAAAAATATCAAGGAGATTATCACCTGGGGAGCCATGGATGTGGGATTCATATCCGGCGGCTCGGGGATAGCGGGCATGTCCAATCTGAGCCGGGACTACCTGGTGTACATTATTCGGAATCTGGCGGAGTTGGATGCGATTGCCGATATTATCATTGTGGATACCGGAGCCGGAATTTCGGATGCGGTGCTGGAATTTTTGGTGGCCAGCGGCGAGATTCTGCTGGTGACCACGCCGGAGCCAACCTCCATCACGGATTCCTATTCTCTGCTGAAATCTCTGAGTAATCATCCCAGATATGACAGCAGCACCACAGCGGTGAAGATGATCGCCAACCGGGTGGAGAGGGAGGCGGAGGGGGAAGTTCTTTTCAACAAGCTGGACGCAGTGGTTGCCAGATATCTGAAAATTCCGATCAGCTATCTGGGAGTGATACCACAGGATCCACTGCTGGCGAGAGCGGTGATGCAGCAGACCCCCGTATCTATACAAAGCCCGGGAGCCAAGTCAACCCAGGCGTTTGAACGAATAGCGGCGAAACTGATGAACGGAGAGGAGGCTGACCGACAGCCGAGACGTGGCATGGCAGCATTTTTCTCTCATATAATATCTGGTAGGAAGATATAGGATCTATTACGGAACTAAAACCAGTTACGGAACTAAAGTAGAGAGGAGGAAACAGACACAATGAACAACATGCTAACTAATTTTATCGAACCTGGGAATAAGGTCGAGATTCAGATGGTGGATCAGCAGAATCAGGGGGAGGGGGCTCCTGCCACCTATATCAGCCAGATACAGGACATTCTGTCGGAGAACCAGATGGAGATTATAATGCCTATGGAAAAAACCAAGTTGATTCTGCTGCCGGTGGACAGAGAATACAATCTTGTGTTCTATGCGGGTACCAATCTTTTTCAATGTTTTGCCAGGGTTATTGACCGTTATAAGAGCAACAATATCTTTATTCTGGTGGTGGAGCTTACCAGCAATCTGCGCAAATACCAGAGAAGGGAGTACTATCGTTTCAGCTGTGCGCTGGAGATGAATTCCCGCAATCTGGAGGAGGAGGAAATCCGGGCCATAGAGGAGAAAGATCCCCACAGCAATCTGATACCGGGACTTCCTTTGAAACGCAGTGTTATCGAGGATATCAGCGGCGGCGGCCTACGATTTTTGTCCACACATTCCTACGAGCCGGGCAGCCTGATTTATATCAGTTACAATCTGCTGGTGCGCGGCAACAAGAAGGAGTATGAGCTTGTAGGGAAGGTGCTCAGCTCGCAGAAGATGGAGGGAAAAGGCGGTTCCTTCGAGCATCGGGTGCAGTATGTGGACATCGATGCGGATGTGCGGGAAGAGATTATCAAATATATCTTTGAAGAAGAAAGAAAGTATAGAAAAAAGGAACGGCAGGGATCATGATGAAAAAAATACTGGTTGTTGATGATTCTGCACTCATGAGAAGAGTCCTGTGTGATATAATAAACAGCGATGAAAGGTTTGAGGTTGCTGACCGTGCGAATGATGGCATGGAAGCGCTGGAACTGCTGAAAAAAAACAGCTATGACGTTGCGGTTCTGGATGTGAATATGCCCCGGATGAACGGCCTGCAGCTGCTGTATGAGCTGCGGAAGGCCAGAATTCGCGTCCGGGTCATGATGGCCAGTACGGACACCAAGGATGGGGCGAGGACCACTCTGGACGCGTTGGAACTGGGGGCGCTGGATTTTGTACATAAACCGGACAATGCGATGAGCTGTCGGGTTGAGGATTTCAAGCGGGAGTTTCTGACGACGCTGGCTGGCGTGGCGGAAAGCCGTCTGCCGGACCTGGAGAGCAAGACCCCAAAGCAGGAAGTGCGTACAACTACCCACAAGATCGTGGAAATTGCCAGAAAGCATGGGACGGGAAACAGCGGCGGCAGAAAGATAGTCGCCATAGCCAGTTCCACCGGAGGTCCCAAATCCTTGCAGTCAGTGATTCCCAGACTGCCGGCGGAGCTTCAGGCGCCTGTACTGGTGGTGCAGCACATGCCCAAGGGTTTCACCGCGTCTCTGGCAGATCGTCTGGACTGCCTGGGAGAGATCCGAGTGAAGGAGGCGGCGGAGGGTGACGAGCTGCAAAACGGTTCGGTGTATCTGTCTATGGGCGGCAGTCATATGAATGCCAGGCCTGCAGCCGCGGGGAAGACGGTGATTCATTACTCCGATGAACCCAGCAGAGAGGGCGTAAAGCCCTGTGCCAACTATATGTATGAGTCTTTGATGGAATGTGGATATGACGAGATCATATGTGTGGTACTCACGGGAATGGGAGCGGACGGAACGGAAGGCATAAAGAACCTGAAATCAAAGAAAAAAGTACATGTTATCGCACAGGATCAGGAGACCAGCGTGGTTTATGGCATGCCTAGGAGTGTTGCCAGAGCGGGTCTTGCCGATCAGATTGTGCCGCTGGAGCAGATCGCACAGGAGATCATACTAAACGTGGGGGTAAAATGATATGGACATAAGTCAGTATCTTGAAATTTTCATTGATGAAAGCAATGAGCATTTACAGAATCTAAACACTCAGATTCTGAATCTGGAATCGGATCCGGAGAATATGGATACGATCAACGAGATATTCCGGGCCGCCCATTCCTTGAAGGGTATGGCAGGAACCATGGGTTACAAGCGGATGCAGACGCTGACCCATGACATGGAGAACGTATTCTCGGAAGTTCGGAACGGCAATATCAAGGTCAACCCAAATATGGTGGATATACTCTTCCAGTGTCTGGATGCTCTGGACGAGTATGTGAATAATGTAAAAGAATCTGCAGATGAGGGTACCAATGAGAATGAACCTCTGATCCGGCAGTTGAACGCTGTGCTGAACGGCACGGGCAAGGCGAAAGAAAGCGCTCCCGCAGAGACAAAGGAAAAGCCTGCGGAGACGGGGAATGGCCGTAAATGGCTGGAGATTCAGCTTGATTCTGCTCAGCAGCATGTGTGCCGTGCTGCAAAGGAGCAGGGAAAAAATGTATATGGTCTGACTGTCACTGTACAGGAGAGTTGTATTCTGAAGGCAGCCAGAGCGTTTCTGGTATTCAAGGCGGTGGAGGAACTGGGAGAGATTATTGTATCCAACCCTTCTGCGCAGGATGTGGAGGATGAGAAGTTTGATTTGGATTTCAGCCTGATTGTCGTATCGGATGGAGATCTTGAGTCCTTAAAGACCGTAGCCGCCAATGTGTCCGAGATTGCCGAGGTTGTGGGTGAACCCATTAGTCTTGAGGATATGGGCACAAAGGATAAGTATGAAGAAGAATCGGCCGAACCTGAGTCGCAATCTCAGGCTCCGGCAGAGACTGTTGAGCAGACTGTTTCTCAGTCGGCGGACGCTGCACCGGCGGCGGATGCCGATGCCGCAGGTAAACCCGCTGCTGCGACCAAGGCAGGGGATAAGAAACAGGCTCCCGGTAAGCCTGTTGTGAATCGCACAGTGCGTGTGGATATCGAGAAACTGGATGTGCTGATGAATCTGGTGAGCGAGTTGATTATAGCCAAGAACTCTCTGGTGTCTGTATCCAACCAGGTGCAGGGCCAGAATCAAGGTGTCAACGAGCAGATTGAATATCTGGAGAATGTGACCACCAATCTACACGAGTCCGTTATGAAGGTGAGGATGGTTCCCATCGAGAGCGTGGTGAGTAAATTCCCCAGAATGATACGTGACCTGTCCAAGAAACTGGACAAAAAGATGGAACTGTACATGACGGGTGAGGAGACCGAGCTGGACCGCACGGTGGTGGATGAGATCGGTGATCCGTTGATGCATCTGTTGCGCAATTCCGCGGATCATGGTCTGGAATCCGCCGAGCTGCGTGCCCAGAGAGGTAAACCGGCGGTAGGCTCCATATTCTTGGATGCTTATCAGGATGGTAATAATGTAGTGATCGAGGTGCGGGACGACGGCAACGGTATAGATGTGGAAAGGGTGAAGGCAAAAGCACTGGAGAGGGAAGCGATCACCCCGGAGCAGGCTGCCAACATGTCAGATAAGGAGGTCATTGACCTGCTGTTCCTGCCCAGTTTTTCCACTGCCAAAAAAGTGACGGATGTGTCGGGACGTGGCGTGGGACTGGATGTGGTGAAGTCCAAGATTGAGGCGCTGAGCGGCGAGGTCGAGGTTAAGAGCAAGCTGGGAGAAGGGAGTACCTGGACCATTCGACTGCCTTTGACACTGGCGATTATTCAGGCGCTGATGGTTGTGGTCGGCGGAGAGAAATATGCCATATCTCTGGGAACGATCCAGACTATTGAGGATATAGATCCCGAGGAGATCAGGCTTGTGCAGAATAAGGAGGTAATTCACTTAAGAGGAACGGTTATCCCTTTAATTCGTCTGTCCCAGTTGTTGGATGTGGAAAGCACCAAGTCCCCTGAGGAGCATTTGATGGTTGTCATTGTGAAGAAGGGAGACAAACTGGCGGGTCTGGTGATTGACGATATGATAGGCCAACAGGAAATCGTTATTAAATCCCTGGGAAAATATATTAAGCAATGCAAATTTATCAGCGGCGCAACGATTCTGGGAGACGGTGAAGTGGCGCTGATATTGGATGCCAATGCGCTTATATAGGAGAGATTGAAGGCCCGCCGGAGCGGGCGGATGGGAGCTGACGATATGGAAGAATTAAAGGTAATCGAGAATAAAAATACAGGGGCGACCCAGCAGTATATCGTGGTACGTCTGGGAGATGAGCAGTATGGTGTAGACATCCGATATATTGAGAATATTGTGAGGATGCAGAAGATCACCCGAGTGCCCAAGGTGGCGCCGTATCTCAAGGGGGTTATCAATCTGCGTGGTGAGGTGATTCCGATCATGAGCCTGCGGCTGAAAATGTTTTTGCCCGAGGACGAGATCACCAAGGCTACTCGTATCATTATTTTGAAACTGGAGCAGTATGGCAACATTGGCGTCATTGTGGATGAAGTGAAGGAAGTGGTGACGCTGTACGAGGAGCAGATTGAGAAAGTCGCCTATGACTCCAAGGAGGAACGTATGAACTTTCTGGGGGGAATCGGCAAGTATGACGGCGGTTTGATCTCTTTGCTCGATTTCAATCTGGTGATGCAGGAGAGAGAGAACGCTGTGTAAGCAGTGTCTGCCCCGCTGAACGCCATGGGCGGCGCTGCCGCCCCCAATTAAGGAGATAGCTTATGTCCGAGATGAGTTTGGAACATGTAACAAGTAATTATTTGGATGTATTGCGTGAGATCGGCAATATAGGCGCCGGCAATGCCATGACGGCGCTTTCCCAGATGCTGCAGAGCAAGGTGGATATGCAGGTCCCTCAAGTGCGTCTGCTTGAATTTTCAGAGGTGGGAGCCTTGGTGGGCGGCGAGGAGCAGCTGATGGTAGGCGTACTTCTGGGAGTGGAGGGAGATATCACCGGAAGTATTATGTTTTTGGTTGAACTGGAAGACGCCAAGGGATTAGTAAAAAAGATCATGATGGGATATGAATCCGGTCAGTCCGGATTGGACGAGATGGAGACCTCAGCCATGATGGAGCTGAGCAATATTATCACAGGTGCGTATTTGAATTCGCTGGCCACCCTGACCAATCTGTGCATTTACCCCACGCCGCCGAGTCTGACCGTGGATATGGCGGGCGCTATCTTAAGCGTACCGGCTATTATGTTTGGCGAATTGGGAGACAATATTTTAATGATTCAGTCTCGCTTTTTTGATGAGGTTGAGGTTGACGGATATTTTATATTGATCCCGGATATACCTTCTTATCAGAAGATTTTGTCAGCGCTGGGTATTATATAGGGCTAAGACGAGGGGGCGGAATGTACGGATGGGTAATATCATTACAGTAGGCATGGCAGACTTAAAGACCTGTAAAAGTCCGGATGGCCTAATTACGCTTGGGCTTGGATCATGTATCGGAATCGCCATAAGGGATCCCAAAACTGGAATTGGGGGACTGGCACATATTATGCTGCCGGATAGCACGGCGATTCGGGGCAATCAAAATATTGCAAAATTTGCAGATACCGGTATAGCAGAGTTGGTTCGGCAGATGGAGAAAATGGGAGCATCGAGGTCCAGGATGGTCGCAAAGATAGCAGGGGGAGCGACTATGTTCCAGTCCATGACCAAAAGTGACCTGATGAACGTGGGGGAGCGCAATGCGGCGGCTTCCAAGGCGGTCTTGAAACAGTTGAACATCCCACTGTTGGCGGCTGACACCGGTTCCAACTACGGAAGGACCGTCACCTTTTTCCCGGAGACAGGGGAGTACCATATCCGGGCAGTGGGACGGGCCGAGACCATTATATAATTTTTACGATAGAAGAGGTAACTATGAAGAGAAATTTGATACCGATAATTATGATGCTGGTGTCAGGATTTATCAGCTGCCTGTTTACCATGGCCCGGGGAGAAAGCCTGTTGTTTAGAATGACAGCTCTTCTGGGGTCCATGTTGTTGTTCTATGGACTTGGATGTGTGTTGTGTGGCGTCTTGAATCGCTTTGACAGAGAGAACGAGGAAAGGCTGGCGGCAGAGATGGCTCTGTCTGAGGAGGCCAGTGAGGGCGAAACGGATGCCGTGACAACAGAATAAGGATATGGAATTAACAGCAGGTAATGCAGAAAGGAGAGTGCCATGGACGAGGCGGGCAGAAAAAAGCTCTGGGACGAATATATGAAAAATAGAACCACAGAGCTTCGGGAAAAGATTATTCTGGAATACGCACCTTTGGTTAAGACAGTGGCCGGGAGACTGAGCATGTATCTCGGTTATAATGTGGAATATGACGACCTGGTCAGCTATGGTATTTTTGGCTTGATTGATGCCATTGACAAGTTTGACACTCTCAAGGAAGTAAAGTTTGAGACTTATGCAAGTCTGCGGATCAGAGGATCCATTTTGGATCAGATCCGCAAAATGGACTGGATACCCAGAACTATCCGGCAAAAACAGAAACAGATCGACTCGGTGATCCGGCAGATTGAGACGGAGACCGGAAGGAGCGCCACTGACGAGGAGATTGCGCGGGGGCTGGGAATTACGGATGAGGAGTTTGTGGATTGGCAGTCCCAGATGAAGATCACGGGGTTGGTATCGCTGAACGAATATATTGAGCAGGGCAGTGAAATATCGCAGGAGAGCGGTCAGCATACGGCGGCCAGATTTGTCAGTCCGGAAGAAAATGTGGAGAAACAAGAGCTGGCCCGGATACTGGGCGAGGCGCTGGAACTGCTGACGGAGAAGGAGAAGAAAGTTATCACCCTCTATTACTATGAGGACTTGACGCTGAAAGAGATCAGCAATGTGCTGGAGGTTTCGGAATCCAGAATCTCTCAGCTGCATACCAGAGCGCTGCAGAAAATGAGGACAAAAATGGGAAATTATATGGGTATTCTGGGAGATCGTTAGGAATACTATTAGAAGGAAAGGTGATGGAGGGAATCAAAGTATGGCTGTAAACGGCTATTTTCAGTTAGTGAACACTAAGGATGGATTCGGAATAAAATGTGTGCCGCCGCAGGATGGCGGAGAACCGATACAGATAAACGAGCTGGTGGATTATCTGGGAAAGCACAATATGGTTTGTGACCTTGCCCAGTTAAAAAAGGCTTTAGATGCGGGTTCGGAACAGATCGTGCGGCTGGGCGCGGGAAGCTGTCCTGTGCAGCAGGAGAGCTACCAGCTGGAGATCAGCGAGGACTCTATGACTGCGACGGTGCGTTTTTATCCGCCCTCTGAGACGGGGCAGCGCATGCCCATAGATGAGTTTATAAAAGACATGCAGTTCAAAAAGATTGTTTATGGACTTAATATGGAGCTGCTGCAGGAACATTTTCGCAAGGGTCAGTACTGTAAAAATCTGGTGGTGGCGGAGGGAAAACCGCCCCGGCATGGCAAGGACGCACAGATTGAGTACTTTTTCAATACCGATTCCCATGCGGCTCCCACGCTGAACGAGGACGGCAGCGTGGATTTTTTTAATCTAAACACAATCAACCACTGCAGGCAGGGGGACCTGCTGGCACGGATCATTCCGGAGGACAAGGGAGAGTGCGGCTACAATGTGGCAGGTGCGCAGATAAAGCCCCGGATCGTGAAACGCGCAACCCTTCGATATGGCAAGAATGTAGCCCTGTCGGAGGATCACATGTCCATAAGCTCAGAAGTGAACGGCTGCGTGAGTTTGATAGACAATCAGGTGTTTGTGACGGATCTCTATGTGGTGGAGAACGTGGATAACGGCACCGGAAACATTGAGTTTGACGGCAGCGTACAGGTCAATGGCAATGTCTGTTCCGGATTCAGTGTTAGCGCTCAGGGCAACGTGATCGTAAAGGGCGTAGTGGAGGGGGCCTCTATCTATGCCGAGGGTGATATTGTAATTACACGGGGAATGAACGGCATGAGCAAGGGCCGTCTGGAGGCACGCGGCAATATCGTGGCCAAATTTCTGGAGAACGCCACTGCGGACGCGGCGGGCTATATATCCTCCGAATCCATTATGCACAGCAAAGTGACAGCGGGAAACGAGATCAACGTCACCGGCAGGAGAGGCTTTATCACTGGCGGACATGCCTGCGCCGGTTTCAAGATCAGCGCTAAGAATCTGGGAGCCAGTATGGGTGCGACCACGGTGGTGGAGGTGGGGGTCAATCCCCGCATGAAAGAGGAATACCAGGCGCTGCAGGACGATCTGCTGGAGATTGAGAAGGTAATCAAGAAGACCCAGCCGATTCTGACTACTTTTGCGGAAAAGAGAGCGAAAGGCGCACAGTTTTCTCAGGAACAACTGCAATATATCCGCTCCCTGGTAATGCTTACCGAGGCTAAAAAGAAGGAGCTTGAGGAGAAAAACAAAAAGTGGGAGGCGCTGCAAGAAGTATTTGAGGTGCAGAACGATGCCTGCGTGGAGGTTCTTGGAGAGGCGTTCCCCGGCACGGTTATTGTGATTAAGGATGTCTCCATGGCTCTGAACAACAGCTATCAGCACTGTCAGTTTAAGCGCATTGGCGGAGATGTGAAGATGGTTGGACTTTGAGATTTCTAATGGAGGGATGAGCGTATGTCTGTAGGTGCAATTCAAAACGCAACGATCGCCAGGGTACAGGACTTTTCGACGATCAAACAGAACGAAGATAACAAAGGGTATATTAATCAGGTCAACATCGGCCAGGACAGGGAGGAAGACAACCAGCAGAAAGCCAGACAGGTGCGCTCCGGCGAGGAGGCGGACTGGAAAAACAAGAAACAGGACGCCCGGGAAAAGGGAAGCAATGAGTATCGGGGAGACGGCGGCAGAAGGCGCAAGGGGGCGGCACCATCGGAACAGATGGTGATAAAGGAGCGTCCCCGCCAGAGCTTTGACATGAAGGTGTGAATAATATGAATGCTATGGAGATTGTACTCCTTATCATTGGAGTCGTTGTATTTGTGGCCAGTTTTCTGATTGCTCCCGGCAAGGGAGATTCCACGGACCGCGACAGGGAGCTGGCCAAGAGCGAGATCGGAGACCTGGTGGCCAAAGAGTTGGAGAAAATCCGCAGCCAGGTGGATGATACGGTGGAAGAGGCTATGGAATATTCCATGGAGAAGACGGAGCGCTCTCTGGAGAGAATATCTAATGAGAAAATAATGGCGGTAAACGAATATTCCGAGACTGTGCTGCAGCAGATCAATAAGAGCCAGCAGGAGATTATGTTTCTGTACGACATGCTCAACGCCAAGCATGACAATCTGAAGAATACGGCTGCGGAGATGGAGCAGAAACTCAAAGAGGCGGAGATAGCCAGCAGAGAGGTGGAGGCCGTGACAAGAGAGGCGGAGATGACACTGCGGGAGACTGAGGCGGCAGCTCAAGTGGTGCGCCAGGTGGTGAAACCGGCCTTTCAAGCACTGCAGGCAGGAATCGCGGAGGAGGAAACTGACCGGCCGCAGCCGCTTTCCGTGGAGGAAGTTACGGAGCAGCCGCAGCAAGAGCTGCAGGGAACGGAGAATTACAGCAACAAAAACGACAGTATACTGGAACTTCACCGCCAGGGACGGTCCGATGTGTCGATTGCCAAAGCGCTGGATCTGGGTGTGGGAGAAGTGAAACTGGTTATCGATTTGTTTGAAGGAAGAAATAGTTGATGAATAGAACAAGGTTAAAATATTATTTGCGGGCCTTGGGTATCGGGATTATCGTGACGGCGCTGCTGATGGGATACAGCCAGAGAGGGCAGGCACAGATGACGGACGAAGAGATTCTTCGAAGAGCTGCCGAACTGGAGAAGACAGAGCAGCGGGGAGTGCTTGCGGAGCTTGCCACAGCCACCCCGAAACCGGATGAGCCGCTGCAGTCGGCGGCCCCTACGGCCAGTCCAACAGCGACCCCTACGGCCAGTCCAACGGCGGATCCGGCGGCCAGTCCCACAGCGGCCCCTACGGCCAGTCCAACGGAAACTCCTACGGCCAGTCCCACGGCGGCTCCTACAGCCAGTCCAACGACGGCTCCCACAGCACAGCCTACGGTCGATACTACTTCGGCTCCGGCAGGAGAGACGGTGACGCTGGTGATTAACCGGGGAGATAGTTCCGCAACCGTCAGCAAGAATCTGCAGGCGCTGGGGCTGGTAGAAGACTATAAGGTTTATGACCGTTTTTTGTGTGACAACAAATACGATCATTCCATCAGCACGGGTACCTATGAGATCCAGGTGGACGCCACTGACGAGGAGATTGCCCGGATTATTACAAAAAAACAATAAAAAACTTGCAAACGTACTTTATTTGTGATATACTCGCAATGTTGTGAAAAACACACGCGCTTTTTATCTGGCGGTGGTGTTCCGCGTGCAGCGGGATAGCGGTCAGAGACAGCCGGGGCTTTAACGCGGCAACGGCGGAGAGAAAACGCGGAGGACGGCACCGGGATACGGGCCGATTAACCAAATGGAGGTAGAGACATGAGCGTTATTTCTATGAAGCAGTTACTTGAAGCAGGTGTTCATTTCGGACACCAGACCAGAAGATGGAACCCCAAGATGGCTCCCTATATCTTCACCGAGAGAAACGGTATCCACATCATTGATCTGCAGAAGTCTGTGGTCAAGGTTGACGAGGCGTACAAGGCCGTTTCCGAGATCGCGGCTCAGGGTGGCACCATCCTGTTTGTGGGCACCAAGAAACAGGCCCAGGACGCAGTGAAGACTGAGGCTGAGCGCTGCGGTATGTATTATGTAAATGAGAGATGGCTGGGCGGCATGCTGACCAATTTCAAGACCATTCAGTCCCGTATCGGGAGACTGCGCGCGATTGAGAACATGTCCACAGACGGCACCTTTGACGTACTGCCCAAGAAGGAAGTTATCCAGCTCAAGAAGGAGTGGGAGAAACTGGAGAAGAATCTGGGCGGTATCAAGGATATGACCAGAATCCCTGACGCAATCTTTGTGGTTGACCCCAAGAAAGAGAAAATCTGTGTACAGGAGGCTCACTCTCTGGGAATCACTCTGATCGGTATCGGCGATACCAACTGTGATCCCGAAGAGCTGGACTATATCATTCCCGGCAATGACGACGCAATCAGAGCTGTAAAACTGATCGTAGCCAAGATGGCAGACGCCGTTATCGAGGCAAATCAGGGCGAGGCAGTGTACACCGAGGAGGACGTTCAGACCGAGGCAACCGATATCGAGGAAGTGGCAGAAGAGGCTTAAACAGCGTCTGAGGAACTTAAAACAGCATATACCCGGACAGTGCACAGATCGATATCTGGACGCCTAAGCGGCCAGATATTGATCTCTGGCAATGTGTACTGGAAGGGGATATGCGGAACAGAGGTTCTAAAGAACCTCAAATAGGAGGATAATATGGCAGAGATTACCGCATCAATGGTAAAAGAGCTGCGCGAGATGACCGGCGCAGGTATGATGGATTGTAAAAAGGCCCTGAATGAGACGGGCGGCAATATGGATGAGGCTGTGGAGGTTCTGAGAAAGAGCGGTCAGGCAAAGGCAGTGAAGAAAGAAGGCAGAATCGCAGCGGAGGGTATCTGCCGCATCGCCACCAAGGGCGACACGGTGGCCGCCGTGGTCGAGGTGAATTCCGAGACTGACTTTGTGGCCAAGAATGAGACCTTCCAGCAGTTTGTAGAGGCTGTGGCAGAGCAGGCTGTGGCGACAGAGACAACAGATATGGAGGCTTTTCTGGCAGAGCCGTGGAATGTGGAGGCTGGTAAGACCGTGCAGGAGGCCCTGGTGGATAAGATTGCAGTGATCGGTGAGAAACTGAGCATCCGTAGATTTGAGAAGGTGGTTGCCGAGAACGGCTGCGTGGTATCCTATGTACATGGCGGCGGTCGTATCGGTGTTATCGTTGAGGCCCAGACCAATGTGGTGAACGACGCGGTGAAAGAGGCGTTGACCAATCTGGCCATGCAGGTGGCGGCACTGAGTCCCAAGTATGTGGCTACCGAGGATGTATCCGAGGAGTTTAAGGCGCACGAGAGAGAGATTATTGCCGCGCAGATTCAGCAGGATCCCAAGATGGCTGGCAAGCCCGAAAATGTTATCGCAGGGGCCATCGATGGTCGTCTGAAAAAGGAGTTGAAAGAGGTATGTCTGCTGGAGCAGGTGTATGTGAAGGCCGAGGACGGCAAGCAGACAGTATCCCAGTATGTGGCACAGGTAGCCAAGGACAACAGCGCAGACCTCAAGATCAAGAGATTTGTGCGTTTTGAGACCGGCGAGGGCCTGGAGAAGAAGAATGAGGACTTCGCTGCAGAGGTTGCCGCACAGATGGGCAAGTAGTTTGCAGGGTATATGACAATGGATAAAAGCAGAAGGAGATCCCGGGCGGATTTCATTCTGCTTTTGTTTTAATAATTAATATTTTAATAATTAATAATAGAAGGGAACGGAAGAATATGACAGGAATCAAGCGAGTGGGCTGGATTGCCATGAGCGTTGTAGTGCTGTTGGCGGCGCTGTGTGTGCAGGTAGTGTGCACTATTGTTGTGGTATTCCCCTATGCCATGATGGAGGGATTTAAAGCGGCGTCCACAGGCCGTGGGCAACAGGAGATAATGGACAGTGTGATGAGCGGTATGGGAGATATCGTGGGTATCATTTTGGTAGTGGTGGGCGTGCTGCTGCTTGTGGTATTTATCCCCTGGTTTTACTTTGGATGTGGCAGACCAAAGATCAGCCAAGAGTCGGCTAAGAGAGTTTTTGCGCCCAGGACGCTGATTGTGGTGGTGATTATCGCGGCGGGACTGAATTATGGAATCAACTGCCTGTTACAGATAGTATATACCTTGGTGCCCCAGGCGCTGGAGAGCTATCAGGAACTGATGGAGACAGCAGGGCTGGGGGTCAACGGCTGGGCCAACGCGGCGGCGGTGATTCTGGCACCTCTGGGAGAGGAACTGATTTTCCGGGGAGTGGCCTTTCACTATGCCCGCAGGGCTGTGAGCGGCATGGGGAATGCAAAAGTGGAATTCTGGATTGCCAATATTGTCCAGGCCCTGCTGTTCGGCATCTACCACATGAATCTGGTGCAGGGCATTTACGCATTTTTTATCGGTCTGGCGCTGGGATACCTGTGTCAGCGGTACTGCAGCGTGATTCCGGGAATGTTGGCTCATCTGGTGTTCAACGGCATGTCCACGCTGTTTGACGGCGTGATGTACGCCTGGATACCGGAGAGTCTGGTCTGGTATGGCGTTATCGGGGGAGTGGGAATTGCTCTGGTGCTGGCAGTTATTATACTGAACGGCTCTCCGACAGCCGGAAATGAACAGAATATTGCACAATCGTAAACAAATCTTAAGAAAATTTCATGAAGTCTTAAGGTGCATTTTGTATACAGTTGTGTTATACTGTACTGGTGATAGGTTATTCTTCATGAGAACTGGTGATATGGAATCTCATGGAAAGGGAGGAGAGCATGAAAAGAAAGAACGGAATAAAAAGAATACTGGCGTTTGCTCTGGCAGCTGTGCTGATATTATCGCTGGCAGGCTGCGGCAAGGATGAGGGACAGTCGGTTGCGGAGGGCTTTGTCTATGTGCCCGAGTTTGTGGATCTGACGCCCGAGGAAGGCGAGGACAGTATGAACGATCCCACGCTGCGGGGAGAGAGCCTGTACTATTCGGTCTACGAGTGGAATGAGGAGACCGGAAGTGAACAGAAGTATTACTGCTGGAATCTGACTACAGGGGAAAAGACGGTGATGCCGCTTGATCTGAAGATAGAGGGGGCGGACTGGTCCTATCCTATGAGCGGCCTGAACTTTGATCAGGACAATAATATCATCTGCATGATGAACGCGTCGAAGTCAGATGAGAGCGGAAATTACAGCCAGACATTTTATATGTTGAAATTTGACGCGGAGGGCAACAAACTGCTGGAGCAGGATATCACTGAGGCGATGAAACTGGAGGGCAGCGACAACTCTTACGCCCAGGCAGTGGTGGTGGATAAGGAAGGCAGAGTCTATTTGAATGTGAGCGGCGGCGGTATGAACGGCGGAAACTCCTTTATCGTAGTGTTGGATGCGGAGGGAAAACTGCTGGCGCAGATAGATACAGGCACTGATTGGATCAGCGCAATGGGTATTGCGGCGGATGGTACAGTTTTGATCACCCGCTATGGCAACGGCGTGGGCATGGAATGCCTGGAGGTGGATCTGGCAAATAAATCCATGGGCAAATCCCATGAGGGAGTACCCAACTCATACAACAGCGGTTCCCTGATCTCTACGCCGGACGGCGGCCTGTTGGTCAACGACGGCACCAGGCTCTGGAAATATGATCTGGCGACGGAGACCGCCGAGGAGATTCTGACCTGGACGGACTGCGATATCAACGGTAGCTATGTACAGATGATTCAGACGCTGGAGGATGGCAGAATTGCCGTGCTGTCTCGAAATTGGAGCAGCAATACTCAGGAGCTGGCCTATCTGACCCGGACGGAAGCCGCCAAGGTGACGCAGAAACAGATTATTACGCTGGCCACCATGTGGTCCAACCAGGATCTGCAGGAGGCAGTGGTTAAGTTTAACAAGCAGAGTGATACATACAAGGTGCGAATCGTCGCATATTATGACGACAGCACGGAGTGGACGGAGACCAAATATCAGGATGCCATGACGGCGCTGAACAATGCCATCACCAGCAGCAACTGTCCGGACATTATCGATCTGTCCTACGGCAATGTAAATTCTTATGTGTCCAAGGGACTTCTGATGGATCTGTCCCCCTATCTGGAGAACAGCTCCGTGAAACGGGAGGATCTGTTGGAATCCGTGCTGGACGCTTACACCTTTGGAGATACGCTGGTGTGCGTTCCCACAGGTTTTACGATCTCCACCATAATGGGACGGACCTCTCAGCTGGGCAACCGCACAAGCTGGACCATCAAGGATATCATGGAATTTGCTGCTCAGTACCCGGATGCGAAACTTTTCAACTATTCCTCCAAGGGCAGCATGTTGAGCACCTGCCTGCAGTACAGCAGTGAGGCGTTTATCGATTACAATAACGGAAAGTGCAATTTTGAGAGCCAGGATTTTCTGGACATTCTTGAGTTCTGCAACACCTTTGAGACAGAGACCGACTGGGACCGGGAGGGCGAGAGCTTTCCCAAACAGATATCCGAGGGCAAGATCCTGCTCAACGATGTCAGTCTCTGGGAGATGACGGAGATGCAGATGTACTCGCTGATGTTCAATGAGCCTGTCACCTTTATCGGATATCCTACAGTGGACGGCAGCAGCGGCAACCGCATTAACGGTCAGAACTGCTACGCCATTACCACCAAGTGCAAAAATCCTGACGGGGCCTGGGCCTTTATTGAGTCCATGCTGCAGTATGAGCCGCAGAAAGAGTACGGTGGTATGAACAATTTCTCCATCCGCAAGGATATGCTGGATGAGAGTTTTGAGATGGCTATGAAGGAGAACGGTTCCTTTGACGAGAACGGCGAACCTTATTTGGACGAGAACGGCGAACCTATGATATGGCCCAAGACTACATGGATGTACAATGACTGGGAGGCCGAGATTTATGCCGCCACGCCGGAGCAGGTACAGGCGGTGAGGGACTTGATTGACACTGCGGTGGCCGCCACCAACAACGATGAGACCGTACTCACTATCATCCAGGAGGAGGCGCAGGCTTATTTTGAGGGGCAGAAGAGCGCCCAGGACGTTGCCAATGTCATCCAGAGCCGTGTGCAGACCTATATAAGTGAGAACAGCTAAGGAGGCTAAGAGCCTTGAAGAAGTTTAAGCAGAAAAAGGCCCATGCCAAAATGGGCAAACGGTTAAAGAGGGAAAAGAGGAGCTCGGGGCTGTTTTTGGCCCCCAGCTTTCTGGGGGTAATGACTTTTTTCGTGGTCCCCTTTATCGTGATTATCTACTATGCGATGGTAGACAATCCCATCAGCCGTGAATTTGTGTTTTTGGATAACTTTAAAAACATTATAAACAATGCGGCATTCCGTTCGGCCGTGTCGAACACTGTCAAATTTGCCGGTATGTCGGTGCCTCTTGCAGTGGTGCTGTCTCTGCTGCTGGCCATTTTGCTGGAGTCTAAGATACCCTTCAAAAGTCAGTTCAGGACGTTTTTCCTAAGCCCCATGATGGTGCCCGTGGCTTCTGTGGTATTGATCTGGCAGGTGCTGTTTCACTATAATGGCGTGGTAAACGATATGATTGCCGTGTTCGGGGCAGATCCCATTGACTGGCTGAAGTCACTCAAGGGAGAGGGAAGAATCGTGCTGACAATATTGTTTCTCTGGAAAAACCTGGGATACAATATGATTCTGTTTATGGCGGCACTGTCCAGTATCCCCAAGGATATCCTGGAGGTGGCCCGGCTGGAGAGCGCCACAGCGCTGCAAACCTTCTTTTATGTAAAGATAAGGTATCTGTCGTCCACCATACTGTTTGTGACAATAATGTCGTTGATTAATTCCTTTAAGGTATTCCGTGAGATTTATCTGCTGACAGGAGATTATCCCGTCGATAGTATCTACATGCTGCAGACTTTCATGAACAATACCTTCCGAAACCTTGATTATCAGAAACTCTCCTCGGCGGCGGTGCTGATGTCCCTGGCCATGGTGGTGATTATCGGTATCCTGTTTATCGTGGAGAACCGTTTCGGAAAGGATGTGGAGGGATGAGTAAGTCAAAGAAGACGCTGCAGCCCTTGGACGCGGAGCAGGAGAAAATCAGAAAGGCGGCCAAAAGACGCCGGGCCTGGACCAATACAAAGCGCGGTTTTGGCACAGTGTTCGCGGCCTTTTTTGCCATACTGTTCCTGATGCCCATTGTGCTGACGATCACCAACTCCTTTATGTCCTCGTCGGAGATCAGCTCCAACTATGGTATGGTGTTTGCCACCACATCCTCCGGCGGAAAAGTGTACATATCGGAGAAGGTAAACTTAAAATTCATACCGGATATGGTATCCTTCAGCCAGTATGTGACCGTGCTTTTCAAGAGTCCGGAATATCTGCTGAAATTTTGGAATTCGGTGATTCTGGTGGGCCCCATCGTGATCTTTCAGCTGACGGTGGCCACACTGGCCTCCTACGGATTTACGAGATACAGGGGACGAATTAGGGAAATCATCTTTTTCCTTTACATAATATTGATGCTGATGCCTTATCAGGTGACGCTGGTGCCAAACTATCTGGTGTCCGACTGGCTGAATATTCTGGATACCAGATGGGCGATCTGGCTGCCGGGTATTTTTTCGCCCTTTGCGGTGTTTTTGCTGACGAAATTCATGCGGCGTATTCCCACATCGGTGATAGAGGCGGCACAGATTGACGGCGCGGGAGAATGGCAGGTGTTTTCCCAAGTGTGTTTCCCGCTCTGTAAGGGAGCTATTGCGTCGGCGGCGATTCTGGTGTTCATAGACTATTGGAACATGGTGGAACAGCCGCTGATTCTGCTGGCAGACGCGGAGATGCATCCGCTGTCGGTGTTCCTCAGCAAGATCAATTCCGGGGAGATCGGCCTGGCATTTGCCGTGGCAACGATCTATATGGTTCCCGGACTGCTGGTGTTTTTGTACGGAGAAGAATACCTGGTGGACGGCATTACCTACCAGGGTGGTATTAAAGGTTAAAAAGAAAGGGCATGGTTATTACGATGAACGAGAACGGAACCAAGAAAAGAGAATGGGTCAAGAATGCGGCGATAGTTTTTCTGCTAATTTTGCTGCTTTTAACGTTTTTCTCTAATACGATTCAGAATTATTCCCTGCCCGAGGTGGCAACCCAGTATGTGGAGAACGGTTCCATCACGGCCAAGATCAGGGGCATGGGAGTCGTGGAGAGCGGCGACCCCTACAATGTGAAGATCAAGGAAGTCAGGGAGGTTGCCAGCGTAGAGGTCAAAGTGGGCGACAAGGTGGAGGCAGGACAGGTGCTCTGCTACCTGACCGAGGAGGACAGCCAGCAGCTGGACCAGGCCAAACAGGATCTGGAGCAGAAACAGCAGGCGCTGGATGACGCGCAGTTCAATTTTGAGAGGCAGCTGCTGACAGGAAACTATGATGTCTCCATTATGCAGAATGCCGGTAATACGGCCCCCATGAGCAGTTACCTGAATCAGGTATACTCTGCGAAAAACGAGATGGATGCCGCAGAGGAAAAGGTAAATGAGTGGAAAAGCCTGATTGCCATTTATGACAGGCAGATGGAATTCAACCCCTACAGTGAGGATATCAGCAAAGAGTTCAAGGCGGTGAAGGACGCCCAGGCCGCATTGGACACTGTCAACAATGATTTGACCGGCGCCCAGAACTGGCTCAACGCTCTGGATGCCCAGATAGAAGTGGAGAAAGCGGCGCAGAGCGTGAGCGGCGGCGACGCCTCCAAACTGGAAAGTCTGCTTTCACAGCGCGTGACGGCTCTGCAGAACGTTAAGAATCTGGAGAGTAAGAAAGCTACGGCAGAACAGAATCTGGCGAACGCCAAGAAGGCCACAGAGAATATCGATAATGACATAACCAAGGCAAAGGCATTTGCTGAGCTGTCGCTCAAAAATGCAGAGGAATATTATACGCTGACCAAGACCGCTTATGAAGATCTGATTAAAAATATCGGAGATGCATTTGATTTGAGCAAGGCCAGCGAAGCGATTGCGGACGCCCAGAAGGCTGTGGATGACGCTCGGGCCCAGGTGGATAAGCTGACCGCCGAGGCCATGGGTGGAGAGGTTACTGCGCCCATTTCCGGTCTGATTACCTCTGTCAACGTGAAATCCGGTGTGGAGACGCCGTCGGACGGCATTGTATTCACCATGCAGCCCGAGGGAAAGGGCTATACCATGAGCTTTACCGTGACCAACCAGCAGGCCACCCGCCTGTCTGTGGGAGACCAGGCGGAGCTTGTCAATTCCTGGCGGTATGACGACATTCAGGTGACTCTGGCAAGCATTAAGCCCGACCCCAACAATCCGGGGCAGAACAAGCTGTTGACCTTTGATGTGACGGGCGAGAGCGTGATTGCGGGACAGTCGCTGAACGTGTCCGTGGGACAGAAGAGCGCCAACTACGACTACACGGTGCCCAACAGCGCCATCCGTGAGGACAACAACGGCAAGTTTATCCTGATAATTACCTCCAAGAGTTCCCCCATCGGCACCAGATATTTCGCGAGCCGTGTGGATGTGGAGGTTCTGGCGTCGGATGACACCAAATCGGCAATCAGCGGCGCGATAGAGTCCTATGCGTATGTCATTACCACCTCAACCAAGCCCGTGGAGGCTGGTAAGCAGGTGCGTCTGGCGAACAATTAGGGTTGACAAGGAAGGTTTTGGTTAGAAGGGACTATTTATGAAAAAATGGTTGAGATCTTTATCTGGCAGACAGATAAAGCTGGGATTATCAGCCGGGATTTCCGCGATAATATTCCTGATACTGACCGGCGTGATCGCTCTGCTTGCGGGAATGCAGGCAGAGCAGAATGTCTCTCGGCGCTGGAGCAGCGAGGGAGGGGTGGCTCAGGTCAGCTGTTTCTTTTCCCCTAATGCGGGTATCACGCAGGACAGTATAGAGAGCTTTGAGCATTCGCTGGACAATGCGCTGAAGGAGGCGTCTATTGAGCAGGATTCGCCCAACCCCGGCGCAAGGCTGTGGGCCGATGCCTACAGTGCGGACGGCGCGATCACCCTGTCCACCGACAAGGGCACCGTGCAGGCTGACGCGCTGGGCATAGGCGGCGACTTTTTCCTGTTTCACCAGCTGCAGCTGCTAAACGGCTCTTATTTTTCCGGCAACGATCTGATGCAGGACTATGTGATATTGGATAGGGATTCGGCGTGGCAGCTCTTCGGCTCCGTCGATGTGGCGGGGATGCCGGTGAATATTGCCGGCAGACCCCATATGGTTATCGGCGTGGTGGAGTGTCCCACCGGACGGCTCTATGAGGCGGCGGGATTGGATGGAATCAGAGTTTTTGTGTCCTACGAGACATTGCGGACCTATGGGCAGAGCAGCGGTATCAATCATTTCGAGATCGTCATGCCCAACCCGGTGAAACAGTACGCCCTGAACTACGTGCGGGAGCAGCTGGGCAGCCAGGAGCGTGAGGTGGAGGTTCTGGAGAACAACACCCGCTACAGCATAGGAAAGCGTCTGCGTCTGCTGCTGGGATTTGGAACCCGTTCCATGAATGGCAAGGCCATCATATATCCCTACTGGGAGAATGTGGCCAGAGGGTATGAGGACATTCTGACGCTGCTGACACTGTTTCAGATGCTGTTCCTGATTTATCCCTCGGTAGTACTGCTAGTCTGGATTATAATACGCTGGAAAAACAAGACCTGGACGGCCAGAACCGTTCTGCTGGCTGTGCAGGATAAGCTGCAGCGAGCCGGGGACAGGCGCAGAGAGCGGCGAAGATCCGGCAAAAACGGGGAGAAAAAGTCCTGGCTGGACGATGATCCGAAGGATACAATCGGATACAAGCTGAAAAAGAGGCGAGAACAGAAGAGAGAACAGCGCTTGCACCGCAAAATTGAGAAGGAGTTTCAGGCGGAGCGCAAAGAAAAATAGCTATCATGTGTATTGCAGGAAAGAGGAGATTATGAAAAAAGGATTGTGGAAAAGAGGGCTGGCACTGGCGTTGGCCGCAGTCATATCCCTGGAGCTTGGCGCCTGCGGCGGCAAGGACGAGAACAGCCAGCAGGCCAAGGAAAATGTGTATTCTTTTCAGGATATCATCCAGCTTGACACGCAGGAGAATGTCAATGAGAGCATCGAAAACGTGTTTTACAAAGATGACATGCTGTATATGATGATCACCCGATATGTGTATGATCCGGAGAGCGATACCGAAGTTACCTATGGGTATTACAGGATGGGTGTGGACGGATCGGACAAGAGCTTTGTAGAACTGGAATGCCCGGAGAGAGATGGAAACTCCGGTTATATCAACAGCTCGATCTTTACTGATGGGTATATCTATGCTGTGGAGAACAGCTACTATGAGGACTGGTCCGACCCGGAAAACCCTATCTGGGAGGACAGATATTTCCTGGACTGCTGGGACATAGACGGAAAGCTGCAGTGGTCGGCGCGGATCGACAATGCCGGGGAGGACGAGTACACCTACTGCAATTATCTGCTGAACGGCGGCGAGGGGAAAGTCCTGGCTATCATGGGCGGCAGCAAGTACGAGGCGGTCGTGTACGGACCAGACGGCGAGCAGAAACTCCGCAGTGAGCTGGATCAAGACCTGTTTAATCGCAGCAACTCGGTCTTCACCAAAGATGATGGCACATTGATGGTGATGTCCTACAATGAGGACTGGACAAAGTGCTATTTGTCCAACTATGATATTGAGTCCGGAAAAGTGGGGGGAGATCAGACGGAGGTAAATTTCACCAGCTTTTACAATATCTACCCGGGCACCAATTCTGATCTGATGATGACCAACAACATAGGCGTGTACACCTGGAACGTGGGAGACGCGGAGCCTAAGATGTTCATGAGCTATGTGAATTCCGATCTGCCCACCAATTCCGTGCGGTGTATACAGATCATAGACGACCAGCATTTTGCGGCGGTATATAGTGATTTCAACAGCTATGAGCAGAAATTCGCCTATTTTACCTACGTGGATCCGGCGGACATTCCGGACAAGGAGGTTCTGGTGCTGGGCGGCGAGTATTTCAACTCAGATCTACGTCGGAGAGTCTTAGAGTTTAACAAGACCAGCGACAAGTACAGGATTACGTTGAGAGATTACAGCATCTACGATACCTATGATGACTGGACCGCCGGACAGACCCGGCTCAACAGCGACATTGTCGGTGGACAGATGCCGGACATCATGGTGTTGAACGATATGAGCAGCTATGGTAACTATGTGTCCAAGGGAGTGTTGGCAGATATCGGTAAGCTGCTGGCGGCGGACGAGGAGCTGGGCAAGCTGGAGTATCTGCAGAATGTGTGGGATGCCTACTCCATAAATGGAAAGCTGTATGCGGTGGTTCCCAGTTTCAACGTGCGCACCATGATTGCCAAGAAATCCCTGGTGGGAGAGCCTGAGACCTGGACCATGGAGGATGTGGAGGCCGTGCTTGCCACCATGCCCGAGGGAGCGCAGGCCTTTGGCGATATGATGCGGGATAGCTATATTTTCTATATGCTGAGCTATGCGGGACAGGACTTTGTGGATGTGGAGACCGGCAAGTGCAACTTCAATTCCCAGAGCTTTATGGATATGCTGGAGTATGCCAAAACCCTGCCCAAGGAGTACCCGGAGGACTACTGGGAGAATTATGACTACTTCTCCTATCAGAACCAGTATCGCGAAGACCGCTGCCTGCTGTGTGACCTGTATATGAGTAATATCAGAGACTGCAAGCGAGCGATCAAGGGATGGATGGGAGAGGACGTAACCTTTGTCGGATTTCCCACGGCGGACTCCAACGGTTCCACCATCAATGCTGGCAACTATACCTTTGTGATTTCCGCCAGATCCAAGCACACGGAGGGCGCATGGCAGTTTGTGCGCCAGTACCTGACGCCGGAGTACCAGACCGGCGACCAGATATGGGATATGCCGGTGCTGAAATCCGCGTTTCTGGACCAGGCCAAGGAGGCCATGGAGAGACCCTACTGGACGGACCAGGACGGCAACAAGGAGTATTACGACGACACTTGGTATGTGAATGGGGAGGATATAGTGCTGGATCCGTTCACTCAGGAAGAGGTGGATGAGATCTGTGAATTTATCTACAGTGTGAACCGTCTATCGTATTACAATGAGGATATCAGCAATATTATCACAGAGGAGGCGGAGGCTTTCTTTGTCGGGCAGAAGAGTGTGCAGGAAGTGGCGGGCGTCATTCAGTCCAGGGTGCAGGTGTATGTAAACGAGAATCGGTAGACGATAGAGTCATAGAGAGACAAGGGCTGAGCCTACAACAGGTTCAGCCTTTTCATATGGTTCTCGATATTCAGCTCCCGGCCATGTTCCTTGAGCCAGCTCCGATACACCTTGTAATCCGGCTGCACGGAGGCCACCAGACTCCAGAATTCCCGGGAGTGATTCATATGCGTCAGGTGACACAGTTCATGTACCACCACATAGTCCAATACCCGGGGCGGAGCGAACATGAGACGGTAGTTGAAAGACAGGGTTCCGGTGGAAGAGCAGCTCCCCCAGCGTGTCCGCTGGTCCCGGATCGTGATG
>JAAUZI010000056.1 GCA_014804645.1 Lachnospiraceae bacterium | reverse complement strand
GTGATGAACTGTATCACGACCCTGATGGGGGGCATAGCGCTCTGTATTTTCAACTTTGGGATTTCACGGCTGGGCTATCAGGCTCCGACTGAAAACCTGATTCCGGTGCAGAATGAGGCAGTGCAGAATTTCATTATTTTTTGCGTGATCGGTGTTCAGGCATTCTGTTATCCGGTGATTGCGCTGCTGCAGCTGGCGACTGTGAAAAAAGGCAGCGAAGCCCAAAAACGAGCTTGACTTTGTACGCACCATAAATTGGATGGCAGAAACGGAGAACTTGACAAAAGCAGTGCTGCGTGCTATATAAAATGTATGTATGCTTACTAATTGCGGAGGCATGGTATGAAGATTGATTGTCTGACTCTTGAAATCCGTATCCTTGCCAACTGTTTGTATCAAAAAGCTTTGTCTGATGTGGACGATAATCTGACGATACATCAGTATTGGATACTCGAGCATATTATTGTACACAATGACCACCAGGTTACACAGAAAGAGATTGAAGAACTATTTTCAATAAAGCGTTCTACGGCAAACCATATGTTCCGGCTAATGGAAAAAAATGGGTATATCATCCGTGAGGTTTCCCGCGAAGATGCCCGCATGAAAGTAATTCTTATCACGGAATCAGGGACTCGTGTGCATGACAGGGCATTTGCACAGTTTCAAAAGTTCGAGCTGCAGCTTAGAAAGGATTTCTCAGAAGAAGAGCTTAAAACATTTCGATCCATGATGCTCCGGATATGGAACAATGCAAATAGCGAATAAAAACTGTTTCTTAGCAGGAAACAGTTTTTACACCTCTATTTGTAAGTATGCTGACATATTTTTATTCATGACAATAGAAGTCTCGTAAAGCGTGAATTCTATTGTATAGGGAGGATTATAAAAATGAGAAGCGATAAGACAAGTATATCAAATGTACAGAGAACAGGAATTTTCATTACGCTGATTGCAGCGGCGTTTATAACGTCCATGTCCACCACGGTGACAGCAAATATGATACCGAATTTTACGGAATATTTCGGGGTGTCATCAAATCTTGCCCAGTGGCTCACAAGCGGCGCAACGCTGATTTCGGGTATCACGATACCGATCACGGCGTTTTTGATCAAGAGAGTACCGAATAAGATATATTTTCTTTCCGCCATGACGGCATTTGCGGTCGGCTCTCTGACGGCTGTTTTATCCGTAAGCTTTCCCATGCTGCTGATGAGCAGATTGCTGCAGGCTGTGGGGTGCGGCATGCTGTTGTCGTTTGCACAGGTCGTCTTGTTGAAGCTGTATCCGAAGGAAAAGCACGGAACCATTATGGGCGCCTATTCTATGGCAGCAATGGTATCTTCGGTCGTAGGGCCTACCTATGCCGGGCTGATTTTGGATTCCTTTGGCTGGAAAGGTGTTTTTACATCTCTGTTTATTATCGGTATCCTGATTCTGATCTGTGGTATTGTCTTCATGAAAAATATTACGGATAAGGAAATGGCAGAGTTGAATATCCTGTATGTATCGCTTTCTTCTTTTGGGTTTGCAGCGTTTCTGATAGGAGTGAGCAACATAAGCGGCGGTCTCTTTTCGCTGAAGAGCGGCGGCCTGATACTTGCCGGACTTTTGTTTCTTACTGCTTTTGTTGTCTTGCAGTTAAAGGCAGAAAAGCCTATGTTGAATCTGCGCGTGTTCCGGAATTCGGGCTTCAGAATAGCAGTCATTTTAAGCCTCTGTATGTATCTGATCTGTATGGGAAACGGAATGATATTACCTATTTTCTCAAAGGCAATCAGAGGATTTTCCGATACCGCATATGGGCTTGCCACGATTGTAGGCTCCATTTTATCGGTCATTGCAACGCTTTCCGCAGGCAGGCTGTATGATAAGATTGGAATCAAACCAATGTTTGCTGTGGGGACAGGTTTATTTGTGGTCTATACGGTAATGGGCTTCTTATTTTCGCAAAATACATCCATCATTTATATCGCTGTTGCCTTTGCAGTACAGACAGTTGCCATGTCGTCTTTAAACTCACCGACTACCACAATGGCTCTGAGTGGGCTGGAAGGAAAGGAACGGGTTGACGGCAGCGCCATCTTTAATACGTTGCGACAGATATCCAGTTCGCTGGCATCCACGCTTTCGGTGTTGATCTATACGTTGCTTGGCAGCAATATGGCTGCCATTCATGGGGTGTATGTATATTTCGGACTCGTAACGGCAGTCATTTTTGTCGCGATCATCTTGTATCTGAAAGCTGAAAACAAAAAATGATACTGCGCGATTAGCATTTGTTAAACAAATGTTAAACAGGGAAAAGAAAATGGCTTGAAACCTTGAAGAATGGCGATTTTACAAGGATTTAAGCCATTTTTGATTTTGGGGAGAAGTATCATAACTTATCGCAGAATGGTGTAGTTTGAAGAAAATTGGTGTCAAAAATGGTGTACAAATCTGACTGATGAAATGATGTATTTGTGTGAAGAATCAAATCAGGGAAACACTGATTAAAGAGTTTCTCGCATACGGAGATTTATGGAAAAAGTATCTGAAAGAAAACCAGTCGGAGGAGCAGAAAGAATTTGCTTAATCCTTCCGCTGTCGGTATTCGGTAGGACTGACTCCGTAGATCCTGCGGAAATGGTCGGAGAAGTAGCTCTGGGAGCAGAATTGCAGCCGCTCGCTGATGTCCTGCACATCCTTATGGGTCGTGCGGAGCAAAAGGGCGGCGCGTTCCAGCCGCTCTCTGCGGATGTATTCCACAGGAGTCAGATTCATTTCCCGCTTGAATTTTTTGCTCAGATAGTTTTCGGTATAGCCTGTCTGCCGTGCCAGTACTGCCAGGGTCAGCCTGTCTTCCAGGTGCAGACTGATATACTCGCAGCAGTCCCGTATGGGCTGTGAGAGATTGCCGGTACGGCAGCGGTGTACCCGCCCGATAAAGTCCGCCTGCATCGTATGCGCGATTTCCACCAGATCGGTGATGGCGGAGCAGGCCTCCACGCTTTGGAAATAGTGGTCGGTCAGGGTATAGGAAACCTCCGGTGCCAGTCCCCCTTCGATTGCGGCCCGGGAAAACAGGGTGATGCACACCAACACTGTATTTTTCATCTGCCGCAGGGGGGCGCCGTTGCTCAGTTTGCCCAGATGCCCTGTCATTGACATTTTGTTCATGTGCGCCTGGTAGTTCAGATCGCCGTTTCGGACCATCCGCAGCATTTCCTGCTCTCCCTCGTAGGTGCCATGGGCGTCCATCACATCATGCTGTACATAGGGTTCGGCGGATTGCTGCGCGTTCTCATAATAGCGAAGGTCGCTGACCGTGATTTTTTTGTCGGTGACACAAAAGTGCAGCATGATCGCATACTCAAAGATACGGTTTAAGCTGATGATCGGCAATTTGCGCAAAAAGCGTAGGAACTCCTGCCGCAGAAGAAGGCTCAGGTCGTGCTTATTTAGTTCCGCTTCCAGACTTTTTGGAGAAATATCATCCACAAAAAAGGGACCCAGCACATAAAACCGAACAGGCTCGTCGGATTCAAACTGGGGCGCAACTACCCACATCAGTCCCATTTCATTGGTGAAAATGATGGGTGTATCATGAGCCGCAATCTGCCTGTTAAATTCTTCCCGGCGGTGGTTCATGATAAACAGATCATTCACCACGGCCTGTTCGGGACAGTTGCTGGTGATAAGGTGGAACGAACTGTCGTAACTCCACAGATAGAGATCATGGCAGCAACCTATCATATCTCGAAATAAGGTCAATCTGGTTTCCAGATCCATAGGACTTCCTCCTGTTACTTAAATGCAATACTGACTCAGCAGGGACTCATCTTGGGGATTCTGTGCTGTGATACAGCCCTCAAGATTCTGTAGCCGTCCTGCAATTACTGCGGTAAATATAAATTGCGACAGAGCGGATTTCAGGTTCAAATGATCTCCTTCGGAAGTAATAAAAAACACTTCGTCAACACAGGCTTGTACTGCCTGTAAAAAATCAGGGACATTTACATTGGGTTTCAGTTTCATATAGGACAGACCTTTCCGTTAAGATATTTTGTAGTTTCCAGTATAGCAAGTCTGTTTTGATGATTCTATCATAAATCTGCTTTTTTGACAACAAACCGGACATAATTTGAAAAATGAGCCGAATTATTGTGTAGAAAGCTGATTTGTTATAACGAGATTGGCTATGTTTCTGCTACTATAATTACAACAAATGTAACATCGGTATATCAACCAAGAAAGCAGGAGGAAACGGAAATGGTATCAAAAACGAAAAAAGGTTTGTTTGAGTCAAAAATCTTTGACTCACGGATCAAATCCGCAAATACTAAGGCCAGTGAGATCTGGCTGGGCTATTTCGGCGGCCCCATGCTGCTGTACATGGCTTATTACTCTATCGCAGGTACATACCTGACCCAGTTTTATACCGACGTGCTGGGACTGGCGGGCGGTTTTCTGACCATGATGCCCATTATATCCAAGGTCATTGATGCCATTACCAACATTATCATGGGCCGCATCATCGACCGGACCCGAACCAGGCAGGGAAAAGCCCGGCCGTGGGTGCTTATTTCAGGTGTACTCATTGCCATCACCGGCTGCCTGCTCTATGCGGTGCCCCGGGCGTCCTACCAAGTGCAGATCGTCTGGATCGTGATCAGCTATAACCTGTTCTTCGCCTTTGCTTTTACCATCTACAACATGAGCCATACCTTGATGGTACCCCTGTCCACCCGCAACACCAAGCAAAGGGATACCCTGGCGCTGGTGCAGAATGCGGGCATGAATATGCTGCCCGGTATGCTATCCGCCGTTATCATGCCCTTCCTGGTAGCGAAATTTGGTGTGGGTCTTGCTGCCCAGGGCAACTGGATGGTGTTCATGAGTATTCTGTCCATCCTGGCGCTACCTGCCACGCTGGTTGAGTATTACTTTACCAAAGAGCGTATTACTGAGGAAGAGATGGCTGCGGACAAGAGTGGAGAGAGCAACATCGTCCCCTTCTCCAGGCAGATCAAAGCCTGCTTCAAGGATCGCTACTGGCTGATTATCATGGGTTTTATCACCATCTATGAGATTTTTAATATTTTGCAGACGAACTCCATGCTCTACTACTGCAACTGGGTGCTGGCGGACTCCGTGGAGGGGGGCGCACCTCTGCAGGCTCTGGTAAACATGCTAGGCCAGGCTCCCATCGGTATCGGTGTGTTCGTTCTCTGGCCCATTGTCCGAAAGTTTGGTAAGCGCCGCACTATGCAGGTTGGCTTTATTATTGCGGCGGTGGGCAGTCTGGGCGTACTGCTGGCTGGAAACAACATGGGTATGGTACTGGGCTGCATGATGGTTAAGTCCATTGGCGCTATCCCCACCTTTGTTATGTCGGCCATGATGGCCGAAGCCCTGGATCATATTGAATGGAAGAACAGCTACCGTGCGGACGGCTTTACCTCCGCTGTGCGCAGTATTATCTTCACTGTGGCAGCGGGTATCGGCCAAAGCATTATTCTGGCCGGAATCGCGGGCCGGGGCTATATCGTTCCCGAGACCGCTGCCCAGATCATTCAGCAGCCCGACACTATGAAGAGTTTCTTTGCATGGTGCTTTGCTGGAGCGCCCATGATCGGCTATGTCATCGGCGCAGTGCTGATGATCATATTTGATGTAGAGAAGAAGATTCCTCAGATTTCCGCCGATATCACCGCCCGCCACCGTGCCGAAGCAGAGGCCCGCGGCGAGGTTTACTATTCCGCTGAGGAAAAGGCAGCGATGGAGCAGGCCGAGCAGGAGAAGATCGCCGAGGCTAAGCGCATTGAGGAACTTAAGGAAAAATGCGCAAAGAAAGGACTGAATTTCCAGGAGGAAGAGGCGAAGTATCAGGCGAAACTGGCGGAAAGGAAGGCAAAGGAAGAGGCCAGGGCCGCAAAGAAGAATAAAAAGAAGTAAAAAGCGTGAAGCATGATTTTGCGGAGCGGCGATTTGTGCCGCCGCTCCATGCTTATGTGCAGGGAAGAAATCTTTCTTGATGGACTATTTTTCAAAAGGGAGATGCCATTATACAACAATACCGCCTGCCAATTATGCCAATATAGAAAATAGACCCGGAGGATCGCAATGAATTTAAATGAGTACGAAATCAAACACAATGCGTATCTGCGTGAAAATGGTGCGGAATGTACGGTACTTTTGAAAAAGGATGGGAATTTCCCGCTGAGAACAGTCGGGTATTCTAAAGATCAGAATGCCCGGCAGATCGCCCTCTATGGGAGCGGGGCAAGATATACGATCAAGGGCGGCACAGGATCCGGCGAAGTCAATTCCAGATTCTTTGTGACGGTTGAGGAAGGGCTTAAAAATGCCGGTTTTACCATTACCTCAGGCAGCTGGCTGGATGGATATGATAAAGTGCGCGCAGAAGCAAAACAGCAGTTTATAAGGGACATCAAGGCGGAGGCAAAAGCTAAACATACTCAGGCAGCTATGCTTGGTATGGGACGCTCCATGGCGGAGCCGGAGTATCAGCTGCCCATAGACGGGGCGGGGGCAACCGGCATCTATGTGCTTTCCCGCATTTCCGGGGAGGGGAGCGACCGGAAAACGGAAGCGGGGGAGATTTTGCTTTCGGAGACGGAAAAGAGAGATATCCTGGCGTGTGATGCGAAATATAAGAACTTTATGCTTGTGATCAATGCGGGTGGTGTTGTAGATCTGACTGCGGTGAAGGATGTGAAAAATATTCTGATCCTGTCCCAGCTCGGCGTGGAGACCGGGGATATACTGGCAGATATACTTCTTGGAAAAAGCAGTCCGTCCGGAAAGCTCACCACCACCTGGAGCGCTTGGAAGGATTATCCGTCCATAGGGGAATTTGGTGAAAGGGATGAGACCAGATATAAGGAAGGTATTTATGTGGGGTATCGCTATTTTGACAGTGTGGGGAAATTGCCGCTGTATCCGTTTGGATATGGGTTATCCTATACTGACTTCTGTCTGGAGAGGGACAGTGTTCGCTTGAATGGACAAACGGTTACGGTGACTGCCAATATTAAGAATGTGGGAAATGATGCCGGCAAGGAAGTGCTGCAGGTGTATGTGTCGTCTCCGGAAGGAAAACTTGATCAGCCCTACCAGGTGCTGGCAGGTTTTGCGAAGACGAAGCTGCTTGCACCCAGTGAGGAGCAGAAACTTTCGGTGAGTTTTGATATGTCTGAGATTGCGTCATATGATGAAGCATCGGCAAGCTATTGTTTAGAGGCGGGCGATTATGTCCTCCGGGTCGGAAACAGCAGCGCCGATACGGATGTGTACGGTGTGATCCGGGTGGAAGAAGAGATTTGCTGCATCAAAACCAGGAATGTGATGGGCAGACCGGACTTTATCGATTACAAACCGGCGGAGGGAGAAAGGAAAAGCAGTTCGCTTTCGGAAGAGGAACTGGCGGAGACGACAGTGCTGTCGCTTGGGAAGGATGCAGTTGCCACCGTCAATGTGGATTTTGATCTGGACTGTGAGATTGATGCAGATGTCAAAAAGCTTTCCGATGAGCAGTTGATCATGATGAATCTCGGAGCCTTTGATCCCAAAGGAGGTATGGCCAGTATCATTGGAAATGCGGGATTTACTGTTGCCGGAGCTGCAGGACAGACGTTTATGGGAGCTGGAGAGTATGGTATTCCGTCCATGGTCATGGCGGACGGACCGGCAGGACTTCGTATCAGCCGTGAATATGCAAGGGACAAAAACGGGGTGCCTCATGTTCTGGGAGCATCTTTTCCGGAAGGCATCATGGACTTTTTGCCAAAGATTGCGAAACTGTTTATGAAGCATATCGGCTATAAGGTTAAGAAAACAGATACCATCCTGAACCAGTATGCAACTGCAATACCGATAGGAACAGCGATTGCACAGAGTTTTAACCTTGAGTTCGCGGAAAAATGCGGAGATATTGTGGGTTTTGAAATGGAACTGTTTGGAGTGCACTTGTGGCTGGCACCGGCGCTCAATATTCACAGAAGCATCCGCTGCGGAAGGAACTTTGAATACTATTCTGAGGATCCGGTGGTCAGCGGTGGATTTGCGGCTGCCATTACCAGAGGGGTACAGGCACATCCGGGATGCGGAACCACGATCAAGCATTATGCGGCAAATAATCAGGAACTGAACCGTACCCAGAATAACAGCCAGGCAAGCGAGCGGGCGCTCCGGGAGATCTACCTGAAGGGGTTTGGAATTGCAGTGAGGAAATCACAGCCCAAGGCAGTTATGACGTCCTACAATCTGATCAATGGTATTCACACATCAGAGCATAAGGGTATGATCAATGATGTGCTTAAATGTGAGTTTGGTTATAAGGGAATTGTTATGACCGACTGGGTAATTGCGAACTACACTACGGAGAAAGGCTGCATTCATCCTGTGGCAAAGGCACCCAATGTGATTATGGCCGGCGGGGATCTCTTTATGCCGGGCAGCAAGTCAGACTATGAGGATGTTGTAGCTGCCATGAAAGAAGGAAAGGTCACAAGAGAGCAGATGCAGATGAATGCATCAAGAACTGCTAGAATGGCGAGGAAATTAGTGAAAGGCAATGGTCTGGCTAAGAAATGTCAATAGATTTTTTAGAGGTTTTGGCTGGATGGTAAAGTTGCGAAGGCGCACGAGAGGAACTTTCATAAGTGCATTTTCGAATGAAAGTTTCTTTCAGGAGGTGTGCGTCGAAGGAACTTTACCCTTTAGTGCTGTTGCTCAGCGACTTATACTAGGAGGTATAAATTTGAAAAAAATAGATTTTAATGACAAGTGGCTGTTCTGGAAGCAGGGAAGCAAAGAAAAGCAGACTGTTACTCTGCCCCATGATGCCCAGATCATAGAGAAGCGGGGCGCTGACGTTTCTGATGGCGGTCATGGATATTTCCCTGGTGGTGTGTATGTATACGAAAAGACATTTACCGCTCCGGCGGAGTGGAAAGATAAAAATATTCTGGCGGAGTTCGAGGGTGTTTATAAAAACAGTGTCATTTCCCTGAATGGCAAAGAAATCGGCGGTCATAAGTATGGCTACACTACCTTCACTGTGGACTTGACCGGACTGAAGTTTGGCGAAGAAAATACCCTGACTGTGGTTGCCGATAACTCAAAGCTGCCCAATTCCAGGTGGTATTCCGGTTCCGGCATTTACCGTCCCGTGTGGCTGTATGTGGGGGAAAAGAGCCATATTGCATACCGGGGCGTGAAGATTACCCCTTTGTCTGTCAGTCCTGCCAAAGTGAAGGTTGAAACCAAGGCTGCCGCAGGCCAGATTGCCGTTGAAATTCTGGATGGCAGTGAAGTTGTTGCCAGGGGTTCCGGTTCCCTGTGTGAGATTGAGATTCCCGGGGGTAAACCATGGAGTGACGAAACTCCCAATCTGTATACCTGCAGGGTTACCCTGACGGATGACGGCGTGGTGGACACTGTCCTGGAAACCTTCGGCATCCGTATGATTACCTGGAGCCCCAAGGGCCTGTTCATCAACGGAAAGGAGACCCTACTTCGGGGCGGCTGTGTCCATCATGACAACGGCATTCTGGGAGCAGCCACATATGATGAAAGCGAATGGAGACGTGTCCGCATTATGAAGGAGGCAGGCTTTAACGCCCTGCGGATGGCTCATAATCCCTGCAGCCGCGCCATGCTGGAGGCCTGTGATTACTACGGCATGTATGTGATGGACGAAACCTTTGATATGTGGTACAACCGCAAGACAAAGTTTGACTATGGCAATGATTTTGAAAATTGCTGGAAAGAAGATACCGCTGAAATGGTGGAGCGGGACTACAACCATCCCAGCGTCATCATGTACTCCATCGGCAACGAGGTGGCGGAGCCCTTTGAAGCGAAGGGTGTGGACGCAGGCAGGGCAATGGTGGATCTGATTCACGGTATGGACACTTCCCGCCCCGTGACCTGCGGCCTGAACCTGATGATCCTCAGCCGTGCCGCCAAAGGACAGGGAATCTACAAGGATGGGGAACAAAGCAATGCGGCAGCCGGGAAAAAGCAGAAAGAAGGCGGCAACGCCAGCCTTGCTTTCAATATCATTGCGTCCTTCGTGGGTACTGGTATGAACAAGGGAGGCAATTCCCCTAAGGTGGATGCCATTGCCACCCCCATTATCAATTCCCTGGACATCGCGGGCTATAACTATGGTTCTGGCCGCTATCCCCTGGAAGAGAAACAGCATCCGGAACGGATCATTTTTGGCTCGGAGACCTTCCCCCAGGATATCTGGAAAAACTGGGAGATGGTGAAGAAGTTTCCCTATCTGGTGGGCGACTTTATGTGGACTGCCTGGGACTATCTGGGCGAGGCGGGCATTGGGGCCTGGAGCTATACCGGAGGTATGCCATTTAACCGCCCTTATCCCTGGGTCTTAGGCGGCGCCGGTGTGATTGACATTACCGGCGTTCCAGACGGCTCCTGCTGTTATGCTTCCACTGTCTGGGGGCTGGAAAAGGCGCCCAGGATTGCCGTGAAGCCTGTAAATCATCCTGGCGTCCGGGTAAGCAAGTCTGTCTGGAGAGGCACGAATGCGATTGAAAGCTGGGCGTGGGAAGGCTGCGAAGGGAATAAAGCAGAGGTTGAGATTTATTCTGATGCTGCGTCCGTGGAACTGCTGCTGAACGGAAAATCTCTGGGTAAAAAGAAGATTAAGGAATGTAAGGCGACTTATAAAACAAAGTATGCTCCCGGCACCCTGACCGCCGTGGCTTATAGGTCAGACGGCAGGGAGCGGGCACGGCGTGAGCTGGTCTCCGCCATCGGGAAAACAGTCATTGTAGTCAAACCGGAAGTGACCACAGCTAAGACGGGAGAGGTTGTCTATGTCCCGGTGGAGCTTGTGGGCGAGAACGGTATTGTGGAATCAAATGCAGACCGGAAGCTGACGGTTTCTGTTCAGGGTGGCGAGCTGTTGGGCTTTGGCTCTGCAAATCCCTGCCATGAGGAGCAGTACCATACAGGCAGTTTTACTACTTATTACGGACGTGTCCTGGCTGTTGTTCGGGTGAAAGAGCCTGTCACTGTTACCGTCACAGATGGAACGCAGACGGCTAAGGCTGTCATTGCTTTGGCAGAGTGAAAGGTATCCTATGGAAAAAATCATCTCATATAAGGAAAGGTAGGAGACTATGATTCCAACTGTCTTAGAGCTTTTGGAAGGAAAGAATGAAAATTATATCATGCCCTTTTTCTGGCAGCATGGAGAGGATGAGGCGGTACTGAGGAAATATATGGAGGTAATCCATAGCTGCGGGATTGGCGCTGTCTGCGTGGAAAGCCGCCCACATCCGGATTTCTGCGGAGACAAGTGGTGGCGGGATATGGACGTTATTCTGGAAGAAGCGAAAAAACGTGGCATGAAGGTCTGGATTCTGGATGATAGCCATTTCCCAACAGGATATGCCAATGGCGCTTTGGAGAATGCGCCGGAAGAACTGTGTCGGCAGGGAATCTGTTATGAGGGCAGGAATGTGCGGGGCGGCAGGAAAATCTCCGTGAATGTGGGAAAATTCCTGAAAAAGAAGAACAATAAATTTTCACTGTTTGACCTGGGAGGCGGAGCGGGCAAAAAAAGAGTTTTTTCTCCGGATAAAGTTTTAAGCGCAACGGCAGTCAGGATGGGGAAAGGCGACAGGGAGCAGGAAAGAGTTGATCTGACTCCTATGATACAAAATGGCAGGCTGGTATGGGATGCACCAGAGGGAAATTGGAAGATAGGGCTATGCAAACTGTCAAGGAACTGTGGCGCGCACCGCACATATATCAATATGATGAACCCAGACTCCTGCCGCATCCTTCTGGACACTGTATATGAACCCCATTTTGAGCATTATAAAGCGGAATTCGGGAATACCATCGCAGGATTCTTCTCTGATGAGCCGGAGCTTGGGAATGGGAAGCTGTACTCCGGTGAGAAACTGGGCACAGATCAGGATCTGCCATGGTCGTCCACATTAGCACCGGAGCTGGAAAAGGCGCTGGGGAGAGAATGGAAAAACTATATGCCCTATTTATGGGATTCGGATTTAGAACCCGCCCGGACAGCCCAGGTGCGATATATCTATATGGATGCGGTGACAAGAGGGGTAAAGGGTGCGTTTTCCGAACAGATAGGGGACTGGTGCCGTAGCCATGGGGTGGAATATATTGGCCATGTAGTAGAGGATAATAACAGCCACGCACGGACAGGAGCCTCTCTTGGGCATTATTTCCGGGGGCTTGCCGGACAGGATATGGCGGGAATTGATGATATTGGCGGGCAGGTGATGCCCCAGGGTGAGGACGGGCCTGATAAGTTTATGCGTTTCCAGACCCGTGACGGGGAGTTCTATCATTATATTCTCGGAAAGCTGGGACCGTCCCTGGCTGCGATTGATGAAAAAAAGCATGGACGTACCATGTGTGAGATTTTCGGCAATTATGGCTGGGCGGAGGGGCTGCGGCTGGAGCGGTATCTGGCGGATCATTTCATGGCAAGCGGCGTGAATCGGTTTGTGCCCCATGCCTTCAGTGCGAAGGAATTCCCGGATCCGGATTGTCCCCCGCATTTTTACGCAAATGGGCACGATCCTCAGTATAAGCATTTTAAGAGTCTGATGGGGTATATGAACCGTGTCTGCGCACTTATTGACGGGGGCAGGCATATCGCCCCGGTGGCACTGCTGTACCATGGGGAGGCGGAGTGGACCGGGGAAGCCATGCTGATGCAGAAACCGGCGAGGGAGCTGCTGGATGCCCAGATTGACTTTGATATCCTGCCAACGGATGTGTTCTGGGAGAAGGAATACTATCACACAAGCCTGGATACGGAGTTTAGGGTGAATACCCAGACTTACCACGCCTTGGTGGTTCCCTATGCACAGTTTATCTCTACCGCCATGGTGCCTGTGATTGGAAAACTGCAGCAGCTTGGAGTCCCTGTTATTTTTGTGGACGGGACGCCGGACGGCTTTTATGACGGGACGGAAAATATGGACTCCGTAAAGAAAGCCTGTCTGACAGTTCCACTTGATCAACTGACTGATATTTTGCGCCAAAAAGGCATTCCTGAGATTACACTTGCTCCAAAAAATAACCGCATCCGTTATCTCCATTACAGGAAAGAAACAGATATCTATTATTTTATTAACGAAGGAACAGAAAACTATCAGGGAACCATTGAAATTCCCCAGAAGGGGGCAGTTTATGCCTATCATGCGTGGGATAATGCATTGGAGGAAGTGGAAAAAACAGAGTCAGACGGAAAAAGCTGTATAAAAGTGGAATTGGAACCGTACCAGAGTCTCATTTTGGTATTTGATGATGCGGGAGGCAGGGCACTCAGGAAGCCCCTTTCATATCTTGAAAAATTTGGAAAGGAAGCTGTGTTTGCCGGAACATGGAAACGCAGTATCTGTGAGAGTATTGCCTATCCGAGTTTCAGACAGGAAAAAGAGATTTCCCTCCCGGATAAGCTGGCGGAGGAAATGCCCAAATTTTCAGGCTGGGTGCGTTATGAAAAAAAGATTGAGTTAAAAGGCGCAAGGCGGACAATCCTGACAATCAGCGATGCCTATGAAGGTGTGGAAGTGTTTGTCAATGGCATGAGTGCAGGGGTGCAGGTAGTTCCGACATATCGCTTTGATATTTCCGGTCTGGTGAGGGAAGGTGAAAATACTATCGTCATAGAGGTTTCAACCACGTTGGAGCGGGAGCGTGCTGCGGCAAAGAACCGGACAATGCCGGAGAAGCTGATGCAGAATAAGGTGCCTGCTCCTACTGGAATCACAGGGACAGTATTGGTTTATCAAGAGATAGAATGATTGGCCTTTCGGAAAAGTGTAAACTGTTAAGTAAGGATTGCACAATTATCAAAGCGAGGTGCTTATTTGATGGAAGAGAGTAGAATAAAGAAACAGGCGTTAAATCCCTATCTGCCCAGCTATGAATATGTTCCGGACGGGGAACCCAGAGTCTTCGGAGATAGGGTATATGTATACGGAAGCCATGACAGGTTTGACGGTCCGGACTTCTGTGTCAACGATTATGTGTGCTGGTCCGCACCGGTGACTGACCTGGCTGACTGGAAATATGAGGGAGTCATCTATAAGGCATCCCAAGATAAACGTAATGCAAAAGGGAATATGCACATGTGCGCCCCGGATGTGGTGCAAGGGCCGGACGGGAGATTTTACCTGTACTATGAATTTCACCGTCTGACAGTGACCAGCGTTGCCGTGTGTGATACACCGGCGGGGAAATATGAGTTTTACGGTTATGTGCAGAGACCGAATGGGATACCCTATGGTGAGAAGAAGGGTGAGGTCAATCTTTTTGACCCGGGAGTGCTTGTGGATAATGATGGGAGAATCTGGATGTACACCGGATTTTCTCCGCTTCCTGGCTGGATGAAGACTGCTATGAGCATGAGGGGCCTGAGGATCGACGGGGGTTACTGTGTTGAATTGGAAAAGGATATGATCACAATGAAGGGAGAGCCTGTGATGGTTCTGCCGGGACCTGAGATCACAAAGGGAACCGGGTTTGAGGGACACGGATTTTTTGAGGCCAGCAGCATCCGCAAGATTGGGGATGTCTATTATCTGGTATATTCATCGGAGCTCAGCCATGAATTGTGCTATGCCACAAGCAAACGGCCGGACGGCGGGTACAGTTACGGTGGAACGCTGGTTAGCATCGGGGATATCGGTTATAAGGGAAATTCTACTCCCCGGAATTACACCGGAAATACCCATGGCGGCATGGCTTGTATAAACGGGCAGTGGTATATTTTTTATCATCGTCAGACCAACAAGCAAAAGTGTGCCAGACAGGGATGTGCGGAGAAACTCACGATTTTGCCGGACGGCTCCATTCCCCAGGCGGAGGTCACAAGCTGTGGATTAAATGCGGGGCCGCTCTCTGGCACGGGAGTATATGAGGCGAGAATCGCCTGCAATTTGAGCAGCAGGGAGGGAACCTTTGCATACTTAAGGACAAGAGAAAAGGATAAGAAGAGGATACATCCGTATTTCACCCAGAGCGGCGGTGACAGGGAAAAGGACGGGGATCAGTATATTGCCAATATGACGGACGGCAGCGTGGCAGGATTCAAGTATTTTGCGTTTTCGGGACAGGAAAAAACAATCAGGGTTAATGTTCGCGGTACGGCAGAGGGGCTGATTCTGGTCACTACAGAGCAGAGAAAGAATTCAGTTGCGGAGATTCCCATACGGGCGTCGGAGCAGTTTCAGTCTTTCACTGGAAATTTAACCATAGACGCAGGTGTCCATACACTGTTTTTCCGGTATGTGGGAAAGGGTGCTTTAGATTTTGCTGAATTTGAGATTCGGTAAATTCAATTAGGAGAATTTATAAAAATTTGTAGAGGAGGCCATATGAACAAATATAACAGCTTTAGACCCGGAAAGGTATGGATGGACACAGCTGGCAAACCGATTCAGGCACATGGCTTCTCCGTGTTTTATAATGAGCAGGAAAAACTCTGGTACTGGTATGGGGAGAATAAAGAAAAGACAGTAGGAGGCAAAGGGAATACCGTCTGGCATTGGGGTGTCAGGCTCTACACCTCTCCGGATCTTTACAACTGGACGGACAAGGGATTGATCATTCCGCCTCAGCCGGATGATCTGCAAAGTCCCTTACATCCTACTTATTGCATGGATCGTCCTCATATCATTTATTGTGAAAAGACGGGGAAATATGTTGCCTGGCTGAAAATCATGGCTGGTGAGGTCAGCCAATTTATGTCCATTATGCAGGCGGATAAATTCGCGGGGCCTTATAAGTTCGTGAACAAGATATATAAGCCGCTGGATATGGATACGGGAGACTTTGCTCTTCACGCCGACCAGGATGGAAAAGCATATATCTGGTTTGAACGGCCGCACTTTCAGCTCATCTGTGCTACGTTGACGGATGACTATACCGCCGTCACGGGGGAATATAGCATCCATTACGATAATATGCTGCCTCCGTTGACAAGAGAGGCGCCTACCTATTTTGAGAGGAACGGGAAACGGTATTTGTTTACCTCCGGTACCAGTGGGTATTTTCCCAACCCCAGCAAGGTTTGTGTGTTTGAGGATCCCCATGGAGAGTATACAGACCTGGGCGATCCGTTTATCGGGGACAAGAGCAATACTTCTTTCAGCAGTCAGATTACAAGCGTAATCAAAATTCCCGGCACAGCGCAATATATTGCCTGCGCCGACCGATGGATGCCACAGTGGTACATCAAACCCATGGCAAAGCAGATCATTTCCGGCATGAAGCGACATTTTAAGGATTACAAGCCCGATACCAGCCCCCAAAAGGCCGCACCGCTGCCTGGCGAACTGCAAAAGCATAGTGAAAACACCAGTATCTCCCGCTATGTATGGCTGCCCATTGAGTGGGAGGGCGACAAGCCTGTCATACGCTGGCATAATGAGTGGAAAGTGGAGGATTCCAAATGAAATACTATTTGGCAATAGATATTGGGGCATCCTTCGGCCGGCATATCGTTGGCTGGCAGGAAAACGGTGAACTGTTAGCAAAAGAGGTCTACCGTTTCCCCAATGGCAACAAGATGGTGGGCGGATATCTGACGCAGTTTTACCTCCCCATCTTTACCTTTGGCGATTCCAATATGTGAACCCGGTTCACCTGTGGTGCGAGAGAGTTCTGCAATAAATGGAGCGAGGCTGGTCCTACCCACCACATGGCGGCGGCCAGCGGACGGCGTGAACGTACTGCCCTGGATGCTGTGTGGTACCAACGAGATCGGTGTAGCTATCGCAGAGCAAATGAAACACAGCCCGGCTGGTGGTCTGGTCTCAGCACGGCATCTACGGTGCGGGTGCCGACCTGGATGAAACCTTTGGACTCATTGAGACCGCTAAATAGAAAGTGGTATTGAAAAGAGACATTATTCCAAGAGTAAGGATTGCCTGACAACCTCTTTACGGTTGTATATCAATCAGAGGTAGAGCATTCGGCTGTTAACCGAAGTGTCGTAGGTTCGAGTCCTACTTGAGGAGCTAAGAAAAGCCCGTAAACATCAGTGTTTGCGGGCTTTTGCGTAAGAAAAAGGACTAAACAAAACCAGAAAGAAAATAAATATCTGCGAAAGCAGGTGAGAAACTATTAACTGAAAACAAGCAGGGATTGCGCTGCATACTGAGGTTTGGGTGCTATGAGACAGCAGAGCTGGCAGTGACTGAAACAGGGACAAGGCGTTTTATCGGAAGATAGGCGCCTTTTTCTATTTCTGTAAATACGGCAGTACACTTCCAGCCCTTTGCCGCCATGGAATCAGGGAGATTAGATAGAGAGCCGGAAAGCCTTGTTACCTCCTGTGGCCGTCCGTGTGGCGATTTGTGCCCTTGTTCGGAAAAAGTGGTTAAACTGACCGCCCGGCACCCTTTCTGCCCTGTTTGGGGCGATTTGGCAAAAACAGCTTTCAATCATGCTGGCAGGGAGTGCAGGGCAGCCAAAATGGGGGGAAACCGGGGGTGGCTGGCAGGGTCGAAATGTGTGCAGGTTAAAGGGTTTATGCTGCTTCCGCAGCCTAAACCCGAAAAAACACCGCCCGGCAAAGCCGTGTGGAAAAGTGAAAGTGCATACCTTTTCCTGGGACACAGGAATTTTTGATGTCTGTTTCTTGAAAAAGGGCAGAAATACCAGGAATTTTGGGAAAGGAAAATGAATACTGCGGCAGATAAGCCAGTCAGAAGGAGGGCATGAATGGGCAGAGAAACAGAAAAAGTAAGGACCGGTTTTTATATCGAGAAGGAGATGCTTGAAACGGCAGACGGGCTGCTGGCTGCGGCCAACGTGCGCTCACGGAATGAGTTCGTGAATGAGGC
>JAAUZI010000055.1 GCA_014804645.1 Lachnospiraceae bacterium | reverse complement strand
GGAATTAAAGACAAGGGAATATATGTTGTTTATATATCCTGCAAAAGTTCCATCAAGCGTTTTGGCAGAAATAGGGTATGGGATTGCTCTGTCTAAACAGATGGTCATATTTGCACAAAAGAAGAGTGATTTGCCATATGTTTTGTCGAGAATAGATAATGCGGTGCCGTCGGTTAGAATATATGAGTATGCAACGTTTGATGATATTATAAGGATAGTAGACAGTAACGATACGGCTTTTTTTGATTGAGGAGTGATTTAAGTGAAAATATTTGTATCAACTCCAATTACGGGCTTTGATGATAGCAAGATATATGAAGAATTCAGAGATAGTATCTCGAGATTCATAGGATGTCTGGATGATATGTTTGGAAGTGAAAATGTTTATGCTGCCATAAAAAAGATTAGCAATATTAATTCATATGAATCGCCCATGGAGTCGGCGATTCAAGACCTAAATGGAATAGAGGAGACGGATATATTTTTATTAATTTATCCTCAAAAGCTTGCCAGCAGTGCTTTGATAGAATTAGGCTATGCTTTTGCATTGCAAAAGTTAATATATGTTTTCGCAAATAGGGAGGACGATTTGCCTTATATGCTTCATGGAATTATGGAATGCTTTTCGGACAAAGTAAAAAAATATATCGGGGACTGGGACAACTGTTGTGATTATTTTATAAATGATTTAAAAAGTAACCGAAGTCAAAAATAATAGCCTTGCTGTGGAGGCGCAATGTTTTGGCATGTGATGTAGAAATTCCAAGGAAAGTTAAAGTTGCAAACCATGGAAGAATATAGTATAATCCATGTATGTTTTGTACGGGCTAGCATCAATATAGCAGAAAGGCTGGAAATACTATGAAAAAAGCATTAATTACAGGAGTTTGCGGTCAGGATGGCTCCTACTTGGCAGAGTTGCTGTTGGAGAAAGGCTATGTGGTATACGGACTGATGCGGAGAAAGGCCGTTGTAGATTATGGCAATGTGGAGCATATTAAGGATAAGCTGCATTTGATTTATGCGGATATGACGGATCTGGCCTCGCTGGTAAATGCCATGAGGATTTCCGATGCCGACGAGGTGTACAACCTGGCGGCTCAGTCTTTCGTGGCTACCTCCTGGGAGCAGCCCTTGGCTACAGCCCAGATCGATGCGGTGGGAGTCACTAACATGTTGGAGGCAATCCGTATGGTGAAATCCTCCTGCCGTTTTTATCAGGCGTCCACCTCCGAGATGTTCGGACTGGTGCAGGAGATTCCGCAGAAAGAGACAACTCCCTTTTATCCCCGCAGTCCCTATGGTGTTGCAAAATTATATGGTCATTGGATCACGAAAAACTATAGAGAGAGTTATGGGATGTATGCCTGCAGCGGCATATTGTTCAATCATGAGAGTGAGAGACGCGGCAAGGAGTTCGTGACTCGAAAGATTACGGATGCCGTGGCGAGAATCAAGCAGGGTGTTCAGGAGTATATGGAGCTGGGAAATTTGGATTCCAAGCGCGACTGGGGACATTCCAAGGACTATGTATATGCCATGTGGCTGATGCTTCAGCAGGAAGAGCCGGATGACTATGTGGTAGCCACCAATGAGACCCGGACCGTTCGGGAATTTGTGGAGACAGCCTTTGGGAAGGTTGGAATCAAAGTGGAATGGTCCGGTTCTGGTGTGGACGAGTTGGGCAGGGATGCAGCCACTGGCAAGGTAGTCGTGAAGGTCAACAGAGATTTTTTCCGTCCTGCCGAAGTGGACATCCTCTTAGGCGATCCCGCCAAGGCAGAGAGCAGGCTGGGATGGAAGAGGGAGATTTCTTTTGACGAGCTGGTAGGACGCATGGTAGATACAGATATGGAGCTGGTGCGCAGAGAGATTGCCTATGCAGGAATTCAGTGAGTATTAATAGAGCGCTAGATTAAAAAGAGTAAGGGAATTCTGCGAGGAATTCCTTTTCTTGTAAGGAGACAGAGATATGTCAAAGGGACTGGTAATAGGGGCTGCCGGATTTGTGGGCAGTTATCTGCTAGAAGAGATGCACTCCTGCGGAATGGATTGTTATGCCACCAAACTTCCCCATGAGCGGTTGAAACATGAGCATGCAAAAATCTATGATCTGGATATTCTGGACAGGGAAACGATAGTAACACTGCTGTTAGAGATACGGCCGGATTATATTTTTCATCTGGCGGCCCAGAGTTCGGTGGGGTTATCCTGGAAAAATCCGGGATTGACAGTGGATGTGAATATTAAGGGCAGCATCAATGTGATGGATGCCGTCAGGGAGTTGTACTATAAGCCGCGAGTGCTGTTGATCGGATCAGGGGAGGAGTATGGACATATTCGGCCGGGAGAGACGCCCATCAGAGAGGAAAATTTGCTGCGGCCGGGGAATATTTATGCGGCCACCAAGGCTTGCCAGAATATGATAGGCAGTATCTATGCGCAGGCGTATGATATGCAGTTGATGATGGTTCGTTCTTTTAATCATATTGGTCCGGGGCAGGCTCCGATGTTTGTTGTCTCCGATTTCTGTAAACAGGTGGCCGAGATAGAAAAGGGGCTGCGTGAGCCAGTGATGTATGTGGGGAACCTTGCCGCAAAGAGGGACTTTACAGACGTCAGGGATGTGGTCAAAGCATATGTGAAACTGATTCAGCAGGGCGTGTCGGGGGAGACCTATAACATGGGTTCCGGACATGCTGTGGAGATTCGCAGAATTTTGGATATGATTATTTCCATGTCAGAAAAGGAAATCAGGGTGGAAATCGATCCGAACAAAATCCGGCCGGTGGATGTGCCGATCATTGAGGCGGATATCACCAAGCTACATGAGCTGACGGGCTGGAAACCGCAGATTGAGCTGAAACAGACGATTAGGGACACATTGAATTACTGGCGTATGCATTTGCAGGGAGGAAGACATGATTAAGAGCGAGGAAATGTTTGCTACAGAGGGAATGACAAGTTCAGATCGCAGCCTGCATACACCGGGAGATTTTGCCCGACAGAACCTGTTATACGTGCAGGAGGTGGGAAGACTTAAGAGCCTAAAGCCACACAGATGTGTGCGGGAAAATCTGGAGTCCTATCTGTTTATGGTAGTGCTTGGCGGCAAAGGAAACCTGGTGGTGGATGGCCGCCAGTACGACCTGCGGGTCGGTGACGGCGCTCTGGTAGACTGCAGGGAGCACTATGAACACATCAGTGACGAGAAGGACGGCTGGGAACTGGCCTGGGTGCATTACTACGGCAACATGGCGCGGAATTTTTATGAATTGTTCCGAAAGGGTAATGGTGGAGCCAATGTATTTCATATTGAAGATGTGGAGCAGTGGAATCAGCTGATTGGTCGGCTCATGGAATTGCAAAGGGATAGGAGTATGCTGGCAGAGTTACAGTGTGGTGAGCTGTTGTTACATCTGCAGTACCGAATTTTACAGAATCTATTTGATTGCGGAACCCTGGCAGATGAGCAGGAAAGGCAGCTTGTCAGCAGTGTTCGGGAGTGGTTGAATGAGCATTATGTGGAAGATGATATATCCGGGGCGTTGAAACAGGCTTTTTCCCAGGGCATGGATGAAATGGAACGTTCCTTCACACAGTATTATGGAATCAGTATTGATGAGTATGTGGACAATCGGCGTTTGAATGCGGCCAAGGAACTGCTACGTTTTAGCATAAAGCCGGTGGCGAAGGTGGCAGCTGAGTCAGGCATCGGCGATGTGGTGACGATGCAGCAGATGTTCCGAGAGGAAGAGGGTATGAGCGCAGAGGAGTATCGGCAGAAGTGGGCGCAGTGGATCAGGTAAAGGATGGAAGAGGAGAAGAGCAATAATGAATATTATCTTGCTGTCAGGAGGCAGTGGGAAGAGGCTGTGGCCTCTGTCCAATGATATCCGGTCAAAGCAGTTTATCAAAATGTTCCGAAATGATGAGGATGAGCTGGAGTCCATGCTGACCCGTGTGTTCCGTCAGATCACATCGGTTGACCCGGAGGCGAAGATTACCATAGCAACCAGCAGGAAACAGGCCAGTACGATCAAAAACCAGCTGGGAGAGCGTGTGAATATCTGTGTGGAGCCGGAACGAAGGGATACGTTTCCTGCTATCTGTCTGGCCTCGGCCTATCTGCATGATGAGCTTGGAGTGACGGAGGAGGAAGCTGTAGTGGTCTGCCCGGTGGATCCCTATGTGCAGGATACTTACTTTGAGGCATTACAGCGTTTGTCAGAGTTGGCAGAGCGGGGAGAAGCAAATTTGACTCTGATGGGAATCGAACCCACCTATCCCAGTGAAAAATATGGTTATATTATTCCGGTCACAGCGGAACCGGTTAGTCCAGTCAGCACCTTTAAGGAGAAACCGAATGAGGAGACTGCCAAGGAATATATTGCCCAAGGAGCGCTGTGGAATGGCGGCGTGTTTGCATTTAAATTGGGATATTTGTTGAAACGCGCCCATGAATTGATTGAATTTGATGATTACCAAGATTTGTTTGCCTCCTATGGCAGACAGAAGAAGATCAGCTTTGACTATGCAGTGGTGGAGCAGGAGAAATTTTGCCAGGTATTGCGGTACAATGGGGAATGGCTGGATCTGGGCAGTTGGAATACTTTTACCGAGGCTATGGACTCAGCAACTATCGGTAAGGTGACTTTGGACGATCATTGCCGGGATACCCAGGTTGTAAACGAGTTGAATATTCCCATCATATGTATGGGATGTCAGGACATGGTGGTGGCGGCCAGCGTGGATGGCATTCTCGTATCCAGCAAGGACCGCAGCGCCCATATCAAGCCCTATGTGGAGGAGCTGGAGCAGCAGGCCATGTATGCGGAAAAGTCCTGGGGGAGTTTCACGGTGCTGGATGTGCAGGAGGACAGCATGACCATCAAGGTAGAGCTGCTGCCGGGACACAGGCTTACCTATCACAGCCATCAACACCGAGATGAGGTGTGGACAGTCATGGGTGGTCAGGGCTGTGCAATCATTGATGGAATGAAACGCATAGTGAGGCCCGGTGACGTTATTACCATGCCAGCGGGATGCAGGCATACGGTAATCGCCGATACACAGCTGAGACTGATTGAGGTACAGCTGGGCATGGAGATCAGTGTGGAGGACAAGCAGAAGTTTGAGGATGTGGAATAGTCTGGGGTGAAAGGATACTTTTCGATTTTGCTACAGGGCGTAGAGTTTATGCGTTCTCAGAAATATGGGTGCCAAGACCACAAGTCCTCGTGATTTTTCAGGATGTCAGTGATGAAAAAGGTGTGTCGAATTTTAGTAGGTATAAAATAGAGCTAACTATTTTGCCCATAGACTTTTTCAGAGGGACTTTTTTCACCTCTGACATTAGATATTTATATAGTCGTAAATAAATTCCTGAAAAGCCTTATCAGCCATACGGAGAAGGGCAATAGCTCCCTCCTAGCGGCCCTGTTTGGAGAGTTAAGGCTTTCGACAAAAATCTTACAAAATGCAAAATCTATTTATTGCAATTCCCTCACACATATGCTAATCTATCTGTAGAGCATATATTTCTAATCACTTTTTGTAAAGCAATTCACTTTTCAGGATTTCAGAAAATCTATGCTTTAATCCAAAAACAGCACAATTAAAAAAGCAGGAGATTTTCGGAATAAGTATATCTGTATAAGTGAACTCTATCCGGCATCTCCCGCATCGCGGTACGGCCTATAGCTGTATTGCGCCACACTAGGAGGTACGGAATTGAGTAAGAAAACCACAGGGAATTTTATTCCCCCAAAATCAGACCTTGCTTTCAAGGAACTGATGCGCAGCGAAGATGTGCGCAGACATTTTATCAGCGATGTGCTTGGCATACCGCCGGAGAACATCAAGACAGTGCGTCTGGAGAATCCCTTCCTGAGCAGACGCAGCAGACAGGAAAAGCAGTGTATTCTGGATGTGAGAATGCAGCTCAATGATGACAGCAGAATCAACGTGGAGCTGCAGATCAGGCGGCTGGCCTACTGGGATAAGCGCAGCCTGTATTATCTGGCGAAGATGTATACGGACGATCTGTTCAGCGGACAGCGGTATGACCGCCTGAAGAAATGCATTGTGATAGACATTCTGGATTTCCCCGGAGATGAGAATCCCGGCTATCACAAGGTGTACCATCTGCGAGATGCGGAGGGACAGCTGTATTCAGACCAGTTTGAGGTACATATCATTGAGCTGAACAAGGAGCTCACAGGGGACAGGGTGGACGACTGGGTCCGCCTGCTGCGGGTGGAGAGCAAGGAGGAATTGGAGAGTATGCACAGCGGAAATGCGGGAGTTATACGAGCGATAGACGAGGTGAGGGCAATGAATCTGAGCAGACGTTTGAAGGCATGGTATGAACTACGATTGAGGAATCAGCGGGACCGGTGGGCCATAGAGGATGCCATCAAGGAGGATGCGTATAAGGAGGGACTTGAGAAGGGGATTAAGGAAGGAATTGAGAAAGGAATTGAGGAAGGAATTGAGAAAGGGATTGAGAAGGGGCATGCGGATGGGTTTGCTGGGGGTCTCGCCGAAGGTCATATAAGGAGCCAACGCCAAGATATCCTAGATCTGCTGGAGGAATACGGAGATGTCCCAGAAGATATCCTTGCCCGTATCTATGCCGAGGAGAACCCGGAGACACTGAGAAGATGGCTCAAGGCGGCTGCTCATGCAGGCAGTTTTGATAATTTTCGCGCTGGAATGTAACGCAAACCCTCTTTACAAACTCCCAACCTTTAGGTATAATACATCTCATACAACGAGAAAACGCATTGACGAAGAGAGTACATGTACCGAGGCTTTCCAGAGAACATCCCCGCAGGTGACTGCGGCTGAGAGGGATGAGGCGGGAGGTATGTGGAAGATGGCTTCCGAGCAGCGCACCGAGCCGGGGACTTCCGGGTTAGGCTGCGACAGGTTCCGCCTGTTATAGCGGATAGGGTTTGGATTTCCAGACCTGGTGAGGTCCCTTTCGTGAGAAAGGGGCGAAGAGAAGTGGTAACACGGGCTTACGGCTCGTCTTCTCATGCAGCGGATGCATGCGGAGGACGGGCCTTTCGTTATGCAATCTATAGAGAAAGGCCCGAGCAGACAAGGAGACAAGCATATGAGCAAAACACCCTATTACATTACGACTGCCATCGCCTACACGTCCGGCAAGCCTCATATTGGCAATAACTACGAGATCGTGCTGGCGGATGCTATCGCCCGTTTCAAGAGAAAACAAGGGTACGATGTGTTTTTTCAGACGGGTACGGATGAGCATGGACAGAAGATCGAAATGAAGGCCCAGGAGGCCGGCATAACACCACAGGAGTTCGTGGACAATGTGGCGGGCGTCATCCGGGGATTGTGCGATCAGCTGAACGTCAGCTATGACAAGTTTATCCGCACCACGGATAAGCCCCATGAAAAACAGGTACAGAAGATATTCAAGCGCCTGTACGACCAGGGAGATATCTATAAGGGAGCCTATGAGGGAATGTATTGTACTCCCTGTGAGTCTTTCTGGACGGAATCTCAGTTGGTGGACGGCAAATGCCCGGACTGCGGCCGGGAGGTAAAACCCGCCAAGGAGGAGGCATACTTTTTCCGCATGAGCAAATACGCGGACCGGCTCATAGAGCATATCAATGCCCACCCGGAGTTTATCCAGCCCGTGTCCCGCAAGAACGAGATGATGAACAATTTTCTGCTGCCCGGACTGCAGGATCTGTGCGTGTCCCGTACCTCCTTTAAGTGGGGTATTCCGGTGGATTTCGACGAAAAGCATGTGGTCTATGTGTGGCTGGATGCGCTGACCAACTATATCACGGGTATCGGCTATGACGCGGACGGCGGCAGCACGGAGCAGTACAAAAAGTTCTGGCCTGCGGACCTGCATCTAATCGGCAAGGACATCATCCGTTTCCACACCATCTACTGGCCTATCTTCCTGATGGCGCTGGGAGAGCCGCTGCCCAAGCAGGTCTTCGGCCATCCCTGGCTGATGATGAATGGGGGCAAGATGAGCAAGTCCAAAGGCAATGTGATCTATGTGGACGATCTGGTTGACTTCTTCGGCGTGGATGCGGTGCGTTACTACATGATTCATGAGATGCCCTATGACAATGACGGCAACGCCACCTGGGAGCTGATTGCCGAGCGCGCCAACTCCGACCTTGCCAACACTCTGGGCAATCTGGTGAACCGCACCATTTCCATGAGCAACAAGTATTTCGGCGGCGTGGTGGAGGATAGGGGTGTGCAGCTGACTCCGGAGGACAGTGTCATCGACGAGGATCTGAAAAAGACAGTCACAGGCGTTTATGCCAAGGTGGCGGAGAAGATGGAAACGCTGCGGATTGCGGATGCTCTGACGGAGATTTTCGGCATTTTCAAGCGGTGTAACAAATACATTGACGAGACAGAGCCATGGGTGCTGGCCAAGGACGAGGCAAGGCAGGGCAGACTGGCAACGGTGCTGTACAATCTGGTGGAAGGCATAGTCATCGGCGCCTCCCTGCTGGAGCCTTATATGCCTGAGACGGCGGAAAAAATCGTGGCTCAGCTGAACACCTCGCCGCGCGATTTTGACCGGCTTGAGGAATTTGGCCTGTATCCCAACGGAAACAAAGTGACGGATCAGCCCCAGATTCTCTTTGCCCGCTTGGATATGAAGGAGGTGGAAAAGCGTGAGGAGGAGCTGACCGCCGCCATGATTGCGGCGGCAGGGGAGAGTTCGGACACTGGGGAGACCGAGGCCGAGGAGACGGTCATGGACATTGAGGCAAAACCGGAGATCACCTATGACGATTTCGCGAAACTTCAGTTCCAGGTGGGAGAGATTATCGCATGTGAGGCCGTGCCCAAGTCCAAGAAACTGCTGTGTTCCCAGGTGAAGATCGGCAGTCAGGTGCGCCAGATCGTATCCGGAATCAAGGCCCATTACACTCCCGAGGAGATGGTGGGCAAAAAAGTGATGGTGCTGGTGAATCTAAAGCCCGCCACTCTGGCAGGCGTGGTGTCTGAGGGAATGCTGCTGTGCGCCGAGGACGCCGAGGGCAATCTGGCCCTGATGACGGCAGAGAAACCCATGCCTTCCGGCGCGGAGATATGTTAGAGACAGGATGATATCTCCAACATTTTTTATAAAATTTCCATAAACAGGTTAAAATATTGGATGATATGGTGTATAATAGGTGCATGGCTCTCGGGCCATGCACTTATTTTCACAGAACGAAAAAAAGAGGCAAGCATGAAAAAAGAAGAGTTTTACTTTGATTCCAGAGACAACATATCCAAAATTCATGCGGTCAGGTATATACCGGAGGAGCGGGAACCTGTGTGTGTGGTGCAGATTGTCCACGGCATGGCGGAGTATATCGAGCGCTATGAGGAGTTTGCCGGATTTCTCACAGAGCGGGGCTGCGTAGTCACGGGGAATGACCACCTGGGACATGGAAAAAGCGTGGGAGAGGATAAGCTTTACGGCTATTTCTGTGAGCAGGATCCGGCCACGGTGGTGGTGCGCGATGTGCATCGCCTGAAAAAGATGACCCAAAAGGAGTATCCCGGTCTGCCCTATGTGATTGTAGGGCACAGTATGGGATCCTTTATTCTGCGAAATTATCTCACCATGTATGGCAGTGGCATCACCGGCGCGGTTATCATGGGCACCGGCTATCAGAACAAGGCGACTATACTGGCGGCTTGCTTTATGGTGGGACTGCAGAAACTTTTTCTGGGCCCTAAGCATGTGAGCAAATTCAGTGACAAGGTGAGTTTTGGCAGTTATAATAAGCGGATACCGAACGCCAACACTCCGTTTGACTGGCTGTGCAAGGATGAGGAGAGCGTGCGGCGGTACATGGAGGACCCTCTGTGCGGCAATATATTTACCCTGAACGGATTCCAGACCTTGACAGAATTGATTTCACGCGCCCACGACCCGAAACGCCTCCGAAAAATACCGGCTGACCTGCCCGTGATGGTGATTTCCGGCGACGCCGATCCTCTGGGCGAATATGGAAAGGGTATTCCCAAGGTGTGCGAGGGATTGCGCAAAGCGGGCGTCAAGGACGTGGAGATGCGTTTGTGCGAGACCGGCAGGCACGAGCTGCTGAACGAGCCGGAACGCGTCCAGATTATGGAGGGAATCTATGGCTGGATTCAAGGGCATTGCCTGAGAGCAGACGCATAAAAAAGACGGAACTACTCAAACTATTCCCAAAACAGAAAATGTGGAGGGAATAATATATGAAGATAGCATTTTACAGTACCAAACCCTACGACCGTATCTGGTTTGAACCGCTGGCGGAGCAGTACGGATACAATATTCATTTTATTGAATTTCCCTGTACCAGAGAGACCTTGTTTCTGGCGAAGGGATACGACGCCATCTGTGTTTTTGTCAACGATTACATTGACAGTGAGATGGTGGAGGTGCTCTACGATATGCATGTGAAGGGAATTCTGCTGCGGAGCGCCGGGTTCAACAATGTGGATGTGAAAGCGGCGGAGGACAAAATAGTGGTGCTGCGGGTGCCCAGCTATTCGCCGGAGGCCGTGGCGGAATTTGCGACAGCCATGCTGCTGACTCTAAACCGCTGTACCCATAAGGCCTACAACCGAACCAGAGAATTCAACATGAGTCTGCAGGGGCTTATGGGCACGGACTTGTATGGAAAGACGGCGGGAATCGTGGGAACCGGCCGCATTGGGCAGGCCATGATCCGAATCTGTCAGGGTTTTGGCATGGAGACTATCGCCTACGATCCCTATCCTAACTCCAAATTGGAGGTGTCTTATGTGGATAGGGAGGAGCTGCTTAGACGGGCGGATGTAATCAGTCTGCACTGTCCGCTGACGGCTCAGACTCGGCACATGATCAACCGGGATAGCATTGCCATGATGAAGGAGAGGGTGTACCTAATCAACACTTCCAGAGGCAGTCTGATCGACACGGACAGCTTGATTGACGGCCTGTTGCAGAAGAGATTCGGCGGCGTGGGACTGGACGTGTATGAGGAGGAGGAAGGCATCTTTTATGAGGACTGTTCGGGAGAGATTATTGAGGACGACAACCTGGCGCGTCTGATGACATTTCCCAATGTTCTGATTACCTCTCATATGGGCTTTTTTACCCGGGAGGCCATGGAGGCAATCGCCAACGTGACCATGGAGAATGCCCGTGCGCTGGAGGACGGATTACCCCTGGAAAACCAGGTGGGCGCCTGCGCCGCAAAGGAGTAGGGTATCGGAACTTTGATAAGAGAAAGGAACTTATATGGAAACAAATCATTTCCCGTATACAATCAGATGGGCGCTGCCAGAGGACTGGGAACCTGCCATGGATATGGTGTGGAGAACCTTTCTGAAATTTGAGGGGAAGGATTATTCCCAGGAAGGTATCGATAATTTTGATACCTTCATACATGACGGAACACTTAGAAAAATGTTTTTAAACGGACGCTACCAGGTGCTGCTGGCTCTGGACGGCGGCCGGGTGGTGGGGCTGGCCTCCGTGCGCAATGGCAATCACCTGTCCCTGCTGTTTGTGGACGAGAGATATCACCGCCAGGGAATCGGCAGGACGTTGATGAGGGACCTGTGCTGGTACCTGGAGAGGGAGGCGGGGGAACGCAGCATGACGCTGACGTCGGCTCCCTATGCGGTGGATTTTTACAAAAAACTGGGTTTTTATGCCGTTAAGCCGGAGGAGCAGATTTCCGGTATACGTGTAACATCCATGGAGAAATTTTTTTGATGCGGTACCTATACTGACTAACGAATAGATCTTCCAATTTGAAAATCTATTCGTTAGTGAGTATAAATTACAGAAAGGATGTAATAAGAATATGAAATTTTTAAACATTGACAGCCCTTTTATGCAGGTCATGAATAAGGTGGCGGATCTGATGATTCTGAATCTTCTCACCATTGTGTGCATGATTCCGCTTATCACCACGGGAGCCGCCCTCACGGCCATGCACTATCAGGTGCTCAAGATCGTCCGCGACGAGGAGTGCTATATTGTAAAAGGGTACTTTAAGGCGTTTAAGGAGAACTTTGTACAGTCTACGGTTATATGGCTGTTTTTTCTGGTGGTGGGACTGATTTTGGGAGGAGATTTCTATATCATGTATGCCTCGGAGACAGAATTTCATGTGATATTCCGGGCGCTTCTGGGAGCTGTTTCCATCTTTGCCCTCTTTGCGCTGGTGTATGTGTTCCCGGTTCAGGCTAAATTTGCCAACACAGTGTTCCGCACAATCAAGAACGCGCTGGCAATGAGTATTCTGCAGGCTCCCAAGAGCGTGCTGATGGTGGTGCTGTATGTGATTCCCATGGTGCTGATGGTGTTTGCACCCAATATTCTGCCGATTATTATGCTCTTTGGGATAACGGCGCCTGCCTTCCTGGCGGCCAAGATGTACAACAAGTTTTTCCTGAAACTGGAGGCGAGGATCAACGAGGCCAACGGCGTGGTTGAGAATGAAAATGAATTGGAGGATGATGATAAGATCTTCCACGACAAGCTGGATGCCACTTTGGAGGACAAAATATAGGCTCTAACTGTGAAATATGTCCAATAAAGCAATTGAGTTTTGTTGAAAATGACGGCGATAAGAAAAAATACATGGATTTGTGAGCAATTCACACAATCGGAAACAAAATCTTTGTGAAATAGTGGCATAGAATTTAACGGGAGATTTAGGTATACTTATTCCAAGGTTGTAGTGATACATATCGCTGCATCAACAGAAAAAATAGTTGTCTATTTGTGAAAGGAGTTATTTTATGGCTAGTTTATCTTTAAAAAATATCTGCAAGGTTTATCCTAACGGCTTTGAGGCAGTTAAGAATTTCAACCTTGAGATAGCAGATCAGGAGTTCATTATCTTCGTAGGTCCTTCCGGCTGTGGTAAGTCCACCACCCTTCGTATGATTGCAGGTCTGGAAGATATTTCCTCCGGTGAGTTAAAGATTGGTGACAGAGTTGTGAACGATGTAGAGCCTAAGGACAGAGATATCGCAATGGTATTCCAGAACTACGCTCTGTATCCTCATATGTCTGTATATGACAATATGGCATTCGGTCTGAAACTTAGAAAGGTTCCCAAGGATCAGATCGACAAGATGGTTAAAGAGGCTGCCAAGATTCTGGATCTGGAGAAACTGCTGGATCGTAAGCCCAAGGCTCTGTCCGGTGGTCAGAGACAGCGTGTGGCTATGGGACGTGCCATTGTGCGTAACCCCAAGGTATTCCTGATGGATGAGCCTCTGTCCAACCTGGATGCAAAGCTGCGTGTGCAGATGAGAATTGAGATTGCCAAGCTGCATCAGAGACTGGGCACCACCATCATCTACGTTACACATGACCAGACCGAGGCTATGACGCTGGGTACCAGAATCGTCGTTATGAAAGACGGTGTTATCCAGCAGGTAGATACTCCTCAGAACCTGTATGAGAAGCCTCAGAACCTGTTTGTTGCAGGATTCATGGGATCTCCTCAGATGAACTTCCTGGATGCAACTGTCAAGGTAGAAGGCGACGTTGCAAACCTGGAGATCGCAGGCCACAGCATTCCTCTGCCTCCCGCTAAGTCCAAGAAGGTTATCGACGGCGGCTACGACGGCAAGGTGGTTACCTTTGGTATCCGTCCTGAGGATGTGTATGATTCCGAGACGTTTGTTGCGGCATCTCCCAACAGCGTATTTGAGTCCACCATCAAGGTTTACGAGCTGTTAGGTGCAGAAGTTTACTTGTACTTTGATCTGGATGTATTCCCGATGACTGCAAGAGTAGACTCCCGTACATCCGCAAGACCCGGTGATGCTGTGAAGTTCGCTCTGGATGTTGAGAAGATTCATGTATTTGACAAAGAGACCGAGCAGATCATTACCAACTAGTAAGATTTCCAGAGAGGTGCTGGTTTCCAGCACCTCTTTTTTTTGAAAAGGCGGCTGCGGAACTTATACTGACGAGCGTTAAGATTTTTCAGAAAAACTAATCGCTCGTGAGTATAAAACAAGGAGGAGTATATGATATCAAGTCAGATCATTCAGACAAGTATAGACGAATTAAAAGCAATCACCAAGGTGGATCTGTGTGTGTATGACCCTTCCGCCACAGTGATTGCCTCAACTACCGATATGAGGGAGATACAGGGAAATCTGGTGAGCGGATTTGCCACATCTCCTGCTGACAGCCAGGTGATCGGCCCCCATCATCTGTTGAAGATCTTGGATGAGGGGGAACTGCTGTATGTACTGGTGGCCCGGGGAGCCGGGGATGATGTGTACATGGTGGGTAAGATCGCCGTGTGTCAGATTCAGAATCTGACTATCGCATATAAGGAGCGTTTTGACAGAAACAACTTTTTTCAGAATCTGCTGCTGGACAATCTGCTCCTAGTGGATATTTACAATCGCGCTAAGAAACTGCATGTGGAAGTGACCGTTCCCAGGGCGGTGTTTCTGATAGAAACCCGGCTGGAAAAGGACAATATAGTGACAGAATTGCTGAAAGGAATGTTTTCTTCCCAGAGTGGGGACTACATTACTGCAGTAGACGAGAGCAATGTGATCCTGATTAAAAGTCTGGATCAGGTCACCACCTATGAAAATCTATGCGATGTGGCACATACGATTGTAGCTATGATGAACGCGGAGGCCATGCTAAATGTGCGGGTGGCGTTCGGTACGGTGGTACAGGAACTGAAGGACGTATCCAAATCCTATAAGGAGGCCAAGCTGGCGCTGGACGTGGGAAAGATTTTCTATGCGGAGCGCAATGTGGTGGCCTACAGTACGCTTGGCATCGGACGTCTGATCTATCAGCTGCCGGTGAACCTGTGCAGAATTTTTATCGAAGAGATATTCGGAGACAATCTGCCCATTGATCTGGACGATGAGACACTGACAACAATCAACAAGTTTTTTGAGAACAACCTGAATGTGTCGGAAACTTCCAGGCAGCTATTTGTGCATCGCAATACATTGGTATACCGTATCGAGAAAATTCAGAAGAGTACAGGACTGGATCTGCGGAATTTTGATGATGCGCTGACCTTTAAGATTGCGCTGATGGTGGTAAGTTATATGAAATACCTGGATTCCATAGAGTATTAATCTGCAGGAATAAAAGGGACAACCCCTTAATACACTTATAGTAAAGGAAAGTGTATTAAGGGGGATTTTTATGTATTATGATAAGCAGATCCGCTATATAGATTATCTGGAAAACGGAGAAAAAAAGCGTAACTGTGGATATGTCAAGGTAACGGTAACGGACAGCAGACTGCTGCTGGAAATGCGTATCAGAGATCTGTACGAGACAGACGATGTGACCTCGGAGGTGGTGGTGGAGGGCGGCGGAGCCGAGCATCGGGTAGGAACAGTGCTGATCCGGCAGGGCATCGGCAGTTTTTTATGGGAATGTAAAGACCGGGAGCGGGAAGGGGAAGAGCTGGAACTGGGAGAAAATTTGAGCTATGGACAGCTGGAACGGATATATGTGCAGCTGTCACCCAGACGGAGTTTGCGCTGTGTGTGGAGAACGGTGGAAAATCCTAAGCCGAACATGACGGAGCCAGAGCAGGAGGACGCAGTCAGGGCAGAGGAACCTGACATGGCGGAGCCTGAACAGGAGAACGCGGCTCAGGAGAGAGAACCGGACGTGGAGGAGCCTGTAGAGGAGGACGCAGTCAGGACAGAGGAACCTGACATGGCGGAACCTGAGCAAGAGCACGCAGTCGGGGCAGAGGAACCTGACATGACAGAGCCTGAGCAGGGGGACACAGTCAGGGCCAAGGAATCCGATATGGCGGAACCTGAACAAGAGAGCGCAGTTCAGGAGAGAGAACCAGACGTGGAGGAGCCTGTAGAGGTGATTTCCGCCCCGGCGGTACATATTGCGGAGGAGGCCGGAGCGGCGCAGCCGCAGCAAATTCCGCCCGAGGAGTCGATTCCGCCCGAGCAGGAGATTCCACTCGAGCGGCCCCAGGCACTTAAAACTCCCCATATGACGTTCATGAGCGAGGACAAGTGGCAGCAGCTCCAAAAGATCCACCCTCATATACGTCCCTTTCAGGATGAGCGGGAGTATCTCTCTCTGCGGCCGGAGGACTTTGTAATTCTGCATTCCAGCGCATACCGGCTGGTGCAGAACAGTTTTCTGCTCCATGGGTATTTCAATTATGACCATCTAATACTGACTCGTGTGTCACAAAAAGGCGAAAATCAGTATTACATAGGTGTGCCGGGAAACTTTTTTGAAAAGGAAAAGCAGGTGGCAATCATGTATGGATTTGAAAGTTTTGAGTGCAGACAGGAGCCCGCCCGGGAGGGGGAGTTTGGGTACTATATGATTCGGGTGGAGCTGTAGGAATATAGCGGTGGGGAAAGACTTAAAGGCCCGACAGGTCGAAGGGCGGGATAAAGCTCTCCTGTGCGGCCTCCCCCTCCTGAATATACACATTCTCCATGCCCAGCCGCAGGCAGTAGTCCACCACCCGCTGATATTCCTCGGCTGTGACTCGGCGGTTTAATTCCGATATATCTGTCACATGGGGCAGAGGCGTATACTGACACATAACACTGACATAAATGTCGTTTCCGAAGGCGTCATGGAGATAGTGCAGAACCTTTTTGCTGTCGCGTACCTGACCGGGCAGTACCAGATGGCGGACAATCATTCCCCGGCGCAACAGGGGTGTGTCCGCGGGATATACCGCCGCAGGATTGGATGGCAAGAGCGTTTTCTCCTGCGGGCGGTAAAACTCCGGAGGGCCACTCTGACGGAACATTTCGGCAAGAGCCGGTTTGGCCTTTTCAAAATAATCAACAGCATGGGAGTATTTGACGCTCAGCTCGGCGGATACATACTTGAGATCGGGGAGGTATATATCCACCAGTCCGTCCAGTATTTTCAACGCCTCCACGGACTCATAGCCGCCGCAGTTATAGACAACGGGGAGGGAGAGTCCGCCGAGGCGGGCCAGTTCCAAAGCGCCGGCAATCAGTGGAATATAATGAGTGGGAGTCACCAGATTGATGTTGGCGGCTCCCTTTTTCTGCAGTTCCAGAAAAATATCCGCCAGGCGCTCCACGGATATTTCCCTGCCGGTTTCTCCCAGGGCAATATCATGGTTCTGACAATAGACACAACGGAGATTGCAGCCGCTGAAAAAGACGGTTCCGGAGCCGACAGCGCCGGAAATGCAAGGCTCTTCCCACATGTGCAGCGCTGCCCGAGCGGCCCGCAGCTGCGCCGTCTGACCACAGTAACCCCTTTCTCCTGCCAGACGGTTGACCCGGCACTGGCGGGGGCAGAGGATACAGGATGTAAAATGCCGCAGTATATTTTGATTGGTTTGTTCGGAAAGGCGGAGGTGAGACATTGCCGATACACTCCCTTCGGTAGAATGACAAGACCGCATACCGCAGGCCGCATCACAGGCTCCACCCGGCGCCCTCACGGCACATGAGAGGTTCTACTTAGTGCTGCTTTGTTCCCAACCTGACACGGTTCGTAGATTCCCATTGCGTGAGACCGGACTTCAACACCTGATCCACGGTTGTTCCCACGATATACGGCCTTTATAGTGTAGCGTTTTACCGGCGCTTTGTCAAGAAAAATGTGCGGGAAGACAAAATTCTCTCTTGCAGTTAAAACGGGGATTATTTATACTAAAGTTGTATATCCTATAATTTATCAGTCGAGACAGAAAGGGGAAAGAAATGAACAAAAACGCATTCAGGCAATTATCCTACGGAGTATATATAGTCAGTACTTGGGACGAGGGCAGGGCCACGGGCTGCACTGCCAACAGCGCCATGCAGATTACCTCTGATCCAGCTACGATTGCGGTGAGTATAAATCACGACAATTATACAAATGTATGCATTCAAAAGCTGGGAAAATTTGCAATATCCATATTGGGCGAGCATTCCGATCCCGGAACCATCGGTGTATTCGGATTTCAGAGTGGCCGGGACAACAATAAATTCGATCAGATCAAGCCGGAGATCAGAGGATATATGCCGGTGATTCCCGACGCCTGCGCCTATATCGTATGCGAGGTGGTGGACAAGCTTGAGACGAGCAGCCACACCGTATTTCTGGGAAAAGTGGTGGATGCGGACATTCTAAGAGAGGACGATCCCATGACCTATGCCTACTATCACAATGTAATCAAGGGGAAGAGCCCAAAAACCGCTCCCACATATATTGCGGAGGAGCCGCAGAATGAGGAGAAAGCCACCTATGTGTGCGGTGTTTGCGGCTATGAATACCAGGGGGAGGTCCCTTTTGAAGAACTGCCGGAGGATTATGTCTGCCCCGTGTGCAAACAGCCTAAGTCGGTGTTTCAGAAGAAGTGATTTTAGCGGCCTTTTCCTGCTTGTTGCGGGCGCGCAGCCGGGTGAAGAATTCTTTCAGGACTCCGCTGCACTCTGCCTCCAGCACACCGCGGGTCACGGCGACCTGATGGTTGAACTGCGGCATCTCCAGAATGTTCAGGATGGAGCCGCCGCAGCCGGCCTTGGGGTTCATGCAGCCCATGACCACCTCGGGAATCCGGGCCTGGACAATGGCGCCTGCACACATCTGGCAGGGCTCCAGAGTTACATAGAGGGTACAGTCTTCCAAACGCCAGTCACCAAGCTTTTTGCTGGCTTTGCCGATGGCGGTGATCTCCGCGTGGGCGAGGGTATTTTTGTCGGTGTTGCGCCGATTGTAGCCCCGGCCGATAACCTTTCCCTCGTGGACGATGACGCAGCCTATGGGAACCTCTCCCAGCTCCAGCGCCCTGCGCGCCAGTTTCAGGGCCATTCTCATATATTTTTCCTGTACGCTGACAATCCCGGCCATAGGCTCTCCTCCGCATTTTCCCAGAAAATATTTGCGCATTGCAAGAGAAATGTTTATACTGAAAGTATTGTAACGCACAACCCATAAACCGTCAAGACGGCCGGCGGACCTGTCCTGTTGTCTGAAAGGAGACCCCATGAATTTTTGTGGCATGAACAAGACTACACTTCTGGATTATCCGGGACATGTGGCGGCCACTCTGTTTACCGGTGGCTGTAATATGCGCTGCCCCTTCTGCCAGAACAGCGGTCTGGTACTGGAGCCGGGCAGCCAGCCTGTGATTTCGGAGCGGGAAGTGCTGGATTTTCTGGAGAAGAGAAAAGGAATTCTGGAGGGAGTCTGCATCACCGGGGGAGAGCCTACGCTCCAGGCGCAGCTGGGGGACTTTGTGCGCCGGGTCAGGGAGTTGGGCTATCTGGTGAAACTGGATACCAACGGCTACCGCCCCGAGGTGCTGAGGCAGATGCTGGAGGAGAGGGTGCTGGACTATGTGGCTATGGATATCAAAGCCTCCCGGGAACGCTATGGGATCGCCTGTGGACTGCCGGATGTGGAACTTTCTCTCATAGAGGAGAGTGTGAATCTGCTAAAAAAATCTCGGATACCCTATGAATTTCGCACCACGGTGGTGAAGGGCCTTCACAGCCCGGAGGAATTTACTGCCATCGGGCAGTGGCTGCAGGGCTGCAGAGCCTACTATCTGCAGAGCTACCGCGACAGCGAACAGGTGATGCAGCCGGGCTTTGCGTCTTATGAGCGCAGGGAGCTGGAGGAAATGCGGGAGCGGGCGGCAAGGTACGTTCCCCAGACGGCGCTGCGGGGCATAGTGTGAGAAGATACAGGGAACCTATAGAGAAAAACAAGAATATTATGCTAGTGAGTCATATGTTCTGCAGGTGGTGATATTCTTGGAAACTCTAAAAATAGTGTTGGAGGCGGCCGCGATAGCGTTTGCGCTGTCCGTGGATGCCTTTGCGGCGGGCTTTGCCTACGGAACCCGGCAGATCCGTTTGCCCTGGCGCTCTGCACTGGTGATTAATCTGATCTGCAGTGCCATCGTGGGATTGTCCCTTGGACTGGGCAGTCTGGCCGCCCTGCTTTTATCCCCCGGTCTGCGCAAGGGGCTGTGCTTTGGCGTACTGTTCGCTCTGGGGCTGGTGAAACTGCTGGACGGAATCACCCGGTGGGCCATTCGCAGGTATGGGAACCTGGATGGCCAGCTTGGATTCTCGCTTTTCAGTCTGCGCTTTGTATTACATGTATATGCGGACCCCGCGGCCGTAGACCTGGATCACTCCAAAACAATTTCAGCGGCGGAGGCGGCCTCTCTGGCTCTGGCATTGTCCCTGGACGGGGCGGCGGCAGGCTTTGGGGCGGCCATGGGCCAGGCCAGCATTCCGACGGTTGTGGCGGCCTCGCTGATTGCCAATCAGCTCACCCTGACGCTGGGATCCTGGCTGGGGGAAAGGCTGTCGCGGAAACTGCGCATATCCCTGGGATGGCTGGGCGGAATAATTTTATTGTTTTTGGCCTTCAGTAAGCTGTAAAAGATGGTGTTTTTTTGTCGAAAGATGTGTTATACTATTTACAATAGGGAAATATTTAGATAAAACAGGGGGATTTTTAATATGCAGAAGAAGAAATGGGTTTCTTTTTGGGATAAGCTGGAGAGCTGCAGTCTGCTCGTGAATATCCGCTCCGCCTTCATTATGACAATACCGGTGATTTTGGCCGGTTCCGTGGCGCTGATCGTGCAGACGCTGCTGGATATGACAGGGCTGGATTTTGCGCCGCTGCGGTTCGTCAGAGAAGTGGCGGCGCTGATACACAACGCCACTTTCGGCATTCTTTCCCTGATTATGACCATGCTGATCTGTGTCAAGAGTCTGGAGAAAAAAGGAAAGAGAGTCAATGTTCTGCTGGGAGCGCCGATTGCCATGGCGGGCTTTATCATTTTAACCGGCGGCCTGGAGCTGGCGGTGGAACGTGGCAGTCTGGGTGTAAAGGGCATGTTTACGGCGATCGTCACGGCCGTTCTGGCCGCAGAGCTGTATGACCGCTTTTCCAGACTGTTTAGAAAAAAAGACGGGAACCTCTATGGAAATGACTTGGATTTTCAGGAGATTGTGGCAAGTCTGCCCGCGATTTTCTGTACGGTGGCCATATTCAGTCTGATCAACCAACTGATAGCGCTCCTGACGCCTGCCGACAATTTTAACGAACTGTTCTCGATGGGGATAAACCTGCTTGTCGGCAGCATGGGGCGGAATCTGGGCAGTGGAATAGTCTTTGTGCTGCTTAGCAGCCTGTTGTGGTTCTTCTGCATACACGGCAGCGATGTGCTGGAGCCGATGACCCAGAGAGTGTTTCAGCCGGCCATCGAGATCAATGAGGCCGCAGTGGCGGCGGGAGGCCAGGCCACGGAGATTTTGTCCAAAACCTTCTTTGATGTGTTCGTGTTGATGGGCGGCTGCGGCTGTCTGATGGGACTGTTCCTATGCATACTGATATTTAGTAAAAACAGAGAGAACCGGAGCCTGGCCAAGATGTCCACACCCCTGGTACTCTGCAATATCAACGAGATTATGATTTTTGGAATTCCGGTCGCTCTGAATCCCATTTTCCTGCTGCCCTTCCTGCTGGCGCCGATGGTCTGCCTGCTGGATTCCTGGGCGGCCATGCGTCTGGGCATTGTACCTATACCTGTCAGGGAGGTGGAATGGATTACGCCGGTGATTTTGAGCGGCTACATAGCTACCGGCTCGGTGGCGGGGAGCCTTTTGCAGCTTGTCAATATGGTGATAAGTACGCTGATCTACCTGCCTTTTCTGAAAATGTATGATACATGGCAGCACCACCATCTGCAGGATCAGCTGCGGCAAGTGGCCGAATATATGAGAAAGATGGAGCATGCGGGACGCACGCTGGAACTGACGCGCCAGAGAGACGATATCGGCGCAATCTCCCGCAGGATTGCCCAGGAGCTGAACCGCAGCCTTCGTGCCGGTGAGGTGAAGATTTTCTATCAGCCCCAGTACAATGAAAAGGACGAGTGTATAGGCGCCGAGGCGTTGCTGCGTTTTGGGACGGAGAAATACGGAGATATCTATCCGCCGTTGGTGCTGCAGCTTGCCAAGGAGATGGATTATCTGTGGGATCTGGAAAAATATGTTCTGAGTTATGTGGTGAAGGATGCGGAGAATGTGCAGAAGGCGGTGGGGCACAAGGTAAAGGTGTCCATCAACGTGACTCCGGAGACCATGCAGACCGAGGAATTCATGGATTACATGGAGCTGATTAATATCTGGTGGAACAGGGATCTGGTGGATATCTGCATTGAAGTCACAGAGCAGTCCTTCATGGATGTAGAAGAGATGGACGAGGTGCTGAGGCAGCTGCATGAGCTGGGATATATGCTTGCTATCGACGATTTTTCCATGGGCAGCACCTCCATCAAATATCTGCAAAAGAACTACTTTGACGTTATCAAGCTGGATGGCAACCTGGTGAAAAATATTTTCGGCCCGGGCAACGAGAGGGAAATTCTCAATTCCATCACTGCCCTGGCAAAATCTCTGGGGGTACAGGTGATAGCCGAGTACACGGAAAACCGTCAGGTGCAGAAGGCGCTGGAGGAGATGGGATGTTCTTTCTACCAGGGATATTTCTACAGCCCGGCGGTAAGCATTGAGAAGTTTGGAGGCGCGCTGAAACAGTTTGAGCAGAGCAAAAGTTAAATCCAAAATACACATTATTGCAGTATGGCAGGCTAGTCTGCGATATGCAGGAAAGAGGAAAGTATGCTGAGACTAAGGCCCTATAAGAGCATGGATGCGGAAACCATTGTGGGATGGCTGGGAGATGAGCGGTCTTTTCACCAGTGGTGCGGCGGAAGATATGAAAGCTATCCCATCAGTGCTGGCGACATGAACGATTATTACCGGGCAACGGAGGGTCTGTATCCCATGACGGCAGTGGACGAGAACGGCATAGCCGGACATCTGACCCTGCGCTATATGGACCAGGAGGAAAAGGACGTCCGTCTGGGCTTTGTGATTGTGGACCCGGGCAGAAGAGGGAAGGGCTGTGGCAGAGAGCTGGTGCAACTGGCGGCAAAATATGCCATCACTTTTATGGGGGCGGAAAAGATAAGCTTGGCAGTGTTTGAGAACAACACCCGGGCCTACGCCTGTTATCTGGCGGCCGGTTTCCAGGATGTGACGGCGGAAACGTCAAAGGCGTATACTTTCAAGGATGAGAGCTGGCAATGCCGCAGGCTGGAGATGGACGGCAGCAGGGCGGAGAGCGAGGGCCTGACAGGAATTCTCAATCTGATGCGGCGGGATATGGTGACAGGAATGTACAGCCAGCAGGGCATTCTGGAGCAGATGGAGAAGTGGAAGGAAGTCTGCCTGGAGAGCGGAGAAAAGCTGCTGCTTGTCAGTGTGGACCTGGAAAAGCTGAGCAATATCAATGACATATATGGGCATTCGGAGGGGGATGTGGCTATACAGACCCTGGCCGAGCTTATCAAGGATAGTTTGTCGGAGCATGAGATCGCCGCTCGTCTGGGCGGAGACGAGTTTGTGATCGTCATGCGCATCGTCGGGGACGCGGAGCAGACCGTGGACAGCCTGACGCACGCCATTAACGGCAGACTGGATAACTACAATCGTCTCTCTGACAAGGAATACAGTCTGGCAATCAACTATTCCCACCTTGTGCTGGAGCCGAGTCCGGAGTTGAAAATGCAGGAGGCGTTGGACAATGCTTTCACCCAGAAACGGATTGTAAAGAATAACCGCCGCCGGGCCTTTTCAGCCATCAGGGAGGTAGTGAAGGAGCGGGATTTTGACCCTGCGGAGGAAAGTATAGTGAACGAGATTCTGGACGGGAATCTGTTCAATTATGCGTTCCAGCCTATCGTGGACGCCCGAACGGGGGATATATTCGGCTACGAGGCGCTGATGCGGGCAGGGGAGGGCGATAGTGTGTCGCCCTATGTGATTATGAAATATGCAACTAAATGCAGCCGACTCTACGACGTGGAGCTGGCCACCTTTGGCAATGTGCTGGCGACGGTGGCGGCAAAGCGGGAGCAGTTTGGGGACAAAAAGATATTTGTCAACAGCATTCCCGGCTATCAGCTGGATACGGCGGACTATGAAAAGCTGCGCCGGGAGTACGGGGATATACTGCGGCAGATGATGGTGGAGGTTATCGAGCAGTCGGAGCTGGACGACACAGAGCTGGAGGTGTTGCTGCAGAGGAGCGCGGAGGCCGGATTCGGCATTGCCATAGACGATTATGGGACAGGGTACTCCAATACCTCCAGTCTGCTGCGCTATCTGCCCAACTGCCTGAAAATTGACAGACTTCTGATAACCAATATTCAGGAGGAACCCAAGAAACAGCATTTTGTGAAGAGCATTATCGGATTTGCCCATGACAACGGTTTCCTGGCGTTGGCGGAGGGCGTAGAGACCGTCGCGGAGCTGAAGGCGGTAATTCAAATGGGCGCGGACCTAATTCAGGGTTTTTACACGGCGAGACCCTCCAAGGAGATTATTCAGCAGCTCAAACCGGAGATCAAGAGCGAGATCGTCAATGCGAACATAGACACTACGGGACAGCCCAACCGGAAAATATTTATGGTGACGGAGGAGAAGGAGCTGCCGCTGATGCGCCTGGCGCTGGAACAGTATACCGGTATTCTGCTGGCGGATCAGAAGTTTACGCTGGTGGGAAATGCGGGCTATGCGGCGGGTATGACCATCAAGATCAAGGACGGCAGCAGCTGCGATCTGACGCTGCGCAACGTACATCTGGAGAGTGTGGCGGGTCTGCCCTGTATCGATATTGGAGAAAATGCCAGACTTACAATCCGATTGGAGGGAGACAACCAGCTGGACAAAATAGGTATTTGTGTGCCGGAGGGCAGCAGTCTTGCTCTGGAGGGAAGGGGCAATCTGAGAGTGGAGGCCCAGGAGATACAGTGCTATGGCATCGGCAATTCCTGCAACGTGGGGGTTGGAGAGATCCGGTGGGCCTCCTCGGGAAATCTGGTCCTTCGCGCGGAGGGCAATGAGTGCGTCGCTCTGGGCGGCGGCGTTTACCGGCAGGGCAAGGGCGTGCAGATCGTCAGGGGAACTGTAGAGGTCTACATGGCCAGTGAAAAAGGAATCGGTATCGGTTGCTACACAGGGGCGCTGCCTGTAGAGATTCAAGACTGCCGACTCAAACTGGATTACAATGCGGGTATAGGTCTGGGCATTGGCTGCCTGGAGGGTGACCAGAATATTCATATTGCCAATTCCAGTGTGGATATCATGGGTTCCGGCAGCCGTCTCTGCGGCATAGGCAGTGTGGAACAGACCGGAGGTATGATTCATATAGAGTCCGGTAAGGTCACAGTAAAGCTCAACGGACAGAATGTGGGCCTGGTAGGCAACGCGGGAGGCAGTCTGACCGTGCTGACACAGGAGTGCCGTCTGGAACTGAAAAGCGAGGGCAGTCGTGTGTGGGGTGTTGGTTCCATGGACAAGTCCGCGACAATCAGGAGCAGGAATTCCACCTATGATATCAATATTCGTGCGGGCGAAAATGTGCCGGTCGGCGCGGAGAAAGAAAACACAGTCTTCGACGGCGGCGACTTGCTGCTGAAGATCAACGAGGATTAGGCGGATGGAGAGCGCGGCATGAGCGAACCCCACAGCATACAAAAAAACTTCACAAGGCGGGACAAAGGCACCCGAACGATCTTGCTGTGCGAGATGCTTGAGTACCATAATGTGTTTCTGGAGGCGGCTTTCCGGGCGGATGGTTACTCCTTTGAGGTGTTGAAAAATCCGGTGCGGGACAGATCCCAGGCGCTGCGCTATATCAGCAATGACTACTGCTATCCCACAGTGCTCATTATTGCCCAGTTTATGGAATATCTGGAGAGCGGGGAACGCAGGCCGGAGGAAGTGGCTTTTATGGAGCCGCAGGCAGGGGGCGCCTGCAGGGCGGGGAATATCTATAATCTTCTTCAGCGCATTTTGTACAAGAAACACTGCCAGGGCATGGAGGGGTATGACAATATTCCGGTTATCTCCCTGAATTTTCACGGCGAGGAAAAGCATTCCGGATTCCGCATCACTCCAAAGCTGCTGTTTGGCGCCATTGCGGCGGTGTGTTACGGAGACCTGATTATGTGCCTGTATCAGCAGACAAAGCCCTATGAGACTGTGCCCGGAGAGACAGACCGGGTGCGGGCCGAGGTGGAGGAGAAACTGTGTGAGGCCATTTTGAAGAGCAGGAATGGGCGGAAATCCCGGACTTTGGGGTACCGCTACGCTATAGAGCGTTTTCTGGAGATTCCGGTGCGGCAGAAGAGAGCGCGACGGGTGGGAATCACCGGGGAGATTTACATGAAATTTTCCAGACTGGGCAATGACGACATTGAGCGCTTTGTCCTGGAGCACGGCTGGGAACCCTACAGCGGCGGTTTCATCAACTACTGTATCTATCTGGTGGACACGGAGAGTTACAAGGCACAGAGATATGGAACGGGGAAACCAGCCCGCAGCAAGGCGGAGATAAAGCTGTATGACGCAGTGCTGCGCTACCTGTGTACAGTGCAGAGGGAAATGTTTGACTGTGTTGCGCAGAGCGGGCGCTTTGAGACTGACATGGGATTTGATGAACTGAAGGAGAAGACTGCGGATATTCTTGACTATGGCTGCAACACCGGCGACGGCTGGCTCATTGCCGCGGAGGCGGTGCAGTATGTGGAAAAGGGCTGTGAGAGCGTGTTGATTCTGCATCCCTTTGGCTGTCTGGTCAGTCATGTGTGCGAGCGGGGAATTCTGCAAAAGCTCCACCAGCGGTATCCCCATGTCAGCATTCAGACCATAGAGTATGACTACGACCAGAGCAAAACCCTGCGCGAGAGTCGGATCCTGTTAGCGCTGCAGGGAGGGAGGCCGGAGTAAAGCAGTCCTCTCAGAAACGGAATATTTTGTGATTGGTCTTGACGACCCAGAAACCTCCATGTTACAATTCATTCATCATTGAACTATAAGAAGGGGGTAAGTTTGAAAATGAATTTTCAAATATTGATTAGTATGCGTGCTGGAGCACGGAAGGGGGTATAACTATGAAAAAAGGAAAGAGCACATATCAATTTCCCATCAATGTGGACCCGAATCTTGCCCAACAGACTATTATGAACTGGCTGGGCGCCAACGGGTTTGACTTGAAAGAGAAGGATGGCAACTACTACTATCAATATTATGATCCTGTCATCGGCAGACGACTGTTCGAGTTTTACATACAGCCCGGAATGGTGACAATCAATGCATATCTGGGCAAATACAAAAAGCCCTATCTGCTGGACGACAGTTTTGCCGGTTCCGTGCCGAAATCTGCGTATAAGACGGCTCTGGCACCGCTGTTCCAGACGCTGTCCTCCTACAATGCGCCTGTGGGAGCGGACGGATCACAGCCGGTCGGCACAGACCCGAACGCCTCTTACAATGCACAGCCTTATGTCAGCGGAGGCCCCGCAGGACAGCCGGTTCCCGGCAACTATGAGGATTTTACCAATGCCGCTAACAAAAGTCATGAAAAGCTTGCCATTTGGGGCTTTGTGCTTTCCATTGTAGGTCTGCTGCTCTCTTTCGTAGGGTATACGTTCGGCTTTTTGCTGTATATGTTGGAATTCTATTTTGCGGCATGCGGTATAAAGACCAAGAATAAAGGCTTTGCCATCGCCACTTTCGTGCTGGCGGGAGTATCCATAGTGATATTGGTAATATCTGTGTTTTTACAGGTTCTGATATAAAATGTGATATTATCACACAATCGATTTTTTAACCCCCTGGCTGTCGCAAGACAGTCAGGGAGTTTAGTCCGTTTTCGCCAGGCGGTATATCTCAAATTTCCTCTTCCCGATGACTTGTCTCTCCAGCCTGCTCCATGAATCCCCCTGATAGCGCTGTTTCTTATCCATTATGACGGCAAGAACGGTGTCCGAATGGGCAGCCATGGCGAGCTGCCGGTACATTGCCCGCAGGGGATCTCTTTCGCCGTTCTCCCACGAAACCAGATTGCCGTAGGGCACGTCCGTTATTATGATATCCGGTGCATCGGCCAGGGGGAGCGTCTGGGTGCAGTCCGCAGTGAACACGGTGCTATCCACATTGCGGACAAGGTGGTTTCGCAGACGGCGGAGGCTTTCGACAGCCTCCAGGTGGGAGCTTTTTCCATATTGCCGGATCATGTCGGTCAATTCCCGCTCCCTTTCATCCAGTCCCTGCCGTGTCAACAGCGCCAGATTTTTGGCGGCAACAGAAACCATCCTGTCGCTGACATCGCTGGCCATGATTCTGTCGATATTGTGATTGCAAAAACCCAGCACGGTCAGCAGATATCCGCCCCCGCAGCAGGGATCATACACCGTAAAGCTCTCTTTGCCCGGAAAAAGCGCCGTACATCTCCTGTATATCTCATTGCCCAGTCGAACCGGAAAATTGGGCGCTCCCGATGTCCCATATATCACTCGGCCGCTGGACAAATCCTCAAAATTCTCGTTTTCGCAATATTTATACTCCATAAATCCTCCCACGCATTTTTGGTTGATTAATATTTTAACATATTTTGGGGGAGAAAGTGAATGAATTTATTGAAGAGGAGATTGCCAATCTCCAATAAAATTTATATAATAGAGATACGACAGCCATACTGTCAGAAACAGGAGGGATACAAATGAATTTGAATATTGTAGAAGAGTACATGAACAAGGTCTTTACAATTATCATGTTTGCCATTACCGGAGCGACTCTGATTGCGGCGGTACTCATCGGAGGGTTCAAAGTACTGGGTTTTTATCCCACAATTCCGTGGGTCGTCATTGGGATATTTGTACTCAGCTGTGTTCTGTATTTCATGTGCGGAATATGGTTTGTGCGGACGTCCTATTTTGTCAATGAGGCAGGGGAGAGACACCTGATTCCTCAAAAACTCAAAATGGGAAAAATATTTGTGTTCTTTGTGGAGATGGTTCAGTGGAATTTCCTGCTGTATATGCTGCCATCAAGGCAGTTCTGGGGCTACTGTTTCTTTTTTCTGATTCTTGTGGTGTTTTTTGTGGATATAAAGCTGACCGCATGGACGGCAGCCGGAAATATTGTATCTGCGGTAATTGCCTCCTTTGTCATGGCGGATACGGCGCTTCCCATACGGGACAGCATATTTATTCCAGAACTTATTCTCAGATGGGCGGCGGTGCTGCTGTCAGTGGCGGCAATCTTGCTGTTTAACTACATGATAAGTCATTTTCTGATCAATATAAAGAAAAGCCAGTTGGAAGAGAACAATGCTCGAATCGAAAAGGTGTTGTCCGCAGCCACAGAGATTGTGACGGAACTGGGAACTGCCGGAAAAGTGTTGACAGATGTGTCACAGAATGAGAACGCTTCTATGGAAAGACTCTCGGCAACGGGGGAATCCCTGTTGACGGAGAGCGGTAAGCTGCTTGAGGATGTGGAGGCCAGTCGATCCAGCATTTCCGCACTGGAGGGAAGCTCGCGGAAAATGGACGAGAATATTGCACAGGTGGAGTCCGTGGCCAAACGCCTGCTCGAAAAATCAGAGGAAAATCAGGTACTGCTCAAGGAGCTGCAGCAGAAAAATCAGGAGGTATCCACATCCTCCCATCAGGCTCGGACCATGTCTGCCGATCTGCTGGCATGTGTGGGAGAAATCACAGAGGCGCTCAAGGTGATTGAAAGCATATCCTCTCAGACAGGTCTGCTGGCTCTAAACGCCTCCATTGAGGCAGCCAGAGCGGGAGAGGCCGGAAAGGGATTTGCTGTGGTGGCTGAGTCTGTCAGCGGTCTGGCTTCCGACACCCGGGAATCTCTGAAGGGAATTCAGAATGTAATTGCCAATCTGCAGAGCAGCGTTGATCAGATGACAGCTATGGTCAGTGAGAATGCGGACAGCCTGGACAGCCAGAACACAGTCTTTAACCAGACTTTTAAAAGCATTCAGGAGATGATGAATATCATCGGAGAATCTTTGGAAACCATTCAGGCCATCGGTACTGTCAGGGAAAGCCAGAACCAGACAATAGAGGATACGGTTCGTATCAACGAGAAGATAGCGGCGGCCATTCAGGTGGAAAACTCCCAGTTTGTGGGCATAGCCTCCATGATCGAGGACAATTCCAGAGATATTGCCAGAATGTCCCAGCAGACTGGGGAGTTGGAGCATATGATCGAAAAACTGTCGGAGACACTGCTGTAAGAGCGTATCAGCGGATTTCCATGGTAAATTCATTTCCTGTCATCCGCAGCCGCACACGGTACAGATCGTGATCCCAAGCTTTTTTCAGGCGCTCATCCGTTATGGGCAGAACCTCTATAGCAGGTGAGCCGGTCAGGGGACAAGCGCCGGAAAAGGATATGTCCGCAAGACTGCCGATATGCAGCTGTCCATGGTTCAACGACGGTTTTTCGTAGGTGATAAAGTTCAGTATTACATCCGAGAGACCGGTGGTGTCTTTTAGCATCACCGTCTCTCTTTTTTTGTCAATGATTATGCTGCGCCGGTAGGAGGGAACGTCCGCCGTCGGGGATGGGGGGATCGGATACGCTGTCAGCAGCTCCATGGAGATGGAGGCTGTATCGTCGCCGCAACAGGTGCTTACGTCCGTAGCCCGGTACTGGCTGCCGTCTCGCTGGTCTAATCCCATCAGGGTGGGGAGATTGTGGTAGCCGGACTGCATGGTCCAAATCTCGTACCGCCTTTCCGAGAAGGTCTTTTGGGTGTAGCTCTCCACACCGATATCCACAAACAATGGCTGCCCATTCTTATACAATGTGAAACTGCCCGTATCATTGTGGTTGTGATTGTCCGCGTTGTCTCCGGCCTTCACCGCCAGAGCCAGGGCATTGCTCCGGGAGAGAAACAGGCCCACGCTGGGATAGAAAATGTCTCGGCAGGCTGTCTCGGCCACGCCTTGGTAGGAGTGAACCTCCTCCCAGCAGAACAGATTCCGAAACCGATGGTAGAGGCTGATGCGGCTGACCTCGTCGGAGTACAATTCCCCGCCGGAGGCCCGGAAATCCTCGGCGGCAAAGGCCATAAGTCCCGGCTGCCGGGTATATTTTCCGAACAGGTACTCCTGTACCCCTGCGCGTCCGGCAATGGGGGAGCAGTCCGCAAAATTGAAATAGTACTTGTCCGCCACATGCACATTCATGATATAGGCGGCGATATTTCTGATCTTGTCTGTCTCAAACAGAGGCGCGAAAGCGCCGTTCGATATAGTGTTGAGAATTTCCATGGCATTGCAAAGGCACAGTCCTGCATGGCGGTAGTACTGCGCACCCTCGTCGCAACAGCCGTCCTCGCCGTAATCCTTCAGAAAATAATCCAGACTCTGGGCAGCCTTCGCAAAGACTCGCCGGCGAATGGCTTCGTCATAGGTTCCAAGGCAGGCGGTGAGCAACACATTCTCAGTACACCAGGCCGTCCAGTTACACATGGGCTCCCAGCCCTGTCCCATCCACCAGAAATGCTCCTCCAGATAGGGAGTCATAATGCGCTGGCTCAATTCTCTCTGTATTCTGGCTGTGATAAAGGGGCTTATCCCGTCTAATTCCTGTCTCAGAAGGTAGGTGATACAGGCCAGCAGCGCCCCGGTCTCACAGGCAAACAGGTCAAGCACCGGCCTTGCGTTGTCCGGCAGAGGAAGCTGCGGTTGGTCCCGCAGATAGGTATTGTGGGGCGGGAGCTGCCAGCCGCTTTCCTCGCACAGGACAAAAATTCCGTTGACGATATCGTCCAGAAAGCGCCCCTTGTGCTCCACGCACTCCGCTGCCGCCAGAGCGCACAGGGCATGTCTTCGGGCAAAATACAGATCCTCATAGGCCACTCGGTTGCCCGTGCGCACAAAGCGCAGGTAGTCCGTGGCAAATATCTGGGGATATTGATAGTCGAGGTAAGTCTCACCTTCTCGAAGGACTCTTTCCCGCAGGGCGGGAGGAAGAGTTTCAAAGCTCTCCCTTTGCGCTGCAGGGGGAAAGGGGGCGTACTGCGCCAGCGGTCCCCGATATGCCTCGGCTGTTTGTTTCAGCCGCATTTTAATCTCGTTCATTACAAAACCTCCTTATTAGAGTTCCGGTAAGCGACGCATAGCCGCTCAAACATACTGCGTGTTTTGGTATTCCGTGGGGGAGATCCCCTCTATTTTTTTGAACACCTTGCTAAAATAGAAAGCGCTCTCAAACCCCAACATATCCGCAATCTCATACACCTTGTAATTCCCCTCGGCCAGCAGCTTTTTGCTCTCGCCTATCTTGCAGATATTGATATATTCGTTGAAACCCGTGTCGTTGTATTTGCCGAAAAGCTGGCTCAGATAATTGGGGCTTATGCCGAATACGGCGGCCACCTCGTTCAGAGACAGATGTTCCCGGATATGATTGTTAATATACTTTTTGACATTGATGACAATGTGATTTTTGTAATCCCTGCGTTTTTCCTCAAAGTATGCGGACAGCTTTTCGCCGAAACCATTCAGCCAGCTCATCACCTGTTCAGCTGTGGTCTGCTTATAGACGGAGCGGTAGCCGCCGGGAAAGTCCTTGTATATCTCGGAGATAACCTCCTCTCCGTCCGGCAGAGTGGAAATGGAGAGATATAGGATATTGCAGGCGGCGTCCAAGGCCTGCACATAGTGCTGGGGGTGTGCGGAGAATAATTCGCAGATGGCCACGATGGTTCGCAGCAGAATCTCCGGGTCATACTCCTCAAAGGCCTTGCAGAGATCGCTCCTAAACAAACCGATGTTAAAGGAATTGTGGGAGTCTGCATTCCCAAGCTGTTCAATGAAGGCGATGGGGTGCGCGGGAGAGCTGGCCTGATAAGCCTGCCGGGAGTACTGATAGGAGTTGCTGACGTTCAGGGGCATGTTCACCAGGCTGCCCACACCGCACTGCAGACTTACGCTGTAATAGTTTTTCAGCGCATCGCTCACATGGGTCAAAATATCGGAAATCTCCTCAAAATAAGAACAGCACTCTCCTGAGGCGCAGGATGGGGGCAGCGTTTCATAGCAGAAAATCAGCGCAAAGTGCTGTATATCCAGCGACAGGGCATAGCAGGGCATGTATTTTGGCGCAAGCTCCCGTATCATCTTCAACGAGGCGGCAAACAGAGACAGCTGGTTCTCACGGGGCAGCGTGTCTGCCTGTGTGCCGACGATCTCCCCATAACAGCACACATAACCGGCATAGTGAAAGTCCAGTTTGAGATCTCGGCTCTGCAGAGTGAACTGCTCGTCGCTCTCAAAGAGATTGTGCAGGAGATTGATAAAAAATTTGTCGTAAAACAGATAGGACGTATTCTCGCTGCCTGTCTCCGCCTTCTCTGTCCGGTGCAGCTGGGAGAGGGCGCGGGTAATGGATTCCTGCAGTATCTCGGGGGTCAGCTCCAGCTTGATCAGATAGTCCGACACCTGATAAGTCAACGCCCGCTTAGCCATCTGAAAGTCCTCATAGCTGGTGAGAATGATAAAGCCCGGTCCGGCGCTGCCGTAGCGTTCCTGGCAGATTCTGGCCAGCTCAAGACCGTCCATGACAGGCATTTTAATATCTGTTATGACAATGTCGGGGGACTGTTCCTCGATCAGCTCCAGCGCGATCTGGCCGTTTCGGGCAGTTCCGCACACCTGTACATTTAATGTAGTCTGGTTCAACAGGGACTGTATCCCCACCTGTACCAGTATCTCGTCATCCACAATCAATATCTTGTTCAAGGCATTGGCCCTCCTGTCTGTCTGTGGTTTCGGGGATGCGAACGGACACTGTGGTGTATTCTCCGACCACACTCTCCACGGCAATGCCGTACCGGCTCCCAAACTCATACTGCAATCTTCTGTGTACATTGCTGACGCCTATTTCCCGGAAGAAATCCGCCCGGTTGTCGTTGCCCTCCTCCAGAATCCGGGCCACCTTCTGCGGTGGTATTCCCACGCCGTCGTCTGTAACATCAATGCGGATGTCACGCTGCCCCTCCTCACTGTCCTCATAGCAGGCGTGAACCGTGATATGCCCGGCTCCTCCCTTAGGCTCAATGCCGTGGAAAATGGAGTTCTCCACAAAAGGCTGCAGGGTAAAACGCAGAATTTTGCTGTCATATATGGCGGGATCGTCCACCTGCAGAACAAAGGTGATGGTGCCGCCGTAGCGGTAATTCTGTATCGTGAAATAGTCCACCAAAAAATCGAGTTCCTCCCGGATGGAAACCAGCAGCTGGGTTCCCTTGGCAATACTCTTCAGCAGCCGGGAAAGTGCGGTGGTCATCTCGGCAATTCCGTTGGCGCCCTGAATGGTGGCCATCCACTTGATGGAGTTTAGGGTGTTGTAGATAAAGTGGGGATTGATCTGGCTTTGCAGCATCTGGTATTCCAGGTCCTGTTTCTGCTTTTCGTCCTCGATCCGCCTGTTCATCAGCAGAGTCACGCTCTCGGACAGATTGTTGATGCCCCGGCCAATATCCCCAAGTTCATGATTCCATTCAATGGAAGGCTCTCTGGAGAAATCGCCCTCCGCAATGCGCTGTATCTTGTCCCTGAGCCTGGCAACCGGAGTGTGTATCATCCGGTCCATCAGCATCATCAGCAGAAAGCCGATGGCCAAGATCCCCACCAGGGCGGCGCCGATTATTTTCAGGAACAAAATGCGCTGTCCCTGCAGCTCACTGACGGAAATGCTCTGACTGATATAGCAGTTTGGCATGTTCAGGGGCGCGCTGATGATAATGCGATCGCTGCCGTCGGAGACAGAGACCTCATGAATCAAAATATCAGGGGTCTGGGCTGTTGCTGTCAGGTCAGCCTTGATCTCATAGATGGAGGGAGCCTCTGCCAACTGGTTCTGCTCCAGCAGATAGGTGTTTCCATCAAGTGTCAGATAGACATGACTGTCCTCGGCGTGGGCGTAACCGCTCAGAGCATCGGTGAACAGGTCTGCGGACACCTCGATAAACAGATAGCCGCCCTGCACGGAATTGTACTGGTAGGTAATGGGACGGATGATGGGCAGCACAGGCCGGTTGCTGCGCAGGAAGGGGTCCGGGATAATTCCGACAGAGAAATTGTAATCGGAATCCTCCAGCAGTGTGTCAAAAAAAGGAAGTTTCGGAACTTCCTTGGCCAGGTCCGCGGTTGTGGAGTAGGTGCTGTAGGTACAGATCTGCAGAAAATGCTCATTGGTGATAACGGTAACCCGGGGCATATAGGCTTTGGAGGCGTTGCTGTTGTACTCCTCCAGCATTCGGTCATAGGTGTTTACAGCCAGCACACTTCCGGGGTTGGGATTGTTTTTTATATAACGGGCAATGTTGCTGTTGTTCTGGCAGAACTGGGCCATGCGGTACACATCTCCCATGCTGCCGTTTATGGTGTCGGACAGAAAGCGCAGATTCGTCTCCGTGGACTGTATCATGCTCCGCCGCAGATAATTCTGAAAAATATAGTAGCTGGCATAGCTGATAATCAGGCACATGGCCAGAATACAGGAGAGCGTGACGAAAAGTATCCGCTTTTGAATATTGCCAAAGGAATGCAGTTTCTTCATATATACCCTCCCGGTTGCGGCTTTTGGATAGATTATAGCACCCTGCGGAGCGATAAGGCAACGAAAAGTTCCGATTCGAGACGTCGATTGGAGGCAGTGGATAAAAAAATACATCATTGCTAAAAAAATTACAGGTTTTGAAAGCGGTTACACAAAAAAATAGCATAAAATATAAATAGAATATAAAGTTTTTCCATGTTACGTCGCGAAAAATTAAGGTAAACTTATCGTGAACAGAAAAGCAGCGGTTTCTGTAAACCGCTAAAAAGGAGGATTTATACTATGAAAAAGAAGCTAATTGGAACAATGCTCGTTGCGGCGATGATGACCACCCTGCTGGCAGGCTGTGGTAACGAGTCCGGAAACGGCAATGTGAACAACAGCTCCGATTCCGGACAGAACAGCGTTCAGCAGTCCGATACCACCCCGGCAGGAAATGATAACAACAATGCCAGTGGGAGCGGCGAGGCAGTGACATTGAAGTGGGCGATCTGGGATCAGGAGACCACGGCATACTGGAAGGATATCAAGGAGGCTTACGAGAACACCCATGCGGGTGTCACCATCGATATGGTAGACCTTGGCTCCAGCGATTACATGACGGTTCTGGCAACGGAATTGTCCGGCGACGGTACCGAGTTCGATGTGGTAACCATTAAGGACGTGCCCGGCTACGCTACGCTGGTGCAGAAGAATTCCATCATACCGCTGGACGACTATATTGCAGCTGACGGTGTTGACCTGGCCAAATACGCAGGTGCCACAGATCAGGTCGTGGTGGACGGCAAGCTGTATGAGCTGCCCTTCAGAAACGATTTCTGGGTGCTGTTTTACAATAAGGATCTGTTTGATGCCGCGGGAGTCGATTATCCCACCAACGATATGACCTTTGATGAGTACGATGCCCTGGCCAGAAAGATGACGGATACCACCTTTGGCTCTCAGATTTACGGCGCTCACTATCACACCTGGAGGAGTGATGTGCAGCTCTTCGGTGTACTGGACGGCCAGCACACGATCTTAGACGGTGAGTACTCCTTCCTCATACCCTACTATGAAATGGTGCTGAATCAGGAGGCGGACGGTGTATGCAGAAAGTATGCGGACTTAAAGACAGAGGGTCTGCACTATTCCGCAGCATTTGCCGGCGGAGATGTGGCAATGCTGAATATGGGTTCCTGGTTTATTGCAACCATGATCTCCAATCTGCAGAGCGGAGAGTATGACGCCAGCCTTTGCGGCAACTGGGGCATGGTAAAATATCCTCATGCGGAGGGCGTTGAGGCAGGTTCCACTCTGGGCACTATCACTGGTCTTGCAGTTACCAGCGCGACGGATACTCCTGATGCGGCATGGGAATTTGTGAAGTGGGTCAGCGGTGAGGAAGGCGCGGCAGTTATGGCATCCAGCGGTAACTTCCCTGCTATCATGACAGATGAGGCAATGAACCTGATTACAAGTCTGGATGGTTTCCCCACAGACGAGGCCAGTAAAGAGGCAATGAATGTATCCAATCTGTACCTGGAAGTGCCCTATGGACCCAATGTATCTGAGATCAATTCCGTTCTCGACTCCTACCATGGCAGCATCATGGCCGGCGAGATGTCTATAGATGAGGGAATAGAGGCAATGAATACGGAAGTGTCCAAGATTCTGGCACAGTAACAGTGCAAAAGGACGGCTTTCCGAGCCTGTCCAAAGGGGGCCGTGATGAGCGGCCCCCGGCGTTTTATTGGGAAAGGAGAATTTACATGCCGAAGATGGACAGCGCCCAAAAGGCGGCAAAAATCAATTCTCTGCAGGAAGAGCTGACTGCGCTGATAGCGGCGGTCAGGGCAGAAACAGACAATAAAAAGAAACGAAAAATGATAGCTAAAATAGGAGAGTATAATCGGCGCATAGACACCATAAAATCCGGCAAGCTTTTGAGCCGGGAGACGAAGAGGGACTTGGTGGCATACTCTTTCATCGCTCCCAATTTTATAGGTTTCTGCGTGTTTACGCTGATTCCCATTATATTTGCCTTTGCGCTGGCATTTATGAAGTGGGATGGCAGTAATCCCATTCAGTGGCAGGGCGTGGGCAATTTTACCAGGCTGACGGACGATATTTTCTTTAAGGCGGCATTGAAAAACACGGTTATATACTGTATCGGAACAGTGCCGCTCACTATGATTGCGTCCCTGGCGCTGGCTATTGTTCTGAACCAGAAAGTAGTGGGGAGGGGGATCTTTAGAACCCTGTCCTTCTTTCCATATGTGGCGTCCCTGGTGGCAATCACGGCGGTGTGGAAGATGCTTTTTCATCCCTCCAAGGGACCCATAAACAGTATTCTGTACAATGTGTTCCATGTGCCCCAGGAGAATCTGCCCCAGTGGTTTACCGGGTCCCTGGCGCTGCTTTCCATGATTCTGTTCAGCGTGTGGAAATACATGGGATATTACATGGTAATCTATCTGGCGGGCCTGCAGGGAATATCCGGAGAGCTGTATGAGGCGGCGAGTCTGGACGGCGCCAACACATGGCAGAAATTCCGCTATGTCACCTGGCCGCAGCTCAGTTCCACCACATTTTTTGTGGTGGTCATGCTTACAATCAACTGTTTTAAGGTTTATGACATTGCCATCATGTTGGCTGGCGGCGGCAGCGGAGAGCTGACCACCTCCGCAACGGTGCTGGTGTACTATATTTATCAGAAAGCGTTTATAGACTGGGATCTGGGCTACTCCAGCGCAGTGGCAATGGTTCTGTTTGTCATGGTGCTTGTAGTGACGATCATCCAGTTCTGGGGGCAGGCAAAGAGGGAACGGGTATAATGGCTTATTTTTCATTGAAAGTATTGGATAAGGACGATAAAACAATATGCGTAAGCAGCGGCGAGGATTTTGTGGATCTGGTATGTACCCGCGCCTATGAGGAGGGAGACAGGATCGTGCTGGAGACCTCGGAAAAAGACATTCATGTCAACTGGCAGGTTGACGATGCTCTGGGTAAGGCGTTTGTCTATATCACTGACAATGTCTCCTATTATATTCCCTTTGGGGAGAAACGCATCAGCTATTCCCCCAAGGTGTTTTCCGGCAGCAGGCATTATCTGTATGTGGAAAAAGCCAGGGAGGACGAGGTTGCCGCATACCGCAATCTGGCGCTGAACCCTGCGGACCAGCACAGGGACGTACCCTGTTTTCCCCATGCAACTGCCAATGTGGAGACCAGAGGGGAGAGCGTGTTTGCCGCCAAGAACGCCATCGATGGTGTGAGAGCAAATCTCTCTCACGGGGAATGGCCCTATGAGTCCTGGGGGATCAACAGACAGCAGGATGCGGCGATGAGGCTGGATTTCGGGCGCTGCGTTCGGATAGACAGGATCGTGCTGTACACTCGGTCCGATTTTCCCCATGACAGCTGGTGGAAACAAGTGACAATCACTTTTTCCGACGGCAGCAGCCAGGAATTTGGGATGGAAAAGAGCAGCAGGGCGCATGTGTTTACCTTTGCGCCGAGAGACATCACCTGGCTGGAACTGGGGCAGTTGATCAAGGAGGACGACGAATCCCCCTTTCCAGCGCTGACGCAGATCGAGGTGTACGGATGGGTAAAGAGTATCGAAGGAGGAGATAAAGTATGAAGTCAGCACATAAAAAAGCCGTTCTCGGCAAAGTGATCGTCTATATCATCTTGATCCTGATTGCGGTTGTCATGATTATTCCTTTCCTGTGGATGCTTTCCGCGTCCATAAAGAGCGACAGGGAGGTTTTTCAGATGAATCCCTTCGTGTGGATTCCGGAGAACCCGAAAATCAGCAACTATAAAAATATATGGACGAAAATACCCTTTGCAAAGTTTGTGTGGAATACGGTATACTTGACTATAGTAGTTACTTTTTTGCAGCTTTTGACCAGCAGTTTCGCGGCCTATTCCTTTGCAAAGCTGCACTTTCGGCACAAGAGCGGGCTGTTTCTGGCGTATATCGCCACCATAGCCATGCCTTGGCAGGTATACATGGTTCCGCAGTTTATCATGATGCGGAAGATGGGGCTGAACGACAAATTGCTGGCTATCATATGCCTGCAGGCTTTCTCGGCCTTCGGCGTGTTTATGATGAAGCAGTTCTACGAGGGCATACCCGACGATCTGTGTGAGGCGGCCAGAATCGATGGCATGAGCGAGTACAGGATCTATGCCAAAATCATGCTGCCCCTCTCCAAACCGGCGCTGTCCACACTGGTGATTTTTACATTTGTAAGCACGTGGAACGACTATCTGGGACCGTTGATTTATCTGAAGTCTCAGGATAAGAAGACCATCCAGCTGGGTTTGAAAATGTTTATCAGCCAGTACTCCTCAGATTATGGGCTGATAATGGCAGGCTCTGTCCTGTCGCTGATTCCGGTGCTGATCGTGTTCCTGTGCCTGCAGAAATATTTTGTGGAGGGAGTGGCTGCCACCGGACTGAAAGGGTAAGAGAAGCGTTGTGAGAAACGGAGGCGTATCAATGATTTCATTTGAAAACTATCCCGAGATAAGCAGGGAGGAGATTAGGGCGGCACTGGATTTTTGCGGCGAGCAGATCATAGGGAATCTGCCGGAATTTACGGAGCGGTTTCAGAATGCGTACAGTGAAGACGGATTTTACCGGCCCATAGAGAACAATTATTGGACCTGTGGGTTCTGGACGGGAGAGATATGGCTGGCCTATGAGCACACCCGGGACAAGAGGCTGCGAGACGCCGGGGAGACACAGATTCGGAGCTTTTTAAACCGCATTGAAAATAAGATAGAGGTGGATCATCACGATATGGGCTTTCTGTATTCCCCCTCCTGTGTGGCGGGCTACAAGCTGACCGGCAGTCAGGAGGGAAGGCAGGCGGCAATCATGGCGGCCGACCAGCTCATCACCCGGTATCATCCTGTGGGTGAGTTTATACAGGCTTGGGGTTCCATGGATGCGCCGGAGAACTATCGGCTGATTATCGACTGTCTGCTGAACCTGCCCCTGCTTTACTGGGCGTCGGAGGAGACGGGGAACGCTAAGTACCGCGAGATCGCGGAAAAACATATTCACACGGCAGTGGCCAACGTGATACGGGAGGACTACTCCACATGGCACACCTTTTTCTTTAACCGGGAGACGGGAGCGCCGGACCACGGCGCGACCTGCCAGGGATACAGGGATGGTTCGGCCTGGGCCAGAGGGCAGGCATGGGGCGTCTACGGTCTGGCGCTGGCCTACAAGTACACGGGCTGGAAGGAATACATTGACTTATTCAGACATGTCACGGAATATTTTCTGACTCATTTGCCGAAGGATCTGGTACCCTACTGGGATTTGGAGTTTACGGATGGAGACGACCAGCCCAGGGATTCCTCTTCCGCCTCCATCGCCGTCTGCGGCATGTTGGAGATGATAAAGTATCTGGAGCCGGAGGACGTGGATCATTACCGCAGGATCGCCGGGCAGATCATGAAATCCCTGTACGACAGCTATGCGGTGAAGGACAGGCGAGAGTCCAACGGTCTGGTGCTCCACAGCACCTATTCCAACCACTCTCCCTACAACACCTGCAATCACTACGGTGTGGACGAGTGTAATTCATGGGGAGACTATTTCTACATGGAGGCCCTGATCAGAATGAGCAGGGAGTGGGAACCGTACTGGTGATTTGAAACAAATGAAAACAGCTGTATGACATTACTGTCGTGCAGCTGTTTTTTTGTGCGCGGAGCCGGAGGGATTCGAACCCTCGTGCCCCGGAGGGCTAACGCATTTCGAGTGCGCCCCGTTATGACCGCTTCGATACGGCTCCCTGTATTACCTTACCTATTTTATAGTATAATGAACCGTTTGGCAAGTGATATTTTTCCATTAAGGCTTGTTCGAGAGAAGGATTTGGGGTATAATTATTTTGTTGAACCGCGGCAGAGCGGCACAAGCAATCGGAAAATGGAGGAATGGGATATGAAGAGAATCGGTATGTTGACAAGCGGCGGCGACTGTCAGGCGCTGAATGCCGCCATGAGAGGCGTTGTGAAAACCCTGGTGAATTCCGAGGAAAAGGTGGAGATCTATGGTTTCATCGACGGCTACAAGGGATTGATCTACAGCAATTTCCAGATGCTGACGGGCAGAGACTTTTCCGGCATTCTGACCAAGGGCGGCACGATTTTGGGCACTTCTCGGACTCCCTTCAAGACCATCCATGAGCCGGATAAAAACGGCGTGGACAAGGTGGAAGCCATGAAACAGACCTATCACAAGCTGCAGCTGGACTGCCTGGTGATCCTGGGCGGCAACGGCACCCATAAGACAGCCAATCTGCTGCGGGAGGAGGGACTGAACGTGGTGACTTTGCCCAAGACCATTGACAATGACTTATGGGGCACAGACATGACTTTTGGTTTCCAGAGCGCCGTGAACATTGCCACGGATGCCATTGACTGCATTCACACCACGGCTGCATCCCACGGGCGGGTGTTCATCGTGGAAGTCATGGGCCACAAGGTGGGATGGCTGACGCTGAATGCGGGCATGGCCGGCGGTGCGGATATCATTCTGCTGCCGGAGATCCCCTATGATATCGACAAGGTGGTTGACAAGATTGAGGAGAGGGATAAGAACGGCAGCCGCTTTACCATTATCGCAGTGGCCGAGGGTGCTATCTCCAAAGAAGATGCCAAGCTCTCCAAGAAGGAATACAGGAAAAAGATGGAAAAATACCCTTATCCTTCCGTCTCTTACGAGGTGGCGGCCAAGATTCAGGAAAAGACAGGGCGCGAGGTCCGCGTGACCGTGCCCGGCCATATGCAGAGGGGCGGCAGTCCCTGCCCTTATGATAGAGTGTTTGCCAGCCGTCTGGGCGCAGAGGCGGGCCGGATGATTCTGGACGGCCAGTATGGTTTTATGGTGGGTTATAAAAACCGTGAGGTGGTGCGGGTACCTCTGGAGGAAGTTGCGGGCAAGCTGAAGATGGTGTCGCCGGACGCTACCATTGTACAGGAGGCCAAGCTGCTGGGAATCAGCTTTGGAGATTAGGCAGATGTCATATACAGCGTTGTACCGAAAATTTCGCCCCAGCACCTTTGCGGATGTGAAGGGGCAGGATCATATTGTGACAACCCTGAAAAACCAGATACGGGCGGGCCGTATCGGACACGCGTATCTGTTCACCGGAACCAGAGGGACGGGAAAAACCAGTGTAGCCAAGATTTTTGCCCGGACAGTAAACTGTGAAAATCCCACCCAGGACGGCCCCTGCGGGGAATGCGCCATCTGTCGTGCCATTGCGGCGGGCGCCAGTATGAATGTAATTGAGATTGACGCCGCCTCCAACAACGGCGTGGACAATATCAGGGAGATAGTGGAGGAGGTTTCCTACTCCCCGGCGGAGGGCAAGTACAAGGTCTATATCATTGACGAGGTGCATATGTTGTCCATAGGCGCTTTCAATGCATTGCTCAAGACTCTGGAGGAACCGCCGTCCTATGTGATTTTCATATTGGCCACCACAGAGGTGCACAAGCTGCCTATCACGATATTGTCCAGATGTCAGCGGTATGATTTCAAGAGGATCACCATTGACACCATTGCCGCCAGGATGCAGCAGTTGACAGAGATTGAGCAGGTGCAGGTGGAGGAGAAAGCGCTGCGCTATATAGCTAAGGCGGCGGATGGCTCCATGCGGGACGCTCTGAGTCTGCTGGACCAGTGTGTCGCATTTCATCTGGGTAATGAGCTGACCTATGACAAGGTGCTGGACGTGCTGGGCGCAGTGGACACGGAGGTGTTCAGCCGCCTGCTGCGGTGTGTGCTGGAGCGGGATGTGCTGGGCTGTGTACAGCTCCTGGAGGAGATCGTCATGCAGGGCAGGGAGTTGACTCAGTTTGTAACCGATTTTACCTGGTATCTGCGGAATCTGATGTTAGTGCAGTCCTCGGACAATCTGGAGGATGTGATCGATATGTCCTCGGACAATCTGGCACGGCTGAAAGAGGAGGCAGACATGGTGGATATGAACAGTATTATCCGCTATATCCGCATTTTCTCGGAGTTGTCGGGACAGATTCGGTATGCCAGTCAGAAACGGATACTGGTGGAGATCGCCCTGATAAAGCTGTGCAGGCCCGGCATGGAGACCTCTCAGGAGGCTCTGCTGGAGCGGATCAGGGACGTGGAGGACAAGGTAGAAAAAGGCGTGGCATTGCCGCCAGCAGGATATATGCCGGGGCAGGCCCCGGGAGCATCCGATGCAGGAGGGGCCCCCAGGCAAAAGCCCCAGCGGCCCCAGGCCATTCCCGATGACGTGAGGGAGGTAGTCAGCCACTGGCCAGCCATCGTCGGCAATGCCGAGAATCCTATGAGAATATATCTAAAGGAAGCCGTTCCCAGTCTGGGTGGAGATGGTCACCTGATGCTGGTGCTTAAGGACGGGGTGGCGTCGGACTACTTTACCCAGCATCCCCAGAATAAGGAACAGTTAGAGAATCTGATTGCAGACTATATCGGCAAGGAGATGGAGGTCAATATCCAGGTGGCGGGAGACGAGCAGGAGATAGAGGAGACTTATTACGATCTGCGCCAGGGAATACCGGGCGTTAATATGGAGATTGAGGAAGAATAGGAGGAACGAACCCATGGCAAAACGTGGAGGCTATCCCGGCGGCATGATGCCGGGCAATATGAATAATCTGATGAAACAGGCGCAGCGCATGCAGCGCCAGATGGAAGAAGGACAGAAGGAGCTGGAGACCAAGGAGTTCACAGCGTCTGTGGGCGGCGGTGCAGTGGAGGCGACCGTGTCCGGCAAAAAGGAAGTGCTGCGGGTGAAACTGACCCAGGAGGTAGTTGACCCCGATGATATCGAGATGCTGCAGGATCTGATTGTGGCGGCTGTCAACGAGGCCCTGAAACAGGCGGATGAGGCCAACGAGGCGCTGATGGGCAAGATGACCGGAGGTCTGGGAGGTTTTCCGTTCTGATGGAACTGTACAGCGGTCATATCAACAAATTAATAGAGGAGCTGGCGGCGCTGCCGGGCATCGGCGGTAAATCAGCCCAGCGACTGGCTTTTCATCTGATTAATATGCCCAAGGACAAAGTGAACCGGCTGGCGCAGACGATCCTGGAGGCCAAGGAAAATGTCAGATATTGCGGCGAATGCTTTACCCTGACAGACAGAGACATATGTCCCGTGTGCGCCGACGCGAAACGCAATCACCGGCTGATTATGGTGGTGGAAAACACCCGGGATATGGCGGCTTATGAAAAGACCGGCAAATATGAGGGAGTCTATCATGTGCTGCACGGCGCCATTTCTCCCATGCTGGGGATCGGACCCAATGACATAAAGCTCAAGGAGCTGATGTCACGCCTGAGGGAGGATGTGGAGGAGGTCATTATCGCCACTAACTCCAGCCTGGAGGGAGAGACTACGGCCATGTACATCAGCAAGCTTATCAAGCCCACAGGAACCAGGGTGACACGAATTGCCAGCGGCGTACCGGTGGGCGGAGACCTGGAGTATATTGACGAGGTGACGCTGCTGCGGGCGCTGGAGGGGCGCGTGGAGATATGAAATAAAAGACAGTAGGGAATATGCGGAACTCTAAACAGCATATTCCCGAATGGCGCACTGAACTACATATGGACGTCAGAGCGGACATATGTAGTTCACCGGATATGTGTGTCAGTAGGGAATATGCGGAACTCTAATAGGAGGACAGAGAAATGGCAATATCTATTACAAAAAGAAGTTTTGGATCGGACGGCCAGGGGCACGAGGCAACCCTTTACACCCTGGAAAATCAAAATGGCATGAAGGCTGAGGTGACGGATCTGGGCGCAATCCTGGTGAACCTGTTCGTGCCGGATGAGGAGGGCAGTCTGGAGGATGTGGTGCTGGGCTTTGACAGTGCAGCGGATTATATGGACAACGGCAGCTTTTTTGGCGCAACCATCGGTCCCAGCGCCAATCGCATCGGCGGCGCTGCTTTTGATATCGACGGCGTTTCCTATGCCCTAGATGTGAATGACGGCCCCAACAACCTGCACAGTCATATGGACAAGGGGTACCACAAGCAGCTCTGGGAGGCTCAGGTCGGAGAGGGCTGTGTCACGTTCACCATCAGAGACGCGGACGGCAATATGGGATTTCCCGGCAACAAAGTGCTGCAGGTGACATATACCCTGGATGAGAACAACGGATTGTCCCTGCACTATCATGGTACCAGCGACAAAAAGACCGTTCTGAATCCTACCAACCATACATATTTCAATCTGAATGGGCACAAGTCCGGCAGCATTGAGGGCCACCAGCTGCAGCTGCTGGCGTCCCATTATACTCCTGTGGTGGAGGGCGCCATTCCCACCGGCGAGATTGCGGCGGTGACAGGTACGGTGATGGATTTTACCCAGCCTAAGACTGTAGGAAAAGAGATCGGAGAGAATTTTGAGCAGCTGCTGCTGACTCAGGGATATGACCATAACTGGGTCGTGGACGGTTGGGACGGAGAGCTGCGCAGAATTGCTGTGCTGATTTCCCCTGAGAGCGGTCGTCGCATGACCGTCAGCTCTACTCTGCCGGGAGTGCAGTTCTATGCGGGCAACTGCATTGCTCCTCAATCCGGCAAGGATGGAGCGTCTTATAAGAAGAGAGACGGGCTTTGCCTGGAGACCCAGTACTATCCCGACAGCATTCACCAGCCGGGATTCCCCTCCTGCGTGTTTGGAGAGGGAAGGGAGTACGACTCCACCACCGTATACCGTTTTGAATAAGAAAAATGTCGAGGGTTTTTTTGATCCTCACGACAAGGAATGATAAAATACCTCTCACACCCATGCTATATTTATAGCTGATATCGGCTGGAAAGTATATCTTAAAGCATGGGATGTGGGAGGTGTTTTTATGGAATTACCAAAAAATATTACGCAAATCGGGGAAGCGGACCGCACATGTAAGATCTATGTGGAGGATTATGTGGTTTCTTACATGAAACAGCTCTGCCGTGGTACGGAGGAAAAGGGGCTGGCTATCGCCCTGTACGGCAAATACACCAAGGAACAGAACCTGTCATATTTCTTTATCTACGGAGCCTGCCGGATTCTGTCTATCAGTAAGGCAACGCGCCATTTGTCTCAGGCGCAGAATCAGGAGGTGGAGCGCCTCAGACAGCGCTATTTTCCGGAATATGAATTCCTGGGATATCACATCTTTGAAGGCGACATGGTGGAGGGAATGCACATTCTGGAGCAGGACGCCTGCCGGTACATAAAAGGATATGCATGTTTCTATGAAAAAAATGACAGTATGCTTGCCTATATGATAGACAATAATTCACAGGATCACCAACCGGAGCAGTACGGACAGGAAAAATATGACAGGGCACGTGCAAAACAGGAGGAACGCCGCAATCAATACGAGCAAAAGGGTCGATCTTCAGCCAATGTGATGCCCATCGCGGACAAGCTGAAAAAGCATACCGAAAGAAATTTTCAAGACGCCGCCCAGGCATCTTCCCTAAAAATGATGCGCATGTCGGCAGTGGCAGTTTTTGCGGTGTTGTGTCTGATAGGCGTGGCGGCTATCACAGGAGAAAACGAAGAGGGAACTATAGGGCAGCGGACAAAACAGTTCTGGGCGCAGCTCTGGAACGAGCAGTCGGAGCCTGGAGATGGCTCGCAGGAGGACGATGCGCGGGAGGCCACGGCGGAGGTGTATAATTCGGGCACACTGATGGCGGAGAACAGCCTGGCGGATGCTATCCTGCAGGAAAACCAGCAAGCGACAGCTGTGTCAGGTCAGGCGGTGGCAGAAGGGTCACATCAACAGCAAGATGAGGAACAGAACAAGGAAGGGGAACAGACACAGCCGGATTCACAGCCCGGGCAGGAACTTTTGGGCGAGCCGACACCCAGCCCGGTTCCACAGGAATCCACAGAGAGTCCGAACCCACAGGAACCGGCGGAGCCGGATAACCAAGCCCAGGAATCTCTGAACCCGGATACTCAGGAAAATGCCAATCCTCAGGAAGTTCCTGCCCAGGGGCCTTCCATTGCTGAAATCGAGGCCCAACAGCAGTCTCAACCGGTGAGCTACGTGATTCAGGCGGGGGATACGCTGATAGGTATCAGTACCAGACAATATGGAAATGACAGTTATGTACAGGCTATTTGTGACCTCAACGGCATTGTCAATCCGGATAATATTCAAATCGGACAAAAAATTATACTCCCGTAGGGAAAAATGTGCTATACTGAAAAAAGATTGGAGTACGCAGGCATGTTCGTGAAAGCGGGCAGATGGGGGACGGAATGGCAGATATCAGGAATTTCAGGCAGGAAAGAGAAAAAAGGGAGAAGGGACAGACTGATTACCAGCATAAGATCCGGCGTTACAGACTGTCCCATGTGTATCGGTTTCTGCTGGTGGCTGCCGCTCTGATTGCCCTGATTGCTCTGGTGGTTCTGCAATACAAGAACCATATTTACACCTCATATGAGGTGGTCAGCAGTGTGGATGTGGCAGTGATAAACGGAACGGTGAATATGCCCTTGGGCGACCATATTCTGACTTACAGTAACGACGGCGCTCACTGCACGGACGCCAAGGGCAATGTGCTGTGGAATCAAACGTACGAGATGCAGAACCCGATTATTGCCACCTGCGGGAATGTGGTGGCAATCGGTGATTACAACGGCCGTGAGATATATGTGCTGAACGAGGACAAAATACTTGCCGAGTTCAATACTACTATGCCTATTCGCAGTATAGCCGTAGCGCAGACGGGGCGGGTCGCCGCGACTGTGGCAGATACCAAAATCACCTGGATATACGTCTATGATCCGGATGGAACTACCTTTGAGGTGAGAACCACCATGAATCAAAGCGGTTATCCCGCGGCGTCCGCGCTCTCTCCCAACGGGGAACTCCTGGGACTGTCCTGTATCTATGTGGATTCGGGAGTAATAAAATCCCGGGTTGCCTTTTACAATTTTGGAACGGTGGGCGAAGGCAAAAGTGACTGGTATGTGAACGGATACACCTTTCCGGATACGGTGATTCCGACCATTCGCTTTATGACCAATGGGACGGCTTATGCTCTGGGGGATGACGGTCTGCGCTTTTTCAGCGGCACCCAGATTCCGGAGATGACCAATACTTATTTGTATGAGGAAGAGATACAGGGCGTATACAGCAATGAAAATTATGTGGGAGTGTTGTTCCACAACAATTCCGTGGACGCCCAGCACAAGCTTCAGATATATCGGGGAAACGGAGAGCGATTGGGCGATTTCCTGTTTAATATGGATTTTGACCATCTGTTCTTCGGGCAGGAGAGCTTTGCTGTATACAATGAGCGGGAATGTCTGATACGTACATTCAGCGGAGTGGATAAATACCAGGGGGAGTTTTCTAAATCGGTGAGAGTGATGATTCCTCAGGGAAACAGTTACAGATATCTGATTATGACTAACAATTCGATCGATACAATACAGTTGAAGTAGTCTGCACTGGCAGGGACTGCAAAACCAACAGGCAGGAGGAAATACGAATGAATATTATGCTGATTCTTGTGGTGGTATGCGCATTATTCAAAATTGTTGACGGATACAAGAAGGGGATGGTAAAAGAGATTGTCTCTCTGGTGACGCTGGTCGTCATGGGTATCATGGTAGTGCTGATCAGCCGAGGTCTGCACAGCTATATGGAGAAGGAGATAGTGGGAGTGGTTATTGTCGTTGTGCTGATGGCCCTGCTGGGCATTGTGCACCATCTGTTGAACGTTGTCCTCTTCTCAGCCAAAATGATTTCCAAGCTGCCGGTGATCCACTGGCTTAACAAGGTGCTGGGCGCAGTTTTTGGTGTATTGGAAGTGTTTCTGATACTACAGATACTTTATGTTTTTATCATGTACTTCGATTTGGGCATGATAGGTCAGCAGATTGTGGAATACACAAGGGAAAGTGTACTGTTGACAAAGATATACCAATATAATGTGGTTGCGAAACTGGTGGAAAATGTGATGAGTCAGCTCCCGGTTTTGCAGCTTTAGCGCCCATGCAAAAAAATAAAAAAAATTTTAAAAAAGCTGTTGACATTGGGTGAATGGTGTGGTAATCTATTAAAGCTGTCGCAGTAATAGATGCGGCAGGAGGTTAATAGCGTAGCTATTTACCTCTTGTTCCTTGACAAATAAACAGCAATGCAACCCTGAAAATTCTATTTTCAGAGAACGAACCAAAAGACAGTAATGCCAGATAACAACTGGCAGGAAAAAACTTTTAACATGAGAGTTTGATCCTGGCTCAGGATGAACGCTGGCGGCGTGCCTAACACATGCAAGTCGAACGGAAACAGGATGAAACCTAGTGATTCCTGTTTTAGTGGCGGACGGGTGAGTAACGCGTGGGTAACCTGCCTTGCACTGGGGGATAACACTTAGAAATAGGTGCTAATACCGCATAAGCGCACAGGACCGCATGGTCTGGTGTGAAAAACTCCGGTGGT
>JAAUZI010000054.1 GCA_014804645.1 Lachnospiraceae bacterium | reverse complement strand
CTTCCTCAGGTAATGGAGACAGCAAGACTATATACCGGTCAGGGTGTTTATCTGGAGGATTTAATCGGAGAGGGAAACGTAGCTCTAACCGTGGGCGTTACCAGTCTGGGGGCATTTGAGCATGCAAGGGAAGCAGAAGGTGCCCTGATGCGCATGGTGATGGATGCCATGGAGGACTGTATTGTTGAAAACATGCAGGAATCGGACAAGGATAAAAAGGTGGCGGAAAAGGTCAATAAAGTAGCCGAGAAGGCAAAGGAGCTTGCGAACGAACTTCATCGAAAGGTTACGGCGGAGGAGCTGGCCAGTGAATCAGGTATGTCGTTAAAGTCTATTAAGGATGCTATGCGCATGAGTGGTTTTGCCATTGAAGATTTGGAGAGGGAATCATGAACATAACAGGAAATGTATCCAGCTATGAGGATTTTAAATATGTAATGCAGGATACGGGGAGTCTCTATCTCGGCGCCAAGTATACTTACGAGGAACTTCTTTCGGCGGAGATGACACCGTTTAAGCTGAAAGCAATTATCAATCATTATGTTTTAAAGGAGACTTCTCCGGATACCACTTTGGAAAGTCAGTTTTATTATCTGGACAGGGATTCTTTTTTGTATGAAGTATTTTATCAGCTAAAAATAAAGGTGAAGGTGCAGATTCAAACAGTAAAGAAAGGCATGTTTGGAAAAGAAAAGATCCGGTATGAAGAACAGATTCTTTCTCTGAAGGATCTTACAGATATGAATCTTGCAAAGAAAAAGGCATCAGGAGTTATGATCAGGGAAATAATAATATCAAAGCTGGGGATGATGACATTCAGCGTTTAATGAATGAAAGGAGAAAAGCAATGAAACAGCAGGTAGAAGATCTAAAAACATACGAAGTAGTAGAGCGTAGAAGGATAACGGATCTGAATTCAGAAGGGTACATTTTGAAACACAAAAAGACAGGTGCCAAGGTGGTTCTTTTACTTAATGACGATGAAAATAAGGTGTTCTATATTGGGTTCCGCACCCCGCCCACAAACAGTACCGGCGTAGCGCATATCTTAGAGCATTCCGTGCTCTGCGGTTCCAAAAACTTTCCGGTGAAGGATCCTTTTATTGAACTGGCAAAAGGATCTTTAAACACCTTTTTAAATGCCATGACATATCCGGATAAGACAGTATACCCGGTTGCAAGCTGCAATGACAAGGATTTTAAGAATCTTGTGCATGTTTATCTGGATGCGGTTCTTTATCCCAATATTTACCGGGAGGAGAAGATATTTCGTCAGGAGGGCTGGCATTATGAGATGGAAGATGCAGAGGATGAGCTTAAGATAAACGGAGTTGTCTATAATGAAATGAAGGGAGCCTTTTCCACTCCGGATGATGTGGTGGAGAGAGAGATCATGAATTCTCTGTATCCGGGCATTACCTATGGTCTTGAGTCAGGAGGCGACCCGGAGGTGATTCCTGAGCTTACCTATGAGGAATTTCTGGATTTCCATAGAAAATACTATCATCCGTCAAACAGCTATGTATATTTGTATGGAAATCTGGATGCGGCCGAGTATTTAACATTTATTGACGAGAATTATTTTTCTTCTTTTGAAGAATTAAAGGTTGATTCTTCAATTACGCAGGAAGAAGCTTTTGAGGCTCCGAAGGAGATTGTCAAAGAATATCCTATTATGGAGGACGAACCTGTTTCAAAGAATACGTACCTTACCTATAATGTTTCGATAGGAAGCTGTCTGGATCAGAAGCTCTATGTGGCCCTTCAGGTACTCGACTATGTGCTCTGTTCTGCACCGGGCGCCCCCATCAAGCAGGCACTTTTGGATCATGGAATCGGGTTGGATGTATACAGTACTCTTGAGAATGGAATCCTTCAGCCGTATTTTTCTGTAATAGCCAAAAATACGGAGAGTGGGCAGAAAGAAGAGTTTATACAGGTAATTGAACAGGTGCTTTCAGATCTGGTTAAAAATGGGCTGAACCGGAGATCTTTGGAAGCGGCCATTAATTATTTTGAATTTCGCTATCGGGAGGCGGATTTTGGCTCTTATCCCAGAGGGTTGATGCTGGGACTGCAGGCACTTGACAGCTGGCTTTATGATGAGAGTGCGCCTTTTATGCATATTGAGGCAAATAAGACTTATGAATGGCTGAGAGAGGCAATTGATTCGGATTACTATGAAAAGCTGATCGATGAGTATATTTTGAAGAATTCCCATAAGACGATCCTTACCGTAAAGCCGGTTCCGGGTCTTACCACAAAGAAGGATCAGGAGCTTTCAGGGCGGCTTCAAAGCTTTAAGGCATCTCTTTCCGAGAAAGAATGTATGGAAATTGTGGATCAGACGAAAGCGCTTCGGGCATATCAGGAGGAAGAGAGCAGCGAGGAGGATTTAAAGACCATTCCGCTTCTTGCCAGATCGGATATGAAAAAGGAAGCGGCCGGTTATGTCAATGAAGTAAATAAGGTGGAAGATACCACGGTTTTGCTTCATGATATTTTTACCAACAAGATTGCTTACCTGAACCTGATCTTTGATCTTGGGCAGGTTCCGGCACGTCTGTTTCCTTATGTGGGAATCTTAAAAGCAGCGCTTCTAATGGTGGATACGGAGCATTTTGGTTATGGGGAGCTGTTTGATGAGGTCAATATCCACACCGGTGGAATCAAGGCTTCTGTGAACACATATACAAACGCGGAAAATATGAGTGAGTATAAAGTGACTTTGGAAATCCAGTCAAAAGCGCTTTATGAAAAACGGGATAAAGCTCTTGAATTGATGAAGGAGATCATTTTAACTTCCAAATTTGATGATACTAAGAGATTATATGAGATTTTATCTGAAGCAAAATCCCGAATGCAGACGGCGATGACGGGAGCCGGACATTCCACAGCGCTTATCCGGACTTTATCTTATTTTTCACCTACGGCTGCTGTATCGGAACAGATCAGCGGTATTCCCCAATGTCGCCTTCTGGAGGAGATTACCGGTGATTATAAGAATAAAAAGGAAGAATTGACAGCAAACTTAAAAGAACTTGTTCGTTACATTTTCCGGCCGGAAAATCTTATGGTGGATCTAACGGCTACCCAAGAGGGATTTGCAGGAATCGGGGAAAAGGTTGCGGAACTGAAAAAAGAACTGTTCACAGAACCGGTCAGTGGAGAAGGCTTTACTCCTTCCTTTGAGAAAAAGAATGAAGGCTTCCTGACTGCCGGACAGGTGCAGTTCGTGTGCCGTGCAGGGAATTTTATAAATCGTGGACTCCCCTATACTGGTTCTCTAAAAGTACTTAAGGTGATGATGGGCTATGATTATCTTTGGAATCAGGTTCGGGTAAAGGGCGGAGCTTACGGATGTATGTGCGGATTTTACCGGAACGGTGACGGATATTTTGTTTCTTACCGGGATCCCAATCTGGATAAGACGGTTCAGGTCTATGAACAGGCTGCTGATTATATCAGACAGGCCAAATTAGATGAGCGGACGGTGACACAGTTTATTATCGGAGCAGTCAGTGAATTGGACACACCTATGACACCTGCTACCAGAGGAAGCTATTCCAAAGGCGGATATCTTACCGGATTATCCATGGAAAAAGTGCAAAAGGAGCGGGATGAGGTTTTGAACACTACGGCAGAGCAGCTTCGGGAGCTTTATAAGTATGTTCAGGCATTTATGGAAGAGGATTGCATTTGCGTAGTAGGAAATGGAGAGAAGATTAAAGAGAATAAAGATCTTTTCGGAGAGATTGACCAGCTTTTTCATGCATAAAGTGTCAGCAGAATGAGGATATTAATTATTTTAACATTTAATTTTGATAAATATCCATAAATCCGCGCAGGCAAAACGTATCTACTATGACATAACAGTTCCGGCCGGGGTTCCGGTCGGAAAACATATAGTAAATCAGGGAGGAATGTTATGAAAAAGTGGAAGGTATTATCTTTAGCAGCAATACTGGGATTGGTTCTTGCAGGATGCGGAGGCAGCAGCAACAAGTATGCAGATACGCCGGCAGCAGTAACGGAAGAGGCGTATGACACCGGAACCGGTTATTTGTCAGATGATATTTACAGCTATGCGCAGGAAAACGGTTATGCGGCGGAGGAACCGGCGGAGGCTCTGGAAGCGAAGACAGATGGTAGTGAATCGCCGGAGGTAGCGGATACCAGCAGGAAGCTGATTAAAAACGTGGATCTTGAGGTGGAGACAGAGGAGTTTGATGATCTTCTTACCACCATTGAGCAGAAGACAGAAGCGCTCGCCGGTTACATAGAAGAGAGCTACACTTATAATGGAAGCGCATATCGAGGAAGGTCAACCAGAAATGCCAGCCTGACCATTCGTATTCCGGCAGGGAAGCTTAACACTTTCCTTTCTGAGGTGGCGGAGGTTTCCAATGTGATCAGCCGGAACGAGCGTGTTACGGATGTGACTCTTCAATATGTGGATATGGAGAGTCATAAGAAAGCGCTTGTGGCGGAGCAGGACAGATTGTTAGAGCTTTTGGAGCAGGCGGAAAATATCGAAGACATTATTTCAATTGAAAGCCGGTTGTCGGAGGTTCGTTATCAGATTGAGAGTATGGAGTCACAGCTTCGGACGATGGATAACCAGGTTTCCTACAGTACCATTAATTTGTCTATTGAGGAAGTTAAGCAGCTTACGCCGGTGAAGGAGCAGAGCGTTGGCGAGAAGATTGCAACAGGATTTTGGAAAAATCTTACCAGAGTGGGAGCAGGAATTTTGAATTTCGTCATAGGACTGATTATTAGCATTCCTTATGTTCTTCTATGGGGGATAATCATTGCGATTGTTGTGTTTATTATCCGGTCGGTGCTGAAAAAGAACCGCAGCAGGAAAGTTTCCAATAAAGTTTCCAATAAGCCGGAAGAAGAAAAGGAAAAACAAAAGAATGAGTGACCAGTATAAATCAGGGTTTGCCGTATTGATCGGCAGACCCAATGTAGGAAAATCCACACTGATGAATCGGCTGATCGGGCAGAAGATTGCCATAACCTCCAGTAAACCTCAGACAACCAGAAACCGGATACAGACGGTTTACACGTCAGAGGAAGGACAGATTGTGTTTATAGACACGCCTGGGATTCATAAGGCAAAGAACCGTCTGGGGGATTATATGGTAAAGATTGCCCACCGGAGCCTTACGGAGGTGGATGTGATCCTGTGGCTGGTGGAACCGTCTAATTTTATCGGAGCCGGTGAACAGCATATTTTGGAACAATTAAGGAAAGTGAATGTACCGGTGATTCTTGTGATCAACAAGATTGATACAGTCAAAAAAGAGGAACTTTTCGGCTTTATTGACACCTACCGGAAAGAAATGGATTTTGCGGAAATTGTTCCGGTGTCCGCATTGAAAAATGACAACACGACGGAACTGATCAAATGCATTATGAAATATCTTCCTTACGGCCCCGCTTTTTATGATGAAGATACCATAACGGATCAGCCCATGCGTCAAATTGTGGCAGAGCTGATCAGGGAAAAGGCGCTTCGCTGTCTGGAGGAAGAGATTCCACACGGGATTGCCGTCACAATTGAGAAGATGAAGAGCAGAGGACAGATTACGGATATCGATGCTACCATTATCTGCGAGCGGGATTCCCACAAGGGAATAATCATCGGAAAGCAGGGCAGCATGCTCAAGAAAATTGGCTCCAACGCCAGAACCGACATAGAAAAACTGCTGGAATGTAAGGTTAATCTACAGCTTTGGGTGAAGGTGAAAAAGGATTGGCGGGACAGTGATTTCTTACTCAAAAATTTTGGGTATAATCCTTCGGAGGACGAATAGAAAAAAGAAAAAGGCATACCCTAATATCATGGTTTTGTATTATACCTTTTGATATATAGGGGGCACAGGATGAGAGCAGCAAATTACTGGGAGCAGTTTTTAAGTACAGGAAAGATTGATGATTATCTGGCCTACCGCATGTACGGAGAAGGAGCTTTGGGGGAATTTGAACCCTTAAACGGGTCAGATAGGAATGAGGGAGTTTCGAAAGGTGCAGGAACAGGTCAGTGTTACAGGGATGATTTTAAAAGCGGAACCGGTCGGGGAATATGACCGGCGTGTAGTGATACTCACAAGGGAGAGGGGGAAGATCGCAGCTTTTGCCAGAGGTGCGAGAAAGCAGGCCAGCAAGCTGCTTGCTTCCACCAATCCCTTTTGTTTTGGACGATTTGTCCTCTATGAAGGAAGAACCGCCTATAGTATAGCGGAAGCAGGCATCAGTAATTATTTTGAAGAATTTCGGACCGATTATGAGCTGGCATGCTATGGTATGTATTTTCTTGAGGTGATGGATTATTATACGAGGGAAAACAGTGATGAAAAGGAGATGTTAAAGCTTTTATACCAGTCTCTTCGGGCACTTTTGCATCAGGGACTTTCTAACGTATTGGTGCAGTACATATTTGAAATTAAAGCACTTTCTTTAAACGGTGAATATCCGGGACCGCCGGGACAGGAACAATTTCTGGATTCCACGTTATATACACTTTCCTATATTGTAAATACCGGAGTGGAAAAGCTTTATACCTTTACGGTGACAGATAAGGTTCTTGTGGAGCTTTCATATATAGCGGAAATATATCGAAAGCGGTTTGTGGATAAGAAATTTAAGAGTCTGGAGATTTTGCGGGAAATGAAATAGCAGACAAAGGATTTTGTGTCAAAAGTTTTGTGTTGAAAAACGCAGGTAAGTCATATATAATTGATTGGGTAAATTGAGCAAAGGGTTTGGATAAAATGATGACCGGATTTCGTTTTAGTTCTAAAATAAAAACATGTTTGCTTTTGGGGGCAGTTATGCTTCTTATATCTGCATGTGAGAAAAGCGAAGGCGAGGAGGTTACTTCAATTACCGTACAAAAAGACGGAACCATACTTTCTCATATTGTAGAGAGCTTTGAGCAGGAATATTACGACAGTGAAGAGCTTCAGCAGAGCATTCTGACGGAAGCGGCGGATTATAATAAAGTGGCAGGAAGCGGAAGGATCAATGTTGAAAAGATTGATGTAGACAGTGGTGTGGTAACGGTACGTATGATATATCAGGAGGCGGAGGACTATGCCGACTTTAATCACGCTGTTTTCTTTGTGGGAAGTACGGAAAAAGCCGGGGAAGAATATGAGCTTAATGTGGTCTTAAGCGGGGCAAAGGACACCAATGACACAGTGGGCAGAGGGGATATTCTTGCCATGAAGGACTATAAACTCCTTATTACGGATGCACAGGAGCCTGTTTTTCTGAACGGAAAGGCAGAATATATCAGTGATAATGTTACAGTCTCAAGTGATCGGAAAAATATACAGCTTTCCGGTGATGGGTTGGGATATGTTTTATATAAATAACGTCTGGCGGCAGATGCTGGCAGATCCTACGGAAACAAAAATAATTAACAATAAAGAAGAACGAAAGGTATGTGTGTCATGGAAAAAACAATGGAAAAAATCGTAGCGTTGGCAAAGTCAAGAGGATTCGTATATCCCGGCTCCGAAATATATGGGGGACTTGCCAATACATGGGACTTTGGTAATCTCGGTGTGGAACTGAAAAATAATATTAAAAAGGCATGGTGGCAGAAATTTGTAATGGAAAGTCCTTACAATGTAGGCGTTGACTGTGCTATCTTGATGAATCCCCAGACATGGGTTGCATCCGGACATCTGGGAAGCTTTTCCGATCCCCTTATGGACTGCCGGGAGTGTCATGAACGGTTTCGTGCAGACAAGATCATTGAAGATTATGTGGCAGAAAAGGGAATCACGCTGGAAGCTTCAGTAGACGGATGGAGTCAGGAGCAAATGAAGAATTTCATCGATGAAAACCAGATTCCCTGTCCTACCTGTGGCAAACATAATTTTACGGATATCCGCCAGTTCAATCTGATGTTCAAGACCTTCCAGGGCGTTACAGAGGATGCCAAGAACACGGTGTACTTAAGGCCTGAGACCGCACAGGGGATTTTTGTTAACTTTAAGAATGTACAGAGAACTTCCCGCAAGAAGATCCCGTTCGGCATCTGTCAGGTGGGTAAGTCCTTTAGAAATGAGATCACACCAGGCAATTTTATTTTCCGTGTAAGAGAATTTGAGCAGATGGAAATGGAATTTTTCTGCGAACCTAATACAGATCTGGAATGGTTTGCATACTGGAAACAGTATTGTATCGACTTTTTAAAGAGTCTTGGCATGAAAGAGGAAGAGATGCGTGTCCGTGACCATGATCCGGAGGAATTATCTTTCTATTCAAAGGCAACAACCGATATTGAATTCTTATTCCCCTTTGGCTGGGGTGAGCTTTGGGGGATTGCGGACAGGACCAACTATGACCTGACCCAGCATCAGAATGTGTCCGGACAGGATATGAGTTATTTTGATGATGAGAAGCGTGAAAAATACATTCCGTATGTCATTGAGCCCTCTCTGGGCGTAGAGAGACTGTTCCTTGCGGTTCTCTGCGGTGCATATGATGAGGAAGAGATTGGTGAGGGAGATGTGCGGACCGTGCTTCATTTCCATCCGGCGCTGGCACCGGTAAAGATTGGTGTGCTGCCTCTTTCCAAGAAGCTGAATGAGGGTGCGGAAAAGATTTTTACCCAGCTTTCCAAGAAATATAATTGTGAGTTTGATGACAGGGGCAATATCGGTAAAAGATACCGCCGTCAGGATGAAATCGGAACGCCTTTCTGCGTGACCTATGATTTTGATTCTGAGACAGACAACTGCGTAACGGTAAGATTCCGTGATTCCATGGAGCAGGAGCGTATTGCAATTGCGGATCTGGACGTTTACTTTGCAGAGAAGCTTGCTTTTTAAGCGGCAAAGTGCTGATGAGGAAGAATGAGAAGAGGATAGTGTGAAAAATAAATTTTTCACATACAAATTTGTGCTGGCGCAATGCATACTTCGTATGCATGCAATTTGCGGGCTGCCGGCAAGAATGGAGATTAAAATGAGACAATTCACTTCAGATGAACTGAGAAAAACCTGGAAACAATTTTATATAGAGCGTGGACATGTAGATGTAGGGGCAGTTTCCCTTGTATCTGACGGTTCTACGGGAGTTCTCTTTAATGTAGCCGGAATGCAGCCGCTGATGCCGTATCTGCTGGGACAGAAGCATCCTTTGGGAACGAGACTGTGTAACGTGCAGGG